>DASZFQ010000181.1:0-124389 GCA_035939595.1 Casimicrobiaceae bacterium
TTTACTGGCGTTAACTACTCGGGCATCGGCATTCTGCCACCGAATTAGCCATCAGACGTGGGGTAGACCATCCAATCTGAGCAGCCTTGTCTCTTTTCTCGGTTTGCGACGAGGCTGGAGCGAGGGACATTTTCCGCTGCAGGCGCCCGGGCCCCGCCCTCCAGTGCTCGCGATGGCTTCCAATAGGGGACCCCAGCGGTCCACACTGCACACTGCGGCCAGGTGCGCACGGGCCGCGTCGGCGCACGGACTCTGGGGGCGTTGCAGTGGAATCCGATCTCGTTTGGCAATCACTTAGCGAGCTCTCCGCTTTGCTCGCGCGCGGCGCTGTTTCGTCGCGCGAGATCGTTGCGGCGTATCTGGAGCGCATTGTCCGGCTCGACTTACGCCTGCACGCCTTCGTCGACGTCTACCGCGATAACGCGCTCGCACTGGCGCAGGACGCCGATCTCGAGCGCCAGGCCGGTACGGCGCGCGGTCCTCTGCATGGGCTTCCCATTGCCCTCAAAGACCTGCTGCATCTACGCGGACGGGTGACGGGGGCGGGGTCGAAAAGCCGCCCCCACGGCATCGCGGCGGAAACCGCGACTGCCGCAGAGCGCCTGTTCGAGGCGGGGATGATTCCGCTGGGCAAGACCCACTTGGTCGAGTTCGCGTTCGGCGCCTGGGGCCGCAACGCACCGCTCGGCGCGCCGTGGAACCCGTGGGACACGGCAACGCATCGCGTCGCCGGAGGGTCAAGCAGCGGCTCCGCGGTCGCAGTCGCCGCTGGGCTCGCCCCTGCCGCCATCGGCTCGGATACCGGGGGGTCGATTCGCATTCCAGCCTCGCTGTGCGGGCTAACCGGATTCAAGCCGACCTACGGCCTGATCAGCCTCGCTGGCGTATTTGCGCTCGCCACGTCCCTCGATTCGCTGGGACCCCTCACCCGCAGCGTCGACGACGCAGCGCTGCTTCTCAGCGCGATGGCGGGACCCGATGCGCGCGATCCGGTGACACTCGCAACGCCCCAGATTGATTGCGCGGCCGCGCTCGCGGCGGGACCCGACTTGCACGGGATGCGCATCACGGCCCTCGCCGTCGAGCAATTTCAGTGGCCCGCGTCGCCCGATGTGTTCGCTGCCCGCGCCGACGCGATGGCAACGTTGCGTGCGCTCGGCGCCAGGGTCGAGGAAGCCTGCGTTCCATTCGATCTCGAGGACGTGATGCAGCGCAATGGCCGCATCATCGCGGCCGAGGCCTATGCCCGGCACCGCCCCTACATCGAGGACGAAACGCTCGAGATCGACCCTTGGGTGCGGAAGCGGATACTTGCCGGCCAAGCGATCAGCAGCGCCGAATACCGCGATGAGCTGGCGCAGCGAACGCAAACAGCCGCCCATTTCAGCGCCTGGATGCAGGGCCAGGACGCGCTGCTGACGCCGACGCTGCCGATCACCGCAGTGCCCTTGGATGAAGTCGACGAAGCGACGTCCCCGTATGCGACGTTTACGCGTGCAGTCAACTACTTCGGAGCCTGTGGATTGTCCCTGCCGGCGGGTTTCTCCGCCACGGGCCTTCCGATCGGAATTCAACTGATCGGGGCGCCGTTTGCGGAGACGACATTGATACGCCTCGGGCGAGCGTTCCAATCGCTCACCGACTGGCACTTGCGCCGGCCAGATCTATCCGCATGGGAGGCGCCGCGCGCTGGAATGGCAACCGACTAGCCGCAATCGGGGACCGTCTGCAGGTCACTGGCCGTCGCCGGACCATGCGTCCATCGGGTTGGCTTTTCTACAAGGCGAGGGCGACACGGGTCCCCTGCTCGATCGCGCGCTTCGCGTCGAGTTCCAGCGCGACGTCGGCGCCGCCGATCAGTCTCGCCTGGATACCTGCCGCCTCCAGGCCTGCGGCCAGCTCCCGCTGCGGCTCCTGGCCGGCGCAGATCACTACCGTGTCCACATCGAGCACCTGCGGCTTGCCTCCCACGTTGAGCTCTAGACCCGCATCGTCGATCTGCACGTATTCGACTCCGGCGAGCATCTTTACGCCGCGCCGGCGCAACAGCGTGCGCCGGATCCAACCGGTCGTCTTGGCCAGGCCTTCGCCGACCTTCTCGCTCTTGCGCTGCAGAAGCCACAGCTCGCGCGACGGCCGATCCTCATCGGCCGGCTTCAATCCGCCTCGACCGACGTAATTGCGGTCGATTCCCCACTGGCCGCAAAACGCCGCAATGGCCCGATCGTCCGCGCAGCCGTCGCTCAGGTGACCGTCGGCGACATCATCTCCTGCTGTGAGCAACTCGGCAACGTCGAAGCCAATGCCTCCGGCACCGACCACTGCGACCCGCCTGCCGGCGATCCTGCGCCCCTCCACGATTTCGACGTAACCGGCAACCTTGGGATGGCCAAGACCCGGTATGGAAGGGCGCCGGGGGACGATGCCCGTCGCCAGGACGACGTCGTCGAACCCGCGCAAGTCTTCGACACCGACGCGACGATTCAAGCGCACTTCGACGCCCAATCTTGCCAGTCGTGTGCGGAAGAACCGCAGCGTCTCGCTGAACTCCTCCTTGCCCGGAATGCGGCGCGCGAGATTGAACTGTCCACCGATCTCCGCCCCCGCATCGAACAATGTGACCTTGTGGCCGCGCTCCGCTGCCGTCATCGCGCACGCCATGCCTGCCGGTCCGGCGCCGACGACGGCGACCTTCCGGGCTCGCGCTGCGGGCGTGCACTTCAGTTCCGTCTCGCGACAGGCGAACGGATTCACCAGACAAGTCGCCGTCTGCCGCTCGAAGATCTGATCCAGGCAGGCCTGATTGCAGCCGATGCAGGTATTGATCTCGTCGGCGCGATTCTCCCGCGCCTTGTTCACGAACTCCGGATCGGCAAGGAACGGCCGCGCCATCGACACCATGTCCGCATCGCCTCGCGCCAACAGTGCTTCGGCAGTGGCAGGATCGTTGATGCGATTGGTCGTGATCAACGGAATCTTTACCTCGCCCATGAGGCGGCGGGTCACCCACGCGAACGCCGCGCGCGGCACCATGGTCGCGATAGTGGGAATTCGCGCCTCGTGCCAGCCGATCCCCGTGTTGATGATGGTCGCTCCGGCAGCCTCAACCGCCTGCGCGAGCGCGACGACCTCATCCCAGGTACTGCCGCCTTCGACCAGATCGAGCATCGACAGGCGGTAGATGATGATGAAATTCGCTCCCACCGCCTCGCGCGTGCGGCGCAGGATCGCGAGTGGAAAGCGGATCCGGTTCAGGAACGACCCTCCCCAGTCGTCGTCACGATGGTTGGTCTGCGGCGCGACGAACTGGTTGATGAGGTAACCCTCGGAGCCCATGATTTCGACGCCGTCGTAACCCGCCTGCTGCGCTCGCTGCGCGCACCGCGCATACGCGGCAATGGTGCGGTCGATGCCCCAGCGCGTCAGCGCACGCGGACGGAACGGGGTGATGGGCGACTTGACCGCCGATGGCGCGACGGACAGCGGGTGATATGCGTAACGCCCCGCATGGAGGATCTGCAGCGCGATCTTGCCGCCGGCAGCGCGCACCGCCTGCGTGATGACGCGATGCTTGCCGATCTGCCATCGGAACGAAAGCTGCGACGCACGGGGCTCGAGTCGCCCGGTAAAATTGGGCGCGATGCCACCGGTGACGATCAATCCCGCGCCGCCCTTGGCCCGCGCCGCATAGAATGCCGCGAGTTTGTTGAACCCGTCCGCATCCTCCTCCAACCCGGTGTGCATGGAGCCCATGAGAACGCGATTGGCAAGTGTCGTAAAGCCGAGGTCCAACGGCGCGCAAAGGTGCGGATACGAGGGCATGGAAAAGAGGTAGCCAGCAAGCTTAGTCGATTCCTGCGGGCCACGTCCGAAGCAGGACCGGCCCGGACGGAGCGAAAGCATTCGGCCACAGCGTATCATGCGCGGTACCGTGCGAATGAAATGCAAGCGACGACGGCGGGGGAACATTCATGCGGACGAGAATATCGATCGCCTTCTTGTCGGGCGCCCTCGCGTTCGCAACCGGTACGGCTGCCGTCGCGGACCCCACGCTGCATGTCGGCTCCAAGCGCTTTACCGAGTCGTACATCCTGGGCGAGATCATCAAGCAGACCGCCGAAGGCGCGGGTGCGACACCGGCCACGCACAGCCAGGGACTGGGCAACACGGCCATCGTCCTCAACGCGCTTACCACCGGCAGTATCGATGTCTATGCGGAATACACCGGAACGATCGCCAAGGAAATCCTTAAGCTCGATTCCGTCCCGCCGCTGCCGGAACTGAACGCGAAGCTAGCGCCCATGGGGCTCGCGGTCGGCGTGCCGCTCGGCTTCAACAATTCCTACGCCATCGCAGTGCGCGGCGACGACGCGCGTGCCAAGGATCTCGCCAAGCTCTCCGAGCTCAAGGCGCATCCTGGGTTGCGGCTGGGGCTGTCGCAGGAATTTATCGGCCGCGCCGACGGCTGGCCAGGATTGAAACTGGCCTATGACTTGCCGTTCGCCACACCGCGCGGCCTCGATCATGGCCTGGCCTACGAGGCCATCGCCGAGCACCAAGTCGACGCGATCGACGTCTACTCCACCGACGCCAAGATCGACCGCTACGGGCTGACCGTGCTCGCCGACGACCGCAACTATTTTCCGCGCTATGACGCGGTGCTGCTCTATCGCGCCGATCTGCCGCAGCGATTCCCGCAGGGCTGGACTGCGCTCAGGCATCTTGAGGGCCGGATCGATGCCGCAACCATGCGTAAGATGAACGCCGCCGCCGAACTGGAGGGCATGGACTTTGCGGCAGTTGCGGCGGCCTTTGTCGCGCAGGGTACGGGCGCCGCGGCAACCGCGAAGGCCGCGCCAGCTGGCGATTTCTGGAACAAGCTCTTCGGACCGGATTTCGGGCAACTCACTCTCACCCATCTCGCCCTGGTGTTCGTGTCCCTCGCGGCCAGCGTCATCGTGGGCATCCCGCTGGGCATTCTTGCCGCGAAGCGTCCAGCGGCCGAAGGCCTGATCCTGGGCGCAACCGGGGTCGTGCAGACGATACCCTCGCTCGCGCTGCTGGCCGTGCTCATTCCTTTGACCGGACGCATCGGCGCCGTGCCCGCATTCATCGCGTTGAGCCTGTACGCACTGTTGCCGATCGTGCGTAACACGCACACGGGACTAAGCCAGATTGCCCGCGGCATGACGCTGGCAGCGCAGTCGCTGGGTATGCGGGCGGCGACCATCCTGGGCAAGATCGAGCTTCCGCTTGCCGCCCCGACTATCGTCGCCGGCATTAAAACCTCGGCGGTGATCAATGTCGGCACCGCCACGATCGCCGCGTTCATCGGCGCAGGCGGCTACGGTGAACGCATCGTCACCGGCTTGGCGCTCAACGATCATGCGCTGCTGCTCGCCGGGGCGATTCCTGCCGCAGCGCTGGCGCTGCTGATCGAAGGCGGGTTTCGCGTCGGCGAACGATGGTTGATCCCCGCGGGCTTGCGTCGATCCACCTGATTGCCGGACCCTCATGCAACCTTTCGCGATCCTGGGAACTGCCTCGCGGTCCGGCGTTGATGCGCGCCTCCGCTCGTTTCCATGACTCCGATCGACCCGACTGAAGTCGAATGGACTGCCGTTCGAGCGCAAGGCGCTGGGGGGCAGAACGTGAACAAGGTCGCGAGCGCCGTGCATCTGCGCTTCGATGTCCGTGCGTCCTCGTTGCCGGAGCCGATCAAGGCGCGCCTCTGCGCGCGCAAGGATCAGCGCATCACCGCGGACGGGGTGATCGTCATCAAGGCGCAGCGCTATCGGAGTCAGGACCGGAATCGCCAGGATGCGCTGGCGCGGCTGCAGGCGTTGGTTGACAGCGCCGACGCTGTGCCGCCCGGGCGCAAGCCGACCCGGCCGACCAAGGCCTCGCAACGCCGGCGCGTCGACGGCAAGGTCAGGCGCGGGCAGGTGAAGGCGGCGCGCCGCCGCGTAGTCGAATAGCCAGGCAGGGCTCCGGCCTCGTCAGCTCGCAGCACCAGCCTTACACTTTCTCCGACCTGCCCGGCGCATGGTGCGTCGTCTACATGCCCAGGCGCACCGGAGCCAAGTATTGTTGCCGGTACGTTTCAAACGGGACCGTGTCGGCGGCTTCGACCCGGCGTTGTTCGGCGATCGATTCTTCAGCCAGGCGCGCAAAGCCGGCGGCGACCTCGGGCGGCAGCGGCAGTCGAAGAATCGTCTCCCGGTGCGCGCGCGACTGAGCGAGAACAAAGCCGATGTAGGAATTGCCGTAACCCTTCATCGCTTGCAGCACACGCGCCGACGGCGTCAAGGCGGGGTCGTTTAGCGCCGCGACCGCGGCGGCAAGGGCTTCGCCGTGCGCACTGGCTCCGGTGGCGTGATCGAGCGCCTTCGCGATCGGTGCGCAGTCGGCGAGCACCTCCCCACCCCATTCGACCAACTCGATCTGTTGCCCGTGCCGCGCGAGGCGCAGCCCCGGCTGGCGGCCATGCGAGGCCGCGCTCTGCTTGTTGCCGATTATGTCGGCGAGTTCCTCCGGCGTGTCGGGCGGACTGTCGCAAAGCAGGCAGTGCAGCAGAAACACATCGAGAAAGCGCACCGTGGCCGCGGTGATCGCAATGGGCACGAACGGATCGAGGTCCATGAGCCGTACCTCGACGTACTCGACGCCGCGGTCGCGCAACGCATGCAGCGGGCGCTCGCCCGGCCGTATGACTCGCTTGGGCCGGATCGTGCCGTAGAACTCGTTTTCGATCTGCAGCAGGCTCGTCGCAAGCTGGCGGTACCCGTCCCCGTCGCGGATGCCGATCGCCTCGTATGCCGGATACGGCTTGGTTAGCGCCGTCTCCAGTGAGGCGGCATAGCTCTTGAGATCGTTATAGCTCACTGCCAAGGAGGACTGCGCATCGCTCTGGTAGCCCAGCCGTCCCATGCGCAACGAGGTCGCGTACGGGAGATAGAGAGTGTCGTCGCTCAAGCGCTGCAGCTCGTGCGTGCGGCCGGCGACAAAACTCGCGCACACCGCCGGAGAGGCGCCGAAAAGGTAGAGCAGCAGCCAGGAGTGGCGGCGGAAATTACGGATGAGCGCAAAGTAGGCGTCGTTGGAGCGCTCGTCCGGCAAGGAGAAATTGTAGTGGATACCGGAAATCGTCTGCATGCGCCGGCCGTAGCGATGGGCGAGGCCTGTGCGATAGACCGTCTTGGCGCGGCCGACGTTGGAGTTGCCGTAACGGCCGATCGGAATGGCTTCGTCCGCGGGCAGCCGACAGGGCATGCTCGCGCACCAGAGCAGCTCGTCGCCGATCGCGCGGTACACCACCTGGTGGATCTGCATGAGCTCCTTCAGGCAGGACTCGGCATCGCTGTGCACGCCGGTGATGAGTTCGAGTTGCGACTCGCTGAAATCAGTGGTGACGTGCGGATGCTTGAGCGCGGATCCGAGGGCGACCGGATGCGGGGTCGTGGCCAGCGCGCCGTCGGGCCGCACCCGCAGGCTTTCCTTTTCGATCCCGCGCCGGAGGTGTTGCAGCACGACGCGCGGCATCGCCTTGAGGCGCTCCTGGCAATGCACGGCGGGTTCGGAGGACATCAGCTGGGTCGGCAGCGCGGGACGCGCATTGTATAACGCACCCATACTGCGCTGCGATCCTCGCATGCCGGGTCAACTGCTGGCATCATTGGCGCGTTATTGGAGCGTTGTGCCAATGGAGATTACAGCCATGAAGACCAAGACCACCCGCCTCGCCTCGCCAGTGTGGGGCTCGCTCCTGCTCATGCTTGCCCTGCTCGTGACGCCGGTCGCTTCGTCCGCCGCCGTGTACCTTTCGGTCGCCATCGCGCCGCCGGCGTTGCCGGTGTACGTGCAGCCCCCGGTTCCCGGGCCAGGCTACATCTGGACGCCCGGGTATTGGGGTTACGGTGCCGATGGCTACTATTGGGTGCCCGGAACCTGGGTGCTCGCACCCTTCATCGGCGCACTGTGGACCCCGGGATATTGGGGCTGGGGTAACGGCGCCTATTTCTGGCACGGAGGCTATTGGGGGCCGCACGTAGGTTATTACGGTGGCATCAATTACGGCTTTGGCTACGGCGGCGTGGGCTATCACGGCGGATCCTGGAACGGCGGCACCTTCAGCTACAACTCTGCAGTCACGAACGTCAATGTGAACAACATCCACAATACCTATAACCAACCCGTCGTACAGAACACCGCCGTGTCACGGGTGAGCTACAACGGCGGGGCCGGCGGCATCGCCGCCCAGCCCACGGCCGAGGAACGTCTGGCCGAGAGCGAGCATCATCTCCAGGCGACGCAGCTGCAGACAAGACACCAGCAGCTCGCCAGCACCAATCGGGCCCAGTTTGCGTCGGTGAACCACGGTACGCCGTCGCTGGCGGCCACGTCCCGGGCGGCTGCGTTCAAACAGGCAAACGCCGTCGGCCCCGCAACCGGACATCCCCAGTACACGGGGCAAGCGCACAGCGTAGCGACGACGCAGAACGCCTCCCATCCGCCGGGGTATGGGCAAAATGCACCGCACCCGCAGGGGCAACCGCATCCGCAAGGGCAGCCGCATCCGCAAGGGCATCCGCAGGAGCACGAGGAACGGCGCTAGCTAGCCCCGCCGCCACGCCTGCACCCGAGCGTGCTTAAGGACCTCGCGGTCGACGACGAATTCCGGCACGCGGCCGCCGAGCGCGTCGACGATGCTCTGCAGACCGGTTGACGCCATGTTGTGAAAGCATTCGTCGGTCCAGCACAGCGAATGCGGGGTCACGATCACGTTGTCCATCGTGAGCAGCGGGTTGGCGGGATCGACCGGCTCCTGCTCGAACACGTCGAGCGCGGCGCCAGCGATGCGCCGCGCGCGTAGCGCTTCGATCAGAGCCTGCTCGTGGACGATAGGTCCGCGGGCGACGTTGATGAAATAGGCCTCAGGTCGCATCAGCGCAAACTGCTGCGCACCGATGAGGTGATGGGTCTTTTCATTCAGCAGGCTGCAGACGACCACGAAATCGGATGTCTGCAGCAGGGTTTCCAGCGGGACCTTGCGCGCACCCAGATAGCCCAGTTCGATGTCGTTCGCGAATGGGTCGGCGGCGACGAGCTTCAAATCGAACGTGCGCGCCATACGCAGCAGTTCGCGACCGATGCCGCCGGCGCCGATGACCCCGAGCGTGCGCCCGGTGAGGCCGCGCCCCATGTTGTCCATGCGCTCGTCCCAGCGCCCGGTGCGCGTGAGCCGGTCCTTGAGGAAGAGCTTGCCCGATAGCGCCAGAATGAACGTCAACGCGATTGTCGCCACCGGTCGCGGCATCGCCGTCGGCGTGTTGGTCACGATCACGCCGGCCTTGGTCATCGCCGCCACATCGACCGCGTCGTAGCCCACGCCGTGCCGCGCGACGACCCGTAGGCGGCAGTCGGGGCGCGCGACGGCAGCGGCTGGAACGCGGGCGATGTTGAGGTAGAGGGCGTCGTAGCGCGCAGCATGGTCGGCGCCGATTTCGGGCACGACTTGCGGCAGGTATTCCCATTCGATGTCGGGCGCGGCATCGAGTATGCCCAGCGCGGCGCGGCCGAAAGCGGGCTCGCCGCGCGCGTCGAGGATATCCCGGGTCAGCCCCACGCGAAACCTGGCCGTCATGGCCGCCTCCCTGCCGCAAGCGCGCTGCGCAACACGTCGAGGCCATCACGCAATGCGTTCAGCAACAGCAATTGATCGATGCCGTAGGCCATCAGCCGGAAACCCCGGGCAGCGTAGTCGCGCGACCACGCGTCGTCGAGCGCGAGCATCGCAGGCGCTTTGCCGTAGGTGGTGCAGGCGCGCAGCACGCGATCGACCGCTGCGAGATAGGTCGGGTGCTGAAACTGTGCCGGTATACCCAGGAAATTGGTCAGATCGAACTGCCCGATCCACAGCGCATCCACACCGGGCACGGCTGCAATTGCCTCGACGTTATCGAGGCCTTCGGCGGTTTCCACCTGGATGATTACCAACGTGCGCTCGTGCAGGGCTGCGATCTTGGCCACGACGTCGCCGCTTTCGTAGTCGTCGTGCGCAAACCCGAACGCCGCACCGCGGCGGCCTTGCGGCGGATAGCGCGTGCAAGCGACGATGTGCTCGGCTTCGGCGCGCGTACCGACCATCGGCACCATTACCCCGAGCGCGCCGAGATCGAGCGCGCGGGCGATGAAATGGTATTCGCCCCGAGGGACCCGGGTCATCGGTACGAGATCGAGGCCCCGGCAGAGCGCGATCTGCGTTTTCAGCGTTTCGAAGCCGAGCCCGGTGTGCTCCATGTCATACAGCAGGAAGTCGGCGCCGGCGTTGCTGCAGATCTGCGGCAGGCCCGGCGCCAGGAGCTCGAATACCATGGCGCCCGCGGCTGTGCCCCCATCTCGCAGACGACGCTTGATCGGATTATCACGCATTGCTGCCTGGCAAGCTTTCCGGCATGGGTAGATCGCCCGCGCTCAGGACATTCGATACGGTTCGAGTTGCAGCGACTCGACTTGCCCGCCGAGCATCACCAGAGAACCCGTGCGCCGGGCAAATCCGTCTTCCGAAAATTCGAACATAAACGTCCGCCGCACGCGCGCGACACCCTCCGGGTCGCGCGCGAGGCGCATGCGCCACCCTTGCACCGTGTCATCGAGCAATTGCAGACCATGTTCCTTGCACGCTCGCCGGGCAACGCGGATCGCCGCCTCGCGCGCCCGCAGTGCATCGAAAACGAACCAGACAGCGGCGGCCGTGAAGACTAGCAGTAGTGTTTCTGACATGATGGTTTAGGAGACCCGGGTCAGGGAACACATCGCGCGTTGGTAGCCCGCTTCCAGAAAATTTGTCTGTACCAGGTCGCGCCCATGTCGGCGTGTCTGCGCCTACGAAAAGCGCTGCGGCGGACGCCATGGCTCTGCGGTCGCGTGCGGCGCGCGCAGCATGCGCATCATGCGTACGGCCGTCTCGCGCCCCCGATAGTAGCCCGGGAGGCGCAAGATCTCCGCGAATCCCAGCGTCCGGTACAACGCATAGGCCGCTTCGTTGTCGGCCCGCAACTCAACGTGGATCGAGGCGATCCCGGCGGTGGTTGCCGACTGCAGAAGCCATTGCATCAGCCGTCGCCCAATGCCGCGCCGCTGACAAACCGGACGGACCGCGAGCAGCACCAGATGGGCGCGCTCCTCGCCAAAGGACATGATGGCGAAACCGATCATGCGCTCGCCGTCACGGGCGACAAGCGTCACCGTCTCCGGGTCGTCGATCAGCTGGCGTATGCGCTCGCTGCGGTATTGCCAGCCCAGGCCCGCCTCGATCTGGTCACGCGACATGGACGCAATCACGGGCGCGTCGCCGCGGCATGCCAGCTGTAAGGTTATGTCCCGCGAGCTCACGGGGGCGATTTTGCCATGCCTGCGCTTGCGCCGAAACCCGAGTCCCCGCATCATCTTGTCCTGGGCCCTCGTCGGGGATTGGCATGCGAACATGTCTTACTGACGCCACCGACCCTGGTCGACTCGTCTCTCGTCGCAAGGCACTCGCACGCATCGGCGTATCGGGTGCGGTATTGCTGACCGGCATGCTCCCGGAACCGGCGTACGCGCAAGCCCCCGCGGGGGCGCAGCCTTCGTGCGTCGCCGTGCCAGAACAAACCGAAGGCCCGTTCTTCGTAGACGAAGCGCTCAACCGATCCGATATCCGGTCCGACCCGCGCACGGGGGAGGTCAGGGCGGGTGTACCGCTGCGCGTCGTGTTCAACGTGTCACGACTGAGCGGCACGAACTGCGCACCACTGGTGGGCGTCCAGGTCGACCTGTGGCATTCCGACGCGACCGGGCGCTACTCCGACGCGTCCGGCTTCGGCTCCCGACCTTCCACCGTCGGGCAGCAGTTCCTGCGCGGCTACCAACTCACCGACAGCGCCGGGAGCGCACAGTTTCGGACCATCTTTCCAGGCTGGTACGGCGGCCGGGCAGTGCACCTGCACTTCAAGATCCGCTCGGTCCAGCGATCAACACCAGGCCACACCTTTACCTCGCAGCTGTATTTCGACGATGAGCTAACGGAGCGTGTGTTCGCCCTGGAGCCGTACGCGAGCCGGGGGCGGAGATGGATGCGCAATGACGAAGACGGGATCTTCCGCGACAGCGGCAAGCAGTTGCTCCTCTCGGCGCAGCCGGAGGGCCACGGCTACGCCGCGTCCTTTGCCATCGGTTTGCTCGTATAGCGCGAGCCCGGCCGCCCGTGCCTACTGATCCGGTTTGACGCCAGCAACCCTGACCACGCGCTCCCACTTCACGATGTCGTCGGCGATGTACTTGTCGAATTCGGCGGACGTCATGGTCATTGTCGTCGCACCCTGCGCGGCCCATTCACTGCGCATGTCAGAACGGCTCACGATTCGCGTGATCTCGGCATTCAAGCGGCTTACGATCGCCGGTGGCGTTCCTTTGGGCGCCATCATCCCGAGCCAGATTGTCGCCTCGTAGCCGGGCACCCCCGCCTCCGCCACCGTCGGCACGTCCGGAAGGACTGTGGAGCGCGTCCTGCCGGTCGTGGCGAGCGCGCGCACTTGCCCTGCCTTGACGTGTTCGCTCATCGTCGTCACCGCGTCAAACATCATCTGCACCTGGCCGCCGATGAGGTCGACGCGCGCGCCCGAGCTGCCGCGGTAGGGCACGTGCACAATGTCGACGCCGGCCATTGCTTTGAATAGCTCCCCCGCCATATGGTAGGGCGTACCTGGCCCGGATGACGCGTAGTTGAGTTTCCCTGGCTGCGCCTTGGCCAGCGCTATGAATTCGGCGAGTGTCTTGGCGGGGACGGAGGGATGCACGACCATGACCAGGTCCGAGTAGTTGATCGGGGCGACCGGCACGAAGTCGCGCATCAACGCATAGGGCTTGTTTGCAAGCAGCGACTCATTGACCGTCTGCGCATTGGAGATCAGCAACAGCGTGTAGCCATCAGCCGGACTTTTCGCCACCGCGTCGGTGCCGACAATGGACCCTGCACCGGGACGATCGTCGACCACGAACGGCTGACCCAGCCTTTCCTGCAGGCGTCGTCCCAGCTCGCGGGCATAGATGTCGGCGGGGCCGCCGGCCGCAAAGGGTACGATGATCTTGACCGGATGCGAAGGATAGTCCTGGGCGAAGGCCGGTGCAGTCAGACCCGCGAGACCCATCAGCGCAGCAGCGACGCGCGGTATTTGGTCTCGTATGCGGGACATGGCCTGCTGCATCGTCGCTCCGAAGCCTCTTCCGTTAGGCGTTGCGCGAATCTACCCCAGTTTGCAATGCTGCGCACGCTGATGCAAAGGTCGATGTTCCGGCTTCGAGCTACGAAACAGCAACGGCTATCGCTGAATTGATTCCCAGCGTCAATGTCGGGCGGCACACGCATCCGGGACCGGAAACGGGCTCTGCGCTCGACGCCGAACTGACGCTTTGGGTCGACGGCAATGCGCCGCAGGCGCTCAGACCCGGGCGAGGTAGGCTCGACGGACGCCCAGTTCGCTGCAGCCGACGGATGAGTGGGGAACTCACCCGTCGGCGTGCGCCGCCGAAAGTGCGGGCTATCGCTGCTGTTGGGAACCGCCGCTTGTCTGTTGGGGCTCGTTGCCGCTCGGCGCGCGCACCGTCGTCGCGTTCGAGCCACCGTCACCGATGTGCAGTGTGCGGCCCCGTGCAGGCCGCTGCGGCGCATCCATCTCGATCTGCAGCACGCCGTCCCGGAAGCTCGCGCTGGCGCTCTCGGCGTCGACGCTCTCCGGTAAAGGGATCGTGCGATAGAACGCTCCGTAACTGCGCTCGCTGCGATAGAGGCCGCCCTCACTGCTCGTTTTCTCCTGCTTGCGCTGCCCACGGATTGTCACCGCGTCCGGGCTGATCTCGGCATGGACGTCCTCTTTTTTCACACCAGGCAGATCGGCATTGATGACGAGTTTCCCATCTCGCTCATAGACCTCGATATGCGGCGTCCACAGTGGTGCCGTGCCCTCGCCCGCCCCCAAGCCCGCAAGTTCGCCTGGGCCGAACGCGGTCGGGAACCGGCTGTGCCCGAAGCCGAAGCTCTCGAACAGATGGTCCATGTCCTCGCTAATGCGGCGCATCATGGAAAACGGTGCGCCCAAGGCGCCGAAATACGAACTTGCGGTGGGCCACGCACGATGGTGCGGCTGCACCATGCCCGACGATTGCGTCTCTTTGCTCGGGCTCTGCCAAGCGGCCTGCTGACCGGAGCGTTGGTTGCCCTGATCGCCTTGCTGCGCTGAAGGGGAAGGGGTCTTGCCCAATTCGGAAGATTGCTGGCGCCCTTGTTGACGCCCACTCGATGGGGATTGATTGGCGTTAGCCATTTCGGTTTCTCCTGCGAAGATGAGAACAAGAACGGGCCATTCGCATGGCCCGTGGATCTCCTGCGCCCATCCCGATCGGAACCAGGCTCGAGGAATCACTGCTGAATCGCTGCGGCGGTTGCTGCTCTCCGTCAATGTCGGGATGCGGGCGCCGGTAAGGCTCCGGGCCGTGGTCTTAAGTCGCCACTTGATCCTCCCTACACGTCCTGCATTTTCCCCTCACGACGCGAGGCGTGAATCAGCGTTTGTCTGATTCTGGTGTAGGACCCCGGCGAACTTCCTGGCCGGTCGAGCGCCGCGACGCGAGGGCTCGTTCTTAGGCCCCGTGCCGGGGCGACGGAGCCCTGCCGATGGGCGCATGCTCGCGCCCAGCTCGGGCCGACGGTCGGGTGGCAGCGGTGGCTACCCCGCGCGAACATGACCCCCGCGCCGGCAGGTACAATCGAGCGATGGTCCGGTCCCCGCCAGTTTTTGGCCACGGCGCGCGGGCCGCGGATCGAGGTTGGATTCGCACTTTGCCTTTTTCGAGGATTGCCGCCGATGAGCCGCAAACATGAAAACCTCCTCCGCGCGATTTTTCAGGATCCGGTAAGCGGAAACATCCAGTGGCGCGAGGTCGAGTCGCTGCTGCATCATCTCGGTGCGGCGACCGAGCCGCTGGCCAAAGCGCGCCTGCGCGTGCGCTTGAACGGCGTCGAGGGTACGCTGCATCGCCCGCATCACGGTGATGCCCTGGGGCGCCAGGACATCCTTCACATCCGGGAATACCTCGCGCACGCCCGGGCAACGCCTTCGCAGTACGAGGCGATTCGAAAGGGGTAGCGCCGTGCGTGGCGAGAGCAGGAAGAGACTGCGAGCCGGCCCCGCAAGCCGCGCCGCGGGCGCGCGACGGCGAGCTACGCGGCGTCGGTTGGCCCATGGGCGCGCAACCTGACCGATGGAGCGATCGATGTTCGTAACGCCACTTTACGCCGGCCTGCTGGCCTTGTGGTTCCTGGTCTTGAGCTGGCGCGTCGTGCAGCGGCGCCGTGGCGGCATCTACCTCGGCGACGGTGGCGATCAGGCGATGCTGCGCGTGATTCGTGGACATGCCAACTTTGCCGAATACGTTCCGCTCGCGCTGTTGCTGATGGGGATGCTCGAGTTGAGCCGCTTTTCGATCTATGCACTGCATGCGCTGGGCATCGTGCTGCTTGTCGCCCGGCTGCTCCACGGCTACGCGCTGTCTTTTACCGACCACTTTACGTTCGGGCGCTTTTGGGGCGCAGCGCTGACGTTCGCCGTGCTGGCAATCGAAGCAGTGCTGTGCGTCTATCAAGGCATCTTGGGCCAGTGGATCTGGTGCTGTGCGCGTTAAATGGGCGCCTGCGCGGACGAACTAGCGGAGCTCGAACCTAACCTTTAGCCGAGGACGATGCCATGGCCGACCCCGATCCGGAAGTGATGGCCGACGACCGCCCCCTATTTCGACCCGGCAAGCCGCCCGGGCGCTGGGTATTTCCGCTGCTCGTCGCAGCACTGATTGCGGCCGCCGGCACGCTCTACTATTTCTGGTCGCTGCGCCCCGAGCCGCAGCCGGTGGCGCCGCCTGCCGAGGTCAAGCCTGAAGCGCCTGCGGCGGCAGGCGTCGAAGCGCCGATCGAACATCCCATCGAGGCAGCGCCCGCTCCCTCCCTCCCGGCACTGGCGGAAAGCGATTCCTCCGTGCGCGATGCGCTAGCCGGTGTGTTCGGGAGCACGTCCTTCGGGCAGGTTTTTCAGCCGCAGGACGTCATCCGCCGCTTCGTCGCCAGCATCGACAACCTGCCACGCAAGAGCGTCGCGCAACGGCTGCTGCCGTTCAAGCCCGTACCCGGGCCGTTGCGTACGACGGGTCCGGAGGGTAGCTTGGTCATCGGCCCGGACAATGCGGCGCGGTACACGCCGTACGTGCGCGCGCTTGAAGCGGTCGACTCCGCGAAGCTGGTAGCAATCTATGTGCACTTCTACCCTCTCTTCCAACAGGCGTACGCCGAGCTCGGCTATCCGTCGCGCTATTTCAACGACCGTGTCTTCGAGGTCATCGATAATCTGCTTGCAACACCCGAGATAAACGGCCCGATCGCGCTCACCCAGCCCAAAGTGCTGTACGAATTCGCCGACCCGGCACTGCGCGATCTCTCTGCCGGCCAGAAGATGCTGGTACGGATGGGGCCCGAGAACGAGGCCAAGGTCAAGGCCAAGCTGCGCGAGCTCAAGCGGGCGCTGACGCGGGGATTGTAGGGCTGCGGATCATTTCCGATTTCTTATCACTTTTCACGCCGCTCAAGGCGGCGCTTGTCACGCCAATTGCTGTTACGGCGTTGTTCTTTTTCGCCGCGCTCTTCCTCGCCGAGGCCGCCGTGCGGGTGCTCCGGGCGCAGCGCATCGCGGCGCTGGTCGTCGCCGGCGCGCTGCTTGGCGCGCTGGAGCGAAGCAACGGAGCCGCGACCATCATGCCCTTACCGAGTGTGCTGCTCGAGGCGTTGGCGATGGTTCTGTTGTTCGAGGTCGGCCAGCGCGTGCCCTTGGGCTGGCTGCGCAGCAACCCCTGGTTACTCGCGGCGAGCATCGGTGAAAGTGCCGCTGCATTCGCCGCCATCTACGCCGTGCTGGCGCTCGGTTTCGCCCTGCCCTCGATCGACTGCGCATTGGTCGCCGGGATTTGCATGGCGGCCTCGCCCATCGTGGTCATGAGTGTAGGCAAGGACCTGCACGCCCGCGGCCAGGTGTCCGAGCGGGCACTGCTCTTGTGTACCCTCTCCAGCGTATATGCGGTGCTGGTGGTGCAGCTATTCGTCGTCGGCTACCGCGCCGCCGCGCGTCTTGAGCTCGTCTCCGTCATGCAACCGATATTTCAGCTCTCCGGCTCTTTTCTTCTCGGCGTGGTGGCGGCGGCGGCACTGCGCCTATATGCCGTGGTCACGCGCGCCCAGGGTGCGCTGCTCACCATCGGCATTATCTGCTGCTGCGTGCTTTTATTTGCCTACACACTACCTCTCGGCTTGTCGCCGCTCCTCGCGGCGCTGTTTTTTGGCCTGATCGTGCGCGCTACGGACCGCACACACAGCCTGTTGTCGCACCAGACCTCGGAGATCGGAGCGGTTCTCACGCTAGCCTATTTCATCCTTGTCGGCGCATCGCTCACGCTGATCGAATCGCGGATGCTTCTGGCCGCTTGCACCGCGGCGGCCGCGGTACGATTGCTGGCCAAGGTCGTTGCCAACGTCGCGTTTGCGCGGCCCTCCGCGCTTAGTCTTGCGAAGGGCGCCCTGGTCGGCGTCGCCTCGGCTCCCTTGTCCAGCCTCGCGCTCATCCTCATCGCGAGCGTCGCGCAGCAGCCCGAGCTAGGGCATGCCGCGCAGATCAGCGCCGGAGTCGTGCTGTTCATGGCGATTCTTGGCCCGGTGCTGACCGAGGTCGCGCTGCGCCGAGCCGGCGAGCCGACGCGCAGCACCGAATGAGCGACGCCCTCGACTTCAAACCTTCGCAGCCGCTCACGCTGGGGGTGGAGCTGGAGCTCCAGCTCGTCGACCGCCGCGACGGCGATCTGACGCGTGCGGCGACAGATCTCCTCCCGCTGACGCGGAAGAAGCATCCGGGACTCGACATCAAGTTGGAGCTCACGGAGAGCATGATCGAGGTCGCTACAGCGGTGCAGACGACGCATCTCGGCATCCTCGCGGACCTGCGCTCACTGCGCGACGCCGTTTGCGACAGCGCCACGCTGCTCAACGTCGGCGTTTGTGGTGGCGGCGCGCATCCGTTCCAGGTTTGGACCGAGCGGCACATTGCCGACGGGCCGCGGATGCGTTACATCTCCGAGCTGTACGGCTATCTTGCCAAGCAATTCACGGTCTTCGGACAGCATGTACACGTCGGTTGCCCCGACGCCGACGCGGCGATAAGGCTAGTCCATGGCTTGGCCCGCTATGTGCCGCAGTTCATCGCGCTTGCCGCAAGTTCACCGTTTGCGCAGGGCACCGATACCGCCTTCGACTGCGCACGGATGAATGTTGTCGCCGCATTTCCTTTGAGCGGACGCATGCCATTTGTCCGTGACTGGGCCGAGTTCAACGCCTACTTCGCCAAAATGCGCGCGACCGGCATGGTCAGCAGCATGAAGGACTTCTACTGGGATATCCGCCCGAAGCCCGAATACGGCACCGTCGAGGTTCGTGTCTTCGATACGCCCCTGCGGGTGGAGCGCGCGGCAGCGCTGGCGATCTACACGCAGGGCATTGCGCGCGAGATCCTCTCGCGTCCAACGCTTGAGGAAACCGAGGACGTTTATCTTGTCTACAGCTTCAACCGCTTCCAGGCGTGCCGATTCGGCCTCCAGGGCGAAATCGTCGACCCGGTTACACTGCGGCGGCGCGCACTCGCCGACGATGTGCGGGAAACCCTCGCGACCATCCGACAGCACGGGCGACCCGAAGACGAGGAAGCGTGGCGGGAAATAGCCCGATGTCTCGAGTCGGGCAACGATGCAGCCTGGTTGCGCGAGCGATTCGCCGAATCGGGATCGCTCGGGCGCGTGGTCGGGATGCAGATGGAGCGCTTCGCCGGCAGGCAGTAGCGAGGGCGCCGCGTCGCCATGGCATTCAAGGGTCGAAGAGCGACGGTGTGAGCGGGTCATGCATCTCGGTTGCCTGCGAAGCAGCCGCGGCGACCTCTTCCGGCCGGCAAAGTCCGCTGATGCGCACGCCGAGCAGGCGAATGCGTCGCTCGAGCGATACCCGACGCAGACAGGCGCCTGCCGCGCGGCGAATGGTCACGGCGTCCTGCGTCGGCGCGGCAATGGTCTGATCGCGCGTGACCGTCTTAAAGTTGTCGTAACGCAGCTTCAGGCCGACCGTTCTTCCGACGTAACCCTTGCGCTGCAGATCGCCCGCGAGGCCTTCGCAGAGCTCGGTAAAGATTCGTGCAAGGGCTTCGCGATCGCGTTGCACGGAGAGGTCACGTTCAAACGTTGTCTCGCGGCTGATCGTAACCGGCTCGCTGAAGGTCACCACCGGGCGCTCGTCGCGGCCGTTGGCGGCGTTATGCATCCAGCTCCCGCGGCTCGAGCCGAAGCGGTCGATCAGCCAGGCGGGATCGGCGTTTGCGAGATCGCCGATCGTCACGACCCCGAGCGCATCGAGCTTTGCCGCGGTCTTCGGACCGATGCCATTTAGCTTGCGCGCCGGCAGCGGCCACACGCGCCGGCCGACGTCGGCCGCACCGAGGATAGTCAATCCGTCCGGCTTGTTGAGTTCGGAGGCAATTTTCGACAGCAGCTTGTTGGGCGAGATACCGACCGAGCACGATAACCCGGTCGCAGTCGCCACCGCATCCTTGATGGCGCGCCCGACGCGTCGCGCGCGCTCGGTTTGCGCCTCTGCCATCTCCACCCCCGCGCCGGTTCCGTCGTCGAGCCCGACCTCGGTGAGGTCGATGTAGATCTCGTCGATGCCGTGGTCCTCGACCTGGGGCGCAATGGCACGGACAGCAGCTTTGAAGCGACGCGAATAATGTCGATAAGCATCGAAATCGGTTGGCAACAAGACCGCATCCGGGGCGAGGCGAGCCGCCTTCATCAAGGCCATGGCCGAATGCACACCCAGCGCGCGCGCCTCATAGGTCGCGGTCGTGACGACGCCGCGTCCGGCGTAATCACGCAGCCGCGCGAACTGCCGCAGGATCGCCCCGCTGGCCGGATCGATTGCCTCCACCGGCTGGTGCCGGCTTCCGCCGCCAATGACGACGGCTTGACCGCGCAACTCCGGGTAGCGCAGCAGCTCAACCGACGCATAGAACGCGTCCATGTCAAGATGCGCGATCAGGCGCTCGATCATGCTGGATCTCGGGGCGACGGCCTCGGAAGTCCGCGCCAGTGTACCCGACCCAAGGCGCGTTGCACTCGCCGTTCGCGCCGAAGCGCACGCGCTCCCGCGCGCGCACGGGCCGCCACGCATTGCCGGTTGCGCCCTGTCTCCGACGCGCTCGTCCGCGAACGTCGCGTCAGCAGGGCCCGGTTCCGCGCGCCCGGCCTGACCTGCCGGCGCCACCCGTGCCGCATTTGCCTCGGCAAGTGATACGCTTGCTGCCCCGGCCGCCTGCCTCGCCACCATGCCCATCTCGCCACGCCAACTTAGCCTTGTCCTGACCCTCGCGGTGGTCGCGTGCTCGCAAGCTCCCGAGCCACCCCACCCTCCCCGCCCGACGGCTGCGACGGACAGCAGGCCGCCGGACCTGGCCTTGGCTACCCGTGCCGATGGCATCGCCTGGCGCAAGGGCGATGTCGACGCCGCTTTCCTCGCCGCCAGGGCGGACAACAAGCCGCTGTTCCTGTACTGGGGAGCCGTCTGGTGTCCGCCTTGCAACCAGGTCAAGGCGACCCTGTTCAACCGCCAGGATTTCATCGAGCGCTCCCGCCATTTCGTTCCGGTGTACGTCGATGGCGACAGCCCCCGCGCGCAACAGCTTGGCGCGCGTTTTCACGTGTCCGGCTATCCGACCATGATTTTGTTTCAACCCGACGGCAAGGAGATCGTGCGTCTTCCGGGGGAAGCCGATCCCGAGCAGTACATGCGCATGCTGACGATGGGTATGAACGGCGCACGGCCGGCCAAGGAGACCCTGGCAGCGGCTCTTTCCGCGAGCCCCACCCATGCCAAGCTCTCGGCCGATGACTGGCGCATGCTCGCCTACTACTCGTGGATCACCGATGAGGAGCAGCTGGTACCGGAGCACAGCGTTGCACCGATGCTGCTGCGACTGGCGCGAGCCTGCCCTCCCGACCAGAAGGAAACCGCCGTGCGTCTCGAGCTCAAGGCACTGGCCGCCGCTGCCACGGCCAACGGCGCGAAGGCTGCGCCTGACTCCGCAGCGAGCGCGCAGCTTCTATTCGTGCTTGCCGATCCGGCGCTCACGCGGGAGAACTTCGATACGCTGACCGAATATGCGGGCGCGATCACCGCCTTTGTCACGGCCCCGAAATCACCCGAGCGAGCGCGCTTGATCGCGTCCTGGAGTGGTGCGTTGGAGCGGCTCGTCGCCGACGCGAGCCTGTCGACGGCCGATCGACTGACGGCGGTCGCAGGCGAAGTAGCGCTCGCCCGGCTCGACCTCAAGGACACGCCGCTGCCGGCGCCGCTCCTCAAGACCGTGCGCGACGAGGTAGCGCGCGCGGATCGCGAGACGACGGACCCCTACGCACGGCAGGCCGTGATCGACGCCGCGGCGGACGCACTCGTCCAGGCCGGCCTGCTCGACGATGCGGATGCGCTGCTCAAGGGTGAGTTGACGCGCTCGCATTCGCCCTATTACTTCATGGTCGATCTTGCCGAGGTAGCCAAAAAGCGTGGCGACAAGGCCGCGGCTCTCGACTGGTACGCGCGCTCCTACGCCGCCGCGCAAGGGCCGGCGACGCGCGTGCAGTGGGGAGCCCGTTATGTCAACGCGCGGATCGAGCTTGCGCCGCAGGACGTTGCCGGCGTCGAGCGGGCAGCAGAGAGCGTCATCGGCGAGCTCGACCCGGTCCCGGACACCTTTTACGGCCGCAACCTCCGGTCCCTGGAGCGCATGGGCAAAAGGCTGACCGAATGGAGCAGGGATCCGGCGCAGCGGGCGGCGTTGGCGCGCATTCGCAGCCAGATGGCCGGTGTGTGCACGAAGCTCCCCGCAAGCGATCCGGTGCGCGCGACATGCGCTGGCGCGTTGCGGCCGCAGGCAGCAGCCTAGCAGCGTCTTAGGCGTCGGCACGTCCGCCGCCGCCGCCTTGCTCGGCCCTACCTGGCCATCGCCCGCCGTCGCGCGGGATCGATGTCGAGATACTTCCAGTAACTGGTCCATACCGGCGGGCTGTAGCCCTGCACCCAAGGCTGGACAAAGTCGTTCTCGAGCCGGAAGATCGTCGGCAGGATCGGTACGTAAGCTGCCGCGATCGCGGATGCCTGGCGCGCCGCGGCGACGCGGCCTTCTTCGTTGGAACTGGCGAGGAACCGGTCGACCGTCCGATCGTACTCAGCAAGCTTGAAACGCACGCTGTTCACCGTCACCGGTTGCCGGCTGTCAAGCTGAAACATTTGCGCATAGCCGAACGGTACACCGCCATAGCCGCCGGAGAACGACTGGAACTTGCCCCCCTCCAGCTCCTTGATCACCTCCTGGAACGGCGTGACGTGAAAATCGGTTCGCAGGCCAAGCACATCGAGGTTCTTCTTCCACAGGATGGCAAGTTCGCGCGAGACCGCTGCCGTGCGCAAGGACAGCGTCAGCGTCAGAGGCTTGCCATCCGGCGTCTGCCGATAGCCGTCCGCGTCGCGCATCCTGTAGCCAGAGCGGTCAAGCAACGCGTTCGCGGTCGCCGGTTCGTACGCCAACGCGGGAAGCGACCGGTCATGGCCGGCGACGCCCGGCGGCACGAGCTGATTCGCCGGGACTGCCTGCCCCGCATAGATGACGTCGATGAGCGTCTTGCGGTCAAGTCCGAGCGCAATCGCCCGACGCAGGGCGATATGCTCGTTACCCATGCCGCCGAGGATCGGATCATCGATATTGAAATACATCGCGAACAGGTACGGTTCGGGGAAAACGTGGCGCATGATGCCGCGCGCGGCGTATTCCGGCCGAAGTTTGCCGTCGCTCAGCAGTCGGCTCGCGATCTCGGACCGGAGCACCACAAAATCGAGCGCGCCGCGTTCGAACTCCAGCAACCGCGTCACGTCTTCCTCGATGATATTGATCTCGATCACGCCGATCTGGGGCAGTGTCTTGCCTGCCATGCTCCGCACTAACGCCGCCTGCGCCGGATCGCTGCTGGCGGGAAAATGCAGCGGCCGGTACTTCGGGTTTGCCTCGAGCACGATACGCGAACCACGCTTCCATTCGCGCAGCCGGTAGGGCCCGGTACCGACCGGCCGGGCACGGATATCACCGTGCGCGGCCTCGACGACTTCGCGCGCGCACACGAAGTAATTGAGGATACCCTGTGCGATCGGGTAATTGACCTGCGTCAGTTTGAGCTGCAGCGTATAGCGGCCCAGTGCCCGCAGGCCCTCGATGCGGCGGTCGTAGTCGAGTCGACCGCTCTTGCGTGCAGCATCGACGACGGCGCGTGCCCCAACGAGCAGATCGGTAGATACCGGCGCGCCGCCACGGCGCAGGTTCGGATCGAGCCAGCGGGTAATCGAGTAGACGAAGTCCTGCGCGACGAGTTCGCGCGGCTTGCCCTTAAAGGCCGGATCATCGGTGAAGTAAATGCCCGGTTGGATGCGGATCGTCCAGGTCAGCCCATCGACACTAATCTCCGGCGCCCCGGCGGCGGTCACTGGCGTGAGCGAGGGGGTCGACGCGAGGTAGTCCCATTCGTAGAGCCCCTCGAAGATCGCCGCCATGACCTGGAACGATGGGTCGTCATTGTATTGTTGCGGATCCAGCGTCTCGATATCGGGGGACGCAATGTGCAGCACCTTGTCGGGGTCGGCCGCCCCTGCGTTGCAACACGCCACCAGCGCCAGTAGCGTCAGCAGGCGAGGCCACCGTCTAATTGTCCCCGTATTCACCCCTCGTCTCGCTGTCCATGCTCCGCCCGCTGGGCCGCGATTATGCACGAAATGATCCCGCCTACAAGTTCGCCGCGGGAGCGATCCGGTATGCTCTGCGCTCGATCCTGTAAGCAGGAAGGACGGACAAATCCATCGCCGGCGGTTTGCTTGCCTCGCCGCCCGTCGCGATGTCCGAAAGGGCACCGGCGTAAGCTTGCGTTCAAATCGGCGGTCATAGCCGCTAGATTCCTCATCGACGCTTGCGGTGTGGGTGGGGGGATTCTATCGGCGTCTGTCTCTCGAGCGGGAGAGCAGATGCGGTCACTAGCCCCTCCCCGGCATCTTCACTGTCCCAGAAGCGATGTGAAGACGCCACCCCGACCATACAAGCGGTCTACCCAGTGCGCTGCAGTGCGCAGCGGCCCCGGGCGCAGACGGCAGACGCGCCATTGCGCGTCGACGCGCCGCTCGATCAAGTGGGCGCGCTCCAGCACCCGAAGATGACGCGAAACCGCCGGCAGCGAGATATCGAACGGCTCGGCGAGATCGCCGACTGCCGCCTCGCCACGTGCGAGCCGCGCCAGGATCGCGCGTCGCGTCGGATCAGCGAGCGCGGCAAAAGTCCTGTCCAGAGCCGAGGATGCTGAACGTCGTGACGGAGCGACCACATTGGGCATACGCGACATCCTAGGCATTCGTATTTAACAGCAAAGTTAAATACTAATGAAAAAAAACCCGCCGCGCTGCAAGGCAACGCCGCGGACGCGAGAAGCGGTGTATGACTCCGGCTAGCTGGCCGGTGGCGCCCCCGGCGGCACGTAGTCTGGCGGCGGGCCGTACGGAGGAGATCCGTATCCAGGTGGCGCGTATGCAGGCGGCGGTCCGTAGCGTGGCGCGTACCGAGGTCCTCCCGGCACCTGGTTGCCCTTTGCGTACATGCACTGCAGATACGCTGCGTCGTAGCGCCGTTGCATGCCGTAGGAAGAGTATGCGGCCGAATTGGCTCCTGCCGCGCTACCGACAAGCAGCCCGCTGCCGGCACCGATGGCGGCGCCGGGCCCCGCATGGCCAGATGCAGCGCCGATGATCGCTCCCACAGCGGCACCGACGGCTGCCCCGCCCACGGCATTGGAGGCGGCGGCGTCCGATGCGGCTTTTTCGGAGCCAGGCCCGAGCGAGTACTGAGCGTAGTCGCGGCAGGCATAGTCATCGGCCCGGAACTCATCGAAATTCTTGGACGTTCCCGGCAGTGCCATGACCGCTGGAGCGGTAGGCACGGTCACGCAGCCAGCCAAGGCCAGCGCGCCCGCCAACGCCGCGACGTGTAAGCCTGTTCTCATGCCACCTCCTTATTGCTGCGGCGCGGCCGGGCCTGGTGCGGTCGAAGGAACAACACGCAGCCATCCCTTGGCGCAGGCGGGCACCTGCGGGTAATAGCCCGCCGGGTCCGGGCAATAGTAAGAATATTGCTCGCCCTGGCCGCTGAAGCTCCGCTGCTCCGTATAGGCAGGCGCCTGCTGCTGGATATAGTTCGGCGCAGAGTAATAAGACGAATCGTACGGGTAAGCCGGATAGGACGCCGAGTAGTAGGGATAGTAATACCCAGAATACCCAGGCCATGCTCCCCACCCCCATCCCCACCACGGCCAGCCAAGACCGACTCCGTACCACCCGCCGTACCAGCCACCGCGCCAGTAACCGCCACCGTGCCAGCCGCCACCGCCGTGCCAGCCGCCACCGCCGTGCCAACCGCCACCGCCGTGCCAACCGCCACCGCCGTTCCAACCGCCACCGCCGTGCCCGCCGCCACCGCCGCTCCAGCCGCCACCGCCATGCGAGCCACCTCCGCCGCCCCCGTGCATCTGCGCACTGGCGACTCCGCTACCGCCGACCAACAGCGCGGCAGCAGCCAAAATCATTGCCAATCGTTTCATGCGTTCTCTCCTTTACCCATTATGGTTAGAGTAGCCCCGCAGCGCTAAGTTCGTCTACTAAAACCCTCCGGCGCTCGCCGGGAGCGTACACCCACGTTATCCGTTGCCGCGACATCCTGCCTCCACGGCTCGGAGCGACAGCCCGCGCGCCCCAATTTGTTAGAATCCCTTGCTTGGCCACTCAGGAGCAAACCATGGCAGAGCCATTCGGCTCGCGTGCTGGCGATGCGCAGATGGACGCGGCCTCGCTCTATCGCGAGGAGGTGTACACCGACCGCGCAGCGGGCACCCTGCGGGTTCTGGTGCCGGTCAAGGCCGACGGATCCACCGACGGCACGCGGCCAACTCTCTACCTCGGCGAAGCGCAGATCCTCACCAATATGGGGCCACTGCCGATCAGCTTCGAGGTCGAAGCGCTGACGCTGGCCGAGGCCGTCGCCAACTACGGGGAAGCCGCCAAGGTCGGCGTCGAGCGCGCGGTGCGCGAGTTGCAGGAAATGCGCCGCCAGGCGTCCTCGTCGATCGTCCTGCCGGGGGCAGGCGCCACCGCGGGACTGACAGGTGCACTGCCACCCGGAGGGCTTGGCAGCGGCAAAATCAAGCTGCCGTAACCCGGCGATGGTCGAAGGTGCGGTGTCCACGTCGCGGCTCGGTCGTTACCCAACGCTCACCAGAGGCCGTTTAACGCTGCAATGCCGCCGCAGGTTGACCGGGGCGGCGCGTTGGGTGCTTGCCAGCGCCTTGTTTCTCGTCGCACCCGGGTACGCTGCGGCGGCGGAAATCAAGGTTCTTTCGGCCGGTGCGGTCCGAGAAGCCTTGCAGGAGCTCGCTCCCACATTCGAGCGGACCACGCAGCACCGCCTCGAGATTACCTATGACACGGCCGGCACGCTGCGAGCGATGCTGGACAAGGGCGCCCGCGCTGATGTGATCATCCTTCCCGAGGAGGGCATCGCCGATGCCGCGGCCAACGGCTGGGTGCAGGCTGGAACCCGTCGCGACCTCGCCCATGTCGCGATCGGCATGGCGGTCCGGAAGGGCGCGCCACAGCCCGATATCTCAACCCCGGAGGCACTCAAGCGCGCGCTGCTTGAGGCAAGCGCAGTAGCGTACATGGACCCGACGCACGCGACGAGCGGGCGATATTTCGACCACGTGGTGCTCCCCGCGCTCGGCATCGCGAGCGAAATTCATGCCAAGGCAAAGCTGCAGACCGAAGGCAGCGCCGCCGAGTTCGTGCGCCGCGGCGAGGCCGACATCGCCATCCAGCAGATCAGCGAATTGCTCGCCGTCGATGGCGTGACCGTCGTCGGTACGTTGCCGCCACCACTGCAGAAGATCTCCACCTACAGTGCTGCCATCGCCGCCAACGCGCAGGCGCCGGAGCCCGCCCGACAGTTCATCGAGTTCCTGGGCACGCCAGCCAGCAAGACGGTGTTCAGGGCGAGAGGCATGGACGCGGCACCCGTGCCCTAGCAACACGTCCTTTGGCGGTCAGCTACAATCTCCTTTCAGGAGCAATCGATGAGGCTGCGCGCATCGTCCGTCGCCGGGTTGGCCATCGGGGCCGCAATCGCGGCTGCGCCTGCGCTGGCGACGCTCAACATGAATGAAGGGCTGTGGGAAACCACGATCACTGCCGACGGGCAGGCGCAATCCGCCAACGCGCGCTGCTACACCCGCGCCGACATCGTCGAGATGGAGCGGTTGCTGCAGGGCAAATCGACGCGCGTCGACGGTGTATGCCGGTATGCCGACTTCACGCAGTCGGGAAACAGCGTGAATTACACCATGACCTGTCACCTCGGTGACGATGTCCAGACCAGTGCCGTTTCGGCGACGTATCGCGGCGACTCGGCCACCGGCACCATCCGCTCCGCTGGTGTCACGGTTACGGCATCGAGCCGGCGTATTGGCAGTTGCACGGAGAGCTCGTTCGCGAGATAGCTCGGCGGTCGATCTCACCTCAACGCGCGAACCGCCGCTTCGATGTCCAACGACACGCCGCAGGGTCTCGCGCGCGGGCTTACCCATTACGGTGATGCTGGCTTTGCACTGTTCTTGCGCCGATCGTTCGCGCGCTCGATGGGTTATTCGGCTGAGCTGCTCGCACAGCCGACGATTGGCATCGCCAGTGCCGCATCTGACCTCAACAACTGTCACCGCCATTTCCCCGAGCTGATCGACGCAGTCAAGCGCGGGGTTCTCGCTGCCGGTGCGCTGCCGCTGACGTTTCCCACGATCTCGCTGGGGGAAGTCTTCCTGCATCCGACGAGCCTGATGTATCGCAACCTCATGGCCATGGACGTCGAGGAAATGTGTCGCGCGCAGCCGCTCGACGCGGTCGTGCTGGTCGGCGGCTGCGACAAGACGGTGCCGGCGCAATTGATGGGCGCCGCGTCGGCCGGCGTCCCGGCGATCGGGCTCGTCGCGGGGCCGATGCTGACGGCGAAGTACGGCGGCGAGCGACTCGGTGCGTGTACTGATTGCCGGCGATTCTGGGCAAAATTCCGTGGCGGCGGAATCGATCGCGCGGCGCTTGACCGTGTCGAGGCTGTGCTTGCCACTACCACGGGCACCTGCGCGGTCATGGGCACCGCGAGCACG
Organism: Casimicrobiaceae bacterium; assembly: GCA_035939595.1. Classification (GTDB taxonomy): domain Bacteria; phylum Pseudomonadota; class Gammaproteobacteria; order Burkholderiales; family Casimicrobiaceae; genus PALSA-1003. Next base: position 28,450 of record DASZFQ010000181.1, read on the forward strand.
ATGGCCTGCATCGCCGAGGCGCTCGGCATGCTGCTGCCCGGAACCGCCGCGATACCCGCGGTTCACGCCGATCGCCTGCGCGCAGCGGAAGCGACAGGCCGCGCAGCGGTCGCGCTCGCCCACTCGCGGACGACGATCGATCGCATCATCACGCCCGCGGCGGTTGAGAACGCACTGCGTGTTCTGCTCACGGTTGGCGGCTCGACCAACGCGGTCATCCATCTGACCGCGATCGCCGGCAGGCTCGGCATCGGGGTTTCCCTGGCGCGGCTAAACGAGCTCTCCGAGACCACCCCGGTACTGGTCGACTTGAAGCCGACCGGGGCGCACTACATGGAGGACTTCTTCGCCGCAGGCGGCATGAGCGCGGTACTGCACGAGTTGAAGCCGCTGCTCGACCTCAGCTGCCTCACCGTCACCGGGGAGCGTCTGAGCGAACGCTTGGCCGCGCCCCCCGAGGGCGTCGACCGCGCGATTATCCGTTCGCTCGCCGCGCCGTTGCACCCGGTCGGAGGCCTTGTCGCGCTCTTCGGCTCGCTCGCGCCCAACGGTGCGATCCTCAAGCGTTCCGCCGCCGATGCGAGTCTCTTCGAGCGCCAGGGGCGCGCGGTCGTCTTCACCTCGCCCTCCGATCTTGCAGCGCGCATCGACGATCCGGCACTCGACGTCGAGCCGGGCGATTTCCTGGTGATGCAAAACGCGGGCCCGAAAAGCGGCTACGGCATGCCCGAGGCGGGATACTTGCCTCTTCCGGCCAAGCTTGCACGAAGTGGCGTCAAGGACATGGTGCGCATATCCGACGCCCGCATGAGCGGCACTGCTTACGGTACGGTTGTCCTGCATGTGTCGCCCGAGGCCGCCGCAGGGGGTCCGCTCGCGCTCGTGCGCAGCGGCGACCGTATCCGCCTTTCTGTGCACGAGCGACGGCTCGATCTCGAAGTCAGCGCCACCGAGCTCGCGCGGCGCAAATCGGACTGGCAGCCACCGCCGCTGCCGCGACGCGGCTATCAGCGTCTATACGCGGAGCACGTGCTGCAGGCGGAGCACGGCTGCGACTTCGACTTCCTTCGTGCCTGACACGCCGCGTCGTTGAGCCGCGGTCGCTTTCGGAGACCGTCCTACAGCCAAATCAGACCGCCGCCGATTCTCCTCGACGTAATGCCCGGCTAGATTGGGGCCACTTCAACTACATCGGGAGTGGGCGATGAGGCGATGTTTGGAACGAACGGAAGAACTACTGCGGCAAAACCTGAAACTGCTGCCGAGTGTGCTCATCGCTGGCGCAATCAGCGGCCCGGCTTTCGCGGCCACCGATATCGCGCTCGACGATCTGAGGATGCCCCTTCTTCTAGGCGCGCTCGCTTTGCTCGTCGTCGCCCTGGCGCTGAGGATGTGGCGCGGCAACACTGCGCGGAGAGCGCCCTCGAATCAATTCGGAGAAGGAATCGGCCAATACCGGCTGACACTCGGACGTGGCGACGCCGATTAGTGCAGACGTTGACGCACCTTGCGTGACGCCTCGCGCCTCTGGGCGCGACGTTCGGCGCGATTGACGCCTTCGCCGCTGCGCCGTGCCTGCCAGAAACGCTCGATGAGCACCGCGGCGATCGGTAACTCGTCGATCATTCCCACGCGCTTTTCCTCGGTATCGACCCAGTCGAGATACTCAGGATCGTGGTCGCCATACGCGAGCGCCTCGATCGGAAGCATCCAGTCGCGGGTTTGCTCGCTCGCGTAGATGGGCCCCCAGGATTCTTCGCGCAGCATCACGCCGGTCATGTAGCCCTCGCACCAGGCGCTCGCCTCGGGGGGCGCCGCTTCTTCCTTGCGGTTGCCTTCGGACTTCCCGCCGGAGCGGCCCTTGACGCCTTCCTCGGGACGATAGAGTAGCGGCTTGAAGCGGGTGGGAGAATCGGTAAGCGTGCGCACGATGCCGTTCTGCAAACGCAGGATCAGCGATAGGATGCGCTCGGCCTGCTCGTTGTCCGCGAATACGGGCGACACGCTGCGCTGGCTGTCGCTCCACACCACCGGCAGCCACTCGGAGGGCTGGATCAACTCCGGGCCGCTGACGATGGCCGTGAGAAAGCCGTCGAGCATTTCCAGATCCATGCAGTCCTGGGGCACGGCATTGGATCCGAAGAATACCTCGAGCGCATCGTATTCGGTTTCGGACAGCGGTTCGTCGAGCTTGTTCGATTCGGCCATGGCTGCTCAAACGCAAAATAGCTGATGATTCTCGCCTGGGAAGCGCTGGAATGCAAATGCTTGCCGGCCGACGCCCGCTTTCGGCTGCGCCGTCGGGGGAAATCGGCAACGGTGCCGGCATCCATCGGCGAGCTCACCGGGCATGCGTCAGCGCAGCGCGTGGGCCGCATTCAATGCGGCTGCGAACAGCAGCACCGCGCCGGCCTGGTGCGCGGCGGCAAGCGGCAGCGGCACCACCAGCAGCAGGGTCGCGATTCCCAGTGCAATCTGGACGACGAGCAGCGCCAAAAATAGGTCCGCGGCCCGCCGCGCCGGCGGGAGGACATCCGCCGTTCGGTGCATCCGCCACACGAACCACGGCACCAGCAGCGCGAGCGTGGCCGCGAGCAGGCGGTGGTCGAACTGCACGGTTGCCATGTTGTTGGTGAAGTTGCGGTACCAGGGCTCGAGCATCAGGATTTCCGGCGGCACCCAGTGCCCGTTCATGCGCGGGAAGCTGTTGTAGGCGAAACCCGCACGGATCCCGGCGACGAGCCCGCCGGCGAGAACCATCAGGTAGACCAGTCCCACGAGCAGGCTGGCAAAGCGCCGCAGCGCCGGTTTGTCGGGGCTAGCCGGCCGTGGGCGCGAAAGCGACAAGGCGACCCAGAGCATGGCGCCGAAAATCAGAAAGGCCACGCCGAGGTGTGCCGTAAGGCGCAGGTGCGACACGCGCGGATCGTCGACGAGCCCGCTTTGCACCATGTACCAGCCGAGCGCGCCCTGCACCCCGCCGAGCACAAAGATCGCCCCGAGCGCACCGGCATAGCCCTGCGGAACACGGCGCCGGACGAGAAACCACAGATAGGGCAAGAGGAAGGCTGCGCCGATCGCCCGTCCCAGCAGCCGGTGCGCGTACTCCCACCAATAAATACGCTTGAAGGCCTCCAGGCGCATATCCGGGTTGACCTGCCGAAATTCCGGTGTCGCTCGATAGCGGTCGAAGGCGTCTGCCCAATCGCCATCCGACAGCGGCGGCAGCGTGCCGACGATCGGCTCCCACTCGGTGATCGACAGCCCGGAGTGAGTCAGCCGCGTGACACCACCGACCACAACCATCGCGAACACCAGCGCGCAGCAGATGAAAAGCCAGGCGGCGACTGCGCGCCGGTCGCGCACGCTGGGATCGTGCGGCCTTGCGGCGCCGGTCCGCAGCGCGAGGGGCACGCCGTCGATCATTTCCATGGCCGGATTCTGCCACAGCAACGTTGCTGATCGAATGGATCCACGTCGCGCGCAATGCGATTTTGAGGGATGCCCGCGCCAACGAGGGCACAGCCTCGGCGCGAAGCGGGGGGCTGTCCTCTACTGTGCCCCCTGCAGGGCGCCCATGCTCTCGACCCCGACCGAAAGCAGGATTGCTCCTCCGTGCTCGAAGGTGAGGGTCAACGGGAATCGCTCGCCGACCTTCAGCGGTTGCTTGAGGTCGAGCAGCATCAGGTGATAGCCACTGGGGTTGAACTCTACTCTGGCGCCCGGCATCAGGTCGACCGAAGGCACCGCACGCATCCGCATTACGCCGCTGTCGAGCGCCATCTGATGTATCGCGACCCCGACGGCGATGGGCGTGGAGGCGTGGACCAGCCGGTCTTCGGTATTGCCGACGTTGTCCACGGTGAAGAATACCGCCCCGGTCTTCGCTCCCGGCGGTGTCGCACGGGCGAAGGGATGGTCGATGCGCAGCGAATCGAGTAGGTACCGATCCGCGCCTAGCGCTGGGACTGCGACCAGCCCGGCAGCCACGCCAATAAGGGCTATCCAGGCCAGAGCCATCCTCATCGCAAGCTCCTGAATACCGAATGCTTCGTCAGGCGCCGAAGCCACAGCCCGGACACCGGGGCGAAGGCACCGCTGGCCGCGGCTCCCTCGCCGCGGGTCGCGAGCCGCCTCGGACCGCAGCCGGTTCAGTAACGGCCGCGCATCGGGCTCGAGCCGCCGCCCGATGCCGGCGTCGCCTGCACGCCCCCGCCGCCGCCGCCCCCGCCAGCGCCACCGCTGCCAGTGACCCCGGGCATGGCGCTGATGCCACCGTAGGAGAGATAGCCGCGCATCTGGGCCACGATCTCGTCAACGGTTGCCGGGTGATAACCAGAAGTGCCGGCCGCCGCGGCGACGGTCTGACAGCTATCGACCTCCGCCACCATCAGATACTGGTTGCGGCGGCGCAGGGCGTCGCGCTGCGCCGCACCGGCGTCGCTCATGTCGAACGGGGGTACCGACGACCGATACAGAAGCGTGTCGCTGCGATCGAGCAGGGTGTAACAGATCACCGCGTTTGCCGGCGCGGCGGCGGTGGCCGCCAGCGCGACGGCAAGGATAGTCAGTAGGCGCATGATGGACCCTCCTGCTTCATTATGGCCACCACGCCACTATTTACGCAACAGCGCAATTCCCCGATTGAGCCCCTCCAGGGTCAGCGGGAACATGCGTGGACCGAGGGCGCCAAGCACGATCTGGGTCGATCGCGTAGAGGCCCACGCCCGCTCGGGCTCCGGATTGAGCCAGATGGCATGGCGGTAGCTGTCGACGAGGCGCTTAAGCCAGACGATGCCTGGCTCCTCGTTGCTGTATTCGACGCTCCCGCGCGCCTGCAGCAGCTCGTAGGGACTCATCGCCGCATCACCGACGAAAATCAGGCGCCAATCGGCTCCGTGCCTGTGGAGGATGTCGATGGTGGCGACGCGCTCGTTGCGCCGGCGCACGCTGTCGCGCCATACGTGATCGTAGACGCAGTTGTGAAAATAGAAGTACTCAAGATGCCGGAACTCGCTCCTTGCCGCAGAGAACAATTCCTCGCACACCGGGATGTGGGGGTCCATCGATCCGCCGACGTCAAGAAACAGCAAAACCTTGACGCGGTTGCGTCGCTCGGGGATGAGGCACAGGTCCAGCCATCCGGCGTTTCTCGCCGTACCCTCGATGGTTGCTTCGAGGTCGAGTTCCTCGGGCACGCCTTCGCGCGCGAAACGGCGCAGCCGGCGCAAGGCAATCTTTACGTTGCGGGTGTTGAGCTCCACCGAATCGTCGAGGTTGCGGAAAGAGCGCTCGTCCCACACCTTCACCGCGCTTCGGCTGCGCCCGCCTTCCTGGCCGATGCGGATGCCCTCGGGGTTGTAGCCGTACGCGCCGAATGGGCTCGTACCTGCCGTGCCGATCCACTTCGCGCCGCCTTGGTGACGCCCGCGCTGTTCCTCCAGGCGCTGCTGCAGCGTTTGCATCAGCTTGTCCCAGCCGCCGGCGGCCTGGACCCGGGCCTTCTCCTCTTCGGTCAGCGTGCCTTCAATGGCCTTGCGAATCCACTCCTCCGGAATCATCGCCGCGATGTCGAATACCCCTTCGACACCATGAAAATAGGCACCGAACGCGAGGTTGAAGCGATCGTAGAGCGCCTCATCCTTGATCAGGCAGGTGCGGGCCAGGAAGTAGAAGTCGTCGATGCTGTTGGCAATCACATTCTGCTCGAGCGCCTCGAGCAGGGTGAGGAATTCGCGCGTCGAGACCGGCAGCTTCGCCGCCTTGAGGTGAAGGAAGAAGTCGATCAGCATGGCGCAGCTACCGCTGGCGTGCTAGCAGAAAGCCCAGGTGTCGCTTTACCGCCGGCCACTCGCCTTCAATGATGCTGAACACGACGGTGTCGCGATAACTGCCATCGGCGGAAATCTGGTGATTGCGCAGGACACCGTCCTGCTTCGCGCCCAGCCGGGCGATCGCCTCGCGCGAGGCGCGATTGAACCAGTGGGTGCGAAATTCCACCGCGATGCAGCGCAGCTTTTCGAAGGCATGGGTGAGCAGCAGCAGCTTGCATTCGGTGTTAATCGCGGTGCGCTGCGCGCGCTTCGCGTACCAGGTGTGACCGATCTCCAGCCTGCGGTTGGCCGCGTCGACGTTGAAGTAGCGCGTGCAGCCGACGATCGCGCCGTTGGCGTTGTCGCGCACGGCAAACGGCATCGCGCCGAAGTCCTCGCGCATCCTGAGTGCAGCGTCGATGTATGCCTCCACCGCGTCAGGTGCGGGAACCGATGTGTACCAGAGTTGCCACAGGCCGCCGTCGGAGGCCGCGCCGCGCAGGTCCGTGGCGTGTTCGCGGGCGAGGGGTTCAAGCGTGGCATACCGCCCCTCGAGCGTGACCGGATCGACAAAGCGCCGGGTCATCGCCCCGCACGCGCCATGAATGCCACCCTCTCGAACAGATGCACGTCCTGCTCGTTCTTGAGGAGCGCGCCGTAGAGAGGTGGGATGACGACTTTCTTGTCCGTACTTCGCAGCGCTTCGACGGGAATATCCTCCGCCAGCAGCAGCTTCAGCCAGTCGAGCAGTTCCGAGGTCGACGGCTTCTTCTTCAGACCCGGAACCTCGCGCAGCTCGAAAAATACCTCCAGCGCCTCCTTCAGCAGCGCTTTTTTCAGACCCGGAAAGTGAACGTCGACGATCCGTGTCATCGTCTCCTTGTCGGGGAACTTGATGTAATGGAAGAAACAGCGACGCAAGAATGCGTCGGGCAGTTCCTTTTCGTTGTTGCTGGTGATCACGACCAGCGGCCGATGCCGCGCGCGTATCGTGACTTGCGTCTCGTAGACGTAGAATTCCATCCGATCGAGCTCGCGCAGGAGGTCGTTCGGAAACTCAATGTCCGCCTTGTCGATCTCGTCGATCAGGACCACCGCGGGCGCCGCCGCCTCGAATGCCTCCCACAGCACGCCACGCTTGATGTAATGCGCGATGTCCGCGACGTTCTCGTCGCCAAGCTGCGAGTCGCGCAGCCGCGATACTGCGTCATATTCGTACAGTCCCTGCTGGGCCTTGGTCGTCGACTTGATGTGCCATTGCACCAGCGGGCGGCCGATCGCGCGCGCGACTTCCTCGGCCAGCATCGTCTTCCCGGTCCCCGGCTCGCCCTTGACGAGCAGCGGTCGCTGCAAAGTGATTGCGGCGTTGACCGCGAGCATCAGGTCGGGGGTTGCGACGTAGGTGTCGGTGCCTTCGAAGCGCATCTGCGTTCCTCTCCAGCTCATCCTAACCCATGACATACCGCAGCGACCAGAGCGTGGCCATGCCAGTGGCGATGGTCAGGAATGCGCTCTGCCGCCACCAGGCCACCGCGGCGGCGGCAAGCGCCGCTATAAGCTTGGCATTGCCGGGATCGAGCCACAGGACTCCCGGCGGCATGAACACGACCGCCGGCACCACGATCGCCGTCAGCATCGCCACCGGAACGTGCTTGAGCCCCTCGGCGAGGAGCGGAGGGATGTCGCGACGCGCGAACAAGGCGATGAATGACAGCCGCGCCGAATACGTGATCGCGCCGACGGCAAAGATCAAGAGCCAGATGGTCAGCTCTCTATTCATGCCTGGCCACGATCTTGTCGCCGAGCACTCCTGCGGCGATCGCGAGCAGGCCGCCGCAGACCAGCGAGAGCCGCAGCGGAATCGCATCGAGCGCAATTACCGCAACCGTCGCGACCACGAACACCAGCATCGAGATCCGATCGCGTAACAGCGGCACCAATACCGCGAGAAAGCACAGCGGCACGACGAAATCGAGCTGCCACGCGCCGGGAATAACCTGTCCGGCGACGATGCCTGCGAGCGTGGCGATCTGCCAGGTAACCCACAGGCAGGCACCGGTGCCAAGGAAGTACGACGCGTTGCCACCCACGTCGTCGGATTTCTGGAAGCGCTGCAGTGTCCCCGCGAACGCCTGATCGGTGAGCAAGAACGACAGCGCCGCGCGCCAGCGATGATCCAGCCGCCGCAGGTGGGGCGCCATGGCGGCGCTGTACATCACCAAGCGCAGGCTCACCACCAGACAGGAGAGCAGGATCACGGCAAACGGCGCCCCGGTCGCGAGCAGCTGAACGGCGACGATCTGCGCCGCACCGCTGAACATGATCATCGACATGGCAAGGGCGGCGAATGGCGATGCGCCGACCGCTATCGCACCGATGCCGCAGACGATGCCGAAGGGAACGATGCCGACCAGCATCGGCGCGATAGCGCGCGCGCCTTCGAAGAAGGCAGGCGGAGAGAAATGCGGACGCATGGCTGGCAAACAAAGGGCCTGCGGCGAAGACGCTGCAGGCCCGCGAGTGGTGATACCAAGTATAGCGCAAGTCGCCCGCGACACGCCCGTGCGCTGACCCAGTCAACCGGGGGCGCTTGTCTGCGTCAGGCCGGCATCGATAATCAGGTCGTGGCCGGTCATGCCACGCGCCTCGTCAGAGGCGAGGAACAGCACGCCGCGCGCGATGTCATCGCCGACAAGTCTGAACTTGAGGCATTGCTGGTCGAGAAACTCCCGTTCGAGCTCGGGCGTAAGCCACAACGCGCGTTGCCGCGGCGTATCGATCGCTCCGGGCACGATCGAATTCACACGGATGTTATGCGCGCCAAGCTCGCGCGCCAGCGTGCGCGTCAGTCCGCAAATGGCTGCTTTCGCGACTGTGTAGGCAACCATGCCGGGCGTGCCACGCATCCACGACACCGAGCCAAGGTTGATGATCGAGCCCCCGCCTGCGCGCGCCATCCCGGGCGCAACCTCCTGGGCAGCGAAAAAATGGTGGCGCAGATTGACCGCGAGGCAATTGTCCCAGTATTGGGGCGTCACGCTTTCGAGCGCATGCCTGTCGTCCCGGGCAGCATTATTGACAAGCACGGTAACCGCACCCCAGTTCTTGGCGATGGCGCCGAGCACGGCACGCAGCGCGTCGATGTCGCGCACGTCGCAGGCGTGGTAAGCGACCGCCGCGGGGGCAAGCCCCGCGACAAGCGCGCGGGCGGGCTGGTCGGCCAAGTCGCAGAACGCCACGCGCGCACCTTGCCGCGCGAAGTGCGCGACGATGTCCGCACCTATTCCCGACCCACCGCCCGAAACGAACACGACGCGTCCGGCAAGGCTTGGGTAACTGGCAACGGCGTTGGCCACGGAAGTCGCCTTCGCGAATGGGCGGCGCATCTATAGCACAGAGGCGACTTTGCTGTGAAGCGCCGCTACAATGCAATGTTATGCCACGGGTCGAAGGGGAACGATCATGGATCTGCCGGTCAATCAATTCAAGCGCGCGCTCGTGTCCGGCGGCACGCCGATCGGAGCCTGGCTCGTCAGTGCCGCGCCGGCGGCGGCCGAAGCGCTCGGCTGCGTGGGCTTCGATTTTCTCGTCGTTGACATGGAGCATACGCCGATCGATCTGCAGCAACTGGTCGGCACCCTGCAGGCGATTGCCGGCACACCCGCGCAGGCAATCGTGCGACCACCCTGGAACGACATGGTAATGGTCAAGCGCGTGCTCGATGCCGGCGCGCAGAGCCTGCTGTTACCCTTCGTGCAAAATGCAGACGAGGCGAGGCGTGCCGTTGCCTACACCCGCTACCCGCCGGCCGGCTTGCGCGGTGTCGCCGCGGCGCACCGCGGCAGCCGATACGGCACGGTTCCAAACTACGTTCAGCATGCCCACGAGGAGATCTGTGTCATCGTGCAGATCGAGACGCCGACGGCATTTGCTCAGCTCGAGGTCATCGCGGCAGTACCCGGGGTCGATTCGATCTTCATCGGCCCGGCGGACCTCTCGGCGTCGATGGGTTATCCGGGTGACATGGGCAATCCGGCCGTGCAAGACAAGCTCCGGGCCGGCGCGCAGAGCTGCAAGCGACTCGGCAAACCCTGCGGCATCGTGGGTGCAAATCCGGACATGGTCGGCAAATTCCTCGAGTACGGCTTTTCCTGGGTCGCCGTCGGCTCCGATCTGGCCATGCTGGTCAGCCGCGCGCAGGAATTCCTGGGAACCGTGCGCAAGACTGTCGACCGCGCACAGTCCAGGCCCTGACGCGCCGCGGTCACCGTGACGGGGACGCTTGAATTGTGTGCCGGCGCAGCGCGCGTGACGCTTGCGCCGGAGGTTGGAGCCGCCATCGCCGCCTACGACTGGAACGGCGAGCCGGTGCTGCGACCGACGCCTGACGACGCGCTGGCCGCGGCTGACGTGCGCCGCTTCGCCTCGTATCCGCTGCTCCCGTTCTGCAATCGCATCGCCCGCGCGCGACTGCACTGGAACAACGCGGAGTATACGCTCCCGCGCTATCTCGCCGAGGTGCCGCACGCGATCCACGGCAACGGCTGGCGCCGGCCCTGGTCGGTGGTCGAACGCGCACCCGCGTCGGCGATCCTCGAACTCGTGCACACCGCGGCCGGTGAAAGCGCGCGCGAGTGGCCGTTTGCCTATCGAGCGCGACAGACATTCGCCCTGGAAGGAAATGCTCTCGCGCTAACGCTCTCGATTGCCAACGCCGGCCATGCGCCGTTTCCGTTCGGCCTTGGTTGGCACCCGTTCTTTCCGCGCAACGCGGCGACCCGGCTCGGGTTTGCGGCGGCTGGAGTCTGGCACACCGACCCCACCCGGCTGCCGACACGGTGCGATCCGCTGCCCTTAGCCTGGGACTTCGAAGTGCCCCGCGCGATCGCCGCAACGACGCTCGACCATTGTTTTGCCGGTTGGCGGCCGCCGGCCACGATCGCCTGGCCGGATCGGCAGCTGACGGTTTCGATCAGCGCCGATGAGGCGTGCGATTACCTGGTCGTGTTCGTGCCTCCCGACTGCGATTTTCTCGCCGTCGAACCGGTAACACACATCACCGACGCGTTCAATCGCGCCGCGGCAGGCGTGCCGGCCACGGGCACCCGCCTGCTCGCGCCGGGGGCCACGTTTTCTTGTACGATGCGCATTTCCGTCTCGCCCGGTGTCAATGATGCGGTCGCCCTTTGAGTGCGTGCTCGACATCAAGGCAAGCCTCGGCGAATGCCCGACCTGGTCGGTCGACGAACAATCGCTGTACTGGGTTGACATCAATGCCCCATCGCTCAATCGCTTCGATCCGCTCAGCGGCCGGAACATTGCCTGGCCGATGCCAGAGGCGATCGGCTGTTTCGCATTGCGCGAAGGAAATCGGTTCGTCGCCGCCCTGCGCAGCGGAATCTGGCTTGTCGATTCCAGCGGCAAGCTCAAGCGCAAAATCGCCGCCGCGCCCTATGATCCGACACACCACCGCTTCAATGACGGCCGCGCCGATGCGCAGGGCCGCTTTTGGGCCGGCAGCATGAACGAGAAGCGCGACGCCAGCAGCGCGCGGCTGTATCGCCTCGATGGCAAGTTTGTCCTGACACCGATGATCTCGGGGATCACCATCTCCAACGGTCTCGCCTGGAGCCCGGATTCCCGCACGATGTATCACGCCGACACGCCGACGCGAACGATCAATGCCTGGGACTTCGACCCGGGGAGCGGTGCCATCGCCAACTGCCGGGTGTTCGCCCGGTTCGCCGGGGAAAACGATCACCCAGACGGCGGCGCCGTCGACCGCGAGGGATGTTACTGGAGCGCGCTCTATCGCGGCGGCAAGGTCGTGCGCCTCTCGCCCGGGGGGGAGACCGTTGCGGAGTTTCCGCTGCCGGCAATGTGCCCGACGATGTGCGCATTTGGCGGTCCGGACCTGAAGACGCTCTATGTCACAACCGCGCGCCAGCGGCGAGAGCCGGATGAACTGTTGCGGCTGCCGCAATCGGGTGGAATCTTCGCCATGCGCGCCGACGTGCCCGGTATGCCGGAAGCGAAGTTCGCCGGCTGAGCGTACCCTTCCCCAGCGAGAACAAGGCATCAACGCCGCCGATGCAACTTGACACGACCGAGTTTATCCGCCTTTCCGCTTCGGGCAGCCTCGGCATGTCGGCCTCCGGAGGCGCCTTCGCGACGAGTACCGGCGACGTGCTCGAAGCCGCCTGTTTCGGTCCCGGCGTGTTCCGCCTGCGCATCGGCGCGAATACCCGGCCCGACTACGGCTTGGTGGTCGGCCGCGCGCAGCGCTGTGATATCACCCAACCCGACCCCGGCGTATGGTCCTTCGCCGCCGGCGGGACCCGCCTCGAATTGACCGGCGAGCCGCTGCGCATTCGGTTGCTGCACGATGAGCAGCCGATCGTCACATCGATCACCGACGAGCACTATCGCGGTTTTCCGCGTCTGCCCGTGATCGGCCGCACGCGGACGGGCGAACAGTGGATCGCCTCCTTTGCACTGGCTTCGGGTGAACCGGTCTATGGTTTGGGCGAGAAATTCGGGCCGCTTAACAAGCGCGGGCAGCTCGTGACCTCGCACGTCGACGACGCGCTGGGCGTGAACACCGGGCTCTCCTACAAGAGCGTGCCGTTCTGCTGGAGTCCAGGCAACGGCACAGGCGCGAAGGGTGGTGCCTGGGGCGTATTGGTCAACACGCCAGGCCGAGTAACGCACGGCGTCGGGTTTCCGGAGTGGTCGCATCGCTCTTACGCCGCCGTTGTCGACGACGAGGCGCTCGATTTGTTCCTGTTTGCCGGCCGCGATCCGGCGCAGGTGCTCGACCGCTATACGATGCTGACCGGCCGTGCACCCGACGTGCCACTGTGGAGCCTGGGCCTGTGGGTGTCCCGCGCCCACTACCGGACCGCGGACGAGGCAATGGCGGTGGCCGAGGAACTGCGCTCGCGTAAGGTACCCTGCGACGTGCTCGCACTCGACGGGCGCAGCGTATGGGAGGTGCGAACCCGCTTCGATTTTCAGTGGGATACGACGCGTTACCCCGATCCTGCGGCGACTTTGACACGCATGAAGCGCCACAGCCTAAAGATCTGCGTGTGGGAGTATCCCTACGTATCGGTTCATTCCCCACTCTTCGCCAAACTCGCCGCGAAGCGCTTTCTGCTGACCACCGAGGCTGGCGAGCCCCGCGTGCTTGGCTGGGATACCTCGCCTGCGACCTCGCCGTTTTCCGGCGTGCTCACGCCATTGCCCGACTCAGGCATCGTCGATTTCACCAATCCTGACGCCTATGCTTGGTGGCGAGATGCCCACGAACCGTTGTTCAAGGCCGGCGTCGACGTGATCACAAGTGACTATGGCGAGCAGGTGCCCGACGACGCCGTCGCGTTCAACGGCGATCGCGGCGCACGTCTGCACAACGTCTATCCGTTGCTCTATAACCGCTGCGTTTACGAGGCCACGAAGCGCTTCGCACCGGCGACAACGCAGCCGCCGCTTATCTGGAGCCGAGCCGGCTGGACCGGGAGCCAGCGCTTCCCCATCCACTGGGGCGGCGATCCGCAAAGCGACTGGGAAGGCCTCGCCGCGAGCATCCGCGGTGGGTTGTCGTGGGGCATGACCGGGGCGCCCTATTACGCCAGCGACATCGGCGGCTTCTACGGTTCGGAACAGCCGTCGCCGGAGCTGTATCTGCGTTGGCTGCAGATGAGTGTGTTCAGCTCACACATGCGCCTGCACGGTATCGGCTCGCGCGAACCGTGGGCGTTCGGCGAAGGTACCGAAACGATCGCGCGGCAATGGATCGAGTTCCGCTACCGATTGTTGCCCTACCTGCGAACGGTGATCGCGCAGGCAACCACTTCCGGCCTGCCGGTGATGCGGGCGATGCCGCTGGCGTTTCCCAATGTCGCGCTCACGCGTAGCTACGAAACGCAGTTCATGTGCGGCGATGCCTTGCTGATCGCGCCGATCGTCGCCCCCGGCGGCGAAGTGGAGGTCGCGATGCCGCCCGGTGCCTGGTACGACTTCGCCCACCGGCAGCGCCTCCGGGGAAGGCAGGTTGTCCGGTACCGTGCGACGCTCGACACCTTTCCGGTGTTCGGCCGCGAAGGCTACGCGCTGCCCCTCGGGCCGATCGTCCAGCACACCGGCGAGATCGACCCGGCAAGGCCGCTCTCGGCGCTGTACCTGTTCGGCAAGCCGACGCAGCCGTTCGATGGATTTGCCCAGGCAAGGATCACCGTCACCGACAGCGACGCGAGGGTTGCGGCGGCGGCGACGGTGAAGGTCGAAGCTTTCGGCGATGCGACCGGCATCGCGGTCGAGGTTCTGCCCTAGCGGAACGTATTCGTAGTGATGACCGCGCTACCGACCATCGCCCTCACCATCGGCGAGCCGGCGGGCATCGGCCCCGACCTGTGCGTGCGTGTGGCCGAGCGCGCGTGGCCGGCTCGCCTGCTCCTGATTGGGGATATCGAACTGCTGCGCGCGCGCGCGCGGCGACTCGGCGCGGGGGTCTGCTTTAGCGCCTACACCCGCCATTCGCCGCCTGCGCCGGGAGTGCTCGAAGTCATGCATTTTCCGGTCGCGGCGGCGGTAGCCCCCGGGCGATTGGACACGGCAAACGCCCGAACCGTGCTCGCGACCCTCGAGGCCGCCATTGGCGGCGCGCTATCGGGCGAGTTCGCGGCGATGGTGACCGCTCCGGTGCAGAAGAGCACGCTCAACGAAGCGGGCTTCGCGTTCACCGGCCACACCGAATTGCTCGCCGCGCGTACCAGGGCTCCCCACGTCGTAATGATGCTTGTCGGCGGTCCCGGTGCGCAGACGCTGCGCGTCGCGCTCGCAACGACGCACCTGCCGCTCGCCGCGGTGCCGGCGGCGATCACGCGTGAATCACTGGCGGCGACCCTCGGCGTTGTCGCCGCCGACCTCGCGGGCAAATTCCACATCCCACGCCCGCGCATTGCGGTCTGCGGCTTGAACCCGCATGCCGGTGAAGGCGGCTATCTGGGCCGTGAGGAAATCGACGTCATCGCCCCGGTCATCGTGTCGCTGCGCGACGCGGGCCTGGATCTAATCGGCCCGATCCCGGCCGACACCGCGTTCGTCCCGGAGCGGATGCGCTTGTTCGACTGCATCGTGGTGATGTACCACGATCAGGGTCTGCCGGTGCTGAAGCACGCGAGCTTCGGCCACGGTGTAAACGTCACGCTCGGTCTGCCATTCGTGCGCACGTCCGTCGACCATGGGACCGCGCTCGACCTCGCTGGGGACGACACGAGCGCCCGCACGGCCGACCCGGGCAGCATGTTTGCCGCGGTCGAACTGGCGATCGAGTTGGCCGGAGGGCACCATCATGCATGACGGCTTCCTGTCCCACCTGCGCGGAGTCATCGAGCAGATCCGCGCCGAGGGTTTCTACAAGACCGAGCGGGTTATCGAAAGCGCGCAATCGCCGCAGATCCGTCTTGCCGACGGGCGGGAGGTGCTCAATTTCTGCGCCAACAACTACCTCGGCCTGGCCGACGATGCGCGCCTTGTCGAGGCGGCTAAAGATGGCCTCAATACCTACGGCTTCGGCATGGCCTCGGTACGCTTCATCTGCGGTACGCAGAGCGTGCACAAGGAGCTCGAATCGGCGCTCGCCGCCTTCCTGTCGACCGACGACAGCATCCTCTATTCGAGCTGCTTCGATGCCAACGGCGGCCTGTTCGAGACGCTGCTCGACGAACACGATGCGGTGATCAGCGACGAACTCAATCACGCGAGCATCGTCGATGGCATCCGCCTGTGCAAGGCCAAGCGTTATCGTTATCGTAACAACGATATGACGGATCTGGAGGCCAAGCTCAACGAAGCCGATGGCGCCGCCGTGCGCTTCAAGCTCATCGCCACCGACGGCGTGTTCTCGATGGACGGCACAGTCGCGAAGCTCGCGACGATTTGCGCGCTCGCCGAGCAATACCGGGCGTTAGTGATGGTCGACGATTCGCATGCGGTCGGCTTCATCGGCGCAGCCGGACGTGGAACCCCCGAGCTTTGCGCGGTCGAAGGAAGGGTGGATATCTTTACTGGCACGCTGGGCAAGGCCTTGGGCGGCGCCTCGGGGGGTTACATCGCCGGGCGCAAGGAGATCATCGCGCTGTTGCGGCAACGCTCACGCCCGTATCTTTTCTCCAACACCCTGGCGCCCTCCATCGCGGCCGCTTCGCTTAAAGTTCTCGATCTGCTGGCCGGCGCCGAAGGCGCCGCCCTGCGCCAACGCGTGCGGGCCAACGGCGAGCGCTTCCGCCGGGCCATGACCGGCCTGGGGTTCGATCTGGTGGCCGGAGAGCATCCGATCATTCCGGTCATGCTTGGCGATGCGGCGCTCGCGAGCCGCATGGCCGACGCTTTGCTCGCGGAGGGCGTCTACGTAATCGGCTTCTCGTATCCAGTCGTGCCGAAGGGCAAGGCCCGCATCCGCACCCAGATGAGTGCCGCGCATACCGCGCAGCAAATCGACCAGGCGGTGGCGGCATTTGCCAAGGTCGGCAGGGCGCTGGGCATCATCCGCTGACTGATGGGAGCATTGAATATGAAGGCTCTGGCAAAACTCGAGCGGGCGCCCGGCCTGGCGCTGACCCGCGTCAAGAAGCCCGAAGTGGGGCACAACGACGTCATGATCCGCATTCGCAAGACAGCGATCTGCGGCACCGACATCCATATCTGGAACTGGGACGACTGGGCACAGAAGACCATTCCAGTGCCAATGCAGGTCGGACACGAATATGTCGGCGAAATCGTCGAGGTCGGACAGGAGGTGCGCGGTTTCAAGGTCGGTGACCGGGTCTCGGGTGAAGGCCATATCACTTGCGGCTACTGCCGCAATTGCCGCGCCGGCCGGCGCCACCTGTGCCGCAATACCGTCGGCGTCGGAGTCAATCGTGAAGGCGCGTTCGCGGAATACCTCGTGATCCCGGCATTCAACGCGTTCAAGATCCCCGACGACATTTCCGACGACCTGGCGGCGATTTTCGACCCCTTCGGCAATGCCACCCACACTGCCCTGTCGTTCGACCTGGTCGGCGAGGACGTGCTCATTACCGGCGCCGGACCGATCGGTATCATGGCGGGCGCGATCGCGCGCCATGTCGGCGCACGCCACATCGTCGTTACCGACGTCAACGATTACCGGCTCGCGCTTGCGCGTCGCATGGGCGCGACGCGCGCGGTCAACGTCGAACGCGAACGCCTGCGCGACGTCATGTCCGAACTGCGCATGACGGAGGGCTTTGACGTCGGCATGGAAATGTCCGGCGTGCCGCAGGCATTCGCCGACATGCTCGAGCACATGAACCATGGCGGCAAAGTCGCTCTGCTCGGTATACCACCGGCGCAGATGGCGATAGATTGGAACCAGGTCATCTTTAAGGGGCTGGAGATTAAGGGAATCTATGGCCGCGAGATGTTCGAGACTTGGTACAAAATGGTCGCCATGGTGCAGAGCGGGCTCGATCTGTCTCCGATCATCACGCACCACTTCCTGGCCGAACAGTTCGAAGCGGCATTCGCGACGATGCTCTCGGGCAAGAGCGGCAAGGTAATACTCGATTGGAACTAGGATCGGTTTCGCCCTTTTGCGCCGCGACCGGGACTTCGCCACTCCGGTGGGAAAGGCGAACCTGAGCCCCATTCGCGGCCACGCCGTGCGAAAGCGGTTTGGACAAAACTTCCTGGTTGACGGCCATTACATCGACCGCATTGTCGCCGCCGTGGACCCGCAACGCGACGACAACGTGGTCGAGATCGGGCCCGGACTCGGGGCGCTGACGCGGCCCCTCCTGGAGCGCGCAGGGCGGCTAACGGTCATCGAGATCGATCGCGATCTCGCCGCTCGCATCGCCGCTGAGTTTTCCTCCGATCGTCTCGCCGTTCATAATGTCGACGCCCTGATTTTTGACTTCGCGACCTTGGGCCGCGACCTGCGGGTAATCGGCAACCTGCCGTACAACATCTCATCGCCGCTGCTGTTCCATCTGTCGCGCTACGACGCCAGCTTGCGTGATCTGACCGTCATGCTGCAGCGGGAAGTTGTGCAGCGGATGGTGGCAGCGCCCGCGACACCGGAATATGGCCGGCTTACCGTCATGCTGCAGCTGCGCTTCCGCATCCAGCGGCTGTTCGGCGTGCCGCCCGGGGCGTTTCGCCCGGCGCCGAAAGTCGATTCCGCCGTGGCCCGCCTCGTGCCGCTAGGCTCCGCCCGGCCGTGGATCGCCGACGAGGCCTTGTTTGCGGAGCTCGTCGCCGCCGCCTTCGGACAGCGGCGCAAGACCCTACGCAATGCACTGCGGCGCTGGGCGACGCCGGGAGAGCTCGAAGCTACGGGTATCGCGCCCGGGGCGCGCGGCGAGACCCTTGCCGTGAGCGACTTCGTTCGCCTGGCCAACGCCTTGACCTAGTTTCGGTTATTCGCCCCAGGTCTGGTCCGGTCGTAGCCCCGGTCCGGTGATCCGCACGATCTTGCGTCGGCTTCCTGCGCCGCGCACCAGCGTTACTGCCCGCTCGGGCACCCCGAATGCGTCGGCAAGCAAGGCGAGCAACGCGGCATTGGCCTTGCCGTCGACAGCCGGCGCGGCCAGACGGATCTTAAGGACGCCGCCATGGACGCCGGCGACTTCGCTGCGCCTCGCGCTGGCTTGAACGTGGATTGCGAGCGTTATCGAACCATCGGCGCCAACGTGGCGCCAAGGACTCGGATGCGGCCTTTCAACGGAAGAACTGGACAACGTTCTGTTCCAGCCATGCGACCGGCAGCATCAAGACCAGTTGCGCAAGCACGATGACGATGAGCGGGGAAAGGTCGAGCGCGCCGCCGAGTGGCGGCACGACCCGCCGCACAGGGGCGAGAAGCGGAAAGGTCAGCGCATTGAGCACGCCCGCCAGCGGCCCGTCCGGCGCAACCCAGGACAGCAGCGCCTGAAGGAACACCGAGCCAATCACTATCCAGAGCAGCGCCCGAATCAGCTCCACGACTGCAAGCGTCGCGATCAGGCCTGCGTTGACGGCGGAGAGAAGCGTACTCCCGAGCGCCATGAGCGCCGCCAGCCACAGCGCCTGCAAGAGCCAAGCGACAGCGAGCGAAGCCCAGTCGTAGCCGCGGTATCCCGGAAGAATCTTGCGCAGCGGCTTCACCGCCCAGTCGGTAAGGGCGCTCACCGCACGTCCCAGCGGATTGCGGAATGGAGCGCGCAGGCATTGCATGAGAAAGCGCAACAACACGGCGTAGACCAGCATGCCCATGATGATGTTGATCAGGAACCGTGCCGCGTCGTAGAGCATTATGTCTCGCCGCCCAGGATTTCGCCGAGTTCCCTGGCACGCACGGCGGCTGCCTTGACCGCAGCGACGATGGCGGCCTTGACCGCGGCCTCATCGAGGTGGGCAATCGCGCGCTCGGTGGTGCCGCCCTTCGAAGTTACCTGCGCGCGCAGCAGCGCCGGATCCGAGTCGCTCTGCTCGGCCAAGCGGATCGAGCCGGAAAAGGTGGCGTAGGTGAGGCGGCGCGCCTCTTCCGGGGTGAATCCGAGCTCCTGCGCCGCCTGTTCCAGCGCCTCGAGGAAGTAGAAAACATAGGCCGGGCCGCTGCCCGACACGGCGGTCACCGCATCGAGTTCGTCCTCGCGTTCGCACCATAACGTACCGCCCACCGCCCCCAGCACCGCCGACGCCCGTGCGCGGCCGTCGCCGTCGACCCCAGCAAGGGCGTACAGCGCGGCGATCCCGGCGCCGATCAAGGCAGGGGTATTCGGCATCGCGCGCACGAGCCGCCGATAGCCCCGCAACCAGCGCGAGAGATCAGAGAGTCGAATGCCGGCAGCGATCGTCAACACCACCTGGCGCTTGAGCAATGTCGCCAGTTCGCGGGCCACGCTGCGCACCTGCTGCGGCTTGACCGCGATGACAATGACGTCGGCGCGAGCGACCGCGGACGGCTCGATCGTGGCGAACGTGGCGACGCCGAACCGCGCCGCCACCGTTGCCCTAGCCTCGGCGTCGATCTCGACCACCGCGAGCGCTTCCGAGCCGTGACCGCGCGCGATCAGCCCTCCGAGCAGCGCGCGCGCCATGTTGCCCCCGCCAATGATCGTGATGTTCATGCCGCCGCGCCCTCCGTCGTGGCAGACAATCTGTCGCCGAACAGCGCGGTGCCGAGCCGAACCAACGTCGCTCCCTCGGCGATCGCCGCCTCCAGATCGGCCGACATCCCCATCGACAGCGTGTCCAGCGCAAGCCCGCGGCCGCGGGCGGCGTCGAACAGCTCGCGCAGGAGGTGAAATTGCGCACCCTGCCGCGCGCGATCGGGCGTCGCTTCCGCGATGCCCATGAATCCACGCAAGGCGATTCGCGGCAACGCGGCGATCGCACCTGCCAGCGCCAACGCCGCGTCAGGAGCCACACCGCTCTTGCTTGCCTCGCCGCTGATATTGACCTGCACACAGACGTTGAGCGGGCGCGCCTGCGCATCACGCATCGCCGCCAGGCGCTCGGCGATCTTCAGCCGATCGATGCTCTGCACCCAGGCGAAGCTTGCGGCTGCGAGCCGCACCTTGTTGCTTTGCAGGGGCCCGATCAGATGCCACTCGATGCCGGGAAGCGCGGAGAGCAGGCGCGCCTTGGCAAGACCCTCCTGCACATAGTTCTCGCCGAATGCTCGCTGCCCCAGCGCGTACGCCGCGCGCACCGCCGCGGCGGGCTGCCCCTTGCTTACCGCGAGCAGTCCAACGGTCGCAGGGTCACGTCCGGCAAGTCGTGCCGCGAGCACGATCCGGGATCGGACTGCTTGCCATGCCTTCTCGTCTAGGCTCATAATCTGATGACGCCGGCATAGCGAGCAGCGGATGTAACCCACAACTCGTACCCGGGTGAACCATGCTGCCGGGGCTTGCCGCGGCGGCCCCAGCCTACCCCGCTGCGGCGCGTCAGGCTGCAGGGATTATAAATGGACATTGCCGAACTCTTAGCATTCGCGGTCAAGAACAAAGCGTCGGATCTGCACCTTTCGGCGGGTCTCCCGCCAATGATCCGGGTCCACGGCGACATCCGGCGGATCAACCTGCCGCCGATGGAGCATGAGGATGTGCACGCCATGGTGTACGACATCATGAGCGATGCGCAGCGCAAGATGTACGAAGAGATGCTCGAATGCGACTTCTCTTTCGGCATCCCCAACCTCGCCCGTTTCCGCGTTAACGCGTACAACCAGCAGCGCGGCGCCGCCGTCGCTTTCCGCACGATTCCATCGAAGGTTCTTTCGCTCGAGGAGCTCGCCACGCCGAAGTCGTTCGCCGACATGACGACCCGCCCGCGTGGTCTGATCCTGGTCACAGGCCCGACAGGCTCAGGCAAGTCAACGACGCTGGCGGCCATGACCGATCACGTCAACCAGAACGAATACGGGCACATCCTCACTATCGAGGATCCCATCGAGTTTCTGCACGAGTCGAAGAAGTGTCTGATCAACCAGCGTGAAGTCGGGCCGCACACCCTGTCGTTCTCAAACGCGCTGCGCGCGGCGCTGCGCGAAGACCCCGATTACATCCTGGTCGGCGAAATGCGTGACCTGGAGACCATCCGGCTGGCATTGACCGCCGCCGAAACCGGGCACCTGGTCTTCGCCACCCTGCACACCAGCTCCGCAGCAAAAACCATCGACCGCATCATCGACGTGTTCCCGGCCGCGGAAAAGGACATGGTGCGGGCGATGCTGTCGGAATCGCTGGTCGCGGTAATCTCGCAGACGCTGCTCAAGACCAAGGACGGGCAGGGCCGCACGGCCGCGTGGGAGATCATGGTCGGCACGCCGGCGATCCGTAACCTGATTCGGGAGAACAAGGTAGCGCAGATGTACTCGGTTATCCAAACCAGCCAGACGGCCGGCATGCAGACGATGGATCAGTGCCTGACCGAAATGGTCCGGCGCAACCAGATTCAGCTGGCCGAGGCGCGGGCGCGCGCTGTCAACAAGGACCTGTTCGGCGGGTAGCCGCACCCGTCCTAGGAGTCGTCTTATGGAACGCGAGACCGCCACCAAGTTCATCCACGAACTTCTCGATTTGCTGGTCAAGCAGAAGGGCTCGGACCTGTTCATCACCGCCGGTTTTCCTCCAGCGCTTAAGATCGACGGCAAGATCGCACCGGTTTCGAAGACCGCGCTCACGCCCCAGCACACCATCGAGCTGGTGCGCAGTGTGATGAACGACAAGCAGGCGATGGAGTTCGAATCGACCAAGGAATGCAACTTCGCCATTGCCCCGCCCGGCATTGGCCGCTTTCGCTGTAACGCATTCGTGCAGCAGGGTCGTGTCGGCATGGCGATGCGGACCATCAACGTCATCATTCCGACATTCGAGGAGCTGAACCTGCCGCCGGTGCTCAAGGACGTATGCATGAGCAAGCGGGGCATCATGATGTTCATCGGTGCAACCGGCGCGGGCAAATCGACGTCCATGGCGGCGCTGCTCGGCTACCGCAACGAAAACAGCTACGGCCATATCATCACCATCGAGGATCCGATCGAGTTCGTGCACGAGCACAAGAATTGCATCCTCACCCAGCGCGAGGTTGGCGTGGACACCGACAGCTGGGAAATAGCACTCAAGAACTCCCTGCGGCAGGCACCGGACGTGATCCTGATCGGCGAAATCCGCGACCGCAACACCATGGACTACGCCATCGCCTTCGCAGAAACCGGGCATTTGTGCCTGGCGACGCTGCACGCGAACAGCACCAACCAGGCGCTCGACCGCATTATCAACTTCTTCCCCGAGGAGCGACGCGCGCAGCTCCTGATGGACTTGTCGCTGAACATTCGCGCCTTCGTCGCGCAACGGCTGATCGCGCGCCGCGACGGCCGCGGCCGCGTACCCGCGGTCGAGGTGATGCTGAACTCGCCGCTGATCTCGGACCTCATTTTCAAGGGCGACGTGTCCGGTATCAAGGAAATCATGAAGAAATCGCGCGAGCTCGGCATGCAAACCTTCGACCAGGCGCTGTTCGACCTGTACGAGGCCGCCATGATCAGCTACGAGGATGCGCTGCGGAATGCCGATTCGCTCAACGACCTGCGCCTCGAGATCAAGCTGCACGGCAAGGACGCCAAGAACCGCAACGTAATGGCGGGCATCGGCAACATGGACATCGTCCAGACCTAAGTCCCCGAGGTGGGCGCGTCTGCCGCGCCGCGTGTGGTAGCCTAGTGGTGCGCCCTGCCGTCGTCGTAAGGGACACCTATCATGGCCGGTCTCGAACCCCACACCCCGATTCCCACGGAAATCAAGCTCCACCAGGCTTCGCGCGCGATGGAACTGACCTTCGCCGACGGCACGACATTTCGCATGCCGTACGAATATCTGCGCGTATATTCCCCCTCCGCGGAGGTACGCGGGCATGGTCCCGGGCAGGAGACGCTCCAGGTCGGCAAGCGCGAGGTCACTATCGCCGAAGTCGAGCCGGTCGGCCACTACGCCATTCGGCCGAAGTTCTCCGACGGGCACGATACGGGCATCTACTCCTGGGAGTACCTTCACGATCTCGGGACGCGGCAGCAGGAACTCTGGCAGCGCTATCTTGCGCGGCTCGCCGCAGCCGGGGCCAGCCGCGACCTCGATCCGAACGCTCCGGCTCCCGCGCCGGCGCACGCCTGCGGGCACCACCACTGAGAGCCGCAGCACCTGGTCTCGCGATGAAGGACACGACCGACTTCGGCTTCGAGCGCGTAGCGGCCGAGGACAAGGCGCGACGCGTACGTGGCGTGTTTGAGTCGGTCGCGGCGAGATACGACCTCATGAACGACCTGATGTCGGCGGGGCTGCATCGGGTCTGGAAGCGCTTTGCCGTGACTGCGAGCGGCGTCCGCGCTGGGAGCGCAGTGCTCGACGTGGCCGGCGGCACGGCCGATCTGACGCGACTGTTTGCCGAACGCGTCGGACCGACTGGCCGGGTCGTCCTGACCGACATCAACGCCGCCATGCTCGGTGCCGGCCGCGACCGGATGCTCGATGAAGGTCGCCTCGTCCCCGCGGTGCAGTGCAACGCCGAAGCGCTGCCGTTTCGGGCGCGGCAATTCGACTGCGTATGCATCGGATTCGGCTTGCGCAACGTCACGCATAAGGACGTTGCACTGGCGGAAATGCGCCGTGTGCTGCGGCCAGGCGGTGTCGCCCTGGTCCTCGAATTCAGCAAAGTGGCGCCACCGTGGCAACCGGCCTATGACTGGTACAGCTTCAATGTCCTGCCACGCCTTGGCAAGCTCGTGGCAGGTGACGAGTCAAGTTACCGCTACCTCGCCGAATCGATCCGCATGCACCCGGACCAGTCGACGCTCCGGGCCATGATGGAAGGGGCCGGATTCGAACGCGTAGAGTGGTTCAATCTTATGGCCGGTGTCGTCGCCTTGCACCGGGGCTACGTCCTCTAGGGGCTGCGTGTTTTCCGTGCTCGACATCGCCAACCACGCGTTGGAGCGCGAGCGCTGGGCACGCGACAAACTTGCCGGACATGCCGGACGCACGGTGCGCGTTCAGATCGGTCCGGCCCTTCGGGCCTTCGTGATTGACGGCGACGGGCGACTGCACGACAGCGAGGCGACTCCCGATCTGACGCTGGGCATTTCTCCGCTGAAGCTGCCGGCTTTGCTCTCGCAGCCGGGACGGTGGGGTGAGCTGGTCGCCGCCGAAGGCGACGCAGCACTGGCGGCGACGCTGAGCGAACTCGCGCTGACACTACCGTGGTTCGCGGAGGACCTGTTCGCCAGAGTGTTCGGGCCGGTCGCCGGGCAGTGGATCGCCGACGTCGGCCGACGTTTGCTGGCGTTTCCGGATTACGCGGCGCAGCGCTTCGGCGACAGCCTCACCGGCTACGTCGACGGCGAAGCACGGATTGCGGCGGGTGCCGCCGAGGCCCGCGTCGTCGCCAACGAGATCGCGGCGCTCTCCACCCGCGTGGATGCGCTTGCGCAGCGCATCGATCGGCTCGACCGTTCAGCCGGGCGCACCGCTCCCCTCCCGTCACCGCCGCGGGGTGGGGGAAGAACCAAGCGAGGTACCGGCTAGCATTGTGGCGCCTGGGGAGCCGAGCCGGCGGCCAGGCAACCATCGGCGTCGATTGCGGACCGAGCGGATCGACGTTCGGATCGATGGCCGAAATGCGAGACACCTGCTCCTTGAACCAACGGTGCTGCATCGCGCCGGGCCAGACCGCGTCTGATCACTCCGTATACTGCGATTTGCCTGCGCCGAAGGACCAGTTCTCCCAGGCGACTTCGACGAGGTTGAGAAACAGGTCCTGCGATCGGAGGCCCGGATCCTGGGACAGCAGTTCGGCGGCGCGGGCGAAGAAGTCGCGTTTTTGTGTCGGCTTGCGCCCCACGCTCAACGTGATCTGCACCAACACGACATCATCGCTTCGATCGATCCCAAGATAGCTCGGATCGTAGACCAGCCCGTCCGGTTCGTGCTCGGTGATGATCTGGAAACGGTCGTGCTCGGGCACCGCGAGGGTGTCGACCATGGCCCGATGGATACCGTCTCCGATTGCACGGCGGTATACGGGCGGTTTGCCGGCCCGGAGCGAGATGCGAACGAGGGGCATGCTGGCGCGTCGGTGAAGCCGCAATAGGCCCGGTGGAATCTACGCGCTCGATGCGAGCGCGTCAAAGGCATACCTTACAATCGCGGGTATGCGCTGGTTCCGGCTCGCAAAAATCTGGTTTATCGCGCTTAAATACGGGCTCGATGAATTCCCGCTCGGCCACGAGCGGTTTCGCTGGCTGCGACCCACCGCGCGCGCGCTGATGTTCTGGCGCGATACGTCGGCGCCGCGTGCGGTACGTTTGCGGCTGGCGCTGGAAGATCTCGGTCCTATCTTCGTCAAATTCGGCCAGGTTCTTTCGACCCGACGCGACCTTTTGCCCGCCGACATCGCCGAGGAGCTCGCCAAGCTGCAGGACCGGGTGCCGCCGTTTCCAACCGAGCAGGTGATCGCCACCCTGGACCGCGTCTACGGCAAGCCCGTCACCCAAGTTTTCAAAACGTTCGAGCGCGAACCGGTCGCCAGTGCCTCCGTGGCGCAAGTGCATCTTGCCGAACTGCCGGACGGAACGCCGGCCGCGATCAAAGTTCTTCGGCCGAACATTTCAGCGACGATCGAGAAGGATCTCGCCCTCATGCAGATGGGCGCGTGGCTGGTCGAGAGGCTGTGGTCGGACGGCAGGCGCTTGAAACCGCAAGAGGTGGTCGCGGAATTCGACAAGACGATTCACGATGAACTCGATCTCGGACGCGAAGCGGCCAACTGCTCGCAACTGCGCCGCAATTTTCTGCACTCGTCGCTGCTGCTCATCCCGGAGGTTTACTGGGACTGGTGTAGTACCGAAGTCATGGTGATGGAACGCATGAGCGGCATCCCCATCAGCCAGGTCGAGCGGTTGAAGGCCGAGGGCGTCGACATTCCACAGCTTGCCCGCGCCGGTGTCGAAATCTTCTTTACGCAGGTGTTCCGCGACGGCTTTTTCCATGCTGACATGCATCCGGGAAACATCTTCGTCGCCACCGCGCCCGCGGAATTCGGCAAATACATCGCGCTCGACTTCGGCATCATGGGCACGCTATCCGAAACCGACAAGAGCTACCTTGCGCAGAATTTTCTTGCCTTCTTCCGTCGCGACTACCACCGCGTCGCCACGGCGCACATCGAGTCCGGCTGGGTGCCGCCGGAAACGCGGGTCGACGAGCTGGAGAGCGAAATTCGTTCGGTGTGCGAGCCGATTTTCGACCGACCCCTGAAGGAAATCTCGCTCGCGCGCGTGCTCGTCCAGCTGTTCCGCGCGTCGCGCCGCTTCAACGTCGAGATCCAGCCGCAGCTCGTGCTGCTGCAAAAAACGCTGCTCAACGTCGAAGGTCTGGGTCGGCAGCTCGACCCCGATCTGGATCTTTGGGTGACCGCCAAGCCCTTCCTCGAGCGCTGGATGCAGGACCAGGTTGGCTGGCGGGCGCTCGAGCGCCGGCTGCGCGAGGAGGCACCTTTCCTCATCACCGTGCTGCCACGACTGCCGCGGCTGATACACCAAAGGCTATCCGCGCCGGCGAACGCTTCGCATCTGGCCTTGAAGGAAATCGCCGCGGCACAACGTGCCGGCAACCGCTGGCTTGCCGCGGTGGCGGCGCTGTTGGCCTGCGTGATCGCGATGCTTCTCTGGCGATTCTGGTAACCCGGCGGGCACCATCGGGGCTGGCGCGCGGGCAAGTCGATTTTCTGCAATAATCATCCCCCATGCCTGATTCCGCGAGGCAATTCGCGTGAGGATGGTGAAGCTGGCAGTCGTTTGGGCGTGGTTCGCAATCGGCGCGGGTTGGGCCGACGCGGCGCCTGCGCCGGTGATGGTGTTTCCGCTTTCCGGTGCGATCGGTCCGGCGGCTGCGGACTTCGTGATTCGCGGCCTGGCGCGCGCCGAGCACGAGGGCGCACAGCTCGTCGTGCTGCAGGTCGACACGCCGGGCGGGCTCGACACGTCGATGCGCGAGATCATCAAGGCGATGCTGGCGTCCCCGGTCCCGGTTGCCGTGTTCGTTGGCCCCAGCGGCGCGCGCGCGGCGAGCGCCGGTACCTACATCCTCTACGCCAGTCATATCGCGGCTATGGCGCCGGGAACCAATCTTGGCGCGGCCACGCCCGTACAGATCGGCATGCCGTCGCCCGCGCCTTCGGCAGCGCAACCCCCGGCGACCGAAAAGAACAAGTCAAAGGCCGCGGACGAGCCGCCGGCGACGCAGGACACGCTAACCAAGAAGCAAACTCACGACGCCGCTGCATACATCCGCGGGCTCGCGCAGTTGCGCGGGCGTAACGCGGAATGGGGCGAGCGCGCGGTGCGCGAAGCGGTCAGCCTGTCGGCGGACGAGGCGCTGGCGCAGAATGTCATCGATCTGACCGCGCGCGACGTGCCGGAGTTGATGATCAAGCTCGACGGGCGCAAAGTGATGACCGCTGCCGGCGCGCGCGTGCTTGCGACGGCCGGCGCCCCGGTCCTTACCGTCGAGCCCGATTGGAAGAGCCGGTTCCTCGCCGTGATCACCGACCCCAGCGTCGCGCTGATCCTGATGATGCTGGGTGTCTACGGGTTGTTCTTTGAGTTCTCCAACCCCGGATTCGTTCTGCCTGGCGTCGTCGGGGCGATCTGCCTTTGCCTCGGACTTTTCGCACTGAACATGCTGCCGGTCAACTACGCGGGATTAGCGTTGGTGCTGCTGGGGCTTGCGTTCCTGGTTGCGGAGGCCTTTCTTCCCAGTTACGGATCGCTCGGCGTAGGCGGGATCATCGCCTTCGTCATCGGCGCGGTCATGCTCATTGACACCGACGTGCCCGCGTTCGGCGTTCCCTACTGGCTGATCGGCTCGCTCGCCGTCCTGTCCGCCGCGTTTATCATCCTCGTCGGTGGGGTCGCGCTCAGGGCCCGCCGCAGACCCGTCGTCACCGGGCACGAAGAGCTGATCGGCAGCGTTGGGGTCGTGCTCGAAGACACCGGAACGGAAGGCTGGGCGCGCGTGCGCAGCGAGCAATGGCAGGTGCACAGCCCGGTGCCACTCAAGCGCGGGCAGGACGTTCGCGTTACGGCCCGTAACGGCCTGGTGCTGACGGTGATGCCGCTCAACGAAAGTGCAGGGGGGTAACCATGATTTTCGGAATGGGATTCGGCGGCTTCCTTGTTTTCATCATCCTACTGATCCTCATCTCGTTTCGCATCCTGCGCGAATACGAACGGGGTGTCGTGTTCATGCTCGGCCGATTCTGGAAAGTGAAGGGGCCTGGTCTGATCCTGATCATTCCTGGCGTTCAGCAGTGGGTTCGCGTCGACCTGCGCACGATCGTGATGGAGGTATCTCCCCAAGACGTGATTACCCGCGATAACGTTTCGGTCAAAGTCAACGCGGTCGTGTATTTTCGCGTGGTGGATCCGGCGAAGTCGGTGATTCAAGTCGCGAAATTCCTCGAGGCCACGAGCCAACTCGCGCAGACGACCCTGCGCGCGGTGCTCGGCAAGCACGCACTGGACGAGTTGCTCTCGGAGCGGGAAAAGCTCAACCTGGACATCCAGCGGGTGCTCGACACCCAAACCGACGCCTGGGGCGTCAAGGTGTCGACCGTGGAGATCAAGCAAGTCGACCTCAACGAGTCGATGGTGCGGGCCATCGCGCGGCAGGCGGAGGCAGAGCGCGAACGGCGCGCCAAGATCATCCACGCAGAGGGCGAACTGCAAGCATCGGAAAAGCTGCTGCAGGCGGCGCAGATGCTCGCACAGCAGCCGCAGGCGATGCAGCTAAGGTATCTGCAGACGCTTGGCAACATCGCCGGCGATAAGAGCTCGACCATCGTCTTCCCCGTGCCGCTCGAGATGCTGTCCGCCCTCGGAGTCAAGGCACCAGGATCGGGTTGACGTTGCCCGAGGGCAAACGTGCGAAGCCGCCACGCCCATCGGGCCTGCCCCGGCCTGCGACGCCGCTATTTTTTCCCGGGCACGGTCGCGCCAACGGTCGTTTCGTTCCAGACGATCGCCACATCCGGCTGACGCTTCACCAGCTGTTCCAAGGCCTTACCCTGCGGCTTGCTGCGCACGCAGCCTTGCAGCGTGACGAACTTGCGCATTGTCGTTACCCACACGCTCGTGTCGCGAAAGCGCTTGTCGGCGTGAATCGCCGCGATGACGCGGTCGTTGATCTCCGGATCGCGCTTGTACGCGCCGCCGCATTCGCAGGTGCCGGCAAGGCAGCACGAGGTGCCGCGCTCGGCCCGCTCATGTGCCTGTACGCGCATTTCCTGCTCCGTGAGCGCGGGCGGCTTGCCGGCGGGGCAACCTGCGAAGCCGCCGGTCGCCTGCCCGAACGGATCGAGTTGATAAGTGCGTGGCTCTTCCGCTGCCGCGGCCACGCAGCCGAGCACGCCGCTTAGCGCCAAGAGCACGCCTAACCGCATCAGGGAGAACGCCGTCGCATAGAAAACCTACTTATTTTTGCTACAATCCGTCGATTCCGCCAGGGGGTCGCGGCTGCCAATGGCGCTGCTTGAGATCCAGAACGTCAGCCGCCGCTTCGGCGACTTCACCGCGGTCGACAATGTTAGCATCGGCGTCGAGGCCGGCGAATTTTTCACGCTGCTCGGCCCTTCGGGATGCGGCAAGACGACGTTGCTGCGCATGATCGCCGGTTTCGACCTACCCGATGGCGGTCGCGTTCTGCTTAGCGGGGAGGACCTAGCCGACCGGCCACCCGAGCAACGCCCGGTTCGCACCGTATTTCAGAGCTACGCGCTCTTCCCGCACATGACGGTCGAAGCCAATGTCGCTTTCCCGTTGCGCATGGCAAAGACTCCGCCGGCCGAAATCCCCGGCAAAATCGCTGCGGCGCTGGAAGACGTGCGTCTGGAGGGCCTCGGCAAGCGTTATCCGCACGAGCTCTCCGGTGGCCAGAAACAGCGCGTCGCAATCGGCCGGGCGCTGGTCACGCATCCGACCGTGCTGCTCCTCGACGAACCGCTGGCCGCGCTCGACGCGAAGTTGCGCGAAGAGATGCAGCTCGAGCTTATCAACCTGCAGAAGGAAGTCGGCATCACGTTCGTCTACGTGACGCATGACCAGACCGAGGCGCTGGCTCTCTCGCATCGCATTGCGGTGATGAACAAGGGCCGAGTCGAGCAGCTCGATGAACCGTCGCGGATCTACGGCTTTCCGCGTACGCGCTTCGTAGCGGACTTCATCGGCCAGTGCAACCTGTTTTCCGGGCCGGTTACGGCCGGCGGCAGCGGTTTAGTCACCCTCAACGTTCCCGCGCTCGGCCCCGTACGCATTGCGACCGACTCGAAACTGCCGCCCGGTCGCCCCGGCACGATCGCGCTCCGACCGGAGAAAATCCGCATCCAAACAACCACCCCTCTGGACACGACTGACAATCATTTTGCCGGCACGGTCGCGGACATGCTCTACCTCGGCGACGTAACAGTGTACAAGGTGGCCACGCCCAGTGGCATGCGCGTGGAAGCGCTCCTCGCCAATTCACAGAGCGGCAGCGCCAGGTTCCTCGAAGTCGGTGACGCGGTGGAGCTAAGTTGGGCGGTCGACGCCGGCCACTTCATCGAAGAGTGAACACCGAGCTAAAACGAGTTTCGGCAGCGACCTCATCGCGCCTCGGCAGATGGCTCGTCAGCGGCCCGCCACTGCTTTACTTGCTGCTGTTCTTTGCCATCCCGTCGCTGATCATGGTGCTGGCGTCCTTTCGCAGCCCGGGCGAATTTGGCGGCCTGGCCCCGGTCTATGAGAACGGCAAAGTCGACCTCAACCTCGATAGCTACGTGCGCTTCTTCAGCGACGCGATATATGCGCAGATCTTTCTCAAGTCGCTCTGGTATGCGTTGCTGACGACATTGTTCTGCCTGGCGCTTGCCTACCCGCTGGCCGCGCTGATTGCCCAAAGCCCCCGACGCTATCGGGACTTGTTGCTACTGCTGGTTATTCTCCCGTTCTGGAGCAACTTCCTCATCCGCGTGTATGCGTGGATGATCATCCTCGGCCCCAATGCCGCGCTGGCAAAAACCGTGAGTGGTGTCCTCGCGTGGTTCGGACACGAGCCGGTACCGCTGCTATTCAGTTCCTTTGCGGTTCTCGTTTGCCTCGTCTATGTGCATCTGCCGTTCATGGTGCTGCCGCTCTACGCCAATCTGGAAAAGCATGATCAGGCGCTGCTCGACGCGGCGCAGGATCTCGGCGCCAATGCCTGGCAACGGTTCTGGCGCATCACCTTTCCTCTGTCGCTTCCGGGCGTGTACGCCGGAGCCGCGCTTGTGTTCATCCCCGCGCTCGGTATTTTTGCGATCCCCGACATACTGGGCGGCCCGGGGGACAGCCTAATCGGCAACGTCATCAAGCAACAGTTTCTGGAGACGCGCGACTGGCCGTTCGGCAGCGTGCTGTCGATTGTGCTGACCGTCGCCGCGCTCGCACTCGCGGGCCTCGCCGCGTGGGTCGGGCGCCGCAACCTCGGCACACCGTCTTCGGCGAAGGAAGCCCGTGCGTAGGCAGCCCCTGGGACTGTGGGTCGTCGCGGCGGTGGGATATGCGTTCCTGTACGTCCCGTTGGCCATCGTCGTTGCCTATTCCTTCAACGACTCGCGCCTTAACGCCGAGTGGGTGGGCTTCACGCTCGACTGGTACCGCCGCCTGTTCCATGACGAGGACATGCTTGCTGCCGCAGGCAATTCGCTCCTGATCGCGCTAACCGCAAGCGCGGTCTCTACCGTGCTCGGCACGATGGCCGGCATTGCGCTCTACCGCTATAAGTCGCGCCTGCTTCCGATCCTGGTGCTCGCACCGATCGCGATTCCCGAGATTCTGATGGGCGTTAGCCTGCTTATCTTCTTCGTCCTCATCAACTTCACGCTCGGGCTCCCATCGGTCGCGCTGGCACACGTCGCCTTCTGCATCGGCTTCGTGGCGATCGTCGTCAGGGCGCGGCTGGCCGGGATGGACGAGACGCTCACCGAAGCGGCCCGCGATTGCGGCGCCTCGCCATGGAATGCGTTCCGCTACATCACCCTCCCTCTGATAATGCCGGGCGTGATCGCCGGAGCGTTGATGGCATTTACACTGTCAATCGACGACTTCGTGATCACGTTTTTTACGGCCGGTGCAGGCACGGTCACGCTCCCATTGCAGATCTACTCGATGATCAAAATCGCGGTGACGCCGGAAGTCAACGCGGTCTCGACCTTGTTGATGCTGCTAACACTGGCGCTTATCATCATCGCTTCAAAGCTCTCGCCGAGCCTGCTCCGTTCCGAAGAGGGAATTGCATGAAACGCATCCACGCACTGTGTATCGCTTTGCCCTTCGCCGGGATATTGGCCGCTCCGGCCCAGGCCAAGGATGAGTTTCACCTCTATAACTGGAACAACTACATCGCGCCGGCGACAATCAAGCGGTTCGAGGAGTCGTGCAAATGCGAGGTTGTGCAGACCTACTACTCCGACAACGAGGAGTTGCTCGCCAAGCTTGCTGCCGGTGCCAAGGGCTATGATGTGCTGGTGCCAACGTCGAACGCGGTGGAGCCGCTCATCAAGGGCCATCAGCTCCTCCCCCTTGACAAGTCGCAGCTGCCGAACCTGAAGAACATCAACCCGATTTATATGAACACGGCGTTCGACCCCGGTAACAAATACTCGGTGCCGTATGCGATGTCGACGACGATTATTGGCTACAACGACCAGAAAATGAAGGAGTTGGGCCTGCCCACCGACACCTGGGCGGTGATTTTCGATCCGAAATACCTGGAAAAAGTGAAAGGCCGTGTCACCGTGCTCGACAGCGCCAGCGAGCTATTCGCGGCCGCGCTCAAGTACCTAGGCTACTCGGCCAATGACGTTGACGAGGGGCATTGGAATGAGGCCGCCAACGTGATCAAGAAGGCCAAGCCGTACTGGGCTGCGTTCAACGCCTCGTCGTATATCAAGGAACTTACCGTCGGCAACATCTGGCTGGTACACGGCTACTCCAACGACATATTCCAGGCAAATCTCGACGCGCAGGCCGCCAAGCGACCGTTCCATATCCTGCAGGGAATGCCGAAGGAGGGCGCGGTGCTCGCGGTCGACAACATGGTGATCCACAAGGACGCGCCACGACCCGACCTGGCGCACCAATTCATTAACTTCATGCTCGAGGGGAAGAATTCTGCCGAGTTGACCAATCTGATCGGCTCCGGCAATCCGAACCTCGATGCAATCAAGTACATCAAACCTGAGATCCTCAAGAATCCGGCGATCTTTCCCGATAAGGCGGTCGAGGCAAGGCTCGAGCAGCTGAAAGATCTGACACCGGCCCAACGGCGCCTGCGGAATCGCATGTGGACCGAAATCAAAGCGGGGCGCTGACCCTGAGGCTCCTGACCGGGCGGCTGGCCGAGATGGCGGCGTTGCGAGGCGTGCTCGAGGCCGCACCGTCGTACTACCGTACGGTCAGCGGCCAGCCTCCGGGCACCGCCCAGGCGCAAAGCACCTGTACCGCGTTGCCTCCGGACAAGACCCATGCCGACAAATTTGTCTGGGGTCTCTACGCCGGTGAATCAATGATTGGCTGCGCCAACGTGATCCGCGGCTATCCCGCGGCAACGGGTTTCGTTGCCGCAATGCGCGTGATGGAATAGCCACTCCGTAGAGACGCGCTGGCATGATCGAGTCCGCTGCGGTGACCGCCAGGCCCCTGCGCCCCGAGGATGCTGACGCGTTTTTGCGCTTCTTCGACCATGAGCGTGGTGCGGCGTTTAGCGACAACCCGGGATGGGCGAAATGCTACTGCCACTACTACCACGTGCCGAAGACGACCTCCTGGGCGTCGCTTTCGGCGCAAAGCAATCGCCGCGCGATGAGCGCCCGGATCGAGGTTGGTGAAATGGAGGGGTCGATCGCGTGCGAGGGCACCGACGTAGTCGGCTGGGTCAACGCGCAGGCGCGGCACAAGCTCCCGCATTGCTTTGCCCGCCTGGGCATCCCGCCAACGCCGCTGTCCTGCGAGCCCTTCGAGGCGGCGGTGATCGTCTGTTTTGTAATTGCACCGTCGCAGCGTCGTCGCGGCATCGCCCGGGCATTGTTGCACGCTGCCCTCGAATCACTCGCTGGGCGCGGCTTCAAGCTGGTGGACGCGTTTCCGTTCAAATCAGGCGGCAGCCTGCTCGCCGCCGATCACTTCCATGGCCCGCTATCGCTGTTCCTCGATGCGGGCTTCAGCGTGATCAGCAAGAACAGGCGTCTGACCGTCGTGCGCAAACTGCTTGCCAGCCCTGCGTGAGCGCAAGCCTATGCCGCTCCCTGCCGCTCCAGCACGGCGCCAGCCGACCCGATTGCCGCAGAATCTTGCCATCCTTTATGGGCTGATGATCGTCTACGCCAGCCTGGAGCCATTCTCGGGCTGGATGGCGCCCTTGCCTGGCACGCCGTTGTTCCTCTTCGAGCCGTGGCCGCAATACGTTTCGCGCTCTGACATCGTTGTGAACGTGCTCGCGTATGCGCCGTTTGGGTTTCTGCTTGCACAGCTCGGCGCGCGACGCCGACCGGCAACTCGGTTGGTGACGGCTATCGGCGCCGGCGCCCTGCTTTCGCTGGCGATGGAATCGACCCAGATGTTCCTGCCGACGCGCGACGCAAGCAACGTCGACTTACTATCCAACAGTGTCGGCGCGACCCTCGGCGGCCTGGCTGCTCTCGCTTTCAACCGGGTGCCGGGCTTGCGCCAACGCATCGCGCAATGGCGCTACCGCACCTTCCTTGCTGGCCCGACGGGCGACCTGGGACTGGCGTTACTCGGCGTCTGGCTCCTGTCGCAGGTCAATCCGGGTATCCCGCTGTTCGCGGCGACCTTTGACCCGTCGCTGGAGCTTGCGCGCGATCTCGCCGGCACACTGCTGCAGGCCGCGCAGAGCGCATTCAACGTTATTGGCATTGGCTTGTTCCTCGCTTTGCTCCTGCGCCAACGGCGTGCCCTTGGTGCCGCCGTGCTGGCACTGGTCGGCATCGCGCTCGTGCTCAAGGGAGTCGCCGCGGCGGTACTGCTCAAGTCGACGGCATGGGTGTTCTGGCTCGAGCCGGGTACGTCGCTCGGCGTGGCCGCGGGCGCACTGGTCCTCATGCTCGCGATCTGGCTGCCGCGATCCGTGCGCACGACCCTGTGTGCGATTGCATTGCTGTCTTCGCTCGTCGCCCCGCTAATGGTCCCCGACCTGTGGCGCGCGCGAGCGCCGCTTGCGCTGTTCAGCTGGCCATACGGGCACCTGCTCAACTTCAACCGTCTCACGCACGCGGTGCTCGTCATTTGGCCATTACTGGCCAGCGCCTACTTGCTTTGGCTCGCCGGGCAGCCGGGATGGGGACAGCGCGCAAGCCAGGGCGACGCAGGCGATCGCGTATAATTTGCGGCTTGCGCGCAATGCTCCCGCGCCGCTGCGATGAGCCACTACAAGTGTCATGTCTTTTTCTGCTGCAACCAGCGCGAGCCGCCGGAGGCCTGCTGCAACAATCACGGCGCGCTGGATATGCAGGCTTATGCCAAGCAGCGCATCAAGGCACTGCGCCTCGACGGCAAAGGCAAGGTGCGCATCAACAAGGCCGGCTGCCTCGACCGCTGTGACGAGGGCCCGGTTATCGCCGTCTATCCCGAGGCGGTCTGGTATAGCTACGTCGACAAGCATGACATCGACGAAATCATCCACTCGCACCTCGTTCACGGCCAGATCGTGGAGAGGCTGAAGATTTGACTCGCGGGGAAAATCGCACCACGATCACCGGCCCAGTGGGCGCGCTCGAGGTGGCAGTCAACGTGCCTGCGGAAAACCCTCGCGGCATCGCGCTTGTCGCGCATCCGCATCCGCTGCAGGGTGGAACACTCGACAACAAGGTCGCGCAGACGCTTGCCAAGACGTTCGTCGCGCTCGGCTACGCCAGCGTTAGGTTCAATTTCCGCGGCGTCGGAAAAAGCGAGGGGCAATTCGCCGACGGCATCGGCGAGACGGACGACGCTATGGCCGCGCTGGCATTCGGCAGGGCGCAGTTTTCCGGCCTGGAGGACTCGTCCCCGGTGCTCGCGGGATTTTCCTTTGGGTCTTACGTGCAGGCACGCGTCGCAGCCATTGTTCAACCGCAACGGGTAGTGCTGATCGGGCCGGCGGTAAGCCGCTTTGCCGCCGACGCGCTGCCCGCCGATACGATCGTTATTCACGGCGAGCAGGACGACGTCGTGCCGCTCGCCGATGTGCTGGCGTGGGCACGCCCAACGCAGTTGCCGATCGTTGTTTTCCCGGGATGCGGCCACTTCTTTCACGGTCGGCTGCCGCAGCTGCAACGGGCAATAACCGGCCTGTGGCAGCGATGAATGCGAGCGACGCGCCGGTCTTGTCGGTCTCCGGGCTGCACAAGTCTTACGGCGACGCCGAAGTCCTGCGCGGCCTGGATTTTGCGATTCGCCGCGGCGAGTGCTTTGGCTTGCTCGGGCCAAACGGCGCGGGCAAGACCACCACACTGCGTTGCTGCCTCGGCCTGACCGATCCGAACGCCGGCACGATCACCTTGGTCGGCAAGCCTGTGCCGAAGGCTGCGCGCGAGGCTCGCCTCCGCGTCGGTGTCGTGCCGCAGATGGACAACATCGACCCCGACTTCACGGTCGTCGAGAATCTCATCATCTACGGCCGCTATTTCCGCATGTCGGACGCCCTGATCAACGAGCGCATTCCACGCCTGCTCGAATTTGCAGGCCTCTCGAGCAAAGGCGACGCCAACATTCGCACCCTGTCCGGCGGCATGAAACGGCGCCTTACCCTGGCCCGCGCGCTGGTCAACGATCCCGAGTTATTGATCCTCGACGAGCCGACGACGGGTCTCGATCCCCAGGCGCGACACCTGATCTGGGACGGGTTGAGGCAGCTTCTCACGCAGGGCAAGACGATTCTTCTGACAACGCACTTCATGGACGAGGCCGAGCGGTTATGCACGCGGCTTGCCGTCATCGACCACGGCCGGATGATTGCAAGCGATTCGCCACGGCTGCTGATTGCCGCCCATGTCGAGCCTGAAGTGATCGAGGTGTACGGCGACGAAGCGCGCTCCTGGGCCACCGCGCGCGGCCGGCAACTCGTTGATCGTCTCGAGCTGGCCGGGGAAACCGCATTCTGCTACGCCCGCGACGCGGCACCCCTGCTCGCCGACCTCGCGCACGCTCCAGGCGTGCGCTATCTGCACCGCCCGGCAAATCTGGAGGACCTGTTCATCAAGCTCACCGGCCGCGAACTGCGCGACTGACAAACTAAGAGCGTAGCGTGGCGATCAGGCGCGTGGGGCGCCGCAGCAGATCGAGCGCATCAAGGACGTCGGTCGCCACGACGGCGGCGCAGGCGAGGGCTTCGCCGGCACCTCCTTCGCGCTGAACCAGCGCGACACCGACCGCCGCCGCCGCAAGCATCTTGCGGTCATTGCGTCCATTGCCGATCGCGCAAACGTGCTCGGCGCCGAGTTTCTGCACGTACGCGAGCTTGGCCTCGGCCTGCGACTCGAGCGGGATGATGGTCAATTTGGCGGGCACTCCCGAAAGCTCGCGCCGGGCGC
Organism: Casimicrobiaceae bacterium; assembly: GCA_035939595.1. Classification (GTDB taxonomy): domain Bacteria; phylum Pseudomonadota; class Gammaproteobacteria; order Burkholderiales; family Casimicrobiaceae; genus PALSA-1003. Next base: position 66,429 of record DASZFQ010000181.1, read on the forward strand.
AACCGAACGTGTCCGCGGTGACGACGTGAATCTCGACCTTGTCGGCAAGCGCGCCAAGCGCCTCGCGCACGCCGGGTATCAAGCTGCCGTCGATGGCCAATGTGCCATTGAAGTCGAGGACCAGGTGCTCGAGCTCGAGTTGACGAAATCCGGGAATCGCAATTGCAAGCATCGGCGCCCCAAGTAAGTCGACCCATGCGCCCGCCCGGCGGGCGGGGATGGCCGACAACATGGACTGCTGGACGACCTTACGGTCGTTCTCTTTTTGTCGTCGAACTCCAGGGCTTGCACCCATCGCGTCGCGTGTTGGACGCACCCGACCGACCCGGCGTGAAACAGCGCCAGCCGGAAGCACCCGCGACGGCGCCGCGGAGACGATACTCCCATTTGCCCCAGGATGCAGCAGGCTCTGAGGGTGCGTTCAGGTTATACTCGCGATCGGTTCTCGCCAACGCATGCTATCCGTCACACTGATTCGCTTTCCGGAAATGTCGGTGCGCTGGATTCCGGTCTGGCGGCGCAACCTTCTCGTATGGCGCAAGCTTGCAATTGCCTCGGTGCTGGGCAATATCGCCGATCCGCTGCTGTACATGCTGGCACTGGGCTACGGCATAGGCGCCTTCATACCCGAGATAGGGGGCATGAAGTACATCGCGTTTATCGGCACCGGCATGGTGTGCCAGAGCGCAATGTTCACGTCCTCGTTCGAGGCGATGTACTCTGCGTTCTCTCGCATGCATGTCCAGCGGACATGGGAGGCGATCATCAACGCCCCAATTTCGCTCGACGATGTCGTATTCGCCGAATGGATCTGGGCGGCGTCGAAGAGCGTGATGTCGGTGCTCGCCATCCTGGTCGTGATCTTGGCGCTCGGGTTTGGACACTCCTGGCTTGCTGTCTGGGTGCTGCCGCTGGGATTCATCGTCGGACTCACCTTCGCCGGCTTCGGGCTGGTGATGAACTCGCTTGCCCGAAACTACGACTTCTTCACCTATTCTCTGACGTTGTTCCAGACCCCGATGCTCCTGCTCTCCGGCGTGTTTTTTCCGGTGGCCCAGATGCCGCCAACTTTACGCACCGTCGCGTCCATACTGCCGCTGTCGCATGCGATCGATATCGCGCGGCCGCTTCTCGCCGGCCGAGTGCCGGAAGATGTCGGGCTCCACCTTCTCGTCCTTCTGGGCTACGCTTGCGTCACGTACTACGTCGCGCTGGTCCTGACGCGGCGACGGTTGTTGAAGTAGCGGGGCCGCGATGCTGTGGATCAAATCCCTGCACATCGTGTTCATGGTTACCTGGTTCGCGGGGCTGTTCTATCTGCCGCGCCTGTTCGTCTATCACGCACTGGCGACCGACGCCATCGGCATCGAGCGGTTCAAAACGATGGAGCGCAAGCTCTACTTCGGCATCATGACGCCCGGCGCCGTGTTGACCATCGCCTCGGGGCTTTGGCTCTGGCTGGGTTACGGCCTTGGCGGCGCGTGGCTATACGCCAAGCTGGCGCTGGTGGCGATCCTTGTCGCGCATCATGTCTGGCTCGGCGGGCTGATGCGCGCATTCCAGCACGACCACAACCGGCACAGCGACACGTTCTATCGCTGGATCAACGAGATCCCGGCGTTGCCCGCGCTGCTCGGCATCGTGTTGCTGGTCGTATTCAAGCCCTTCTGAAGGTCTGCTTGTGGAACGCTACTTTGCGCCCTGCCCACGCGGGCTGGAGGGCGCGCTGGCAACCGAACTTGGAACGCTGGCCGCTGGCGACATCGCTCCAACCGAAGGCGGGGTCGCGTTTACCGGCCCGCTCGACCTCGCCTATCGCGCCAATCTCGAGAGCCGACTAGCCAGCCGCGTGCTCTGGTGCGTGGGCGGCGGTGCCTATCGCGACGAGCGCGACATCTACGCGCTCGCGCTTGAACTCGACTGGCCGCGCTGGTTTCGTGCTGACCGCACGCTGCGGGTCGACGTCGCCGCGACGCGGTCGCCGCTAAAGAGTCTTGAGTTCACGACGCTGCGGATCAAAGACGCGGTCTGCGACCGTCATCGCGCCGAGCGTGGAAAGCGCCCCAACGTCAGCAAGGATCGCCCTGACGTACGCGTTCATGCGTACCTCACCACCGATCGGGTGACGTTCTACCTCGACACCTCCGGCGCGCCTCTGTTCAAGCGCGGCTATCGTCGCGAGACGGCCGAGGCTCCCCTGCGCGAAAATCTCGCGGCCGGCCTTCTGCGACTTGCCGACTGGCAGCCCGGTGCGCCGCTACTCGATCCGATGTGCGGCAGCGGCACGATCGTGGTTGAGGCGGCGCTGATCGCGCTCGACATCGCCCCGGGCCTCAAGCGCACGTTCGGTTTTCAGAAACTTGACTGGTACGACGGACCGACATGGCAGCGGATCAAACAGGCGGCGCAACGACGGATGCTGCCGACCGCAGCCGCGGGCATTTACGCCAGCGACGATGACGCGCTTGCGGTCGGGCGCTGCGCCGCGAACCTCGCAGCGGCAGGTGTCGCCGCGGCGGTCGCCGTGGAGCGTGCGAGCGCGATCGCACGCCCCGCGCCGGCTTCGGCGGGAGTCATCGTCAGCAACCCTCCCTATGGTGTGCGCCAGGCGGATGCAGCGAAACTGGCCGCCTTCTACCCATGCCTGGGCGACGCGCTGAAGCAGCGCTTCGCCGGCTGGACGGCTTATCTGTTCAGCGGCGATCCGCAGCTGCCGAAGCTGCTCGGCCTCCGAGCCAGCCGGCGTACGCCACTCTACAACGGCGCACTGGAATGCCGCCTCTACGAATATCGTCTGGTCGCCGGGTCGGCGCGCGCCGCGCGAACGGGGTGATAAAATGCATGTCGCTCCTCCCTTGGACCGCGCCATGATGTTGCCCAGCCGCCTCTATGAATCCGAACACACCAAGTTCATGCGCGAGCTGATGCGCCAGCACCCGGAGCTAGCGGACAAGCAGCGTGAGGCACGCGCGATGTGGTGGGACAAGACGCCGCGTGAACTCTCCGAAGAGCACGCAATGGACCAAGGTCGTGTGCCGCAGTCGCCGTACGTCTATTCGTCCGAATAGCTGTCGCCGCCGCAGAAGGCTTCGGCCGTTCATGCGGACGGCCTCCAGCTCCGTGGGCACCTTCGTCCCACTACGGCTGGATTGACCCGACCGAGGAAGCCGGTTGTGCGGCACCGTGAATGAAGTAGCTCGGAGTCTGCCCAATCGCAGCCGACCAGCCAAGCTCGCCGAGGCGCACGGTCAGCGCTTGGGGTTCCCAGAAATGCTTGACGATGTGAAATTCTCGACCATCGTTGAGCTTGCGGGTGACGATGCCCGTCTCCGGTCTCGGCAGGGCGTGGTCCTTCGCCATCGAGGACGGATCAAAGGCTGAATCAATCACGTATGCCGCGCCATTGGAGTTGAGCGCGGCAGCGACGCCATCCCAGAATGCGGCAAAACGGCCGTCCGGAACGTGTGACAGCCAGAAGCTGAAGAACACCGCGTCATAGCGCGTGGCCGGACGCCATGAGAACAGATCCGCTTCGACGTACTCGACATGCGCCGCAGCGACGCGGCTCCGATTCAGCGCCAGCACTTCCGGTGAAGCATCAACCGCGGTGATGCGCGGCACGCGCCGGGCTAGGCGGCGGGTGAACAATCCGGTGCCGCAGGCAAGTTCGAGCAGGGTGCGCGGAGCGCGCTCCGTCAGCCAGTGATCGAGCGCGGCCTCGACCGACGCCACTTCCGCTCGCCAGCGCGCGTTCAACGGCTCGCCCCGGTCGTAGCGGCCGGTGCGGAACCACCACTCGTCGTACTCGCCGGCGCGCGCCCGGTAGTAATCGATCTGGTCTTGCAGGATATCGCCGCCTGGCATGGTCGAAATCATAGGTTATGCATGGGCTCGCCACAATCGAGCACAACGCGTGGAGCCAGCATGAGCCGTTCGACGAGGGCGACTCGAGGCGCGCGCAAAACGACTTCGGGCGCTTCGCACATCGACTCCGGTTCGGTCAATTGACGTCAGCGACGGGGTGGCTTGCGCAGTAGTACCGCCCCCTCCTGACCCATTTCCCTGCGCAGATCATCGGAGATACTGGAATCGGCCTCGTCGATCACCGACCACGCCCACGCCGGAAGCGCCGCAGCCGTCAGCTCCGCGCCCAACCTGAGATGCACCGTTGCCTGATCGCGCAGACCCGTCGGCGAAACGTTGAGTGCATAGGTGATCAGCTCCGACCATCCCTGCGTAGCTCGGATGCGCTCGAAATACGTTCGCGTGAACATCCATTTGTCGTCGAGTTCGCCATAGACGGGGTCGGAACACGGTCGCTCGCGCTTCCTGTAGTCTTCGATCATTCGCTCGATGAGGGCAAAACCCGGTGTTGCCCTTTCCGCGCTGGATGCTGCAGCAAGAATCCTTCGGTACGTGAACTTGAGCAGCGTATTGCCTGCTTCGAACGGCTCGAAGAAGACCGCCCAGCCACCGGGAGCAAGCGCGCGGAAGCAAGAGTCGAGGACGAGCTCGGGTTCGAGAATATGGTGCAGGATCGCCGCGCCGACAGTTAGATTTGCGATCTCCGGCCGATAACGCGCGGCCATTGCATCGACGCAAACGAGCCCAAAGCGCTGATACGGTTCGGATCGCTTGCGCAGGAAATCGCGCAGAATCGCCAGCAGCTGAGGGCTAATGTCGGTGGCGACGATCTCGGCACTCGGGAAGCGGTCCGCCAGTGGGATCACCGAATTGCCAGACCCTGACCCGATGTCGATGATTCTTGCCGGCGCTTCCGGGCTGCCGGCGGCAGCGAGCGCGTTGCCGAGCAGGAAGCTCCAGTATCCGGTATCGAAATAGCTGCGGTGATATTGCTCGGCATTGTCCAGAAATTGCGCCGTCACGCCTACTCTGGCTGCGCCGTGGAAGCTCCTTGGGCTGTAGATTCCCTCGAAGGTGGGTGTTTCCGCACCCAGGTCGACAAGCGGCTCGGCAAAAACCGCTGTGAGATCCATGCCTCAGCCGTCGCCGTTAGCGCTCATCGAGCCGCAGTTCCACATAGGCGCTGTCGCGCGTCTGGCGCACCCACTCCTGGAACGCTTCGTCTGATTTGCGCTGGCGCAGGGCCAGCTGAGCCTGCGTGCGCTCGCGATCGAGCGAGACGTCCTGCTTGCGGCGGCCGAGCACCTCGATCAAATGCCAGCCGAAGTTGGTGCGCACAGGTCCCGACAGCTGGTCGATCTGCAGCTTGTTCATCGCTTCCTCGAACGCAGGCACCGTGTCGCCCGCGCTGATCCAGCCCAGGTCACCGCCCTTCACCGCGGTGGCATCCTCGGAATTGAGCCTTGCCATCTCTTCGAATTTGGCGCCAGCGTCGATCCGATCCTTGATGCGCTCGATCTTTGCCTTGGCATCCGCCTCCGAGGTGATCTCGTTGACCCGAATCAGGATATGCCGCGCGTGCGTCTGCTCAACCATCGCCGGTTCATCCTTGCTGCGACGGTCGATGAGCTTGATGATATGGAATCCCGCCGCGCTGCGCAGCACCGTTGAGACGTCGCCGACCTTCATCCGTGGCACGACCTCGGCAAAGACCGACGGCAGGCGTGCCGCCGGACGCCACCCGAGATTGCCCCCTGACAAGTTGTCGCTGGCGTCGGAGAATCCGGCGGCGACCTGAGCGAAATCCGCGCCGCCGCGAACGTTCTGCAGCGCCTCTTCGGCGCGACGCCGCTTTGCTTCGATCTGCTCGGCGCTGGCCTGTTCCGGAATCACGACGAGGATGTGCGCGACAAGGTATTCGGCATCCCCTCCTTTTTGCGCTTTGACCGTGGCGAGATAGGCATCGACTTCGGCGTCGCTTACCGCAATGTGTTGGTCTACCTCACGCTCGCGCAGGCGCTGAAGCACGATCTCGTTGCGCACCTCCTCGCGATACTTCGCGAATGGGATGTTGTCCTTGGCCAACGCTTGGCGCAGACCGTCGAGGGTGAGCTTGTTGTCCTCGGCGATGCGCTGGATCGTGCGCTCGACCTGCGAGTCATCGACCTTGACGCCATTTTCCTTGGCGAACTGGAGCAGCGTGCGCTCGGTGATCAGGTGCTCCAGCACCTGCTTGTCGAGGACGTCCGCGGGCGGCTGCTGTACGTTCTGCTGCTTCAACTGCTTCACAACAACGCTCCGGGCGTCGTCGAGTTCGTACTGGGTTATCGCCTCGTCGTTGACCACCGCAATGACCCGGTCGAGGGTGACCGCGCGCTGGGGTGCCGCCTTGGCCGGCGCGGTGGCCGACGGTGCCGGGGTTGCGGGCGCCTCAGTCGTCGCCACCACCGGCCGCGCATTCTGCGCCGAGGCAACGGTCGCGACCAGCGCGAGCAATGCAAATATTCGCATAGACATATTCAGTACCCCGGGAAGTATTGGGCGCCCACATTGGCAGGCTGCGCATTCGGGTCGTTGACGGTCTGATAGCCAGGCACGTTGCGCTTGAGAACATCGATAGGATTCGTGCCGAGGCGCGCCAGCCCGTTCAGCTCGAGCTGCACATAGACCGAACTGCTCGTCGACTGCGTCGCCGTCACCAACCGCTGGGCGACGACGCGGAACACCCAGCAGCCGCCATTGTACTCGAAGCCAATCACCCCTTGAAGGGTCTGCCGCGGTTCGATCAGGGAATAGTTCCAGCGCCCGATCAAGGACCAGTTGCCAATCGGCCATTGGCCCGAAATATCGAACTGTTTCAGCGGCAGGTTGTTGTCGTCCTGCTGCTGGCGGATATAGTCGTAACTGAAATTGATTACCTTGCCCGCGCCGGGCTGCCAGCGGAACCCAAAATCCAGCTCATCGGTCTGCGGGTGAGCGACGTTGACCTGGTAAAAGCCGGCGGCAGTCCAGTAATCGGACAACCTGCTCTCGGCGGTCAGCAGGACATCGGACGTATTGGTCGTGCGCAGCGGCTCATTGAGCGTCACCTGCTGGTCTTCGAAGTAATAGCGTTGACCCACTGCGACGCGCAGCCGTTCTTCACCGCTCACCGGATCAAGCAGGCGCGTCGTCGCCGCCAGCGTGAGTTGGCTCGTGTCGCCGATGCGGTCGCTGCCCAGGTAGCGGTTTTCCGTGAAAAGTTGCGAGAAGTTGAAGTCGTCGTCGGCGCTATCAAAGTTCGGGATCTCGCTCTGCAGTCGGTAGGGGATGTAGACGTAGTAGGCGCGCGGCTCGAGTGTCTGGACCCAGCTGCGGCCGAAATATTCGGCGTTGCGCTCGAACTCGAGCCCGGTATCGACGCTGGTTATCGGCAATACGCGGTTGATACTCGAGCCCTGCGGCGTCGTTTCGTCGAGATCGTAGTGCGTCATGCTCAGGCCGGTCTTGGCAGTGAAGAACCAGGCGTTGCCGCGCTGGTTCCAGCTCACGGTCGGGTACAGTTGCATACGCTGGCCATTGACCTCCGTCGGCTGGCGGAAGCTCACATACTCGCCGAAGCCGGTGAATTCGAACCCTTCCCAGGACACCGGGTTCAAGTTCATCACGATCTGCGGCTCGCGGAAGTAAGGCGGGACGATTGGATTATTCGGGTCCTGCAGCGTCTGGAAGGCTTGCACGCGCGCCAGCATCGAGAATGGCCCGTTGGTATAGGCCAATCCGGCCTCGCGCGGAAGGTTGGTCTGCGAGGTGTTCGCCAACCGGTCGGACAAATCGGTGAAATAGGCATTGTCGGAAACCTTTTCCAGGTTGAGATAACCGCTGAGCCCGGGCACGGCGGGGAAATTCTGGTTGTGCGTCCAATCCAGGAGATACCGGGTCGTGTCGGTGACGCGATCCTGGAGCACCTCGACGTTGGTTTCGCCGGCTATGTTAGGGAACAGGTACCGGAATTGGTCGCCGAGTTGCAGCCCGCGGCGGGTCATGAGTCGTGGCGTTATGGTCGTGTCGTAGTTTGGTGCCAGGTTGAGGTAGTACGGCAGCGACATCTCGAAGCCCGTGCTCGACGACGAGCCGAAGGCCGAAGTAAGGAACCCCGATTTGCGGTCATTCGACAAGGGAAAATCGAGCCACGGTGAATGCAGGATAGGCTCGCCCTTGAAATATACGGTCGCGTCGTGCGCGATGCCCACCAGCCGCGACTTGTCGAGATCGACGTCGGCCGAGCGGAGATACCAGTCATCGTTGCCCGCCACGCAGGTCGTGTAGCTGGCGTCCTTCAGCTCGTAGTGATCCGGACCGTTGAAGAGGATCTCACTGGCGGTGCCACGGGACAGATTTTCGCCGACATGGAATTCGGGCGTGGTGAAGAAACCGATGTCGGTGCTGCGGTTGAACTTCACCTCGGGCCCGGTAATCCAGTCGATGCCCCGCCGCACCGTTACGTCGCCTTTGCCCCACACTTCGTCGCTCGCGACATCGTAGCGCAGCCAGTCGGCGAGCACCGTATTGCGGCGGCTTCGAAATTCGGCCTTCCCACTTGCCTCGATCCATTGTTGGGCGTTGCCCTCGAGGCGATCGGCACGCAGAAAGATTGCCTCGCGCCCGGTTGGTTGCGCAGATGCCTGCGCAGGATTGGGCGGAGGCGGCTCGAGCAGCGGGGAGAGTTTGAGCGCTGGCGTCGTGTCGGCTTCCCCGGTCGTCGACTGCGCAGTCGCGGCGTCGGAGGCGACGAGCAAAAGGATGGTGCAACATACGAAGCCGAAGGTACGTGGCATCCGAGGAGGCAATGAGGCGAATGCTAAAATAGCGCATTCTAGTGTAATGCATCATCGATGGGCGAACTGCCAGAACCCGATGCCGCGAGCGGGGACGCGGACGCCGGCCGACTCGACGCGCTGCGCGCCTGGCTCGCCGACGTTCTTCCGCAACCGATGACTGCCATCGCGCCGGCTTCGGCCGACGCCAGTTTCCGCCGCTACTTTCGCGTCTGGCTTGCCGAGGCGATCGTGGTGCCCGCTCGCAGCGAGCGTGCAAGCACACTGATCGCTATGGATGCGCCGCCATCGCGCGAGGATTGTCGCGCCTATGTCGCGGTGGCAAAGCTTCTGCTCGCCGCAGGCGTGCATGCACCGGCCGTGCTGGCGAAAGATCTGCAGCAAGGTTTTCTGCTCCTGACCGACCTGGGCACGCGCATGTATCTGGATGCGCTCGACGAGGCGACTGCGCCTGCGCTGTATGGCGACGCCTCGGCCGCCCTCGTGCGCTGGCAGCTTGCGAGCCGCGACGGCCAGCTGCGCCTGTACGACGAAGCGCTGTTGCGAGGCGAGCTCGATTTGTTTCCCGACTGGTACGTCGCGCGCCATCTCGGTGTCGTACTGAGCATTGCACAGAAAGCAGTGCTCGATCGCGCGTTCCGTTGCATCCTGGATAACAATCTCGCGCAACCGCGGGTTTTCGTTCACCGCGACTATCATTCCCGCAACCTGATGGTCGTCGCGCCCAACCCCGGCGTGCTCGATTTTCAGGATGCGGTGTACGGACCGGTCACCTACGATCTCGTGTCGCTGCTGCGCGACGCCTACATCGATTGGGACGAGGAGCACCAGATCGACTGGACCGTACGCCACTGGCAAAGGGCGCGTGACGCGGGGTTGCCCGTGGGCGGCGACTTCGCCGATTTCTGGCGTGATTTCGAGTGGATGGGCGTTCAGCGCCAGCTCAAGGTCCTCGGCATCTTTGCCCGCCTCTTTCATCGCGACGGCAAGGACGGCTACCTCAAGGAGATGCCGCGCGTGATGGGCTACCTGCGCGCCGCATGTGCGCGTTATCGGGAGCTCGTGCCTCTGCTGAGGCTGCTCGACGAACTCGAGCAACGCCAGCCTGTGGCTGGCTTTACGTTCTGACCGCAGCGCATGCAGGCGATGATTCTTGCTGCGGGCCGCGGCGAAAGGATGCGCCCGCTGTCCAACGCGATGCCGAAGCCTCTGCTCGAGGTCGGTGGCAAGCCGTTGATTGTGTGGCAACTCGAGCGCCTGGTCGCGGCCGGCTGCACGGAGGTCGTGATCAACCTGGCCCACCACGGCGAAATGATTGCGGCCACGCTGGGTAACGGGTCACGCTTTGGCGCCAAGCTTCGTTATTCGCGTGAACCCGAGCCGCTCGAAGTCGCTGGGGGCATCGCCACGGCGCTGCCGCTGCTCGGCGACGACCTCGTGCTCGTCGTCAGCGGCGACGTGTATACCGATTACGATTACGCGCTACTCGGTGCCCGCGCCGCAGCGATGCGCGCGAACGCCGCCGCGCCACACTTGCACCTGGTCATGGTGCCCAATCCACCCTACCATCCCGGCGGCGACTTTACGCTCGCCGACGGGATGTTATCGCTCGACGGGCCTTCGCCCCTGACGTTCGGCAATGTTGCGCTATACCGGACGGCGCTGTTTCAGGACCTGCCGCGCGGCGAAAAACGGGCTTTGCTGCCCCTGTACCGCGAGTGGATCGGACGCGGCTGGGCCAGCGGCGAGGCCTATGCCGGCACCTGGGCTAACGTCGGGACGCCCGACGAACTTGCGCGGCTCGATCGGCTGCTTCGCGGCACCCTCGGCGAGTCCCGGCAATGAATGCCCGCCAGCGCGCGCTTGCGTCCGATCCCCTGCTCGAGTTCTCCGGCCCGCCGCGCCTTGGTGAACTTGCGCCGGAACATGTCGGGCCTGCCGTCCCAAGTGGTCTTGGCTAACGCCTACAGCCTGCTCGAGGAGCAAGGCGGCTCCCGGCCAAGGCGCGGGCGCGTTTCCGGGACGATGAGCCCGCGCAGGGCGGCAGGCGACCCGCACGGGAGCCTTTATCGCCTTTCGCGGCAGGCCACCCCAAAGCCATTATTGAGGCATAATGCCATGTCACCGTCATAAGCCGACTTCGTGAAGGAGGTGTCATGACAGCCCGTTTCGCGAGCACGCTCGCGTTGCTTGCGCTCTTCGCCGCCGTAGCCGCAACGGCGCAGACGCAGCAAGTCTACCGCTACGTCGACCCCGAGGGGCGGGTCGTGTATTCCGACAAGCCTCCGCCGCCCAATGCCCGCGACGCGCAAGCCAAGCGCATCGGCCAGAACACGATCGAAACCAGCGATCTGTCCTACTCGGAGGTAATGGCGCAGGAACGCTTTCCGGTGACGCTGTATACCTTTGGCTGCGGCACGGTTTGCGATACCGCGTCGGCGCTGCTCAACAAGCGCGGCGTGCCGCACACGGTCGTCGATGTCGGTCAGAGCGATGGCGCGGACAAACTCAAGCGTCTCACCGGCGGGCTCGATGCGCCGGCGCTACAGGTCGGCGACCAGTACTCGACCGGCTTCAACGAGAGTCGGTGGCAGAACCTGCTTGACGACGCCGGCTATCCGAAGACCCCGGCCCCGCGCACCGCGCCGGTCGGCAGGGCGCCCGCGCCGCCGCCCGAGCCCGCCCCGGCGACCCAGACGGTGACCCCACCGCAGACAGGCGGCTACCCGCAGTAGCCCGATGCCAGCGGCGGGGCGCGCCCGGCCGCTCACAGCCCCGGCGGTGGCCTTTGCCGCGGGCACTGTCGACGGTATTTGTCCGCGCACTGCCCGCAGGTTACATTGTTCTTCAGCGCCCCAAGTTCCGATCGGGCGGGCGCGGGCAGGTTTTTTCTGGAGGAGCCCATGAACGGCGCGCGCCGGAAAACGGTCGTGTGCGCTGCAGCACGCGTCCCGCTGGCGCCCGCCGCGCCGCGCATCCGAACGCTTCGTCGATAAAGGCCGTTGCGCATTTGCGGCGCCGCAACCTGGCATCTCCTTCTCTCGCCTGTCGCGGGACGGGCATCGATGCGGTAGGCGGCGCGTGGCAGACCTCGTTCACGGACAACAGGATATACAGGAATGATCATCGCTACGTGGAACGTCAATTCGCTCAACGTGCGGCTGCCACGGCTGCTTGACTGGCTCGCGACCAACCAGCCCGACATCCTTGGCCTGCAGGAAACCAAGCTCGAAGACGCCCGCTTTCCGGTCTTGGAGATCGCCGCCGCCGGCTACCAGGCAAGCTTCTACGGCCAACGGACTTATAACGGCGTTGCCATCCTGTCGCGACTGGCCGCGTCAGGCGTGCGTCCGGACATGCCGGAATTTCCCGACGACCACAAGCGCGTGCTCGCGGCGACCATCGGCGACATCCGTTTCGTGTGCTTTTACGTGCCCAACGGGCAGACAGTGGCGTCCGAGAAGTACCAATACAAGCTGCGCTGGCTTGCGGCGGCAACTGCCTACATCCGGCATGAACTCGAGCGTCATCCACGGCTTGCGGTTGTCGGCGACATGAACATCGCGCCTGAGGACCGCGATGTGCACGACCCGGCGCTTTGGCGCGGGCAGGTACTCTGCACCGATGCGGAGCGGGGGGCGTTTCGCGCCTGGCTGGCGCTGGGTTTCAAGGACGCATTCCGCCTCTTCGACCAACCGGAGAAGACATTCAGCTGGTGGGACTACCGCCAGCTCGCGTTCCCGAAGAATCACGGCCTGCGCATCGACCACATCCTCCTGTCGCCGGCACTGGCCGCCGCATGCACGGCGTGCCGCATTGATCGCCAGGCACGCAAGGGCGAAAAGCCGTCGGACCACGCTCCGGTCGTCGCCGAACTGGGCACCTAGTCAGCGTTTGTCCGGATCGAGTTTGAGCTCCTGAATCTTCCGGGTCAGGGTGTTGCGGCCCCAGCCCAGCCACTGCGCGGCCTCCATGCGGTGCCCGCCGGTGTGCTGCAGCGCACGCAGGATCAACGTCTTCTCGAACTCCCTTTCGAGGCGCTCGCCGACCGCCCGCTCGCCACGCGCGAGGGCCTGTGCGAGCTCGCGATCGAGCGCCTGCTGCCAGTTGCCGTCGCTCCCGCCGCCGCTGCCCACGCCCTCCCGCAGCTCGGGCGGAAGATCGGCGACGTCGATGCGCAGGCCGGGCGCCATGACGGTGAGCCAGTGGCAGACGTTCTCCAGCTGCCGCACGTTGCCGGGGAACGGGAACACCGCCAGCACGCGCAGCGCCGCCTCGGAGAGCACCTTCGGCTCGACGGCAAGTTCACGCGCGCTCTTCTGCAAGAAATGGCGTGTCAGCGGGGCGATATCGTCACCGCGTTCGCGCAGCGGTGGCAGGCGCAGCCGGACGACGTTGAGGCGATGCAGCAGGTCCTCGCGAAACAGTCCCTGGCGCACGCGCTCGTCGAGGTTCTGATGCGTCGCGGCGATGATGCGCACATTCGATTTCAGCGGCGCGTGCCCGCCGACGCGGTAGTACTCGCCGTCCGAGAGCACCCGCAGCAGGCGCACCTGCAGGTCCGGGGGCATGTCGCCGATCTCGTCCAGAAACAGCGTCCCGCCCTCGGCCTGCTCGAACCTACCGCGGCGAGCGTTCTGGGCGCCGGTGAACGCACCGCGTTCGTGCCCGAACAGCTCGGATTCGAGCAGGTCCTTGGGAATGGCCGCGGTATTGATCGCCACGAACGGGCCACCGGCTCGCGGGCTGTGGCGGTGCAGCGCGCGCGCGACGAGCTCCTTGCCGGTGCCTGACTCGCCGGTGATCAGCACCGTCACCGTCGACTGCGAGAGCCGGCCGATGGCGCGAAAGACCTCCTGCATCGCCGGGGCCTGCCCCAGCATTTCAGCTGGTTCGCCGATGCTCGACGCTGCGCCCGCGGTCGCCGGGATCTCGGCGCTGGCACGGCGAATCAGTGCGATGGCGTGATCGACGTCGAATGGCTTGGGCAGATACTCGAATGCGCCACCCTGAAACGCCGCGACCGCGCTGTCGAGGTCCGAGTAGGCGGTCATGATGATCACCGGTACCTGCGGAAAACGCTCACGGATGTTGTTCAACAGCGTCAGCCCGGATTCGCCGGGCATGCGGATGTCGGAGACGAGCACCTGCGGCTGGCTTTGCTGCAGCGCCTGCAGTACCTCGTACGCCGATGCGAACGTCTTGTACGCGATGCCCTCGCGGGCCAGCGCCTTTTCGAGGACCCAGCGGATCGATCGATCGTCATCGACAATCCACACGGGCTTCACGAGCTCGCTCCGGGAGGGTTGGTGGTCATCGTACGCGCGCATGCTGTTACCTCACTCTACGCGCCGCCGCGTTTGAATTCCAGCGGCAGAAGAATTGTGAACACGGTGCGACCGGGACCGCTCTCGCATTCGATCGTGCCGTTGTGCTGGGCGACAAACGTCTGGGCGATCGTGAGGCCCAGTCCGCTGCCGCCTTCACGCCCCGATACCAATGGAAAGAAGATCCGGTCGCGGATGCCTTCCGGCACGCCGGGGCCGTTGTCCTCCACCGAGACGGCGAGCGCCAGCCGGAAGCGGCGCTTTGCCATCGTGACGCTGCGCGCGACGCGGGTCGTCAAATGGATCTCGCGCGGCGCGGCAACATCCTGCAACGCCTGCGCGGCATTGCGGACGATGTTGAGCAACGCCTGTGTCAATTGCTCGGGGTCGGCCTCGAATTCCGGAAGGCTGATGTCGAAATCGGACTGGATGCCGACGTCGGGAAACTCCGCCCTGACGACGTTGGCCACACGCGCCAGCAGTTCGTGGATATTGGTGCGCCGGTAGGTTGGCAGACGATGCGGGGTCAGCAGCCGATTGACCAGTGCCTGCAATCGGTCCGCCTCCCCGATGATAACCTGCGTGTACTCGATGAGCGGCGGACGATCGAGCTCGCGTTCCAGGAGCTGGGCGGCACCGCGGATGCCGCCAAGCGGATTTTTGATCTCGTGCGCGAGACTGCGGATCAGCTCCCGGTTGGCCTGTTGCTGCTCGAGCAGCCGTTCCTCGCGCGCGATCTTGAGTTGCTGGTCGATGTGCCGGAATTCGAGCAAAAGCTTCGCGCCGACCACTTCGACCACCGAGACCGTGCATGCGAGATGCAATCGTGGCTTGCCGTTGACACCGAGTTCTGCCTCCTGCTCCGTGTACGACGCGCCGCTGGCCAGCGCCTTGTCGATCGCCTGCAACAGCGCGGGCGCATCGCCAAACAGGGCGCGCACGGAGTTCCCAAGCAATTGGCGTCGCGAGATTTCGAACAGGTTTTCCGCGGCGGGGTTGGCGTAACAAACCTCGAGGTTGGCGTCGAGCAACAGCACCGCGGTCGCGAGCAGCTCCAACCCGGGATAGGCTCCCGGCCGATCGCCGGTGGCCACGGAAGACGGTTGGACAGGGACAGGCATGCACTATCGCAGAATTGCAGCAGCGATCAAGCTACCTAGCAAGTTCCGCGCCCGTCGCGGCGCGGCAGGCTAGCGCGTGGCGGCGAGTTCCCTCTTCAGCGCCTCGATGTTTTTCTCATGCAGCGAGACCGCCTGGCGCAGCTTGGCGACCCGATCGGCGTATTTCTCCGGCGCGCCCTGCTCCTCCGGCGTGGCGGGCGGTGCCCCGTTGCCGTAGGCATTGCGCGCTTCGCCAAGCAGCTTCTCTTCGATCGCGAGCTCTTCGGTCAGCACCTTGCGGCGCAAGTCGTCGCGCCCCTTCTGGGTGCCGGCATCGACCTTGGGAAAGCCGGAAGGCGTGGCGCTCTGTGTTCCGCCCCTATCCGGCGTACCGGGCACGCCCTGAACGTTGAAGTAGGCGGCGCCTGACTTGGTCATGCAGCGATAGGTCTCGCCTTCGACGACGGCAGGCTTGTTGATGCAGCCCGAATCCCGGGCCCTTTCCTGGAGCGTGGCGGCATATGACGGAACGATGCCAGCAAGCGCGCACCAGTACGCGGCGCGCATGCACCACGCGAAGGCGGGACGCGATCGAAGCTGCGGCATAGCGGCGCAGTGTATCAAAGGCAGGGGGCGGACCGCCGCTGGCCCGCCCGGCCCGGCGCGACTGCCGCCGCGGGCTCGTCAAAGGCTGTAATACATGTCGAATTCGATCGGGTGCGTGGTCATGCGGAAGCGCGTGACTTCTTCCATCTTGAGCGCGGCGTACGCGTCCAGCATGTCGTTGGAGAACACTCCGCCGCGGGTTAGAAAGTCGCGGTCGCGCTCCAGGCTCTCGAGCGCTTCCTCGAGCGAAGCGCAAGGATGGGGAACTTTTGCCGCCTCCTCCGGTTCGAGGTCGTACAGATTCTTGTCCAGCGGATCGCCCGGATGGATTTTGTTCTGCACCCCGTCCAACCCCGCCATGAGCATCGCCGCAAACGCCAGGTACGGATTGGCCGTCGGGTCCGGAAAGCGCACCTCGACCCGCCGTCCCTTCGGGTTGCTGACGTAGGGAATGCGGCATGCCGCCGAGCGGTTGCGCGCCGAATAGGCCAGGTTGATCGGCGCCTCGAACCCCGGCACCAAGCGCTTGTACGAGTTCGTCCCCGGGTTGGTGATGGCGTTGAGCGCCTTGGTGTGCTTGATGATGCCGCCGATGTAATAGAGCGCCAGCTCCGAGAGGCCGGCGTAGCCGGTGCCGGCGAAGAGGTTCTGCCCGCCCTTCCAGATCGACTGGTGCACGTGCATCCCTGAGCCGTTGTCCCCCACGATGGGCTTGGGCATGAAGGTCGCGGTCTTGCCGTAGGTATGGGCAACCATGTGCACGGTGTACTTCAGAATCTGCATCCAGTCCGCGCGCTTGACCAGGGTGTTGAATTTGGTTCCGATCTCGTTCTGCCCTGCCGCCGCCACCTCGTGGTGGAACACCTCGACCTCGACCCCCTGTTCCTCGAGCGCGAGCGAGATCGCGTTGCGGATATCCTGCAGCGTGTCGATGGGCGGCACCGGAAAATAGCCGCCCTTGACCGGCGCCCGGTGCGCCATGTTGCCGCCTTCGTATTCCTCTCCCGACGACCACGGCGCCTCTTCCGACTTGATCTTGACGAAGCAACCGGACATATCGACGCCCCAGGTGACCGAATCAAAGATGAAAAATTCCGGTTCCGGTCCGAAATAGGCCGTGTCGCCGATGCCGGTCGACTTGAGGTAAGCCTCCGCCCGCTTGGCCAGCGAACGCGGGTCCCGGTCGTAACCCTTGCCGTCCATCGGTTCGATTACGTCACAGGTGATATTCAAGGTGGTCTCGTCGGTAAACGGATCGATTCGGGCCGAGTCCGCGTCCGGCGAGAGCAACATGTCGGAGGCCTCGATCCCCTTCCAGCCCGCAATCGACGAACCATCGAAGGCGTGACCGTTGTCGAACTTGTCCTGCGTAAAGACCTTCGCCGGAACCTGCACATGCTGTTCCTTGCCGCGCGTGTCGGTAAACCGCAAGTCGACGAACTTGACCTCCTTGTCCTTGATTGTCTTGAGCACATCGGCAGGTGCAGCCATTCGTTTCTCCTCTTGAGACGGTAGCGATGCAGACGGGATTTGAGACGATGAAGCGGCTATTTTTGGCACAGCAGCAAAGAGCAGAAACTATGCCACAAGCCACAGGCGCTGACACGGGCTGGTGAGCGCCCAAGCGCATGCTTGCCGCGATCGCAACGCACCAGGATGAGGCAGCCGAGCCGGCGTCGGGGCGCCGTGGTGCAATTGGCGGGGGACCGTGCCCATCGGCCGCGCTTCGAGCTTGGCGTATGCTATGGCGCTTGACCGCCGCACGCCTCAGCCGCCATGGGCACCGGGCCGGGTTGAGGCGCAAGCGGGGCGCGTGCAGCGCTTGTCAGCGCGCCCGGGTGCAGCGGGGCGGAGATTCGATGGCAAACCTCGACGACACAGTGTTGGCGGCGGCGCAGAAACGACGGGCTGATCTGGGGCTGCCCTACTATGGTGCGGTATTGCCGGGGGAGGCGTACGCGTTGCTTGCGGCCTTTCCCGGGGGGCATCTGATCGACGTTCGGACGCGGCCCGAATGGGAGTACGTGGGCCATGTGCCGGGAAGCATTTTGATTGAATGGACAAGCTACCCCACCGGGGCGCGCAATCCACGTTTTTTGGATGAATTGCGCGCCGCCGCGAGCGATACCCAGGCGCCGCTGGTTTTTCTTTGCCGCAGCGGCCAGCGATCTGACGCAGCGGCGCGCGCCGCTGCGGCCGCGGGCTACACCATGGCGTTCAACCTGCTCGAGGGCTTCGAAGGGCCAAAGGATCCTGACGGGCATCGGGGAACACTTGGCGGGTGGCGCAAGGCCGGCCTGCCCTGGGTCCAGGGCTGAGCGCCCTCCGGGTCCTCGCGCTCGCCCGCGCCGGGCGAGCACGCGCGGGGGAAGTCGACTTTTTTCGCTTGCCCCGCGTGCAGGCGGGGGTCTGGCCGGTTACGGGTAGAACAGGTAGACCTGATAGCCCGCTTGGGTGGTCGCGCTGGCATCGATGAATAACTTCACGCTCAGTTCTCCGCCGCCGGGTATGCCGTGGCCGAGATCGGCCGCGCCGCTGACGTACTCCTGCGGAGCAAAGTCGCGACGCACGACCACCACATCCTGCTGCGTCTCCTTCTCGAGATCAGACAGCGTCAACTCGAGGTACGGGTAAGCGAGCGGGTAGGGCATCCGGTTGCGGATGGTCGCCGACAGGATCAACAGGCCTTTGTGGGCGGGGTCGGCCTGCAAATCCGACGCTTCGATCGACAGGGCGTTGATCTCCTCCAGCGCGTGCAGTTCGCAGCCGGCCGCGGCGCACAGCCTGACGAGCGCGGGCTTGCTTGTCGGCCAGTGGGCGGCGATGGCGTCGCGGAAATGAAACATCGCCTGGGCGGCCAGCAGCACCACGAGCAAGGGCGCGACAATGGCATACAGCCACGCCGGGAGCCCGCGCCGGGTGCTCTTTTCCTGCCACGAGAATCGTGCCGCGTACGCCGCTTCGGGATCGGTGCCGTCTTCGACCTCGGCATCGGCCAAGCCCACTTCCGCCGACGGCTCGTTACGCTCTCCCACGTCATCGCTACTCGGCGGTGGTGGCTCGAGCGCATGTGCGGAACGCAGCGTGACTGTCGGCGGGCCAAGGGCCGCTTCGTCGAGCATCGGCTCGTCACGCTCCGCATGCGGCCGCGGTGCCAGCGAAAGCAGCGCGGCTACGCCGTTAAATACGGTGTGGCAGTGTCCGCAGCGAACCTGGCCCGCCCGCAGCGCGAGCTGTTGCGGCGTCACGCGAAAGATCGTCCTGCAGCCGGGACAGCGCGTGAATTCCTGCTCAGCCATCGTGCTGCACCGAATACCGCTCGCTATTCAGGGTGCATAGCGCACACCTGCAAGCGCAACCCATCCTTCCGCGCTCCCCCATGGCGCGATATTAAACCATCGCGCATACGCCGCCGCCACGCGCTCGACCTGCGACTCCAGAATTCCGGAAACGACCATGTGGCCACCGGCCTGCACGCGTTGCGCCAGCAAGGGAGCGAGGAGCTCGAGCGGATTGGCGAGGATGTTTGCCACGACCACGTCGAAGCGCTGCGCGGGCAACTCCTCCGGCAGACCGAATTCGGCCACGATCCTGTTGGCAACCGCGTTCGACCGGCTCGTGGCAATCGCCTGCGGGTCGATGTCGACCCCTACCACCCTCCCCGCGCCAAGCTTCGCCGCGGCAATGGCCAGAATACCTGAACCGCAACCGTAATCGAGTACCGATGTCTGCGGTGCGATATTCTCGGCCAGCCAGCGCAGGCACAGCAGGGTTGTCGGGTGGCTGCCGGATCCAAAAGCGCACCCCGGATCGAGCCTTACGTTGACGGCGGCGGGGTTCACCGGCTCCCGCCATGAAGGCACGATCCACAAGCGCTCGCTCACACGCAGCGGCGCAAACTGCGCCTGGGCCTCGCGCACCCAGTCGGCATCGGCGATCGCCGCGAGCGAGTGCGCAGGTGGTGGTTCCTCGAGGCGAGCCGCTGCGCTGGCGAGCGCCGCCTCGATGTCGAACCCGTCGTCAAAAAGGACCACCAGTCGGCTCACCGGCCACGGCGCTGCCTCGGATTCGCCTGGCTCGCCGTACAGGGGGCGTTCGGAGGGCGTGCCGGCGTGCGCATCCGCAACATCAACCGAAAGCGCGCCGGCGGCGAGCAGCGCGTCCGCCCAGCGCTCCGCCACATTCGCGGTGGCGTCGAAACAGAGCGCGCGATACGGCATTCGGACGACAGCGTCTCGCGTCAGGCGCCGGACTTGCGTTTCGCCATCCGCTGTTCAAGGTACTGGATCGACGTGCCACCGCGGAGGAACGAGTCCTCCAGCAGCAGTTCCTGATGCAGTGGAATGTTGGTCTTGATGCCTTCGACGACCATTTCGGATAACGCGACGCGCATACGGGCGATTGCCTGTTCGCGCGTGTCGCCAAAGGCGACAACTTTGCCGACCATCGAGTCGTAATGAGGCGGCACGACATAATTCTGGTACACGTGCGAATCGACGCGAATGCCGGGCCCGCCTGGCGCATGGTACGACGTAATGCGCCCGGGAGACGGAACGAAGGTCTCCGGATCCTCGGCGTTGATGCGACATTCGATCGCGTGGCCCCGACGCACGATGTCGCGCTGCCGAAAGGCGAGCTTCTGACCGGCTGCCACTCGCAGCTGCTGCTGCACCAGGTCGATGCCGGTGATCAGTTCGGTGACCGGGTGCTCCACCTGAAGGCGCGTATTCATCTCGATGAAGAAGAATTCGCCGTCCTGATACAGGAACTCGAACGTTCCCACGCCGCGATAATCAATCTTGCGACAGGCCTCGACAGCACGTTCGCCGATCTTGGCGAGTGCGCGCGAGGGAATATCCGGCGCCGGAGCCTCCTCGATTATTTTCTGATGCCGGCGCTGCATCGAGCAGTCGCGCTCAAAAAGATGCACTGTGTTCTTGTGCGCATCCGACAGCACCTGGATCTCGAGGTGCCGCGGGTTATCGAGGTATTTCTCCATGTACACGGTCGCATTGCCGAACGCCGCCATCGCTTCCGCCTTGGTCAGACTGACGGCCGGAAGGAGCGCCGCCTCCGTGTGGACCACGCGCATGCCGCGACCACCGCCGCCCCCCGCAGACTTGATAATTACCGGGTATTTGATTTCGCGCGCGAGCTTGAGTACTTCCTTCGGGTCATCCGGCAGGGCACCGACAGAACCCGGCACGCAAGGCACACCGGCCTTGGTCATCGCGATCTTCGCACTCACCTTGTCGCCCATGAGTCGAATCGTTTCCGGACGCGGGCCAATGAAAACAAAGCCGCTCTTTTCGACCTTCTCGGCGAAGTCCGCGTTCTCGGAAAGAAAGCCATAACCCGGGTGGATCGCCTGCGCATCGGTGACTTCCGCGGCGCTGATGATGGCCGGAATATTGAGGTAACTCAGCGCCGGTGGCGGCGGTCCGATGCACACCGATTCATCGGCCAGCCGCACGTACTTGGCGTCGGCGTCCGCCTCGGAATGAACGACCACGGTCCTGATGCCCAACTCGCGGCACGCGCGCTCGACGCGCAGCGCAATCTCGCCCCGATTGGCGATCAGGACCTTGTCGAACAGCTGCCCGCTTTTCGTCGCCACGTTAGCCTGGTGGAGGGAAGGGCAACCCGGGAGGATGCCGCGCGTCGCGCCGGCCGCCCGCGGCGCTTAGCCGATGACAACCAGCGCTTGCCCGTATTCGACCGGCTGTCCGTTTTCGATCAGGATTGCCTTGACCACGCCGGCCTGATCGGCCTCGATCTCGTTCATCAGTTTCATCGCTTCGATGATGCACAGCGGATCGCCAACCTGCACCTCGTCCCCGATCTCCACGAAGGGCTTGCCTCCGGGCGAAGCCGAACGATAGAAGGTACCGACCATCGGGGACTTGACGACGTGCCCTTCGGACGCCGCAGCGGCCGGCGGCGGCGCCTCCGCCGCTACCGATAGCTCCACGCCCGACGCCGCGGGCGGACCAGCAGCCTGCGCCGGCGGGGCACTCGGAGGCGGCAGCGACCGGGTAATGCGCACCCGCTCCTCGCCCTCGGCGATCTCTAGCTCGGCAATGCCCGAGCTCTCCACTAACTCGATCAACGTCTTAAGCTTGCGCAGGTCCATCCAACTCCACCCCCCGCTGGAGTAGGGCGCAAGTTTGCAGGAGATCGCGACAGATTGTCCAGCATAGCCGAATTTGGCAGCCGGCCAGCTTGAGCGGCCTCAACCCGAGGCGCGGGCGGTCCGGAGGCCCTGCCTGCCCGGCGCGCAACCGCATTCAACGCCTTTGGCGTCCTCTCGGCGCGATGCTTGCTTAAGATAATTGATGAAAATTAGATGAGGTTTCCCAAAATTGAGCGTAGTTGCGTTGGTTTAAGTGGTCCCACTTGGGTATGGGCGACGCGGCCTTCGCGGTCGAGAATCACCGTAAACGGCAACGCGGCGAGGCCGTTGCCCAGAGGCTTGGAGAGATCGACGGTGTCGTAGCCGCCAATCAGCGCCGGGTAGTTGAGGTCGAGCTCCTTGGCAAATTGAGCGACTTTATCGGGTTTATCCACTGCAATCCCCACAAATTGCACGCCCTGCGGTCCCAGATCGCGCTGCGCGCGAACGAACTCAGGCATTTCTTCACGGCAGGGCTCGCACCAGGTCGCCCAAAAATTGACCACCAGCACCTTCCCTCGCCATTGTCCCAGCGGTTGTGTCACCCCGTGCGTGTCGGGAAGGGAAAGCGCCAGCAGCGCGGTCGCGTCGGGCGCACTGCGCTTCCACACCGCGAGCCCGATGCCCAGAGCCAGAGCGAGCACGCCGGCGATCAGCGCGACGACAAGGGGGCGCAAGCGGGTCATCACAGGCAAAGGAAGCGAGCGCCCACTTCGAGTGGACGACGCTCAGTTGAACCCAGCGCGATTCGGCGTCGCGGGCGCTTTGTCCGCCTCCGGCAGCGCCAATTCGACGTGCTGCACCGTGGGCGGGTAGCAAAGACCAATGTCGGCGCAGCCTTGCGACTCGGCGGCGATGACGATCAGTTGCCCTGGCTTGGCGTCCTTTAGCACCAGCCGAACGACCACATCGCCCCGATACGTCTCGACGTGCCCGAAGAACTGGTCTTCCTTTACCGTTCCTTCGGGCAGCCGCGGCACGGAGAGTCCAGCCGTGGCGGGCTCGATCGCGAAGTGGATCTTGTCGCGATACAGGTAATACCCGTCGGCGATTGCGAACCGCGCCTCGACCGTGCGGGGGTCGATCAGCCGGGCGCTGAACCGGAATGCCTTATCCGGCGGCAGCGGCTCCGCCGCCGCCGCCACCGGCCAGGCCGCCAGGAACAGCGTGGCCATCGCGGCGCTGGCGACGAGGCGGCAACGCCGTTCAAGCGCGCGCATCGGTCTCCGCGGCGATCCAGTCGAGGTAGGCTGGCAAGCCATAGCTTATGGGGACAGCGACTATTTCGGGAAGTTCGTAAGGATGGTGCCGGCGGATGGCCTCTTCGACGCGCGGA
Source organism: Casimicrobiaceae bacterium (assembly GCA_035939595.1). GTDB lineage: Bacteria > Pseudomonadota > Gammaproteobacteria > Burkholderiales > Casimicrobiaceae > PALSA-1003. The sequence continues at coordinate 89,651 of DASZFQ010000181.1, forward strand.
TAGAGCCGGGTGCGCGTCTTGATGGCGAGCGGGACTTCGGTCGCCGTTTCGATTTCGCCGCGCCAGTGATAGAGTGACTGTGCCGTCGCACCGATCTGGATGCACGCGGCGAGTCGGGTGGTGAGCAGCTCGCGCGCCAACGCCTCCGCCGCGCCCCGCTCGGGCAGTGTGGTCAGAATCAGGATCGATGAATGAGTCGCAGGATTTCCTGCCGGCTCAGTGGGCAATGCAGCGGTTGCCTGAGTTGCCGATCGAGTTGTCGACTGAGCTGCCACCGGACCCTCCGCGGAGCCGCCAGTCGCATGGCGAACAGCGCCGCCGGCGGCGAGGAGTTTGCATGCGTTTCCTTGTATTGTTAATTGTACTCATTTTCCCGGTACTCGACGTGCTGGCGACCGTCCGCTTTGCGCGTTGGACGGGTATACCGGCAGTGGCGTGGTTCGTTGCCTCCGCCATTGCCGGCGTCCTGCTGCTGCGCAAGGAGCGGATCACGTTCCGCGCCAAAACCCTCGCCGCGCTGCGCGGCGATCAACCGCTGTTGCGCGGGCTGCTCGACAGCGGCCGCAGGGTTCTGGCTGCCGTGCTGCTGATCTCGCCCGGCATCGTTTCCGATCTGATCGCGTTGCTCCTGCTGCTTCTGCCGATCAACCTCGGACCGCCCTTGGCGACCCAGCCGGCGAGCGTCAGCCGAGGCTTCCGTCGCGACTCGCTTGAGGGCGACTTCCGCCGCGTCGACTGACTAGGGCCCCAAAAGCGTCGGTTGTGCTTTGCGCGCGTGCCAGTAGGCCCAACACATCAGGCCGATGCCGGCGATGATCATCGGCAGCGACAGCCATTGCCCCATCGTCCACCCAAGCGCGAGCAAGCCCAGGAAGTCGTCCGGTTCGCGTGCATATTCGGCCAGGAAGCGAAGGCAGCCGTATCCGACCAGGAACAATCCCGAAACGGCACCGAGCGGCCGGCGACGCCGCGCGTAGAACCATACCAGCGCGAACAGCACGATCCCCTCGAGTCCGAATTCGTACAACTGCGACGGGTGCCGCGGGACGGCATCGACCTGTGGAAACACCATCGCCCAGGGCAGGCTGGACGGTCGGCCCCACAGTTCGCCGTTGATGAAGTTGCCAAGGCGTCCAGCCGCGAGCCCGAGCGGACACAGCGGGGCGACGAAGTCGGTAACCTCAAGCCAGCGTTTGTTGCGTCGACGCGCGAATAGCGCCAACGCAATCAGCACGCCGATAAAGCCGCCGTGAAAGCTCATGCCCCCCTGCCAGAGCGCCAGAATCTGGAGCGGATTGGCAAGGTAGTAGAGCGGCTTGTAGAACAGGACGTAGCCGAGGCGGCCGCCGAGGATAACCCCAAACACGCCGAAGAAGAGCATGTCGTCGACGTCGCGCGGGTGCCAACCGGTGAGCAGGTTCTGCCGCGCACGCATCTTCCCCAGCACGACGAAGAGCACAAATCCGATCAGATACATCAGGCCGTACCAGCGCACGGCAAGCGGCCCGACATGAAACGCCACCGGATCGAACTGCGGGTGAACGAGCATCGATGACTCGCGCGCTTCGGATGCGCCGCGGCTTTGTTAGAATCCGTCGATTATACGAGACAGCCGAAGAGGCCCCCCAATGCCGATCAACCGCCGCAGCCGGACCATCACCGAGGGGGTGGCCCGCTCGCCGAATCGCGCGATGCTGCGCGCGGTAGGCTTCGGCGATGGTGATTTCGACAAGCCGATCGTCGGCGTCGCCAGCGGGCACAGCACGATGAACCCCTGCAATGCGGGCATCCAGCCACTGGTCGACCGGGCGATGGGGGCGTTGAAGGAAGCCGGTGCGATGCCCCAGGTGTTCGGTTTCCCGACCGTTACCGACGCCATCGGCATGGGCACGGAAGGCATGAAGTACTCGCTCGTGTCGCGCGAGGTAATCGCCGATGCGATCGAGGTCGCGGTCAACGGACAGTGCATGGACGGGGTGGTCTGTGTCGGTGGTTGCGACAAAAACATGCCGGGCTGCATGATGGCGATGGCGCGCATGAACGTGCCGGGTATCTTCGTCTATGCCGGCACGATCAAGCCCGGGTTCTGGCGTGGCCAGAAGCTCACCATCGTCAGCCCGTTCGAGGCGGTTGGCGCATTTGCCGCCGGCAAGATGGCGCAAGAGGATTTCGACGGCATCGAAAGAAATGCCTGCCCGACGGTGGGCGCTTGCGGCGGTCAGTACACGGCGAACACGATGTCGTCGTCGTTCGAGGCCTTGGGCATGAGTCTTCTCGGCAGCTCGCAGATGGCGGCGCCGGACCCGGAAAAGGCCGACTCGGCCGCGGCCTCCGCGCGCGCGCTGGTCAATGCCGTCAAGCTCGACCTGAAACCGCGCGATATCATCACCCGTAAGGCGATCGAAAATGCGATCGCCCTGGTCATGGCGACCGGCGGTTCGACCAACGCGGTGCTGCATTACCTTGCCATCGCCGCGGCAGCGGGGGTCGAATGGACCCTCGACGATTTCGAGCGCGTACGCAAGCGTGTGCCGGTGATTTGCGAGCTCAAACCGTCAGGGCGCTTCGTGGCCACGGATTTTCACGCGGCAGGCGGAGTGCCACAGGTTTTGCGCATGTTGCTCGATCATGATCTGTTGCACGGGGAGTGCGTGACGATCACCGGGAAGACCCTGGCCGAGGAACTCGTCGCCGTGCCCGCGACACCTCCAACCGATCAGGAAGTCATCCGGCCGTGGTCGAAGCCGATGTATCCGCAGGGTCACCTCGCGATACTGAAGGGCAATCTGGCTCCGGAGGGCTGTGTGGCCAAGATCACCGGGCTCAAGAACACGGCGATCACCGGTCCTGCGCGCGTGTTTGACCGCGAACAGGCGTGCCTCGACGCGATCATGGCCAAGAGAATCAAGCCAGGCGACGTGATCGTCATCCGCTACGAAGGACCCAAGGGCGGTCCCGGCATGCCGGAAATGCTGGCGCCCACATCGGCCCTGATCGGCCAGGGGCTGGGCGAGTCGGTCGCTCTCATCACCGACGGGCGCTTCTCAGGCGGAACCTGGGGCATGGTCGTCGGCCATGTCGCGCCGGAGGCATACGTCGGCGGAACGATCGCCCTGATCGAGGAAGGTGATTCGATCAGCATCGATTCGCACCGCCTTTGCATCCAGCTCAACGTGAGCGATGAGGAGTTGACGCGCCGCCGCGAACGCTGGCAGCCGCCCGCGCCGAGATACACTCGTGGCGTGCTGGCCAAGTACCTGCGATTAGTGTCGACAGCGAGCCTGGGCGCGATCACCGACCGAGGCGCCTAGCTTCATCACGGTGAAGTGACCGCCGTGCAACCATGATCGCGGCGCAACGTCCAAGGTGGCCGTTGCGTTTGCTGGAGTGGCGCCGGTTTGACGAGGGATTGCATGTTTCTGTCCACGTTGCGCCCCCATCTTATCGCCGCGGCATGGGCGGCGGGCGCCGTTCTCGGGCTCGCCGCGTGCGCCTCGACGCCGGTCGGCGAGGGCATCCCAGCGCCGCAATTGGCGGTCGGCGATCACTGGCACTATAAGGTCACTGACAACCTGCGTCGCGGCGTCGAGTCGCAGCTTGAGGTCGAGGTTATCGCGGTATCGGGCAGCGCGGCGCGGATCCACTTCGACCACGTCGACGCCGGCGTCCACAGCGAATGGATCGACGAGGTCGACGGCGAAGGAGGCCTGCGCACCGGGGCGTTGTACCGCGAGCCGCCGCGATCCTTCAATCCGCCGGCGCAGCTGCTGGCGTTTCCTCTCGATCCGGGCAAGATCTGGCGGCAGACGATCGATACCCTGAATCCGGACACGGGACTCAACGGCCAGATCCTGATCTACGGCCGGGTCGACACGCCCGGCACGACCAGCGTACCTGCAGGCAGCTTCAATGCAATGTACGTCTACCGTATCGTGCAGCTCGACGATGAGGAGTTCTGGCGCACGCGAACCTTGCTTCGCGCGGCGATTTGGTACGCCTCCGAGGTGAAGGGGCCCGTGCGCGAGTCACGCGATGCGCAATATACTGAGAAGGACAGCAACGACCCGGCAACCATTCGCACCGAAGCGATCACGCTCGAGTTGCAATCGTTCCGGCCGGGAGGGAAGTGATCCGGTCGCGCCGCGTACGCCGGAGATTCAGGACAGGCCCAGCCGCTGCCAGATGATTGTCGTCAGACTGGCCTGATTGAGAGTGTAGAAGTGCAGGCCGGGCGCTCCGTGCGCCAGCAGGTCGGCGCTGAGGTCGGTGACGACGTCGAGACCGAAGGCACGGATCGACGCGACGTCGTCTCCGAAGCTTTCCAGTTTGCGCCGGATCCAGCGCGGAATCTCCGCCCCGCAGGCGTCCGAAAACCGCGCCAGCTTGGAAAAACTCTGGATGGGCATGACGCCGGGGACGATCGGGACCGCGACGCCCATCCCTGCCGCCTCGTCGACAAAGTGATAATAGCTGTCGGCGTTGAAGAAATACTGGGTGATGGCCGAATTGGCACCGGCATCGATCTTGCGCTTGAAGTTGACGAGATCTTCGTGCGGCGTATGCGCCTGCGGATGGTATTCGGGATAAGCGGCGACTTCGATGTGAAACCAGTCGCCGGTTATGCTGCGGATGAACTCCACTAGCTCGTTCGCATAGCGGAATTCACCGACGTCTGCGGTCCCCGACGGAAGGTCGCCGCGCAGCGCGACGAGATGCCCGATGCCGTGCTCGCGATACGTGCCAAGGGTTGCCCGCACGCTCTCCCGTGTCGAGCCGATGCATGAGACGTGCGGTGCCGCCCGCTGTCCGGACGCCTGGATCTCCAGTACCGCGGCAAGCGTGCGGTCACGCGTCGAGCCGCCTGCACCGTAGGTCACGGAAAAGAACTTGGGACCGAGCCGAGCGAGCTGCTCGCGCGTGGCCCGCAGCTTGGCGACGCCCTCTGGCGTGGCGGGCGGGAAGAACTCGAAACTAAAGTTGCGGTCGGGGGATTGGCCCATCGGCGGGCATGCGTCAGTCGCGCTTCTTGAGCAGGAGCGCGGACAACGCCCACGAGATGATGCTATAGAGAATCGCGCCAAAAAACGCCGGCCAGAATCCGGCCACGTGAAAGCCCGAGACAAAGGAGCCGACGAACCAGAAGAGCAGGCCGTTAATAACGAAGATGAACAGCCCCAGTGTGAGCAGCGTAGCCGGTAGGGTCAGCAGTACCAACAGTGGCCGGATGAAGGTATTGATCAGGCCCAGAACCAGCGCCGCGATAAGCGCGGCCGAAATCGAGTCGACGCTGATCGATGACAGCAGATACGGCAGTGCGAATAGCGCCGCCGCGTTGATCAGCCAAACAAGCAACAGTCTCATTGTCGTTTCTCCTCGAGTGCGCCGCGTCAACTCGCGCCGTCGCAATAGGGCTTGACGGTCGCAAACAGGGTGGCGCTGACCGGCGCCGCCAGGGCCGCTTCCTTCGCCATCCGCGCCACCGCCCCCGAAAGCCACGGCGCTTCGAGCCGGTTGCCGGCGACGAGGTCGTTCAGCATCGACGATTTCATTTCTGCCGGCAAGCCGTCGGCGAGCACCATCTGCTGCGCAACCAGGTCGTCGGCCAGGCCAATGCCGCGCCTCCGACCGACAGCCCATGCCTCAGCCATCGCGGCTTCGAACACGGCGCGAAGGTCCGGGTCGCTGCGGATGGCGCCGATGGGCTGCCGGGCCGCGCTGGTCACGCCGGAAAAGGCGCTGAGGAGCACAAACTTCTCCCACAATACGCGGTGCACGTCAGCCACGAGCTCGGCGTCGATTCCGGCGTCTGTGCAGGCCTGAAGAAAGCGGCGCGCCGGCGCCTCCTGCGCGGGTAGCACCGGCCCGAAGCGCAGACGCGCCATCTGTCCGGTATGCAAGATAACACCCGGCTCGGCGATCGTTGCGGCGATATACGCCGCCCCGCCCAGCACCTGTGCCGCGCCGATGACGGCACCGATCCGTTCGATGCTCTCGACGCCGTTCTGAAAGGGGATGACCATGCCGCCACCGGCGACTAGCGGCAGGCTGGCTGCTGCGGCTGCTTCGGTATCCCAGAGCTTAACGGCGAAGAGCACGAGATCGAATGCGCCCAGCGACTTCGGGTCGTCGCTCGCCTGCACCGCGGTGAGGTGGATATCACCGCCGGCACTGCGCAGCGTGAGACCGCGCTCGCGGATGGCCGCGAGGTGCCGGCCGCGGGCGATAAACGCCACGTCGTGACCGGCTTGCGCCAGCCTGGCGCCAAAGTAGCCGCCCACGCCGCCGGCGGCCATCACTGCAATGCGCATCACCGTCTCCCTATGCGATCGGACCGCTGCTCGCCCGCCACCGCCGCGATCACGCGCCGTACCCGGTCAGTTGTCGCCTTGGCCAGGAGCCTACCGCGCGTACATGAAGCCTAGTAGCGGTAGCTGTCGGCCTTGTAGGGACCGCGAATGTGCACCCCGATGTAGCGCGCCTGCTTGTCGGACAACGCGGTGAGCATCGCACCGAGTTTCTTCAACTGTAATCGCGCGACTTTCTCGTCGAGATGCTTGGGCAGAACATACACGCCGACGGGATACTTCTTGCCCCCCGACTGAGCGTCGCCCCAGAGCTCGATTTGCGCCATGACCTGGTTGGCGAACGAACTCGACATCACATAGCTGGGGTGTCCCGTTGCACAGCCCAGGTTCACCAGCCGCCCTTGGGCGAGCAGAATGATCCGCTTGCCGTCGGGAAAAACGATGTGGTCAACCTGGGGTTTGATGTTTTCCCAGGTGTAGGCCTTGAGCGCGGCGATGTCGATCTCGTTGTCGAAGTGGCCGATGTTGCAGACGATGGCGTTGTGCTTCATTCGGCGCATGTGTTCGTGGGTGATCACGTCGATGTTACCGGTTGCGGTGACAAAGATGTCCGCCTTGTCGCAGGCGTAGTCCATGGTGACGACGCGATAACCCTCCATCGCCGCCTGCAGAGCGCAGATCGGGTCGATCTCGGTTACCCAGACTTGGGCTGAAAGCGCGCGCAGCGCCTGGGCAGAGCCCTTGCCGACATCGCCGTAACCGTTGACCAGCGCGATCTTGCCCGCGATCATCACATCGGTTGCGCGCTTGATGCCATCGACGAGCGACTCGCGGCAGCCGTACAGGTTGTCGAATTTCGACTTGGTGACCGAGTCGTTGACGTTGATCGCGGGGAAACCGAGCCTGCCTTCCTTGTGCATCTGGTAAAGGCGTTTTACGCCCGTCGTTGTCTCTTCGGTCACGCCCTTGATCTGCGCGCGAGCGCGCGAGTAGAAATGCGCATCCACGGCCAGGCGTCCCGCGATCGCGGCGAACAACTCGAACTCTTCCTCGTTGGCCGGGTGCGAGATGACGGATCGGTCGCTCTCCGCCTTTGCCCCCAGATGGATGAGCAGCGTTGCGTCGCCGCCGTCGTCGAGGATCATGTTCGGGCCGCCATCGTTAGGCCACTCGAAAATGCGGTGCGTGAACTCCCAGTACTCGCCAAGGGTCTCGCCCTTGTACGCGAAGACCGGCGTGCCCGATGCCGCAATGGCCGCTGCGGCGTGATCTTGCGTCGAATAGATGTTGCATGACGCCCAGCGGACTTCTGCGCCGAGCGCCTTGAGCGTTTCGATCAGCACGGCGGTCTGAATCGTCATGTGCAGCGAACCGGCAATGCGCGCGCCGCGCAGCGGCTGCTGCGGCGCGAATTCCTCGCGAATCGCCATGAGCCCCGGCATCTCGGTCTCGGCTATGGCAATTTCCTTGCGCCCCCAGTCGGCGAGCGCGAGGTCGGCAACCTTAAAGTCGGTGAAATTCCGGGTGTCGGTCACAGCGTTCATCAGTCACTCCTTGTCGGGGACCGCGCTGTGGGGTCTTCACTCGTCACCCCGCGCGCGAGCCGCGGTTCAACGAGCGCCGTTGCAAAGTCGGAAGTCCCTCGAGCCTGGCAGGGCGGCGCATCGAAACGCCTGGCCGACCTGTTGCAACGCTCCTCGAGGAGAACGTGGATTATAGCGCAAGCTTGCGCATACCCCAAGCGCCGCGGCGGATTACGGCGGCGGCGACCGCTCGATCGCCGCCTGCCGCTGCGCGAGCAGCGCGCCTACCAGGTTCGATTCACGCTTGTAGAAGCCCTCGGTATGGAAAGTCTCCTCCAGGGCGAAAAGCTCGTAGTCGAGGTGATGACAGAGCTCGTGGATCACCGTGCGCAGGAACGTCTTGAAAGCGACGACCTGGCGCCGCTGCGCGGTGCGCATCCAGGCGGTGAGCCGCGACAAGGCGCGTCCCTCTTCGGGCTCGTAGAGGCCATGCAGCTCGCCGTAGCCGTCGGCGGGACGCGCGGCCAGGATGCGCACCCGGACCTTGGGCACGTGATAGCCTGCGACGAGCGCGTCGAGGAGGGCCTGGCATTCGCGCTGGACTGCGGCACGGTCGTCCTCGCGCAATGCGGCTTCGATGCGCACGACGTTCGCGCCGAGATCCAACCCGGCCGGCAGGCCGAGCGCCGCGATCTCGTCGCTGCGGCGATAGATCTTCTTGCGTGCCGGCGAGAGTCGGTCGTAGTAGCCAAAACGCATGAGGGCGGTCCTGCCGTTCTTGCCGTCAGGCTCCAATGCGAATGAACCTGCCCGCGCCGAGCCGCTTTTGTCGCCACGGGCGCGAGGCTACACTAGGGGTGGAGATGCCGGCCATGCTGATGCTCAAGCCACACGCCCGCGACCTCGGCGGATTCACGGTGCAGCGCCTGCTGCCCTCGTTGTCGGCGCGGATGATCGGGCCATTCATATTCTTCGACCATTTCGGTCCGATCGCGTTTGCACCCGACGCCGGGGCCGATGTGCGCCCGCATCCGCACATCGGACTTGCGACGGTGACCTACCTGTTCGAGGGCGACATGATCCATCGCGACAGCTTGGGTACTGTGCAGCGCATCGAACCGGGCGCCGTGAACTGGATGACCTCGGGCAGCGGCATCGTCCACTCCGAGCGCACTGCACCGGAGGCCAGGGCACGCGGCCATCGCATGCACGGGATCCAAACCTGGGTCGCTCTGCCGAAGGAACAGGAACACGTCGATCCGTCCTTCAGCCATCAGCCGAAGGCGGCACTGCCCGAGCTCGCGTTCCCCGGCGTGACGATGCGCCTGTTGGCCGGCACGGCGTTTGGCCAGCGGGCGCCGACGCCGGTTTATTCGCCGATGCATTACCTCGCCCTCGAGATGGAGCCTGGTGCCACGGTCGAGTTGCCGCCCGAGCACGAAGAGCGCGGGGTATACGCGGTCGCGGGCCAAGTCCGGGTCGGCGGCGAAACCCTGTCCGAGCACCATCTAGGCGTGTTGCCCGCAGGGTCCACGCCGCAGCTTGATGCGCCCTCCGGCGCTCGGGTGATGCTGCTCGGTGGCTCGCCGCTCGAGGGTGAGCGCCTGATCTGGTGGAATTTTGTCGCGACCTCGCGCTCCCTGATCGACGCCGCCAGCAAACGCTGGCAGCAACGGCAGTTCCCGCCGGTTCCGGGCGAAACGGAGTTCATCCCTCTGCCGGAACAACGCTAGCTCCGCACGCCGGCGCCAAAGCAAGTGCATCCGGGCGGGCAGCCCGAGACCTGTCCCGCGCGCGGCGAAGGTCGCCGCGACGGCTACTGCACCACGATCTCGACGCGCAGGCTGCGCGCGGCGGCGGCGTCTTGCGGGTATGGCCGCCGATACACCAGCTGCAACGCGTCGCTGCCCGCCGCGCGGGCGACGAAGTTAAATGTCATCGTGCCGCCGGCGCCCACCAGCGGCGCGCTGGTCGACACCGGCCTGTACAGGGGTTCGCCGACCGGCTGCAACACTGCCGCGGCGCTGCGGTCGACCATCCACCGATAACCCGTATAGGGATTGGCGTCGACGGTGACACTCAGTGCCTGGCCCGGCACCAATGTGATGCGCGCGCCGTCCGCCGAGGCATCGATCTCGCGCATAGGTGGCGGTGTCGCGCATGACGTCAGGATAAGCGAAGCGAGCGCGATCCCGGCGGCGATCCTCCGGCCGAGCGCATCCCGAATTCGCCGCGACGGCGCGCGGCGAAGAATCATGTGGCTGGTTCCGGGTGGGGCCGCGCGTGCACCGGGGACGCGCCGCGCAGCCCTGCGGCGTCGCGGAGCAGCTCAACCTTGTCGCTCGCTTCCCAGGTGAACTCCGGCTCGTCGCGGCCGAAGTGGCCATACGCCGCGGTCTTGAAGTAAATCGGGCGCAGCAGGTCGAGCGTCTGGATGATGCCCTTTGGCCGCAAGTCGAAGTGGGCGCTAACGAGCGCGGCAATCTTGTCGTCGGCGATCTTGCCGGTGCCCTCCGTGTAGACGGTCACGTTGATCGGCTGGGCGACACCGATGGCGTACGAGAGCTGCACCTGGCACTGGCGGGCAATACCGGCGGCGACGATGTTTTTCGCGACATAGCGCGCAGCGTAGGCGGCCGAGCGATCGACCTTGGATGGGTCCTTGCCGGAGAACGCACCGCCGCCGTGCGGCGCGGCACCGCCATAACTGTCGACGATGATCTTGCGCCCGGTCAAACCCGCGTCGCCATGCGGCCCGCCGATCTCGAATCGGCCCGTGGGGTTCACCAGATAACGTGTGTTGACCAGCATTTCCTTGGGCAACACCGGCTTGATGATCACCTCGATCACCGCCTCGGCCAGCTCCTTCTGCTTGTGATTCATGCTCGGGTGGTGCTGTGTCGACAGGACCACGGTCTCGATGCTCTTCGGCCGGCCCTCGGCATAGCGCACCGTCAGCTGCGACTTGGCGTCGGGCCGCAGCCACGGCAACCGACCGTCGCGGCGCACTTCGCTCTGCCGTTGCATCAGGCGGTGTGCGTAGTAGATCGGAAACGGCATCAGAGTCGATGTCTCGTCACAGGCGTAGCCGAACATCAGGCCCTGGTCGCCCGCGCCCTGATTCATGTACTCCTCGGAGGTGCGCTCGACCCCGCGCGCGATGTCCGGCGATTGCCGGCCGTAGCAAACCATCACCGCGCAGCCCTCGGCGTCAAAGCGCAACTCGGGGTCGGTGTAGCCGATGCGGTGAATGGTGTCGCGCGCAATGCGCGCGTAATCGTGCTTATGGGCGGTCGTAATCTCGCCGGTCAGGACCACCAGACCGGTGGACACGAGCGTCTCGGCGGCAACCCGACCATACGGGTCCTGCGCTAGAATCGCATCGAGGACTGCGTCGGAAATCTGGTCGGCCACCTTGTCCGGATGGCCCTCGGAAACCGATTCCGACGTGAAAAGAAAATCGCTCATCTGCGCTCCGTGCTCGGCAGGGCGCACCCGGGTTGCCAGGGCGCGCAAAGTCGGCAATTCTACCAAATCCGGCGCTCGCGAGCCGTCTCCCGGGGGCGCCCGGATCAACGAGCTCGGGTTCGAGCGCGCGGCGCCGCATGATCGTTGACCCGACGCCCGGTAACATCGGCCGCGCGGCGCGGCTGCTGCGCGCCGGACAGCTTGTCTCCTTCCCGACCGAGACCGTGTATGGCTTGGGCGCAGACGCGCGCAGTGCGGCCGCCGTGCGGCGGATTTTTGCCGTCAAAGCGCGGCCGGCCGAGCATCCGGTCATCGTGCACATCGCCGAAACATCCGCGTTGGGGCGCTGGGCACGGGCGATTCCCGCCGGCGCCCGGGCGTTGGCCGAGGCCTTCTGGCCCGGCCCGCTGACCTTGATCCTGCCGTGCCGACCCGACGTGGCCGGGGTCGTTACCGGCGGCCAGGACAGCGTAGGTCTGCGCGTTCCCGGCCACGCCGTGGCGCAGGCATTGCTGGCGAGCTTTGCTGCGCTGGGCGGCGAAGGGATCGCCGCCCCCTCGGCCAACCGCTTTGGCCGTATCAGCGCGACGACCGCACAGCACGTCGCCGACGACTTTGGTAACGAGATCGCGCTGATCCTCGACGGCGGTCCCTGCCGCCACGGCATCGAGTCGACGATTGTCGCCTTCACCGATGGCGAAGCGGTACTGCTGCGTCCCGGGGCCATATCGGTAGCCGAGCTCGCGCGCGTGCTCGGATGCGCACCCAAACCCACCGGCGCGAGCGCACCGCGTGCATCGGGTACGCTTGAGACCCATTACGCGCCACGCACGCCGGCGCGCCTCGTGCCGTCGGGCGAACTCGCCGCCGAACTCGGGGAACTCGCCCGCCCGGGCGCGCATATCGCGGTGCTTGCGCATTCGGTTGCGCAACCGCCGTTGTTCGAAGGTGCGTGGTTCGACGCCCCTGCGCACGACACGGCCTACGCGCAGCAGCTCTACGCGAATCTGCGCGCGCTCGATGCGCTCGCGGCGGATGAAATCTGGATCGAAGCGCCACCGGACGGACCCGAATGGCATGCCGTGCGCGATCGGCTGCGCCGAGCCACGCGCGGCGGCTGAACCATGCCGGTGCTACCGCCGCTCCGGGTCGTCATCGCACCGGACTCGTTCAAGGGTTCGGTTTCAGCCACGCAGGCAACGACGGCCATCGCCGCCGGCCTGCGCCGGGTATGGCCCGAAGCCGACTTGCGCTTCGTGCCGCTGGCCGATGGCGGCGAGGGCACGCTTGACGCCGTACTGTCGGCAGGTGGGCAGCGGGGCACTGCGCGCGTCAGCGGCGCGGACCAGGCACCCGTTGAGGCAGCCTACGGCGTAATCGCGGCGGATACCGCGGTCATCGAAATCGCGCAGGTCGTCGGTCTGACCCGCGAGAATGTGGCAGCGCATCCGGTTGAGGAACGCAGCACGCGAGGTGTAGGCGAGCTCATTCGGCGCCTGCTCGACGCGGGCATCCGCCGCATCATGATTGGCTTAGGCGGGAGTAGCACCAACGATGGGGGAGCCGGATTGCTGATGGGCTTAGGCTTGAGGCTCGCCGCAGCCGACGGACGCACGGTGGAGCCGACGCCCGCGGGACTCGCCGCGCTGGCAGGCGTCGACACGAGCGGCCTCGATCCGCGCCTGGCTCAAACCCATATGACGATCATGTCAGACGTCAACAATCCCCTTTGCGGCGAGCAAGGCGCAACGGCCGTCTTCGGGCCACAGAAGGGCGTGCGCCCGGAAGCGGTGCAGGAGATCGATGCCCGCCTCGCGCACTTCGCGGCGCTGGTCGAAGCGGCCTTCGGGCGTCATGCGAAGGATCGCCCCGGGGCAGGTGCCGCCGGCGGCTTGGGCTTTGTCTTGCTCCTGCTTGGCGGCGAGCTTCGCTCGGGGGCAGAGGTCGTCGCCGACCTGCTCGGCCTCGATGCCGCGCTCGACGGCGCGAACTGGCTCATCACCGGCGAGGGCCGCAGCGATCGGCAAACGTTGCTCGGCAAGACGCCGCTGGTCGCGGCGCGGCGCGCGGCGCTGAAGGGCGTGCCGGCGACGCTTGTTTCCGGCGCCATCGATCGCCACGCCTTGCCTGAACTCAGCCGCTATTTTGCCGGCTGCCACTCGATCACCTTCGGTCCGGCTACGCTCGAAGCCAGCATGGCCGATGCGGCCGGGTTGCTCGCCGACCGGGCCGAGCAGCTGGCCCGGGTCTTCCGCGCGGGGCGCTGACGCCTCAGCCGCCCGCGAGCGCGTAGCCCGGTCCGTACCCGCGCGCCTCGCCCACCGTGGCACTCGCCGTCACGCGCACCGCGCAGTACTTGAACTCCGGGATCTTGCCAAACGGGTCGAGTACCGGGTTGGTGAGCAGGTTCGCGGCGGCTTCGTAGTAGCAGAACGGGATGAAGACCGCGCCGCGCGGCGTGCCGTCATCGGCCCGCGCCGCGAGCGCGATGTCGCCCCGGCGTGACACCACGCGAATCGTCTCCCCGGGCAATACGCCGAGCGAGCGTAAATCGTCGGGATGCAGCGACGCCACCGGCACCGGCTCAATTGTGTCCAGCACCTCGGTCCGCCGCGTCATGCTCCCCGTATGCCAGTGCTCGAGCTGGCGGCCGGTGATGAGCACGAACGGATACGCGGCATCGGGCTGCTCCGCGGCCGGAATGATGTTCGCAGGGACGAAGCGTCCCTTGCCCGTCGCAGTCGGAAACTGCTCGGTAAACACCACGCGCTGGCCCGGATCGTCGTCTCCCGTGCAGGGATAGGTCACCGCGTGCTCGCGCTCGAGCCGCTCCCAGCTGATGCCGGCAATCGACGGCATCGCCTTGCGCATTTCCGCGAATACATCGCGCGGATGCGCGTAATGCCAATCGAGGCCGAGGCGCTTGGCAACTTCGACGATGATCCACAGATCCTGTCGCGCCTCTCCGGGCGGGTCGAGCGCCTGGCGGCCGATTTGCACCGAGCGATCGGTATTGGTGAACGTACCGGTCTTTTCCGGAAAGGCCGACGCCGGAAGGATCACGTCGGCCAGGTAACCGGTCTCGGTGAGAAAGATATCCTGCACGACGAGCATCTCGAGTTCGGCTAAGGCCTCGCGGGCATGGCGCACATCGGGATCGGACATCGCCGGGTTCTCGCCCATGATGTACATGCCGCGGATCTCTCCGGCGTGGACGGCATGCATGATCTCGACGACGGTCAGGCCCGGTTGTGGATCGAGCGCCTGCCGCCACAAGGCTTCGAAACTGCTCCGGATATCGGCGTCGTCGACGGCCTTGTAGTCCGGATACATCATCGGGATCAGCCCCACGTCGCTCGCCCCCTGAACATTGTTCTGCCCGCGCAGCGGATGCAGGCCGGTTCCTGGCCGGCCGACCTGCCCGGTGACCAGCGCGAGCGCGATCAGGCAACGGGCGTTGTCGGTGCCGTGCACGTGCTGCGAGATGCCCATGCCCCACAGGATCATCGACGCGCGCGAACTCGCGTAGAGCCTCGCGATCTCGCGAATCGTCGCCGCCGGAACGCCGCACAGCGCGGCCATCGCTTCCGGGCTGTACCCTTCGACGTTTTTCCGTATGGCATCGTAACCGCTTGTCCGGTCGGCCACGAAGCGCTCGTCGACCAGGCCCTCGGCGATGATCGTATGCAGCATGGCGTTGAGTAATGCAACGTCGGTATCCGGCTTGAATTGAAGGTAATGCGTCGCATGCCGAGCGAGTTCCGAGCGGCGCGGATCGGCCAGGATGAGCTTCGTACCGCGCTTCACGGCATTCTTCATCCATGTCGCGGCGACCGGATGATTGACCACCGGATTGGCGCCGATGAGAAAGATCACTTCGGCTTGCATGACGTCCATCACCGGATTCGATACCGCGCCGGAGCCGATGCCCTCGAGCAGCGCCGCGACGCTCGAGGCATGGCAGAGCCGGGTGCAGTGATCGACGTTGTTTGAACCGAAACCGGTGCGCACGAGTTTCTGGAACAGATATGCTTCCTCGTTCGATCCCTTGGCGGAGCCGAAGCCGGCCAGTGCGTGGCTTCCATGCTCGTCGCGAATGCGCCTGAGCGTACCGCCAGCGAGCTCCAGCGCTTCGTCCCAGCTCGCTTCGCGGAAGACCGAAAGCGCGTCGGCCGGGTCCATCGTGAAATCGGCCGATTTCGGCACCCCGGGCTTGCGGATCAGCGGTCGGGTCAGGCGCTGCGGGTGATGCGCGTAATCGAAGCCGAAGCGGCCCTTGACGCACAGCCGCTCGTGGTTCGCCGGTCCGTCGCGGCCTTCCACCCGGACGATGCGGTTGTCCTTGACGTGGTAGGTAAGCTGGCAGCCCACGCCGCAGTAGGGGCAGACGGATGCCACGCTGCGATCGACGGGCACGAGGTAGGCATCATGGGCGGGGGCGAGCGCGCCGGTCGGGCAGGCCTGGACGCACTCGCCACAGGCTACACATGTCGATTGACCCATTGGATCGCCGAGATCGAAGACGATCTGCGAATGTGCGCCGCGGAAGGCGTAGCCGATGACGTCATTGACCTGCTCCTCGCGGCACGCGCGGACGCAGCGTGTGCACTGTATGCACGCATCGAGGTTGACCGCCATGGCCGGATGCGAAATATCGGCTGCCGGTTGCGCTCGCGCGTCGAAGCGCGGCTTGCCCACGCCCAGCACCCGCTGCCAGTGCACCAGCTCCGAATCGGGCCGATAGACCTTGGCCGGCATGTCGGAGGCTAGCAACTCAACGATCATCCTCTGCGCATGCAGCGCCCGGGCGCTGTCGCTTGTCACCTCCATCGCCGCGACAGGACGGCGGCAGCAGGAGGGGGCGAGTACGCGCTCGCCCTTGATTTCGACCATGCAGGCGCGGCAATTGCCGTCCGATCGCATACCGGGCTTGTAGCAGAGGCGGGGGATGGAAACGCCGGCACGGTCGGCCACCTCGATGATCGTTTCGTGCGGCAAGGCGGCAACGTCCTTGCCGTTGAGCCTGAAGGTGATGCGCTCCTGCTCCAGTGCCTGCGTCAGTGGTGCATTCATGGCCCTGTCCTCTCCGCGGGCAATCGGGTGGCGGTCATGCGAGCTCCTGCGGAAAGTACTTGAACACGCAGGCGATCGGGTTGGGCGCGGCCTGGCCCAAGCCGCAGATCGACGCGTCGGCCATTGCCTGCGACAGGTCCTTGAGCAAGTCCGCGTCCCACCGTTCTCGCGCCATGAGTCCGACCGCTTTTTCCGTCCCGACCCGACAGGGCGTGCATTGGCCGCACGACTCGTCGGCGAAGAAACGCATCAGATTGAGCGCCGCGTCGCGGGCGCGGTCATGCTGCGAAAGGACCATCACCGCCGCCGAGCCGATGAAGCAACCGTACGGCTGCAGCGTGTCGAAATCGAGCGCGATGTCGCCCAGCGCCGCGGGCAGAATGCCGCCGGATGCGCCCCCCGGAAGATAGGCATAGAACTCGTGCCCGGGAAGCATGCCGCCGCAGAATTCGGCAATGAGCTCGCGCACCGTGATTCCCGCGGGCGCCAGGTACACGCCGGGCTTTGCCACGCGTCCGGAAACGGAGAACGAGCGCAGTCCCTTGCGCCCGTTTCGACCCTGTCCGGCGAACCATTCGGCGCCCTTCTCGAGAATGTCGCGCACCCAGTAGAGCGTTTCCATGTTGTGCTCGAGCGTCGGTCGACCGAACAGGCCGACCTGCGCGACATACGGCGGACGCAAGCGCGGCATCCCGCGCTTGCCTTCGATTGACTCGATCATCGCCGATTCCTCGCCGCAGATGTATGCGCCGGCGCCGCGTCGCAAATGAATCGGCGGCAGGGGGCATGGCGGATCGGCTCGAAGCGCACGCAGCTCTTCCTCCAGGATGGCACGGCAAGCGGCGTACTCGTCGCGCAAATAGATGTAGACCTCATCGATGCCCACCGCCCAGGCCGCGACCAGCATGCCCTCGAGGAAACGATGCGGGTCGCGCTCAAGATAGTAGCGGTCCTTGAATGTACCCGGCTCACCCTCGTCGATGTTCACCGCCATCAGCCGCGGCGCCGCCTCCGCGCGTACGATGCGCCATTTGCGACCTGCTGGAAAGCCCGCGCCGCCCAGACCGCGCAGCGCCGATTGTTCAAGCTCCGCGATCACCGAGTCGACCGTCCGCGTGCCGTCGACGCAGGCGCGCAGCGTCCGATAGCCGCCGGCGCGACGGTAACCGTCCAGGCCGAGGTAGGAGGGCGGCTCGGCATCCGTGCTGCGGGCCCGAATCGCGGCGGCGATTGCCGGCGGCGACGCGCGATCGATCGTCTTCCGGCCAACCACCGCCGCCGGAGCATGCTCGCAGCGCCCGATGCACGGGACCCCGAGCACACGCACTTCGCGTGCGTCGAGTTGCGCCAACTCGGCGCGCAAGGACTCGGCACCCGCCAGCTGGCAGGACAGCGTCTCGCATACGCGCACGGTGATCGGCGGGGGGGCCGGCTCCCCTTCCTTCACCACGTCGAAGTGATGGTAAAAGCTCGCCACCTCGTACACCTCGGTCATCGCCAGCCGCAACTCCTGCGCAAGCGCCACGATATGCGCCGCTGCGATGCAACCGTGTGCATCCTGGATGCGATGCAAAAATTCAATCAGCAGGTCGCGCCGGCGAGGCGCATCGCCGAGCAGCGCGCGCACCTCGGACAGGGCCTTGGCGTCCACCTGACGCCCCTTGGGCGTGCTCCGGGCGCGCTTACGCAGCAGCCCCGAGGTATCAATCACCGAATCTTGTGCCATTTACCGTTCGGCCGCGGGTGTCGGGCAGTTGCATCGGAAGTGCGGCGCGGAGCCGACCTCGGTCGCGATTCGCGCATCAGTCCAGGAAATCACAATACTTCTCGACATGCGTCGCCAGATTGAGGGAATGTTCGCGTACCAGGCGCTCGGCCAGCTCGGTGTCGCGGCGCTCGAGCGCCTCGATGATCTGCATGTGATCGACGATCGACCGGGCGGCGCGGTCGCGCTGCGAAATGGTCATGCGGCGGATGGCGCGGACATGGATGAAAAGGTTCTCGATGGTCTTGCCCATCAGATGCGAACCCGAAAGACCAATGATCGCCTGATGAAACGCGATGTTGGCATCGGAGTATTCGTCGATGTGCTCGGCCGGAGCGGAGTTGAGGAACTCGTCGAACATGTGCCTCAACGCCCCGATCTCTGCATCGGTTGCATTGAGCGTCGCCAGTCGCGCGGCCATGCTTTCGAGTGCCGCCCACATTTCGATCATTTCGATGATCTGCCTCTTGGTCTTGCGCACGATGAACACGCCGCGCCGCGGCGCGGTACGCAGAAATCCCTCCTGTTCGAGCAGCGACATCGCCTCGCGGATAGGCGTGCGGCTGACGCCGAGCGCCTCGCTCAACTGGCGCTCGTCGAGCCGGGTCTCCTCGCGGTGGGCATAGATATCGGCGTCCATGATCGCCTGTTTGAGAGCGACGTAGGCCTGCTCGCGCAGGCTCACGTTGGTGTTGAGCGGCTGCAGTACCAACTTGGCTGGTTTGGTGACAGTTGCGGCAGTGGCTGGCATAACGTCATCGGCCTCTTTAACGACCGCGATTCGGGTCTGTTTCATGAGCGTACTGCGCTACGCGCGCGTTGCCGCAGCAGCGAGAGGATAATATCGATGGTCGGCGTCGGCAGGGCAAGCAGCCGACCGAGCTCCTGAACCACGCCCACCAGTGGCTCGATCTCCATCGACTGGCCTCGCTCCAGGTCTTGCAACATCGACATCTTGTGCGGTCCCAGCGCGGCGGCGCCGTCGAGGCGTCGCTCGATGTCTACCCGCAATGTGAGGCCGAGCCGCTCGCCTATCGCCGCCATCTCCAACATCATCGCGCGGCAGATGGCGCGCGTCCCAGGATCGGTGGCGATCACGTCGATCGTCGCTAAGGTCAGCGCACTCAGCGGATTGAAGCACACATTGCCCCACAGCTTGAGCCATATCTCGTCACGGATATCGTCGCGCACGGGGGCATCGAATCCCCCGGCGACGAGCATTTCGTGCAGCCGGTCGACCCGCTCGCTACGTCCGCCCCCGGGCTCGCCGATGGGCAGCTTCGAGCCATGATCATGGTGAATTACTCCCGGCGCAACCATGGCCGTGGCCGGATACACCACGAGGCCCAGCGCCCGCTCCGACCCCAGGAGCGACCGCTGCCGGCCTCCAGGATCGACACTTGAAAGCATCGCTCCCCGATTGGGCGGATCGACAAAGTCGAAAAACCAGTAGGGGAGCCCGTTGCTCGCGGTGACGATCGTCGTCTTCGGTCCGAGAAGCGGCAGCATCGCGTCGACGTTCTCCGGGATCTGATGGGCTTTCAGCGCCACAATCACGTAATCCTGCACACCGAGGTCAGCCGGCCGGTCGGTGGAGGGCAGCGTGGTCACCTGCTCGACCCCGCCGATCTGTAGCCGCAACCCGTGTTCACGGATCGCCGCGAGGTGCGCGCCCCGAGCAACCAGGCTCACGTCGACGCCAGCTCGCGCCAACTGAACGCCGAAGTAGCCGCCAATTGCGCCCGCCCCGAAGATGCATACCCTAGATCGATCCACCATCATTCGCTGACCCGGGCACGCCCAAGCGGCCACTCCAGCCGGCCCAGAAGCGGGCCAGCCGCTGTAAGTGACCCGAAAGCATTGTTGACATTATCTGATATACCAAATACGTTACGCCAGAACGCAAAATAAACCAATAGGCGCGGGCCGGGGTCTCGGACCAGATCCGCAGCCAGATGGTCTTCGTGTTCGTCCAGGAGGACGACTGTGTCGCGACGGATCCGGTTTTCCCAGCCGCTCATAGCCGGCTCCTAGGCGCAGGCGACGCGTCTTTCGCATGCACTGACCCATGTTCTTGGCAGGCACTTCCGCAAACGCTCGGCAGTAACACGATGACTGCGCGCGACGACGCGCCGAAATACATTGGAGGAAACCATGGCAGAAAGCGCTACGCTGGCTAACAACTCGAAACGCTGGACGCAACTCATCATCGGCATCGTTTGCATGGTGCTGATCGCTAACTTGCAATACGGCTGGACCCTGTTCGTCACGCCGATGCAGCAGCGACACAGTTGGGACGTGGCGGGAATACAGCTCGCGTTCAGCATCTTCATCGCCCTCGAGACCTGGTTCACCCCGATCCACGGCTGGATAGCGGACCGGCTGGGACCGCAGCGCGGGCCGCGGCTAGTCGTTTCCCTCGGCGGGATCCTGGTGGCGATCGGCTGGATCATTAACTCCTACGCCGAGACCCTTTCGATGCTGTATTTCGGCGCGGTCGTTTCCGGCATAGGGGGCGGCGCGGTCTACTCGGTGTGTGTCGGTAATGCCGTGAAATGGTTCGCCGATCGTCGCGGGCTCGCCGTTGGCTTGACCGCGGCCGGTTACGGTGCGGGGGCGGCGCTCACGGTGATTCCGATGCGTATGGTGATCGGATCGTCCGGATATGAGGCCGCGTTCTTCTGGTTCGGCCTGATCCAGGGCGGCTTCGTGTTCCTGGTGGGCTGGCTCCTGCGCGGCCCGCTCCCCGGCGAAGCCCCGGTCGCGGTGTCGTCAGCGAAAGTGATGCAGTCGACACGCAGCTTTGCGCCAATGGAAATGCTGCGGACACCGACCTTCTGGCTGCTCTACCTGATGTTCGTGATGATCTCGGCGAGCGGCTTGATGGCCACCGCGCAGATCGCATTGGTCGCCAAGAATTTCGGCGTCTCCAATGAAATACTCTTCCTCGGAGCGTCGACGCTAACCGTGGCGTTGATCGTCGACAACGTCATGAATGGATTGGCGCGCCCGTTCTTCGGCTGGGTTTCGGACAAGATCGGGCGAGAACAAACCATGGCGCTTGCCTTCGGTCTCGGCGGCATCGCGTATTGGCTACTTGGCACGCTGGGCGCCAATCCGTGGGCTTTCGTGTTGTTCGCGGGACTGATATTCTTTACCTGGGGCGAGATTTTCAGCCTGTTCCCCTCCACATGCACGGACACGTTCGGCTCCAAATTCGCGACGGTGAACACCAGCCTGCTGTACACGGCGAAGGGTACCTCCGCTTTTCTGGTTCCACTCGCTAATGTGCTGAAGGACTACTCCGGCGGCTGGCACGCGGTGTTCGTGGTCACGTCGATTGCCAATTTTGTCGTCGTCGCCCTCGCACTTTTCGTCCTGCGTCCCCTGCGTGCCAAACAACAGGCGTCGGGCAACGCCTCGGTCGCGGCCCAGAAGGCCGTTGCCGGGTAATCTGCGGTGTCTCCGCGTCGCCACTCTTCGTCGTGGCGGCGCGGTGGGAACGGATGAGGAAACGCAGGGCGAAGCGAGGATCGGAGAAAACTCATGCTTGATGAAGCAACCAAGACTGGCAAACCCACGGTCGGCATTGCCACCGCCGAAGAATCGTCGAAAATCGCCACTGGCGAGCTCAATGCCCCGGCACAAGAGACCGACGGCTTTCAGCTGGTCATCGATGCCCTCAAGCTAAACAGCATTGATACAGTCTTCGGCCTGCCCGGCATCCCCATTACCGACCTCACGCGCAGGGTGCAGGCCGCAGGAATACGCGTGATCTCCTTCCGGCATGAGCAGAACGCCGCGTATGCCGCTTCCATCGCCGGCTTCATGACGCAGAAGCCGGGCATCTGCCTCACGGTGTCCGCTCCCGGCTTTCTCAACGGACTGGCGGCGCTCGCCAACGCCACCACCAACTGCTTCCCGATGATCCTCATTAGCGGCTCGAGCGAGCGCGAGATCGTCGATTTGCAGCAGGGCGACTACGAGGAGATGGACCAACTCGCAATCGCCAAGCCGCACGCCAAGGCCGCGTTCCGAGTCTTGCACGCCGAGGACATCGGGGTAGGCATGGCACGGGCGATCCGTGCTGCTCTCTCCGGTCGTCCGGGCGGCGTCTATCTCGACCTGCCGGCCAAGCTGTTCCCGCAGACGATCGACGCGGAGGCAGGAAGGAAGTCGCTGATCAAGGTGGTCGATCCGGCGCCGCGCCAGATCCCGGCCCCGGACGCCGTGCAGCGCGCGCTTGAACTGCTCAAGAGCGCCAAGCGTCCGCTTATCATTCTTGGCAAGGGCGCAGCGTACGCGCAGGCCGATACGGACATTCGCGCGCTGGTGGAAAAGACCGGCATTCCCTACCTGCCCATGTCGATGGCCAAGGGCCTGCTGCCCGACGCGCACGAGCAATCCGCGGCCGCAGCGCGCTCGTACGTGTTGCCCGAGGCCGACGTCGTCATGCTGATCGGCGCGCGCTTGAACTGGCTGCTTTCGCACGCCAAGGGCAAGACGTGGGGCGCCAGCGGCGGCAAGCAATGGGGCGGGCAGAGGTTTGTCCAGATCGACATCTCGCCACAGGAAGCGGACAGCAACGTCCGTATCGATGCGCCGGTCGTCGGCGACATCGGTTCGTGCGTCTCGGCCATGCTTGACGGCATCGGTTCGGGCTGGCCGAAGCCTCCCGCCGAGTGGCTCAACGCCATCGCGGAGCGCAAGACCAAGAACGTCGCAAAAATGGCGGAAGCGCTGGCGAAGAACCCCACGCCGATGAACTTCCACAGCGCGCTGAACGTCGTGCGCGACATCGTCAAAGCGAATCCGGACGCCATCCTCGTCAACGAGGGCGCGAACGCGCTCGACTTCACCCGCAGCATCGTGGACATGTACAAGCCGCGCAAGCGGCTCGACGTCGGCACCTGGGGCGTAATGGGTGTCGGTATGGGCTTTTCGGTCGCGGCGGCCGTGGTCAGCGGCGAGCAGGTGATCGCGGTCGAAGGCGACAGCGCATTCGGTTTCTCCGGCATGGAAGTCGAGACGATCTGCCGCTACAATCTGCCCGTCTGCGTCGTGATCCTGAACAACAACGGCGTCTACCGCGGCGACGAAGTGAATCCGACCGGAGGAAGCGATCCATCGCCCTTGGTGTTCGTGAAGGGTGCGCGCTACGAAAAACTGATGGAGGCCTTCGGTGGCGTGGGTGTGCAGGCGACCACGCCGGCCGAGCTTCGCAGCGCGATGGAAGAAGCGATCCGCTCGCGCAAGCCCACGCTGATCAACGCGGTCATCGACGAAAAGGCGGGCACGGAAAGCGGGCGCATCACGAGTCTCAATCCCGCCGCGAAGAAGAAGCCGTGACGGCCATCTGAGTCGGAGTAACGCTTTCGAAATGACGGCACTGGATGGGGGAACGTAATGGGCAAGGCATTAGATGGCGTCAAGATTCTCGACTTCACCCACGTGCAATCGGGGCCAACCTGCACGCAGCTTCTCGCCTGGCTCGGCGCCGACGTCATCAAGGTCGAACGCGCGGGCGAGGGCGACATCACGCGTGGTCAGCTGCGCGACATACCCGGCGTCGACAGCCTATATTTCACGATGCTCAATCACAACAAGCGCTCGATCACGATCGACGCCAAGCATCCGAAAGGCAAGGAGGTGCTGGAGGCGCTGGTCAAGCACTGCGATGTCCTGGTGGAAAATTTCGCGCCCGGCGCGCTCGATCGCATGGGCCTGACTTGGGAACACGTTCAGTCGCTCAACCCACGCATGATCGTCGCCTCGGTCAAGGGATTCGGCCCGGGTCCATACGAGGACTGCAAGGTCTACGAGAACGTCGCCCAGTGTGCCGGTGGGGCGGCGTCGACGACCGGCTTTGATGATGGTCCGCCACTGGTGACCGGGGCGCAGATCGGTGACTCCGGGACGGGCCTGCATCTCGCGCTCGGGATCGTCGCCGCGCTCTATCAGCGCAAGACCACCGGGCGCGGGCAGCGCGTGCTCGCCGCCATGCAGGACGGCGTGCTCAACCTGTGCCGGGTGAAGCTGCGCGACCAGCAGCGCCTTGCCCGCACCAACGTCATGGAAGAGTACCCGCAGTATCCCCACGGCCATTTTGGCGACGCGGTGCCGCGGTCCGGCAACGCGTCGGGCGGCGGACAGCCGGGGTGGATCCTGAAGTGCAAGGGCTGGGAGACCGACCCCAACGCTTACATCTACTTCATCACCCAGGCGCCGGTATGGGGCGAAATCTGCAAGGTGATTGGGCGCGAGGATTGGCTGACCGATCCCAAGTATGCGACACCGAAAGCCCGCCTGCCGCATCTGATGGAAATCTTCGGCCAGATTGAAGAATGGACCAAGACCAAGGACAAGTTCGAGGCCATGGACATCCTCAACAAGCGCGACATTCCCTGCGGTCCGATTCTGTCCATGAAGGAGATCGCCGAGGAGCCGTCGCTGCGCAAGACCGGAACCGTTGTTGAAGTCGATCACCCGACGCGCGGCAAGTATCTTTCCGTCGGCAACCCGATCAAGATGTCCGACAGCCCGAGCGACGTGAAGCGTTCGCCGCTCCTCGGCGAGCACACCGACGAAGTGCTGCTTGAGCTGGGCTACAGCAAGGAAGCGGTCGCGGCGCTGCACGCCGACAAAGTTATCTGAAGTGCAATCTCAGAACGGTATGATCGGCGGCGCAACCCGCGCCGCCGCGCGCGATATCGAGGAAAAATCATGGCGAACAACAAAACCGAGGTCCGGCGGATTCTGGACAAGGTCAAGGCGGAACGACGCACATCGCTGACCGCGCCCGAAGGCAAGCTCGTCTGCGACGCCTACGGCATTGCCGTACCCAAGGAAGGCGTGGCAGCGTCCGCGGCCGAGGCCGTGCAGCTCGCCACCGGCATGGGCTTTCCGGTGGTGCTCAAGATTGTCTCGCCGCAAATCCTGCACAAGACCGATGCCGGTGGCGTGCTGGTCGGCGTGAAGAGCGCCGAGGAAGTTCAGAAGGGCTACGCCACTATCCTTGCGAACGCGCGCAACTATGATCCGAAAGCGGAGCTTCTCGGCGTTCAGGTGCAGCAGATGCTCAGCGGCGGGCAGGAGGTTATCGTTGGCGCGGTGACCGATCCGTCGTTCGGCAAGCTGGTCGCGTTCGGCCTTGGCGGCGTGCTGGTCGAGGTGCTCAAGGACATCACGTTCCGCCTCGCGCCCGCCTCCCGCGAAGAGGCGCTATCGATGCAGGATGGCATCGCGGCCGCGGCGATCCTCAAGGGCGTGCGCGGCGCCGATCCGGTCGACCGCGAGGCGCTGGCCGGCATCATCCAGAACGTCTCGCAGCTGATCGCGGATTTTCCCGAGATCACCGAAATGGACCTTAACCCGGTGTTCGCCACCAAGAGCGGCGCCACCGCGGCCGACGTGCGCATCGTCGTCGACTTCGGCCCGCAGCCGGAGCGCTATCGGCCCAGCCGGGAGGAGATCGTCCGGCAGATGAACCGGATCATGAAGCCGGATTCGGTGGCCGTTATCGGCGCCTCGTCGGAGGATGGAAAGATCGGCAATTCGGTGATGAAGAATCTCATCAACGGTGGGTACAAGGGCGCGATCTACCCCATCAATCCGTCCGCGGCCGAGATCATGGGAAGGAAGGCGTTCAAGAGCGTCAAGGACGTGCCGGGTCCCATCGACGTCGCAGTGTTCGCCATCCCCGCGAAATTCGTGGCGCAGGCGCTCGTCGAAGTCGGCGAGAAAGAGATCTCCGGCGCGGTGCTGATCCCGTCGGGCTTCGCCGAGACCGGCAACGTCGAGGGTCAGAAGGAGATCGTCGCGATCGGCCGCAAGTATGGCGTGCGGCTGATGGGTCCGAACATCTACGGCTTTTACTACACTCCCAAAAACCTGTGCGCAACGTTTTGCACCGCGTACGACGTCAAGGGCACGGCGGCTCTCTCCTCGCAGTCCGGCGGCATCGGCATGGCGATCATCGGCTTCTCGCGCTCCGCCAAGATGGGCGTCTCTGCGATCGTCGGTCTGGGCAACAAGTGTGACCTAGACGAGGATGATCTGCTGACATTCTTCGAGCAGGACGACAACACACAGATCATCGCCCAACATTGCGAAGATCTGAAGGACGGTCGCGCTTTTGCCGAAGTGGCCAAACGCGTATCGAAGAAGAAGCCAGTGGTCGTGCTCAAGGCTGGTCGCACGGCCATGGGTGCGCGGGCCGCAAGCTCGCATACCGGCGCCCTTGCCGGCAACGACAAGATATATGAGGACGTGTTCAAGCAATGCGGCGTCATTCGTGCTCGCAGCCTGCGCGATTTGCTAGAATTCGCACGCGCGATTCCCGTCCTGCCGACCCCAAAGGGCGAGAACGTGATCATTATTACTGGCGCCGGCGGATCAGGCGTGCTGCTCTCCGATGCGGTGGTCGATAACGGGCTCACGCTGATGGCGATGCCGCCTGATCTCGACCAGGCCTTCCGCAAGTTCATTCCACCATTCGGCGCAGCGGGAAACCCGGTTGACATCACCGGCGGTGAGCCCCCGAAGACCTACCAGAACACCATCCGTCTCGGCCTAACCGACCCGCGCATCCACTCTCTCATCCTGGGCTACTGGCACACCATCATCACCCCGCCGATGGTGTTTGCGAAGCTCGCGTCTGAAGTCGTCGAGGAAATGCGCGCCCAAGGGATCGATAAGCCGGTCGTCGTATCGCTGGCGGGCGATGTGCAAGTCGAGGAAGCGGCCGAATATCTGTTCAGCCACGGCATTCCGGCCTATCCCTACTCTACGGAGATGCCGGTCGCAGTACTGGGCGCCAAGTACAAATGGGCCCGGGGCGCCGGCCTGATCTGACCGCTCGACCGATTACTCCGGTGCTACGGCCAGCATGATCTTGCCGATGTGCTGCGACGATTCCATGAGCGCGTGCGCGGCCGCCGCTTCGGAAAGTGGCAACACGCGGTAGATGACCGGCTTCAACTGACCCGACTCGAACAGCGGCCAGACGCGCTCGCGAAGGGCCCGCGCGATCGCCGCCTTGCGCTCGTGTGGGCTTGCGCGCATGGTCGAACCGGTAACGGTCAGGCGCTTGAGCATGATGTGGCGCCAGTCGATCTCTGCCCGGCTGCCGTGCAGGAAAGCGATCATCACGAGTCGTCCCTCCAGTGCCAGGCACTTGAGGTTCCTTTCGATGTAGTCGCCGCCGACCATGTCGAGGATCAGGTCGACGCCGCGCTTGGCAGTGATCTTGGCCACCTCGGCCGCGAAGTCCTGCTCCCGGTAGTCGATGACGTAGTCGGCGCCAATATCACGGCAAAACGCGGCCTTGGCGGCATTGCCGACCGTCGTAACGACCGTCGCACCGAACGCCTTCGCCAGCTGTATCGCGGCTTGCCCGATGCCGCCGGAGCCGCCATGCACAAGGAAGGTTTCGCCCTCCCGCAAACGGCCGCGCTCAAAGACGTTGTGCCACACGGTAAAGTAATTCTCCGGCAGGCTTGCCGCCTCGAGAAGCGACAGGCCTCGCGGGGGCGGGAGGCAGTAGGCGGCCGGCGTCGCACAGTACTCCGCGTAGCCGCCTCCCGGGGTAAGCGCGCAGGCGGCATCGCCGATGCGCCACCGCTCGACGCCCTCGCCCAGGGCAGCGATCGTTCCGGAGACTTCGAGGCCAATGATCGGCGACGCATCGGCGGGCGGTGGATAGCCCCCCGCACGCTGCACGCAATCCGGCCGGTTGACGCCAGCGTAGGCGACGCGCAGCAGCACTTCACCCCGCTTGGGCGCGGGAACCGGCATTTCCGCGACGGCCAGAACGTCCGGCGGCCCCGGCTCGCGCGCCAAGACATAGCGCATGGTTGATGGCAAATTCATGACCGACTGCTGTCAGGCCGCTCGTTGTTCCGACGTACAATTGTAGCGCGCCGCTCGCTCGTATGAACGCGAACCTGTACGCGCTCCTGCGCGATCATTTCCCCGAGGACGCGGAGCAAGCTTGCGTGCTCATCCCCGGGGGACCGGTAATCCACTACGACGACCTCGACGTGGCTTCGGCGCGCATTGCCCACGCGCTGATCAATGCCGGATGCCGCGTTGGCGACCGTGTGGCAGTGCAGACCGAAAAATGCCCTCAGTCGCTTGCGCTCTACCTTGCCTGCCTGCGCGCCGGGTTGGTGTACCTGCCGCTCAACACCGGCTATCAGAAGGGAGAGCTCGCGTTTTTCTTCGCCGACGCCGAGCCGACCGTCATCGTCTGCCGCCCGGACGCTGCGCAGGCTATCGCGGAACTGAGCCCGCAAGCGACGGTTCTCACACTCGACCACGCCGCGGGCACGCTGCTCGATCGCGCCGCCAAGCACTCCGACCGGTTTGAAACGGTGGTGTCCAAGGCCGATGATCTCGCGGCGATTCTCTACACGTCGGGTACCACCGGCCGCTCCAAGGGCGCCATGCTCTCGCACCGCAACCTCGCCAGCAATGCCCTTACGCTGGTCGAGCAATGGGGTTTCACCCGTGGCGACGTCTTGCTCCATGCGCTGCCGATCTACCATGTGCACGGCCTGTTCGTCGCCTGTCATTGCGCGCTGGTCTCCGGCAGCCGGATCCTCTGGCTGGCCAAGTTCGATGCCGGCGAGGTAAGCGCGCGACTGCCGCAGGCAACCGTGATGATGGGCGTGCCGACCTTCTACACTCGCCTGCTGGCTGAGCCGACGTTCGGCCGGGAGTCCTGCCGGAGCGTCCGTCTCTTTATCTCGGGCTCGGCGCCACTATTGCCCGAAACCTTCAACGCCTTTCGCGCCCGCACGGGTCAGCCGATCCTCGAGCGCTACGGCATGACCGAGACCGGGATGAACACGGCAAATCCGCTTACCGGCGATCGGGTTGCGGGCACGGTAGGCCCCGCGTTGCCGGGCGTCTCCGTGCGCGTCGTCGATGCGGACGAGCGCGCCTGCGGGCCCGGTGTTGTCGGCGAGATCCAGGTCAAGGGACCGAACGTGTTTCGTGGCTACTGGCGCTTGCCGGAGAAAACGCGCGAGGGCTTTAGCGCGGACGGTTACTTCCGGACGGGCGATCTGGGTGAATGGCTGCCCAATGGCTATCTGAAACTCGTCGGCCGTGCTAAGGACCTGATCATCACCGGCGGCCTAAACGTCTATCCGGCGGAGGTCGAAGAGCGGATCAACGCCCTGCCCGGCGTTTTCGAATCGGCGGTATTTGGTACCCCCGATTCGGATTTCGGCGAAGCCGTCACTGCTGTGGTTGTTGCGCGTCCTGGTCACGCGCTCGCCGAGGATGCGCTCATCGCGGCGCTCAGGGCCGAGATTGCTGGCTTCAAGGTACCCAAACGCGTACATTTCGTCGCCGACCTGCCCCGCAACGCGATGGGCAAGGTGCAAAAGAGCGTGTTGCGAGAGCGCTACGCGCGGCAATGACCGCCCGTGGGAAGGGCGCTCAGTAGGTCGTGGCCTTCCACAACATGAACGCGGCGATCCCCAACAGCAGCCCGGCGAAGACGCGGCGCAGCCGGACGACCGGCAAGCCGTGCGCGACCCTGACTCCGAGCGGCGCTAAGAGCATGCTCGCGACGACGATAGCCGCGAGCGCAGGAAGGTAAATGTAGCCCACTGTGTAGGGCGGCAGGCCCTCCTGCCTCAAGCCGGCCAGGACGTAGCCCGCGGTCCCCGCTGCGGCGATGGGAAAGCCAAGCGCTGCTGATGTCGCCACCGCCTGATGGATCCGGACGTTGCACCAGGTCATGAACGGCACGGAAAGGAATCCACCGCCCGCGCCCACCATGCTCGACACCGCGCCGATGACCGCGCCGACGGCGAACAACCCGACCCGGCCTGGCAGATCGCGCGTCGCTTTTGGCTTTCTGTTGAGCAGCATCTGCACCGCCGAAGCCCCAGTGAACGCCGCGAACAGCGCTGCTAGCAGGGCCGACGACATGCCCGCGACGATCTGGGGCCCGGCCAGTGAGCCGAGCAGGATCCCCGGCGTGAGCCCCAATACGACATGCCAGAGAACTGCCCCGCGCCGCGCGTGCGCGCGCGTGCTTGACACCGAGGTAAAGACGATTGTCGCCAGCGACGTCGCGATCGCCATGTGAACAACGTGATCCGAGGGAAAATGTTCACGCCCGAAGATGACGGTCAGCACCGGTATCATCGTCATGGCGCCCCCGATGCCAAGGAGGCCCGCCAGGAAGCCGACGACGCAGCCGATCGCGATGAAGACCGGGATCAGCTGCCACTCCACGTTACCGCCGCAGCATCGTCTCGGTTATGAAGGTCCACTCGCGCGGGTCTACCGGTGTGATCGACAGCCGGTTGCCCCGCTGCAGCAGCCGCATGCCGGCAAGCTCGCGCTGCGCACGTAATTCGCCGAGGGGGACGAGGCGGGTCTTCTCGACCAGCGTTACCTCGACGTTGAACCAACGCGGCGCAACGCGTGTCGCTTTCGCGTCGTAATATGGGCTCTTTCGGTCGAATTGTGAGGCGTCCGGATACGCCGCCTTGCTCACGCGGACGATGCCGGCGATGCCCGGCTCCGGGCAGCTCGAGTGGTAGAAGAACGCGAGGTCGCCAACCTGCATCTGATCGCGCATGAAGTTCCGGGCTTGATAGTTGCGCACACCGAACCACGCGATCGTCCTTCCGGGCAGCTTTGCGAGGTCATCGATCGAGACCTCGTCCGGCTCCGATTTCATCAGCCAATAACGCATAGGTATTAGGTGTTCAGCGACCTGCCCATACCCTTGATTATGTACCCGCCCCAACCCGTTGTCGAACGATCGTTCAGGGCCGACATTTGCCGGTTTGCCGTCATCGAGACTATGAGAGTCCATCGTCTGCGTGCGTCGTGCCGGGCAAGTCGCGCCACGCAGGCAGGTGCATCGTGCTGAGCGTGTTGTTGGAGAGCTGACGGCGATCAGCAGCAACGTCTTACCGGTCCGCTGCCACCGCTGATCGAGGCGACCCTGCTGTAGGTCCGGGGCGGGCGGATGGCGATTACCGCGTTCGAGCCGCTCGCGGGGCAGGGCGATCAGACCGACTACGCACAGACCTGACTCTGTGAGGACCCGCACTATGAATTGCGATAAACGTCTTAAGCGATGTCCTAGACCGAGAACGAACGACTCGTTATCTACTCGACGTCCTGAGCACCGGGTCCTAAGAACCTCGAATCAAGTACGTCGACTTAGGGTCAGCGAAGGCGCACCATTGCTAGACAAATGTTCGTAATCGTGAAGGAATGACTTGTGACACGCCTTGTGAAACTGAAAGTGTTGGCCCCACTGTTTGCGTCGACGTTCGCCCTTGCAGCGTCGAGCGCGTACGCCATTGACCTCGTTGTCCACACGTCGACGGTCGTGAAAGCCCTGAAGACGCAGATCTTCAAGGACAAGGGTCGCTATTACCTGCAGCGGCCTGACCGTTGCAATGATCCGTATCTGGAGAATCCCACCGTATCGTTCAGGCAGGGCCGCATTTACGTCGGAGCACATTTTGCCGGACGGATCGGCGCAATGATCGGTGGAGTATGCCAATCGGCGACAGAACCCAGCGCGATCATGCTCTCGGCCCGGCCTGTCCTTCGCTCGCAGGAAGCTGCCCTGGAAGACGTGCGCATCGAAAGCGCGGATAAGCCAGTGGTGGCCGCGGCATTGCAGAACCTGATCGGCGCCCATTCGCTCTCAGGGCTGCACATCGACATCCTCGAAGGGGTTCGGGCCCTCACGGCCCCGGAAAAGACAGCCCCCTACGCAGTCGTCGTGCGCGCGCTGAAATTGGATAACCTTGTCGTGCAGAACGAAGAACTCCACGTCACGGTGAACGGTGCCGTTGAAATCCGCTAAAGCTAATCCTTTCCTCTGACAGGGCGGCGTGACTACCGTACAGTGCTAGGCGCTCGGCCAAGTACGTCGCACTTCGAAGGCGAGCGCGGTACGTCCGATGACGGATCGAGGCAAAGCACCTTTCACTTCGTTGGGCGCGATCGGCGTACTCACAACGCACGATCAACGCACATTTGCCTCGACATCGACGTAAATCTTCACATCGTACATGACCGGGTGCGCTTTCTATCGGATTACGCGAGGCTGCGTGAGGACGCTTCGCTAGGGCGCGACTCTGGCCGCCGAGGCGTATCCGCCTCGAATTGCCGGTGTCACCCGCTCGAATAGACGAGTACGATTCGGCGAATCGGGCGCCGAGGAGGTTATGGCTTTCTTGCCCATACACCCACGTGCCCCAAGTTGAAATACCCAACAACACCGCCAATTGGAGCGTCGGCGATTAGCCTTTGCTCAAGGGTTTCAATATCGATTTCAGCTTTCGTAGCTACTCCACTCGCAACAATGGCTGGTATTTGAGAGCGCACCAGAGAAGTCAGAATGCTGAATAGTGCTCCGTCCGGGCCCTGTTGGATCGGCACCGACATCTCAATGTCTGGCGAAGGATCCAAACCAGCCGATCGCATCAAGCCAAATAGCCGCAACCCCATTCGGGGCTGAACACCAGCGTGCTCGAAACCTGCCCTGAACCATTCAACCGCCTTGGCGGCTAAGCAATTGAGCGGCTCGATGAGGACGGGACCATCGTAGTCGACGTTCGATTCTTGCAATGCAATCACACCACCGACTTTGAGATTGCGAAGGACGCGACGCAGCGCATCAAGTGGATCTGCCGTATACATGAGCACGAGACGCCCAACGATCGCGTCCACAGCTGGGCTAACCTCAATTTCTCGGAAATCCCTAACCCTGAAATGCACGTTAGTCAGGTCTTCCGCCCCGGCTCGCTGCTCGGAGAACGCCACTTGGGTGGGATCCAGGTCTGCACCGATTACGCTGCCGTGCGACCCTACAAGCCGGGCCGCCAAGAGTGCGACATCACCCGATCCTGATCCGATATCAAGAACATGCATCCCTGAAGAGATGCCTGCTTTTTCGAGTAACCGCTGAGTCACCGGAGCCAACAGCCTGCCTTGGGCGATGAGTCTTTGTCGTTCTTCTTCGGAACTCTGGAACGGATAGGATTCTCTGGTCATCGCGCTCCTAACGACGGGAACGGAACTGTTCCGGGGATGACTGTCCGCACATGTGATGATAGTACGCAGAAGAGCGACACTGATCCACCGGCGGGCCAGGATCTCGGGGCCCGTTGCGGGCGTCGCGAGCGGCGCTTTGGAGAAGGAGATGCTACGACCGGTTGAAGCCGCAGCCGTGAGCAGCTATCGCCGACTGTCGCAGTTACCGATGCGGTCATCGGCGAGCCACCGGTTTCGAGAAATTCAGTTAGTGGGCGCGCGACCTTTGGTTGGCTTGCTACCGTTATCGCGCGAATAGCGACGCCGCATATTGCAGTACCGGCTGCATATCCGCCGGAAGTACATCTCCTTCATAAATTGCCAGATAGTTCACGTGCCGGCCGCCGCTGTTGCGTGCCATCCCCTTATCGATGGATCTTCGCAAGGCCAGCGGAGGATCCCCCTCCGCACCCATTACCTTGCTCGCAATTGCGTCTTGCGAGCCGCCGCGCATTTCAAAGCCGGTGATGATCCGCCCGCTGTAACTGTTGATGAACGCGGTACCGTCGAACGCTTCGACCGCAGCGTGGCCGGCATGAAGATCGTTCGACTGAATGGCAAGCCTGCGTCCAAAAGCGCGTATCGCCCGCTCAATGACCTCCTGCTTGGCGCGCAAGTGCGCCGCTCGACCCTTTGGGCCGGCTCCGGGAATCGGCAGACCCGGAGCCGCCAGAGAAACGCACTGATTGGGAAAGGAGTCGGCATAGACGCGAAAGGCCTCTTCCCATGCGCCTAAATATTTGCCAGGTGTATAAGAGTTGTTGAGCCACTTCTGGACAGCTTCCCCAGATTGAGGCAACGTCATCTCTGAGGAGACCGATGTCGGTCCCGCAGCCGCGATCATTCTAAAAGCTGGTGACTTTCCGTATCTTTCACTTAGCTGTTTCACGAATGCGAACCAACGGTCGAGGTACACGCGATCCCATGGCATTGGAAGCCTCGCAACGGTGCCGTGGCCCGGCCCATATGGAATCTTGAACAGGTCGGTCTTTGCGCCTTCCAGCGCCCATGCAGGAGAAAAGAAGCCGGGGAAGATGTCGAGTTGTACCCATTTCTTTGATGATTCGGCGGCAGCGAGCAACTCATCCAGCTTCGACCAATCCGGTTTCCCTTGGACCGGCTCGATGTCGCGCCAATTGAGCTGCACCTGAACGCCGCTTATGAAGGGATTCTTCACAACCTGTAGCTTCGGAGATTGATAGGTCGCGGACGCTAGAACGGCGGCGAGGCCGCTCGGTGTCGTGTCATCGGTTGCTGCACACCGAACCGTCTCCCCGCGTGTGTCCTGATCAACGAGGTCCGTGGGCTGAGCACGGGCCGGCAGCCAAGTCGATGACAACAGGCCTAGGCCAAACAGAACTGGAACCGCACACCGAACCGGTGAAATGCCCATGCCGTGCTTTCCTCATACCGGCGGGTTAGCTAATAGACCCGCAGCCATCGCCAGTGAGCCGCAGGCAACTGGTGCCCTCCATGTCCTTGAACGGCCGGATGTTAGCACGCGACGGCTGTCAGCAG
>DASZFQ010000182.1:0-145560 GCA_035939595.1 Casimicrobiaceae bacterium
CAGCGCGGAGCGAGGCTGAACATGCAGAACAAAAATAAGCGCAAGAAGGCACTATTTTGACTGCACGTAGGCGGCAACCGCCACGATCTCCGCCGGCGTGAGATCCTTGACGATGCCGTGCATCACGGGCGCAGCCCGGACAAGGACGGAACGGCCTGTGCCGGGCTGACCAGCGCCTGAAACAGCGGCAACGAAAACGTGGCGGCGAGTAGCGCGAATCCCGATCCCACCGTCGTTCTTGGACGGCAGACTAACCCAGATTGGCCTGGCTAAGCCCAAAGGAGCGCTACGATGAATTGCCCAAAAGCTTCAGCGCGTCCCTGCCGCCGGCTTGATCTACCTCAAGGTCAAGGCCGGGATCCGCTGGCACGATGCCAGCATGGTTTGCTCTGCACCCTGCGCCGGCGTCTCGTTGGACTCGAGTCTAGTCCGCAAGTACGACGGCTTTGGCCCGCGCTACACATCCTATCCGACGGCAGATCGCTTCACCGAAGCATTCACGGCCGACGATTTGGTTGACGCACTCCTCAACCGCCAAGCCGCCAGCGCGCCGTTGTCGTTGTATGTGCATGTGCCGTTTTGCAGCACGATTTGTTACTACTGCGCCTGCAACAAGGTCCTGACCAAGGACCACGGTCGGTCGGCGAAGTACATCCGCTACCTCGTGAAAGAGGTAGCAATCCTGTCCGCTCTTGTGAGTCCCAAAGCGCCAATCATGCAACTGCACTGGGGCGGAGGCACGCCCACATTTCTGTCGGCGGACGAGATGCAGCTACTGATGCACGCCCTGCGCGACAACTTCAGGTTCGAGCGCCACGCCGAACTCGCGATCGAAATCGACCCGCGCAAGGCAGACGCAGAAACCAGGGACCGTTTGTCGCGGCAGCCCATAGATCAGATCGACGTTGATTGAGCGGAAGCCGGACGCCCGTGCCGCCTCCAAGACAACAAGCGTTTCGTGCCGACGACCTGTTGCGGCGCGACGTGATCCAGGCGCTCATGTGCCAGTCCATGGTTTCATTCGAGCGCGTCGAAGCGGAGCATGCGATCACTTTTGACGAGTATTTCGCGATGGAGCTTGAGGAACTCAAGCCGCTGGTTGACGATGGATTGATCGAAATCGCGTCGGATGCGATCGTCGTAACGCGGCGCGGAAGGTCCCTGGTTCGCTCCGTGGCGATGATATTCGACCGTTATCTGCGCGATCAGCGCGGGAGCGTACGCTATTCGCGCATTATCTGAGTGAGAAGGGGGTGAACATGGAGGCGATCCGCATCATTCAGGACGAACACCGCTCCTTGGCGGCAATCCTGCACGGCATGCTTTACCTCGTGCACGAAATACGCGACCGGGGAGCAAACCCCGATTTCGACTTGTTCGGAGCCATGATCTACTACGTTGATGCATTCCCGGAGCGCTTCCATCATCCCAAGGAAGATCAGTACTTGTTTTGGCTATTGCGAATTCGGCACCGGGAGGCCACACCGCTACTCGAGCGGCTGCAAAAAGAACACCGCATGGGTGCCGAAAAGATACGCACTCTTGAGCAGGCTCTGGCGCGTTACAAGCAGGGAGGGCCGACTGAATTTTCCAAGTTCATGGCGGCGGTGGAAGACTATGCGGCATTTCACTGGGAGCACATGCGAGCCGAGGAGAAAGAAGTTCTGCCGCTTGCCGAAAAACACCTTACCGCGACAGACTGGGAAGCGATCGACGCTGCGTTTCTTGGGCACACCGATCCGATGCTCGGCACCGAGGCGGGCGTCAAATACGACACGCTCTTCACTCGCATCGTCAATCTGGCGCCGCCGCCCATCGGCTTAGGACCCCTGCGTTAACCGCGCCGAACCGCAGCCTGATGTCCCGACCTACACCACGCATCGCGAGGCACGATGAACACTCGCCAACAGCGCGAGGGAAGCTTGGTCGCGCGAGATCTCCCGCGACAGAAACTGGTGTAGGTTGTGCTGCAGCGGCGCAAGCCTGCGCGCGAGCGCTTCAAGGTTATCGAACGGAAGCACGCATATCTCGCTATCTTCCAGCGCGATGGCCCGGCAAACCGTAGCAGTCGGCGCCGATGCCGTCCATGCCGATCACGTCGCCGAGAATGTGGTAACCGCGATCTGCTCGCGGCCGTCCTCGCGAGCACCGTGGTCTTGCACGAACCCGTGCGGATCGCGTAAAGCGCCCTGAAAGTATCGCCGGCGCGGTAGAGGACGTCGCCTCTCTTCAGTCGGGTGCGCTCGGTGATCAGTTCGTCGAGCTGCCGCATCGCGTCCTGTCCCAGACCGATCGGTAGGCACAGCTCGCGCATGCTGCAGTTGCTGCAGTGCGTCTTTAAGTCCCGGATCGAAATCACCGCCGGGCCTATGGGTGCTGCGGACGGGGGGCGGGCGGCGAGTTTTAGCCGCCAAGACAACGCGCGTAGGACGATTTCATGGCCTTGACCATGATCAAATGGGACTTCGCCCTGGGCCATGACACTTCCTTAAGGAGAGTTTACAGATGCCGTGGTTGACTTGGGTCAATACGAACGCCACTCACATCACGCAAAGTTGCTGCACCGAATCCAAAAGGAGCGCGTGATGACTGCCACCAGTAGCCCTGCCCACAACTATGTAACGTGGATTGCGAAGCCAGGTAATGAGGCGATTGCCGACTTCGATCCGATGTCGCACTGGCACGAGACGCTCCGCGACGGAACCCGGGTGCTGATTCGTCCGATTGCGAAGGACGATGCTGCTCTTGAGCGCACATTCCTTGAACGCCTGTCCCCCCAGTCGCTGCGATATCGATTTCTCGGCCAGATGAACTTTAGCAACGATATGATCAGACGGCTGACCGACATTGATTATCGGCGTGAGATGGCGTTCGTGGCGTTGCGCCATGAGGCGGATGAGAAAAGGGAGATCGGTGTGAGCCGTTTTTGCGTGAGTGACGATAGCACCAGCTGCGAGTGCGCTGTGGTCGTCGCCGATGAATGGCAGGGCAGGGGGCTTGGTCACCTGCTGATGCGTCACTTGATCGAAGTCGCGCGTCAGCGGGGCATCAAGCGCATGTTCTCCATCGACTCGGCGGCTGACAGCCAGATGCGCGATCTCGCGGCAAGTCTTGGCTTCGAGCGCAAAGTCGACCACGGCTACCCGAGCCAGGTCATTCACAGTCTCGCTTTGTGATCCTTCTGGACCAATATGGAGAACATCAATGTTCAAGCATATTCTGGTGCCAACCGATGGCTCCAAGCTGTCGCAAAAAGCGGTGGAGGAGGCGCTGGAGACACCTTCGAGCAGAACCGTCGCCTATCCGCGACAGCTGTGATGACTCGAATAGCCGTGGACGGTCGTCCAATTTTGCCCGTATCTTCCGCTTGGCCAAAAATATCCGCTCGCGATGGTGGCTGATCCAGCTCCGTTGCCGTCGACCGGCGTGCGCCGGGACGGCGGATGCCGTTCGAGCCGGTGCGCGCCCAGATCGCAGAACGACTGCGCGAGGCCGTCCTCCAGCGCGCGCTCGCCCAGTACGTCCGCGTGCTCGCCGGCAGGCCCAGGTGCGCGGGGTTAAACTCGAGTCAGTGCCGTCTCCGCTGGTGCAGTAGCGCAAGCCGGCGTTCAGCCGCGAATGGTCTATCGAGAAATCCCGGCGCCGATCGATCGCTGAAATGGGAGAACCAGCGGCAGGATAGCGCGAGGCTCGGGATGTCATCATTCTCGCCGACGGCAACGGAGTGATCGGCTTCAAAGAGACCGGCGGGTTCCCGGTTTCTCGACGGTGCCAATGCGTGGTCCCGGGAGGTCAAAGGCCGTGAATCGACGGCAAGAACGCAGGTAGTGGATTTGGGGCACGAGAATGGTTCCGATGGTAGCAACAATGCCCGTGTAGAAGCCCGCCTGGGTTTGAGATAATCTTTGGCGGCAGAGCCGGTCGACCAAGTCGCGTGATCCTAGAGGTCAATTCCGCTGGTAACATGGCTGGTAATACGAAACAAAATATGCGGCCGTTTCACGGGCAAAGCATCCTCGTGGCGCGCTACGTCGCGCGCCTGCATGAACCGGGCTGATGCCGAGGCCTGCCTATCGGGCGCGGGCCTTTAGGAGGAGCGCGATGGATCTGACCACATTGGATCGGCTGCCGCTTTGGATAGGCGGGCGGGCGACGCCCGCGCGCACGACCCGTTACGGCGAGGTGACCAACCCGGCCACCGGCGAGGTGCTACGGCACGTACCCCTCGCCACGGCGGCCGATGTTGCCGCCGCGGTCGCCGCCGCGGTCGATGCCTGGCCTGCGTGGCGCGCGGCACCGGCGCTGCGCCGCGCGCGGATCCTGATGCGTTTCCGAGACCTGCTCGAGGAGCAGAAGAAGGACTTGGCGCGGCTGCTCACCGAGGAGCACGGGAAGACACACAGCGATGCCGAGGGTTCGATCACGCGCGGCATCGAGGTGGTCGAGTTCGCGACCGGTATACCACATCTGCTCAAGGGCGAATTCAGCGATAGCGTAGGCAGCGACGTCGACAGCTTCTCCCTGCGCCAGGCGCTTGGCGTCTGCGCCGGCATCACGCCGTTCAATTTTCCGGCCATGGTGCCGCTGTGGATGTTCCCGATTGCGATCGCTTGCGGTAACACGTTCGTGCTCAAGCCCTCGGAGCGCGATCCCAGCTTGAGTCTGCGCATGGCCAAACTCGCGCAAGATGCGGGGCTACCCGACGGGGTGTTCAATGTCGTGCACGGTGACAAGGAAGCGGTCGACGCAATCCTCGAGCATCCAGACATCAGGGCGGTGTCGTTTGTCGGCTCGACACCGATCGCGCGCTATGTCTACCAGACCGGAACGGCGCGCGGCAAGCGCGTTCAGGCGCTCGGCGGGGCGAAGAACCATGCGGTCGTCATGCCCGACGCGGACCTCGACTTCGCCGCCGACGCGTTGATCGGGGCGGCGTACGGATCGGCTGGCGAGCGCTGCATGGCCGTGTCGGTGGCCGTCGCGGTCGGCGCAGCGGGCGACCCACTGCGCGACAAGCTGGCGCAGCGTGCGCGCCGAATCGTCGTCGGACCGGGCGATCGCGCCGAGTCGGAAATGGGCCCGGTGATCACCTGTGCTGCACGCGACCGGATTGTCGGCCTCATCGATCGCGGCGTCAGCGAAGGGGCGACGCTGGTCGTCGACGGACGCCGCCCGGGGCAGCACCCCGGGTTCTTCGTCGGGCCGACGCTATTCGACCAGGCGACACCCGATATGGCGATCTACCGCGAAGAGATATTCGGACCGGTTCTGGTCATCGTGCGCGTGGAGTCGCTGGAGGAGGCGATCGGGCTCATCAACGCCAATGCCTACGCCAACGGAGCGGCCCTGTTTACGCGCTCGGGCCACGCGGCGCGCCGCTTCCAGCAGCAGGCCGAAGCGGGCATGATCGGCATCAACGTGCCCATCCCCGTGCCGATGGCCTTCTACTCGTTCGGCGGTTGGCGCAACTCGCTGTTCGGTGACCTGCACGTGCACGGCATGGACGGCGTGCGCTTCTACACCCGCGGCAAGGCGGTTACTGCACGCTGGCCCGACGACGGCAGCGCGGCGCCGGGATTTCACCTACCGACACTGGGCTGATGCGGGGCTGCCAAAGGACGAACAAGGCTGAAGTAATACTCGACGATCGCCCAGTACGGGACCGGTTTGCCGTCGATTTCTGCGGGCGTGAACTGCGCCGTCTTGAGTGCGTTGGCGACCGCGGGAGCGAACAATCCGTCGGCCGGCAACAGCGTCGACTCGAGGATGCGTCCTTGCGCGTCGATGCTCAGCAGCGCTGCGACCCTGCCGCTGGACCCCGCCTCCAACGCCGCGCTGGGATAGAGCACGGCTGGCGATCCGATGAGCGCCGGTGGCTTCTGTGCGCGGCGCGAAAACCGCTGCGCCAGGGACAGCGCGTAATCGGTCCCCAGCCACGACGGATCGTCGATCAGGCGCACGGAAATAACCACCTGCGGACGGTCGGAACCCGACCGCGGCACGGGTCCGGCTGGTGGCGCGAATGCAGGCAGGCGGGCACGCTGGGATGCGCTCTCGATCGGCACCTCGACTGGCGGCAGGAACAGCGCCGGCGGTGCGGGTCGCGGGAGCGGCGCCAACGGCTCGGGGTCGACCTCGGTGCGCGGCGCGGCGATAACGGCCTGGAGCGTGGCAAAATTGTTGCGTGTTCCCACGTCCTGCGCTGGGGGCTGCGGGATGAGCGTTCGCAGCGAAGTTATCACCAGCGCATGGATCACGATCGACGCGCCGACCGCGGCCGTGAGCCGCCTCTCGACGGCGCGCGCTTCGCTAACGTCGAAAACGAGCGTGGCGCGGGTCACGGAATACACTTTCGATCGGCTCGGCACCATGAAAAATGGCCGCTCCCGGATTGTGGAGCGGCCACGGGGGACTGGCAAGTCGGCACCCGCCGTTGTTTTGCAGCGGTCTATTGCCCCTGCGGGCGCCACGACATGCGCTGCGCCGCGAACGGGAAGTTCACGTTCACTTCGATGACGGTGACGTTACGGTGCTGCCCGCGCTGACGCCGACGCGGCTGTCGTTGGCATGGCGCCGGCCCCGCTCATCAGCGCAGCATCGCTTGCAAGAAGGAAACCGTGTTCTGCGGACCGTCGACTCGTATCGTGACGCGATAGAACACCTGCTGGGGGAAGCTCAACGGGTTTGCCTGGTTGACTGTGGTGCCCGGCGCCGGCTTCGGCTGTCCCATGTCGCACCATGTTTCTTTCGCGATGCCGGTGCCGGGATCCCCGGCTGCCCCCTTTACGCACATGCGCTCGGTGAGGTAGGTGATGTGATTATTATCTGCGTCGACCGCAGACTGCTTCGGGAGCCCCTGCGCCGCCAACTGCGTCCACAACTGCTTCGGCACTCCGTCGGGCACGCCGGAGGGGGCGCCGCCGTTCGGCGCGTCCTGGTTGTAGTCGTGTTCCGCGAAATAATTCTCTGCCGCCCAATCGGTGTTGAGGTCGGGAATGCGCGGTCCGCCGGCATCCGCAAACAGCCCGGACGCGGCTTCCTCGATGGCGTAGTTGGCCGGCAGGATCGACGCCTGGCGCAGCGCCAGGTTACCGAGCACCGCCGTTGTGGTATCCACCGAGCGCATCAGTCCGAGTGCCGCCAGGCTCATAACCACCATGACGATCAAGGCGATGAAGAGCACCACGCCGCGCTGGCGCGTCGGCAGCGAAGGTGCAGCGCTCGCGCGCAAAGGGTTCTCGGGCATCAGGTCGGATTCCAGATCGAGTTACGTAAGGGGATGATCGTTTCGTACTTGCGGAAACGCCAGTTGCCTTGCGGCGTAACGCTCGCCGCCATGGTTCCGGTCAGGCGGCCCGGGCAGTTGGCCTTGTTCGCGTCGGAGCAGTCGAACAGCACCCAGTTGTAATCGCCGAGGGTCTTGTCGAACTGCTCACTCTGCACGATAACGCCGATGCGTACCGCTTTAATCTGGTTGATCGTCGTAATGGGCGCCTGCAGCAGCGTCGTCGGATCCCAGCCTCCGCCCACGGTTGCCTGGACCCAGGTGTCGAGCTCTCGCTCCTTGCTTTTAGAGGTATTGATGCCGTACTCGGCCTTCATAACGACGACGTTGGAGGCCACCGGGCTGGGCACGGGTGCCGCAACCGGCTGTCCGCAGGCGGCGGCGGGTAGCTTGTTCGAGTTCAAAAGTGGCGTGCTCAACAGCACATTGTTGGCGACGCTGTACTGGACTTTCTGCGCGCGATCGCACGGCCCCATGTTGAACAGCACGGACGAAGCCGTGAAGGTCAGGGCGGTGCCGGATTGGGTAATCGTTACCACCCCCAAAGGGTCGGGAGGGGTCACCACCGTCACGGTCGAACTCGCGCAAGCGGTGGGGGTGCCGGGCGCCTGGATGCCCACGATGAGGTCGCCGGGGTGAAATCCTCCGGTGCTTTGTACCTGATAGCTCGCGGCGAGGCCTGCGTTTGCGGTGAACGGCACCGAAGTCACCAAAGTCGACGCGACGCTGTAACTGACGGCGAACGAATCGAAGTTCGTGTTGCCACTCGGGCTATCGGCGATCAATACGGGGATGGGTCGAAACGTATTGGCGATGTCGCTCACGTTGCCGGTGATCGGTGCCGGTGGTGGGCACCACTGGAGGTCGGTTTGCGTCGCGTTTATCCCCGTGCCTGCGTTGCCCAACTCCATCCCGAGAACGAAGGTCGAGAGCAGGCCGCCCTGCATCGCCTCGCCGTAGGCCGTCGTGTTGCGCTTGAACCCTTCGGCAACGTTGTAGACCTGGAAGATCACCAGCACGGCGATCATCCCGATGACCACGCCGACCATGATTTCGATGAGGCTGAAACCGCCTTGCGCCGGCGCGCGCCGCCCCCGGAGAATGGGCTTCATGATAGGTTCTGCCCGATCAGGCCGCAGGTCGTGTAGTTGTGTGGCGTGCCGTCCGTCGATTGCCACTGGATCTTGATATAGACGCTGCTGCTCGTTGGCGATGGCGCGGCATTGCAGCTTCCATTGGCGAAATCGACCGTCGGATCCTGGACCCACGCCGCGCCCTGCGCGGCCTTGAGCTCCGCCGCCCAAGCGGTATACGTCGGGCCGGCGGCTGCGCTGGAGTAGTTGGCGACGAGGTTGCCTTGCGCGTCGGCCCACATCTGGCCCATGAGCTGCGTCGCGGCGAAGACCGCCTCGGCGCGCAGGCTGTTGTCGGTGCTGGTGCGCAGCGATGCGGCTTGCAGACCGACGATTCCGAGCACCCCGAGCGCGAAGATGAGAATCCCGATCAGCGCCTCGAGCAGGTAGGCGCCCGTCTGCCGGT
Organism: Casimicrobiaceae bacterium; assembly: GCA_035939595.1. Classification (GTDB taxonomy): domain Bacteria; phylum Pseudomonadota; class Gammaproteobacteria; order Burkholderiales; family Casimicrobiaceae; genus PALSA-1003. Next base: position 8,825 of record DASZFQ010000182.1, read on the forward strand.
ACCGCGGCTTGAGGTAGGTTGTCATGGCATTACTGGCAGAGCGCGGCCGGGCAAGCCTGCGGCTCCGTCGCGGCCGCCAACGGGTCGCAGAGTTTGGTGGCCGTCGCCGGGGTCGCATTGGTGATCACGACCCGCAACGCCCGGGCGTTGGCGTTCTGGCTGTTGGTGACGTCGATGCAGCTGATCGTCGGGGTCGCATCCTGATTGGCGACGATGCGGCCGAAGGCGTCAAAGGTGATCTCGGTCGCGCCGGGTGGTGTGGGCACGACATGTGCATTAGGCGCGCCGTCGCTGAGCTGAAACGGGGCCGGCAGAAAGGGCGGGTGCACCGAAAGGTCCGGGTTAACCTCCGCGATCTGCCAGCCGGTAGCCGGCGTCACGACCAACTGCACTTGGGTGTTGGCATTGATCGCCGCGCTCTGGGCCGAGACCACGCCGTTGAGCATGGCTTCGGCGGCGTTGCGCACCTGCGAGTTGCCCAGAAAGTCGGTGTACATCGGCACCGCGAGCGCGATCAGGAAGGCAAACAACGAGACGGCAACGAGCAGCTCGATGAGCGTGAAGCCGCGTTCGCGTGCGTTGGCGCGCATGGCTTGCTCACTCGCAATCGCCGCTCTTGCGGATCGCCCAGCAGGCTCCCACCGGCAAGTTCCATCCCGGAGGTACCCCGTTCGTAGCCTTCGCCCCGGTATTGTCAATCTGATAGACGAACCCGGTCATCGTGCCCGTGCCGGTCGCGATGGACGTATAGCCCGCAGCCGACTCCGTACTGCAGTCGATGGCAAAATCCGGTAAATTGGGCTGGACCAACGGCTTCAGTTGAACGCAGCCGCCGGTATAGCTCCGGTTATCGAGAAAAAACTGCTCGTAGCGCTGGCGAAGATCCGACAGTCCCGTGGTCGCCTCGGTGATCTTGCCGCGGGTAACGTAATCGGCGTAATTGGGCAGGGCGATGGCAGCCAGGATGGCCACGATCGCGGTCACGATCATGACTTCGAGCATGGTAAAGCCCGCCGCACGCCGCCGCGAGACGGCGAAGGAAGGACGCACTCCAAGACGCTTCATGGCCGGGTTTCCCTTGCTGACATAGGGGATGATAAGTCGCCGCCAAGGGACAGGCAAAACCGCCCGATATGAGGCATGGCTGGCGGAACAGACGGTTGGCCAGCACCCCGCCCCACCCGGCTTTCACCATTCCCAGGGCACCGCGACCAACCCCTGTCATAGGTGCAAAGCGGCGTACACGCGTCGATCGGGCAGTCCGGACCGGCGCCTGGCGGCGTCAGCGGCCCGGCCTGGGGCGCACACCGTTGAGCTTGGGGCGGGGTCCGCAACGCCGACCTCGCGGCAAGGCGATGGACGCCTTCCTGCACGCACGCGATAATCCGTTCTCCTATGAACGCACCCGAGATCGTCAGGCCGTCAACCCAGGCGGCGTTTAACTGGTCCGATCCGTTGCTGCTCGACGCGCAGCTGCGCGAGGAAGAGCGGATGGTGCGCGATGCCGCGCAAGCCTACGCTCAGGACAAGCTCATGCCGCGGGTGACCGAAGCGTTCCGACACGAAAAAAGCGATCCGGAGATCTTTCGCGAAATGGGCGCGCTGGGCCTGCTCGGCGCGACGCTGCCGCCCGAGGTTGGCGGTGCCGGGCTCAACTACGTGTGCTATGGCCTGATCGCGCGCGAGATCGAGCGCGTCGATTCCGGCTATCGCTCGATGATGAGCGTCCAGAGCTCGCTCGTCATGTACCCGATCCACGCCTACGGCTCGGAGGCGCAGCGGCGCAGGTATCTGCCCAGGCTGGCGACCGGCGAGTGGATCGGTTGCTTCGGCTTGACCGAGCCCGACCATGGCTCCGACCCCGGATCGATGGTCACCCGGGCACGTTCGGTACCTGGCGGCTACCAGCTCACCGGCTCGAAGATGTGGATATCCAACGCACCGATTGCCGACCTGTTCGTGGTCTGGGCGAAGACCGATGACGGGGTCATCCGCGGCTTCATCCTCGAGCGCGGTGCCAAGGGCTTGTCGACGCCCAAGATCGAGGGCAAGTTCAGCCTGCGCACCTCGATCACCGGCGAGATCGTGCTCGACGCCGTGTTCGTACCCGAAGACCACCTTCTCCCGGGCGTGCAGGGGCTCAAGGGACCTTTCGGGTGCCTGAACAACGCGCGCTACGGCATCGCTTGGGGCGCGCTGGGCGCAGCGGAGTTCTGCTGGCACGCGGCGCGGCAATACACGCTCGACCGCAGCCAGTTTGGCCGCCCGCTCGCGGCCAATCAACTGGTGCAGAAAAAACTCGCCGACATGCAAACCGAGATCTGCCTCGGCTTGCAGGGGTGCCTTCGCCTCGGCCGGCTCAAGGATGAAGGCCAGGCCGCGCCGGAGATTACCTCGATCATGAAGCGCAATTCCTGCGGCAAGGCGCTCGACGTTGCGCGCGCAGCGCGGGACATGCACGGCGGCAACGGCATCGTCGACGAATTCCACGTCATCCGCCACCTGCTCAATCTCGAGACGGTCAACACCTACGAGGGCACGCACGATGTGCATGCGCTGATCCTGGGCCGCGCCCAGACCGGCATCGCGGCTTTCTAAAGCGCGCCGCTGCCGGGCGGCCCGTCGCGTGTGCACTTCGACCCCGCAACGCGCGCACCCATGCGCTACGCTCGCGCCGACGCTCGAATCCGCAACGCCTGGCCGGCGATCCGCTCATGAAGCTGTACAGTTACCACCGCTCCTCGGCAGCCTACCGCGTGCGCATCGCGCTCAACCTCAAGGGGCTGCCGTACGAATACCTGCCGGTCAACCTGCGCCAGGGCGAGCAACGGGCGGCGCCGTTCCGGGCGATCAACGCCCAGGGCCTCGTGCCGGTGCTCTACGACGATCGCGGCGCATTTACCCAATCGTTGGCCATCCTCGAGTACCTGGAGGAGCGCTATCCGGAGCCGCCGCTGCTGCCGCACGCGCCGGAGGCGCGAGCCCGGGTGCGCGCCATCGCGCTCGCGATCGCCTGCGACATCCATCCGCTCGACAATCTTCGCGTGCTGCAGTATCTGACGCGCACGCTGGGAGCGAGCGAAGAGGCGAAGAACAACTGGTATCGGCACTGGATCGAGCTGGGGCTCTCGGCCCTCGAGGCACAACTCGCTCCCGATCCGGCGACCGGCCCGTTCTGCAACGGCGCGCTGCCGACCTTCGCCGACATCTGTCTCATCCCGCAGCTGGCCAACGCGCGCCGGGTTCCCCTGTCGCTCGACGCCTATCCAACGCTCTTGGGCATCGAGGCCGCGTGTGCGGCGCTGCCGGCTTTCGCCGCCGCCGCGCCACCGCGGCAACCGGATGCAGTATGAGGCATCACGCATTGTTGCCAGACGAGAAAAATTCATGAGCTACGTCATACCTAGCTGGGATATTCCCTCGCTCCCCGTCGCCGGCCGCGCCGAGCGCTTCCCCGTGCGCCACATCTACTGCGTCGGCCGTAACTACGCCGAGCATGCCAAGGAGATGGGTGGCGACGCAGCCCGTGAGCCGCCGTTCTTCTTTACCAAGCCCGCCGACGCGATCGTGCCCATCGTGGCCCCGGAGGTGGGCAGCGTGCCTTATCCCCTGGCCACCAAGAATTACCAATACGAGCTGGAGCTCGTCGCGGCCATCGGCACGGCCGGCGTCAAGGTGGCACCCGAGCGCGCCAACGAACTCATCTATGGCTATGCGGTTGGGCTCGACATGACGCGACGCGACCTGCAAATCGACATGCGCGAAAAAAAGCGGCCCTGGGATCTTGGCAAATCCTTCGCCGCCGCCGCGCCCATCGGGCCGGTGCATGCCGCAAGCGAAGTCGGCCATCCGCAGCGGGGTCGAATTTCGCTCGACGTGAACGGGGAGACCCGGCAGCGAGGCGATCTCTCCGACATGATCTGGGATGTGCCGCACGTCCTGCATTTTCTGTCGCAATACTATGAGCTGCTTCCCGGCGACCTCGTTTTCACCGGAACGCCGGCCGGCGTCGGCCCGGTCGTCGCCGGCGATCTTCTCGTCGGCAGAATCGAAAGCCTGGGTCAGCTTAGCGTGCGCATCGCCGCGCAATGAGCGCCGCGCCGGACGCAGCGGTCGAGCGCGAATACAACCTGCGGGCCGCCTTCCCCGATCACCCGCATTGGTTTGCCCGCTGGGCGGCCGACAGCGCCGCCGCACGGCAACGCCTCGCGGCCAGCCTGAACCTTCGCTACGGCAGCGGACCGAAGCAGACGATCGATCTGTTCCCGGCTGCCGATCCGCGTGGGGCGCTGTTGTTCATTCATGGCGGCTACTGGCGCAGCCTGGACAAGAGCGACCATTCCTTCGTGGCCCCGCCGCTGGTCGCGCAGGGCATAGGGGTCGCGGTCATCAACTACGATCTTTGCCCACAGGTCAGCATCGCGCGCATCGTCGAACAATGCCGCGAAGGCCTGGCCTGGCTGCATCGCGAAGGCGCGCGCCACGGTGTCCCGGCGCGACGGCTGGTGGTCGCCGGCCACTCTGCAGGCGGCCACCTGGCGGCGATGCTCGTGGCGACTGACTGGCGCGCGCGCGGATTGCCCATCGCCGTCGTCGGCGCCGTCGCGATCAGCGGCGTGTTCGACCTGCAGCCGCTCGTGCAGGTCTCGTTCAACGACGACTTGCAACTCGACGCCGCCCGGGCGCGGGCCGTGAGCCCGATCCATCTGCGGCCGCACGCGCCCGTGCCGCTGGTCATCGCGGTGGGCGCCGACGAGACGCGCGAATTCATCCGCCAATCGTGGCTGCTCTGGCAATGCTGGCCCGAATGCCACCCCCGTGGGCGAGACCGTCCGCTGCTGCTCGCCGAGCGCCATCATTTCAGCGTGTTGAGCGATCTGGGCGACCCGAACAGCACCTTGGCCGAGGCGGTGCGCTCCGTCTTCTAGCGCGTCGCAACGCCAGCGCCAGAGCGGCGTGGTGCGCGCGGCGCAGTATAATGCCCGTCCCATCTGCAGTCTCGGGAGTCTTGTGACAGCGCATTTGCATGCCGTCGACGGTGGCGAGTCGCCTGCCGCGCCCGCGGCGGCGAGCGCGATCAGCCCGATTCCGGCGATCATCGCCGAGCTCAAGGCCGGCCGCATGGCGGTCCTGGTCGATGAGGAGGAGCGCGAAAACGAAGGCGACCTGATCATCGCCGCCGATTGTGTCACGCCCGAGGCGATCAACTTCATGGCCAAGCACGGCCGCGGCCTGATCTGCATGCCGATCACCGAGGCACGCGCGCGGCAGCTTGACCTCGCACCCATGACGGCGGTGAATCGCTCACTGCACGGCACCAACTTTACCGTCTCCATTGAGGCCGCCCAGGGCGTGACAACCGGCATTTCGGCTGCCGACCGGGCGCACACCATCCGCGTTGCGTGCGCGGCGAACGCGACGCGCGAGGACATCGTCCAGCCAGGACACGTCTTTCCGCTGGTGGCGCAGGAGGGAGGCGTCTTGGTCCGCGCCGGACACACCGAGGCTTGCTGCGATCTGGCGCGCCTGGCCGGTCATTCGCCCTGCGCGGTGCTGTGCGAGATCATGAACGAAGACGGCACCATGGCGCGGCTGCCCGATCTGATCGAGTTTGCGCGCCGGCACGACCTGCGCATCGGCGCGATCGCGGACTTGATCCACTATCGCAGCCAGACCGAGCGCTTGATCGAGCGCGTCGGCGAGCGACCGATTCGCACCGCCGAAGGCGACTTCCGCCTGGTTACCTTCCGCGACAAGCTGAGCGACGCGACGCACTTGGCGCTGACGCGCGGCGAGATCGTGCCCGAACGCGAGACCCTGGTGCGCGTGCACGAGCCGCTGTCGGTGGTCGATTTGCTCGATTACGGCAGCCGCTCGCACTCGTGGACGATCCCCGCCGCACTGGCCGCGATCGCGCGCTCCGGGCGCGGCGTGCTGGTTCTGCTGCACCGCCCCGAATCGGCGCTGGACCTGCGCCGACGCGCGATGTGCGACCAGCCGCCTACCGAACTGCGCATGGATCTGCGCAATTACGGCATCGGCGCGCAGATCCTGCGCGAGCTTAACGTGGGTCGGATGCGCGTGCTCGCCAAACCGCGCAGGATGCCGAGCATGGCCGGTTTCGGTTTGGAGGTCGTCGGCTACGAAGACGTTGCGTCCGCGCCGCCCCCGCAGCGGCGCTAGCGCTGCCTCGCGCGGCGTTCCAAACCCGCCTTTGTTCGAATCATCCTGGCCATGCGCAAAATTGTTCCCCGTTCCGGCGCCGACCACCTGCGCGTGGGCATCGTGCTGTCCCGATTCAACGCAGCGATCGGCGAACGGTTGCTCAAGGGCGCACTGCGGGCATTGAGCGAGGCGGGGGTAGGCGAGGGCGCCATTGCGCTGGCCACGGTACCGGGCGCGCTCGAAGCGCCCTTGGCCCTGCAGCGGATGGCGCAAAGCGGCGAGTATGATGCCCTGGTTGCCCTGGGTGCGGTGATCCGCGGCGAGACCTATCACTTCGACATCGTCGCCAACGAGTCGGCCGCCGGCATCGCCAGCGTGCAGCTCGACTTCGGCATTCCGATCGGCAACGGCATCCTCACCACGGACACCGACGACCAGGCCGAGGCACGCGCCGATGACAAGGGTCATGCCGCCGTGCTCGCCGCATTGGAGATGGCCAACATCCTCACGGCAATCGACGACGCAGAATGAAGAGCAGCCGTCGCCGCGCGCGCGAACTGGCCTTGCAGGGTGTCTACCAGTGGTTGCTGTCCGGCACGCCGCCGGCAATGATACGGGCGCAACTGGCCGAGTCCGGCGGCTATGGCAAGTGCGATGCCGGTTTCTTCGACCGCCTCTGGCTTGGCGTGACCGGCGAATTCGACACGCTGCTCGCCGCCTTCGCTCCCTATCTCGACCGCGCCCCGGAGCAGTTGTCGCCGATCGAGAAAGGCGTGCTCGCGATCGGTGCCTGGGAGTTGCTGCGCGCCCCCGACATTCCCTATCGCGTCGTGATCAACGAAGCAGTCGAGCTGGCCAAGGCATACGGCGGCACCGACGGGCACAAGTACGTTAACGGCGTGCTCGACCATCTGGCGACGGCGATCCGGGCGGCCGAAGTCGGGACCCCGCGCGTGGCAACTTAAGCGGGCTCCGCCCGCTCCCCGCGAGCCGCGCAAGATAACGACAGGTTGGCCGTGGTGGCGGCGCTCTCCGAATTCGAGCTCATCGACCGATTCTTCCGCCGTCCGGCTCCGCATGCGGTGCTCGGTGTGGGCGACGACGCGGCCCTGCTCGCACCCACGCCGGGCTGCGAGCTTGCCGCATCGGTCGACATGCTGGTGTGCGGACGGCATTTTTTCGCCGACGTCGATCCCGAGTCGCTCGGGCACAAGACGCTGGCGGTGAACCTGTCCGACATGGCGGCGATGGGGGCCTTGCCGCGCTGGGCGCTGCTCGCCGGGGCCCTGCCGCAGGCCGACCCCGTTTGGCTCGGCGCCTTCGTCCGGGGCTTCTTCGCCCTGGCCGATGCCTTCGCGGTGGAGCTCGTCGGCGGCGACACGACCCGCGGGCCACTCAACCTGTGCCTGACCATCCTCGGGGAGGTACCCGCGGGGCAGGCGCTGCGGCGCAGCGGCGCCCGCGGGGGTGAGGCGATCTTCGTCTCCGGCACGCTGGGCGACGCCGCGCTCGCGCTCGCCCACCATCGGGGCACGATTGCCCTTACGCCGGCGGAGCTCGCGGCATGCGAGCGGGCCCTGCTCCGGCCGCTGCCGCGGGTCGAGCTCGGGCAGCGCTTGCGTGGCCTAGCAAGCGCGGCAATCGACCTCTCCGACGGTCTGGTCGGTGACCTCGGTCACTTGCTCGACGCCTCCGGGGTTGGCGCGACGCTGGAGCTTGCGGCGCTGCCGCGCTCGCCGGCGCTGTCGCGGCTTCTTGCCGGCAGCGCGCGCGCGTGCGCGCTCGACTGCCTGCTCGCTGGTGGCGACGACTACGAACTGTGCTTCACCGCACCGCGGCGCGCTGCGGCGCAGCTCGAAGCCCTGGGCGCAGAGCTCGGGCTGCCGCTCACCGCCATCGGCCGCGTCGAAGATGGCGCCGGTCTGGTCGTGCGCGACGAAACCGGCCAGGCGCTGGGCGCGCTGCCGCAGGCTTTCGATCATTTTCGCGCTTGATCCGATGCGATCCACGCCGTCGCTGAGATTCCTGTTGTCGCACCCCGCGCACTTCATCGCGCTCGGCTTCGGCACCGGCCTGTCGCCCATCGCGCCCGGGACCGTGGGTACGCTCCTGGCGCTGCCGCTGGCGGCGTTGCTGCGCGCCTTCACCAATGACCTCGGCTATCTGCTCGCCGTCGTCGCCAGCTTCGCGCTGGGCATTTGGGCGGCGCATCGTACCGGCCGCGATCTGGGTGTCCCCGATCACGGCGCGATCGTCTGGGACGAGGCGGCAGCGTTTCTGCTGGTGTTGTTCTTTGTCGGTGCGGAGCCGTGGCGCGAGGCGTTGGCGTTTGTGCTGTTCCGCTTCTTCGACATCGTCAAGCCGCCCCCGGCGCGACTGATCGATCGCGAATGGCATCACGGTTTCGGCGTGATGGCCGACGACATTATCGCCGCGTTCTACGCGCTGATCGTTCTTGCCTTGTGGCAAAGGGTGTTCGGATGAATGCTCAGCCACGCGCGGCGGCGTTGGCGCTCGCGCGTGGCCGGGCTTGGCGTGCCGTGGTCGCGGCGCTGCCCGCCGAAGCGCGCCGTCGCTCTGCCACGACGGCGTCGGTGCGGGTGACGGCCGGCAATGCGCCAGCCCTCGCCGTGCATCGCCACGTCGGCTTTTCGCCATCGCACGAGTACTGGTATCGTGCCCCTGCGGGCGAGCAGCACTAAAGCCCCGCAGCAACGGCTACCATGCGCAGCGACGACGAACTCTACGCCCTTGCCGCGGCACTGGGCCAGGCCGCGCTGGGTCGCCAAGTGCGCGTTGCCGCCGCGGAATCGTGCACCGGCGGCCTGGTTGCCGCCGCCATCACCGCGGTGCCCGGCAGCTCCGATTGGTTCGATCGCGGCTTCGTGACCTACTCCAACGCCGCCAAGGTCGATCTGCTCGCCGTCCCCTCCGCCACCCTGGCGCGCTTTGGCGCGGTCAGCACCGAGACGGCGCTGGCCATGGCCGAAGGAGCATTGCGCGGCGGTGGCGCGCAGTGGGCGGTGGCGGTGACCGGAATTGCCGGACCGAGCGGGGGAACGGCCAGCAAGCCGCTGGGCACCGTATGCTTCGCGTGGGCCGGACCGGGAGTGACGGAAACGTTGCGAACCCGGCTGCAGGGAGATCGGGCGGGGGTCCGCAGCGAGTCGGTGCACATCGCCCTTAAAGGCTTGCTCGAGCGCCTGCTTTAGACCATCAAAAACCCCTTTATCGAACGATCGTTCTATGCCATAATTAGCCTACACAACGCGACGATCGGACCCGCCATGAGCACCGCAACCGGCACCGGACACAACGCCAAAGCCAACGGAATGAACGCAATGGATGACAACAAGAGCAAGGCACTGGCCGCCGCCTTAGCGCAGATCGAGAAGCAATTCGGCAAGGGCTCGATCATGAAGATGGGCGAGGCGCAGGTGCAGAACGATCTGTCCGTCGTCTCCACCGGGTCGCTGGGCCTGGATATCGCGCTGGGGGTGGGTGGCCTGCCGCGGGGCAGGGTGGTCGAGGTCTACGGACCGGAATCGTCGGGCAAGACTACGCTCGCGCTGCAGGTGGTGGCACAGGTGCAGAGGGCGGGCGGGACGGCGGCCTACATCGACGCCGAAAACGCGCTCGACCCGGTGTACGCGGGCAAGCTCGGCGTCAACGTGGGCGAGATGCTGATCTCGCAGCCGGACACCGGCGAGCAGGCCCTGGAGATCGCTGACATGCTGGTACGCTCCGGCGGCATCGACATCATCGTCATCGATTCGGTTGCGGCGCTGGTGCCCAAGGCCGAAATAGAAGGTGAGATGGGTGACCAGCTTCCTGGCCTCCAGGCGCGGTTGATGAGCCAGGCGCTGCGCAAACTCACCTCGAACATCAAGCGCGCCAACGTGCTGGTGATCTTCATCAACCAGATCCGGATGAAGATCGGCGTGATGTTCGGCAATCCGGAAACAACCAGCGGTGGCAATGCGCTCAAGTTCTACGCCTCGGTGCGGCTCGATATCCGGCGCATCGGATCGATCAAGCGCGGGGAGGAAGTCGTCGGCAACGAAACGCGGGTCAAGGTGGTGAAAAACAAGGTCGCGCCACCCTTCCGCGAAGCGTTGTTCGACATCCTCTACGGCGAGGGCATTTCGCGCGAGGGCGAAATGATCGAGCTCGGCGTGGCGCACGACATCATCGAGAAATCCGGCGCCTGGTACGCGTACGGGGGCGAGAAGATCGGTCAGGGCAAGGACAACACGCGCGACTATCTGAAGGAGCACCCGGACCTCGCCAGCGAGATCGAGGCGAAGATCCGCACCGCGGTCGGCGTTCCGTTTCCGGGGCCGGCGCGCAACGTTGCGCTAGGCGACGAATAGCGCGGGGTGACTTGGCGGCCGTCTCGCTTCGCGCCCAGGCGATCCGGCTGCTCGCGCGTCGCGAGTACGCACGCTCCGAACTGCAGCAGAAGCTTCTGGCCAAGGGCGGTGAGCCGGACGCGGTGTGTGCGCTGCTCGACGAACTCATCGCCCAGGGTTATCTGTCCGACGCCCGCTATGCGCGGGTGACGGTGGCGCACAAGAGCAAGTCCTTCGGCCGGCGCCGCATCACCGAAAGCCTGAAGGCCAAAGGCGTGGCGCGCCCCGACATCGAGGCGGCGCTGACGGAGGCGGCACTCGATGACGACGCCGTGCTGCTTGCCCTCTGGCAGCGGCGCTTCGGCCGCGCCCCGGTTGACGCGCGCGAGCGGGCGCGGCAGGTGCGCTACCTGCAGGCACGCGGCTTCGCCGTGGCGGCTATTCTGCGCCTGCTGCGCACCTGCACGGGCCGCGCGCCAAGCTAGTGTCTACGCTCCGCCCTTGTGCTAAGATATTGATTTTCAACCCTCACTTAAGGTGAGGTCGTAGCCTTCCGGCTTCCCGCTCCGGGTTGGATTTCGATGCAAGTCGCAGCCATACGCCGCCAGTTTCTCGACTATTTTTCCGCCCGGGGCCATACCATCGTTCCCTCGGCGTCGCTCGTGCCCAGCAACGATCCGACACTGCTTTTTACCAACAGCGGCATGGTGCAGTTCAAGGATGTCTTTCTGGGCACCGATCAGCGCAGTTATGTCCGCGCCGCCGACGTGCAGCGTTGCCTGCGCGCGGGAGGCAAGCACAACGATCTGGAGAACGTCGGCTACACCGCCCGCCACCACACGTTCTTCGAAATGCTCGGCAACTGGTCGTTCGGCGACTATTTCAAGCGCGAGGCGATCGCCTACGCGTGGGAGCTGCTGACCGAAGTCTACAAGCTGCCAGCCGACAAGCTCTGGGTCACGGTGTATCAGACCGACGACGAGGCCTACGCCGTATGGAGCGATGCCATCGGCATGCCGCCGGAGCGCGTGGTGCGCATCGGCGACAACCGCGGCGCGCCCTACGCATCGGACAACTTCTGGCAGATGGCCGACACCGGCCCCTGCGGTCCGTGCAGCGAAATCTTCTACGATCACGGCCCGACGGTCGCGGGGGGACCGCCGGGCTCGACGGACGCCGGCGACCGCTACGTCGAGATCTGGAACCTGGTTTTCATGCAGTTCGACCGCGACCACGACGGCGTCCTGACGCCGCTGCCCAAGCCCTGCGTGGATACCGGCATGGGACTCGAACGCCTGGCCGCGGTGCTGCAAGGCGTGCACAGCAACTACGACATCGACCTTTTCCGCGAGCTGATCACCGTCGCGGCGAAGCTTACCGGGGCAACCGATCTTGGCTCGCCCTCGCTCAAGGTGATCGCCGACCATATCCGCGCTTGCGCCTTCCTGGTCATCGACGGCGTCCTCCCGAGCAACGAGGGCCGTGGCTATGTGCTGCGGCGGATCATCCGCCGAGCGATCCGCCATGGCTACAAGCTCGGCCAGACAAAGCCCTTCTTCAGCCAGCTGGTGCCGGAACTTTCGCGACTGATGGGCGGTGCCTACCCCGAGCTGCCGCCCCGGCAGGAGTTCGTGATGTCGGTGCTGCACGCCGAGGAGGAGCGATTCGCCGAAACGCTCGAGCACGGCATCAAAATCCTCGACGCAGCACTCGCCGAGGCGAAGGCCATGGGCAGCACAACGCTCTCCGGCATTACCGCCTTTACCCTCTACGATACGTACGGCTTCCCCTTCGACCTCACCGCGGACATCTGCCGCGAGCGCGGCGTCAGCGTGGACCAGGCAGGGTTCGACGCGGCGATGCGCAGACAGCGCGAGCAGGCGCGCGCCGCCTCGACCTTCAAGATGGCCGAGGGTCTCGAGTATCGCGGTGCGAAGACCATTTTCGACGGCTACGACACGCTCGCCGAGGACGCCCGCGTCGTCGCGCTGTATCGCGACGGAAGTTCCGTCGATGCACTCTCCACCGGACAAACGGGCGTCGTGGTGCTTGACCGCACGCCGTTCTATGCCGAGTCGGGCGGCCAGGTCGGCGACCGCGGCGAGCTGTCGAGGACCGGGGCATGCCTCACGCTGTTCGCCGTGCACGATACGCAAAAGCTCCAGCCGGACGTCTTCGGCCACCACGGCGAAATGAAGACGGGCGAGCTCAAGGTCGGGGACACCGTCGCGGCCAGGGTCGACGCGCACGCGCGCACGCGCGCGGCGTGGAACCATTCCGCTACGCATCTGATGCACGCGGCGTTACGCAAGGTGCTCGGAGCGCACGTCACGCAAAAGGGTTCGCTGGTCGACTCGCATCGCACCCGCTTCGACTTCTCCCATCCTCAGCCGCTGAGCGAGGAGGAGATTCGCACCGTCGAAGCGCTCGTCAACCGGGCGATCCGGGCCAACTACCCGGTCGAGGTGCAGCTCATGCCCCACGATGCGGCGATCGCGGCCGGCGCGCTGGCGCTGTTCGGGGAAAAATACGGCGAGCAGGTGCGGGTGCTGACCATGGGCGATTTCTCGACCGAGTTGTGCGGAGGCACGCACGTGTCGCGTACCGGCGACATCGGCTTGTTCAAGATCGTGTCCGAATCGGGGGTCGCGGCAGGCATTCGTCGCATCGAAGCGGTAACGGCCGAGGGCGCGCTCGCCTATACCCACGAAACCGAGGCGCGTTTGCAGGAGGCGGCGCGGATGCTCAAAGCACCCGCGGCGGAAGTGCCGTCGAAAATCGCGCACGTGCTCGACCAGGTGCGGGCATTGGAGAAGGAACTCGCGCGGATCAAAGGCAGGCTCGCGTCTAGCCAGGGCGGCGATCTCGCGGCACAAGCGGTCAACGTCAACGGCGCCCAGGTTCTGGCCACGACCATAGACGGTGCCGATGCGAAAGTCCTGCGCGAGACGCTGGATCAATTGAAGGGCCGGCTCAGGTCGGCGGCCATCGTCCTCGGCTCGACCGAAGGCGGCAAGGTCATGCTCATCGCCGGTGTGACGTCCGATCTCACCGACAAGATCAAGGCCGGCGAGCTCGTCAATCACGTGGCCGTCCAGGTCGGTGGCAAAGGTGGCGGCCGGCCAGACATGGCCCAGGCCGGCGGAACCAATCCGGCAGGACTGGCCGCGGCCCTGCAATCGGTACCCACGTGGGTTGCGCAACGCTTGTAGTCGTGCCCGGCTGGGTGCGCTAGCTCGAGCACCGATGCCGCTGCGCCCCGACGCCACGCTGGATCGATTCGTCCATCGCGGTGACGGTCGCCTGCCGGGCCTCATCGGGGTGCGCTTCACCGCCGTGGCCGAGAACCGCATCGAAGCCGAGCTTCCCATCCGGGCGGAACTGCTCGCACCGAACGGCTACCTGCATGCCGCCACCGTCATCGCGCTCGCCGACACGGCCTGTGGTTACGGCTGTCTGGCACATCTGCCCGAAGGGGCCGAGAACTTTACCACCGTCGAGCTGAAGACCAATTTCCTCGGCACCGCCCGGGACGGGACGATCGTCTGCGTCGCCACGCCCATGCATCTTGGCAACACGACCCAGGTCTGGGATGCCGTCGTAACCGACCGCGCCACGGCGCGCAAAATTGCGCTCTTCCGCTGTACACAGCTTGTCCTCTGGCCTCGGCGCGCCCCTTCCGCCCCCTGACGGCGCCCGGCACACGGGGCCGGCATCCGTTGCCACTCGCTAACCGTTTGTTCCTCCGCAGTAACCTCCAATCGGGCGGGGCCTTCGGCCACGCCGTTGCGCCCTATGATCGGGGCCTGCTCACGACGCTACTGCCGTGGAACGAATCGATGGCGAGGCAGTCAGTTGCTGTGCTTCGCGCGCAAAATTACGCCCGCAAGGGCCACGAATGGAAAGGAAGGCAAGGCAATGAAGGCAACCGTTTATCTGCGCTGGCTGGTGACACTGACCATGTCGGCGGTGCTGCTCGCGGGCACCTCGCTCGCGCGCGCCGAGGGCATGACGACCGAGCAGGCTCAGGAGATGCTCAATGAACTGAAGGCAATCCGCAAGGCGGTGGAGAAGATGCAGGCTCCGCAGCAGGCGCCCGCGCCCGACGACAAGGTGAGCTACAAGCTCGCTCCCGGCGGGTTCTCCATGGGCGATGCCAAAGCGCCGCTGGTGATGGTGGAGTACACTGATTTTCAGTGTCCGTTCTGCCAGCAGTTTCATAACACCGCGTTCGCCCAGATCAAGGCGAACTACATCGACACCGGCAAGGTGCGCTTCGTCAGCCGCGATTTCCCGCTCGACTTCCACGAAAACGCGCGCCGCGCCGCGACGGCGGGGCACTGCGCCGCCGAGCAGGGCAAGTACTGGGAAATGCGCCATGTCATGATCGTCAATGCCAGCGCGCTCAAGGAGGACAACCTCACGACATACGCCGGCAACATCAAGATCGACGTTCCCAAGTTCAAGAGCTGTCTTGATTCGGACAAGTACAAGGCGCAGATCGACAAGGATGTTGCCGAAGGCGGCGTCGCTGGCGTGCAGGGCACCCCGTCGTTTGTCATCGGCCGGCTCGATAACGACAAGCTCGAAGGCGTGCGGCTGGTCGGGGCGATGCCCTACGACCAGTTCGAATCGAAGATCCAGCAGATGCTGGACCAGAGCGGCAAGAAATAGTCCGCCGCTACGCTACCCAGCAGCGTCGCCCGCGGTATCGCGGCGCAGCCGGCGTAATCTTTATAGACTGACCTCCGGCGCTGTCGGCGGCGCGGATTGAACGCCAGTGGTTCCCATGACGGGCTTGACGCGCGGCAGCGGCGCAAGCCGGACACGTGCCTCATGGCTCGTGCGCCTTAGAATCCTTTCGCTGCTCGCCGGTCCTTCAGTCCTTGCATTCGCCCCGACGGCGGCCGCCGCGCCTGCGCCGCCAGCCGCGGCGGCGATCGAATGGAAACTCTCGACCGCGCTCGGCCCGGTCTATCCGGAGGGCAAGGCCGGCGAAATCTGGGCCGACCTGCTTCGCGAACGTTCCGCCGGACGCCTGCGCGTCACGCTCTTTCCCGGCGCAACCCTGGCGCAGCGCGATCCGGCGCAGGAGTTCGCGGCGCTGCGCGATGGCGGAATCGACCTCGCGGTGGGCTCCGCGGCAGCCTGGGCGATGCAGGTGACGGAGCTCAACCTCATCGCGCTACCCTGGCTGGTGCCCGATGCCGATGCGCTCGACGCGCTGTTGCAAAGCGATGTCGCGGTGAAGCTCGCCGCTCGCGTTCAGGCCGCCGGCGTGGTTCCCCTGGCGTGGGCGGGCGCCGGCTTCAGCGCGCTCGCCACGCAGCACCCTATCCACGCGCCGGCCGATCTGAACGGGCTCGCGCTGCGCGCCAGCGCGTCACCGGTGCTGCAGGACACACTGCTGACGCTGCGTACCCGGCCCGCCACGATGGGTGCCGAAGCCGCGCTGGCGGCACAACGCGCCGGGGCGCTCGATGGCGAGGTGACCACCGTCGCGGCGTATCGCGTCTCCCGCCTCTATGCGGCCGGCATGACCCACCTGCTGCTCTGGGGCGCGCAGGCCGACGCGCTGGTCTTCGCGGTCAATCGCAAGCTCTGGGACGGCTTGAGCGACTCCGACCGCGACCTGGTACGTCAGGCGGCGCAAGACGCCGCCGCAGACGCGACCGCGTTCGCGCGCAAACAGGCCGATACGACGGCGCTTGAAGCGCTCGCGCGCCAAGGCGCAAGCGTCACGCGCTTGACTCCGTCCGGAAAGCAGCCCTTCCGCGACGCCACCCGGGCCGCCTACGACCGCTGGGCAGCCGCGGTCGGCCCCGATCTGGTGCGCGCCGCCGAGGCGGTGGTCGCGGCGCCGCGCTAACGCGCGGCGGCTCAAACCACGTAGCGCCCGAGCCGCACCGCGGTCTCGCCCTTGCGCGGTCGCCGCGTCGGCATGATCAGGACGCAGCTATCGTGGGGGGTGCGGATTTCGATGTCGCCGTCGATCGCATAGGTCGTTCCGGCACGCGGAATCGTCTGCAATCCCCGCACCGGCACGGTGAAGGCAAAGGCATCGGTGGCGATCGTGACCGTGGTCGTGACCTCGATGAAGGCCTGCGGCGGGAGCGGGGCGGGATCCAGGTAGGCGTCAAGAAGGGCGTCGGCGGCCATGCCGAAGTGGCGCAACCAGCGCAACACCGTTTGTTGCGCGACCGCCGGCGCAGAGGCTTCCCAATGCTGGCCGCACTCGACCAGCAGTGCCGCACGCGCATCGCCAGGGTCGTCGAAAAAAGCATAATCGCGCAAACGCCGTCCGGCGCCGTGGCCGGCGTCGATTACCACGTGCCGCGGCGCGCCGAGCGCCTGAGCGAGCGCCAGGCCCTTGCGCTGCCGCCCGGCCAGTGCCAGCGGCGCGCAGGCCTCGGACATGGAATGCAGATCGAGCAGGTAATCGACGCGGTCATACAGCGGCCGCAGCTCGCGCGCCCGCCGGAGCTCGGCACTGGCACGCGGGCCATCGAGCACGGCCGCAGACCAGAGGCGATTGAAATCCTCATCGACGCAGCGCGACGCGTAAGGATCGTTGGCGTCGAAGTGTTCATAGGCTGCAACGTTGGCGAACACCAGAGACAGTGTTCCGCGCTCGGGGCGCAGGTTTTCGCGCAGCATCCAGTCGAGCGTGATCGCCCCGCATACCTCGTTGCCGTGGGTCAGGGCCTGCACCAGGATGTGCGGCCCGGGGCGACGCGCGGCAAAGGTCCACGCGTAGGGTATGCCGGCGTTGCCCGCGGCGTAGGGCGAGAGCGCCGGAAACGGGATCTCGATCGGGGGCACCGCGGGCGGGGCGGCGACAGCCATGGGCTCGGAGCGTAACCTAAGCGCGCTGCCGCGCACCCGGATCAGGCGACGCAGACGCGGTCGGCGAGGCGGCGCATGAAAGCCTCGCACTGCGCCAGCTGTTCGAGCGTCACCCATTCGTTCGGCTGGTGCGCCTGCGCGATGCGCCCCGGGCCGCAGATGATCGCCGGAATGCCGTTGCTGTGAAAATGCGCCGCCTCGCTGGCAAACGACACCTTGCCGAATTCCTGCGTTCCGCTGCAGGCCTTGCCTATCTCGGCGATCTCGCTGCCGCCGTGAGTGTCGAACCCGGGGAGCGTCGAAAGGTGGTCGAGCTCTATGTAGGTCTGCGCAGCGACCGCGTGCATCTCCGGCTGTAGCGTGGCCGCAAAACGCCTGACCTCGGCGAGCAGTTCATCGGGGGCATCGAAGGGCAGATGACGAATCTCGAAGTCGAATTGGCAGTCGCGCGGCACGATGTTGAGCGCGGTGCCGCCGCGAATCAGCCCGACGTGCACCGTGGTATAGGGCACGTCGTAGGCGGCGTCGAAGCCGCCGCGGTCGCGAAACCGATGCGCCATCTGGACGAGAAAGTTCACGATCTCGCAAGCCACCTGTACCGCATTGACGCCCAGCGGCGTGAGCGACGAGTGCGCTTCGTGCCCACGGACGCGACAGCGATAGGCCCGCTTGCCCTTGTGCGCAACAACTACCTGCATGCCAGTCGGTTCGCCGACTATGCAACCGGAGGGCTTGATGCCGCGGGCGACGACATCAGCGATCAGACGGCGCACCCCGATGCAGCCAACTTCCTCGTCATAGGAGAGCGCGAAATGCAGCGGCCGCGCCAGCCCGCGACGCAGCAACTCGGGCACCAGCGCCAGTCCAGTGGCCGAAAAGCTCTTCATGTCGGTCACGCCGCGTCCGTGCAGTCGATCGCCGACGAGGGTTGCGTCGAACGGCGGCGTGTCCCACGGCTGGCCGTCGACCGGCACGACGTCCGTGTGCCCTGAGAGCACGACCCCGCCAAGCGTCGTGTTGCCATCCTGCGCCGGGAGGGTGGCAAACAGGTTGGCCTTGCGCCGCTCGTCGTCGTAGGTCAGCTGCGAGGTTATGCCATGGCTCGCCAGGTAGTCACGAACCCAGTCAATGAGCGCGAGGTTCGACTCGCGACTGGTCGTGTCGTAGGAGACCAGAGTCCGGATCAGGTCAAAAGCGACGAGTTGCGGGACGATGGTGGTGGCGGCGGCGGGGGCGTTCATTCGCTTGATATCCGGGGCCAAGCATAGAAACCACCCCCCGCGCTGTCAATCGCTGGCGGCGACCTCCTGCGCCGCGCGCCTGGACAAGACTGCCGATTACACTTAGACCTCCGCTCGCGCCGATTCTGCGCTCCAGCGCGCAAACTTGCCTCGCTCGCGACCGATTCCCTACCGCGCTTGTCAGGCGAGCTCGCCCGGCCGAAGGAAGAATCCGTCCGGCACAGCGCAGCCGCTATGCCGGACGGGGAACGGGTGACGGCCGCAGCGTCTCAAGATGCCGTTGCGACCCAGACTTCGCTCCTACCGGTGCCAATAGCGATAGTGGCCGTACGGACCGTAGTAGCCATAGACGACCGGACCGGCCGGGTAATAGTAGGGGTAGGCGTAAGTCGGCCCGTAGTATGCGGGCGGGGGCGCGTACGCAACGCCGGGTACTGGTATGCCGATCGAGATGGCGAAGCCAGTGTGCGCGGAAGCCGTGCCGATCGCGGCGACGCCGAGCACCAAAACCGCTGCAAGCAAGGCCAGATGTCGTTTCATTTGCTATTTCCTTGTGCTGGTGTCCACAATCCAGCAACGATCGATAGACAGCGTGCGTTGACGCGGAGTTTCCGTTCGCCGCCAAGCAGTTACAATCGGTTACGACCCGTGCAGGGCAAGCGCGAGAGGCAGCCCCCTAGCTGCCGCGGACGACAATCAGCCGCTCGAGTTCCGAAACGATCGGCGTGGCGGCCTCCATGCCGATGCGCTTGACGAGCGCTTGCGCGAAATCAGGCAGAAAGTCGTGCAGGTCGCGCAGATTCTCTGCCCGCTGCAGGCGCATCATCATCAGGTAGCCACGGAAGCCGAGGTGCTTGTTGATCAGCTCCGAGAGCCGCGTTTGCGCCGCGATGAAGCGCTCGATTTCGTCGGCGGAGCGCGGCGCGGGTGCCTGCGCAGGTTCCGCGCCCGAGGGGGCGCTGAAGCGCTTGGCGATCAGCCCGGCGCGTTCGAGTGCGGAGAGCGTGCTCGCGTCGACGCGCAGCGCCTGGGCGCGCTCCAGTACCTCTCCTACGGTGCGATTGCCATCGACCATGATGAGCACGCTGCGCATCGCGATGGGCAGGTTGAGCTTGCGCTCCTTGAGTTCGCGCACGCCCTCGTCGGTCTTGGCGTAGATTTCTCCTGCGTTCATCGGCGGATCTCGGTCCCGCGCAGTGGGCTGCGCCCCGACATTTTTGTGCAGCATTATAGACGACCGCGGGTACGCTGCAGAAAGCGGCGCCGCGTGGCCGCAAGCGACGGCTCTGCATAGCGCCGGCGCTAAGCGGACGTGCCGGCACGGTCCGAACGCGGTGCAGCGGCGGCGGCGCGTGCTTAGGCGGGGGTCTTTATGGAATAATCGTCCTCCATTGCTCGTGGTCGCCCATGCTCAATCCGGCCCTGCTCGCTGCTTTCGGCACCATTCTCCCCGCCGCGTCGATCCTCACTGCGGCGGAGGACACGCGGCCATACGAATGCGACGGGCTGACCCTGTTCCGCGAACTGCCCGGTGCGGTGCTGCTGCCCGAAAACGAAGCCCAGGTGGTGTCGATCCTCAAGCTCTGCCACGCGGCGCACTTGCCGGTCGTCGCGCGCGGCGCGGGCACCGGGTTGTCCGGGGGCGCGCTTCCCCATCGCCAGGGTGTGATCCTGTCGCTCGCCAAGTTCAAGCGCATCCTCGCGCTCGATGTGCTGGCGCGAACAGCAACCGTTCAGCCGGGCGTGCGCAATCTGGCCATTTCCGAGGCTGCCGCCGTGCACGGCCTGTTCTATGCGCCCGACCCTTCGTCACAGATCGCCTGCACGATCGGCGGCAACGTCGCCGAGAACTCCGGCGGCGTACATTGCCTCAAGTACGGCCTCACGCTGCACAACGTGCGCCGCGTGCGCGGCGTGCTCATCACCGGTGAAGTGGTCGAGTTCGGCAGCGAAGCACTCGATACGCCGGGCTACGACCTGCTGGCTTTGATCGTCGGATCCGAGGGATTGCTCGCCATCATCACCGAAGTTACGGTCAAACTCACGCCGACGCCGCGCCACGCCCGCTGCGTCATGGCGGCGTTCGACGAGGTGGCGCAGGCCGGTGCGGCGGTGGCCGCGGTCATCGCTGCCGGCATTGTTCCGGCGGGGTTCGAGATGATGGATCGGCTCACGATCAGCGCCGTCGAGCCATTCGTCCACGCCGGCTATCCCAACGACGCGGCGGCGATTCTGCTGTGCGAATCCGACGGTACGCCGGAAGAAGTCAGCGAGGAGATCGACGCCATAGAGCGGCTGATGGCAGACCGGGGCGCGACACGCATCGAGGTATCGAGCAGCGAAGCGCAGCGACAGAAGTTCTGGTCCGGCCGCAAGGCGGCTTTCCCCACCGCCGGACGCATCTCTCCCGACTATTACTGCATCGACGGCACGATCCCTCGACGTGCGCTCGGTCCGGTGCTGCTGCGCATCGCCGAGCTGGCGCAGGAGTTCGGGCTGCCGTGCATGAACGTCTTTCATGCCGGTGACGGCAACCTGCACCCGCTGATCCTCTACGACGCCAATCGTCCCGGCGACGTCGAGAAGACCCAGGCGTTCGGGGCGAAGATCCTCGAGCTCTGTGTCGCGGTGGGCGGCACGATCACGGGCGAGCACGGTGTCGGGGTGGAGAAAATCGGCGACATGTGCATGCAGTTCGCGCCGGCTGAGCTCGAGCGCTTCCACGGCGTCAAGCGCGCCTTCGATCCGGAAGGCCTGCTCAATCCGGGCAAGGCGGTGCCGACCCTGCATCGTTGCGCCGAGATGGGCCGCATGCACGTGCACCGCGGCCAGCTCCCGCACCCTGAGTTGCCGCGCTTCTAGGCACACCCCGGGGAGTGAACGATGGCCATTGACGCGACCGCGAGACCCGATCCCGGCGCGGTTGCCGGCCTGGTGCGGCAGCTCTGCGGCGATTACGGCGAGCGCGCGCTCACCTCGCGGGCGGTGCGCGAGCATCACAGCCACGGCGAAGGGCTCTCCGACCCCGGGTTGCCCGATATCGTCGTCTTCCCGCACTCCAACGACGAGGTCGCCGCCATCGTGCGCCTGTGTCACCTCGCGCGGGTACCGGTGATCGCGTTCGGCGTCGGCACCTCGCTCGAGGGCCATGTTGCGGCGCTCTATGGCGGCGTGTGCGTCGACCTGTCGCAGATGAATCGCGTGCTCGAGGTCAGCGTCGAGGACCTCGATTGCCGCGTCCAGGCCGGCGTGACGCGCGAACAGCTCGACGCCGAACTGAAGGGCAGCGGACTTTTCTTTCCCATCGATCCGGGCGCCAATGCGACCATCGGCGGGATGGCGGCCACCCGCGCCTCGGGCACCAACGCGGTGCGCTACGGGACGATGCGCGACAACGTGCTCGGGCTTACCGTGGTCACGGCCGACGGGCGGGTCGTCCGCACCGGTGGCCGCGCGCGCAAATCGAGTGCGGGCTACGATCTGACCCGGCTGTTCGTCGGCGCGGAAGGCACGCTGGGTGTGATCACCGAGATCCAGCTGCGCTTGTACGGCGTGCCGGAAGCGATCGCCGCGGCGGTGTGTCAGTTCCCCGACCTCGGGCACGCGGTCAACACCGTAATCGCCGCCATGCAGACCGGTATCCCGGTGGCGCGCATCGAGCTCTTGGACGAGGTGCAGATGGACGCGTGCATCCGCTACTCCAAGCTCGAAGGCTTCGCTGTGCGACCGACCCTATTTTTCGAGTTTCACGGCTCGCCCGCGGGGGTGCGCGAGCAGACCGAGGCGATGCAGGCGATCAGCGACGAGTTCGGCGGCAGCGCGTACCAGTGGGCAACGCAGCCGGAAGACCGCCTGCGCCTGTGGAAGGCACGCCATGCGGCCTATTACGCCGCGCTGGCGCTCAAACCCGGCGCGATGGGCCTGGCAACCGATGCCTGCGTGCCGATTTCGCGTCTTGCCGATTGCATTCTTGAAACCAAGGCCGACATCGAGGCGAGCGGCCTCATCGCCCCCATCGTCGGTCACGTCGGCGACGGCAACTTTCACCTCGTCGTGCTCTTCGATCGCGACGACCGTGCGCAGCGTGAGCGCGCCGAGGCGCTGGCGCATGCGGTGAGCCTGCGCGCGATCGGCATGGGGGGGACCTGCACCGGCGAGCACGGCATCGGCTGGCACAAGCTCGACGTGCTCGCCCGGGAGCATGGCGAGGCCGTCGACCTCATGCGTGCAATCAAGCGCGCACTCGATCCGCTGAACATCATGAACCCCGGGAAAACTGTGCCCTTGTGAGCTATACGCTCTACATCGGCAACAAGAACTACTCGACGTGGTCGCTGCGGGCCTGGGTGCTGCTGAAGGTACTCGGCATCCCGTTCCGGGAGCAACGCGTCGCGCTCTACCAGCCGGACACCCCCACCCACATCCGCCAAGTCTCGCCCAGCCGCCGGGTGCCCTGCCTGCATGACGGCACGACCGTCGTCTGGGACTCGCTCGCCATCACCGAATATCTCGCCGAACGCCATCGCGGCGTGTGGGCGGCCGACGCGGTGGCGAGGGCGTGGGCGCGCTCGGCCGCTGCCGAAATGCACTCCGGCTTTGCCCGCCTGCGCGACGAACTGGGCATGAACGTGCGCCTGCGGCGGGCCAGAACACCCTCAGCCGCCGCCGCCGCAGATATCGCGCGCGTGGTCGAAATCTGGCGCGAAGGCCGCGAGCGCTTCGGGCGGAACGGCGATTTTCTTTGCGCCACCTTCTCGGCCGTCGACGCCTTCTTCTGCCCGGTTGCCTTCCGCTTCCAGACTTACGGGATCGCGCTCGACGGCAGCGCCGCGGACTATCACCGCGCCTTGCTCGCGTTGCCGGCGATGCAGGACTGGGCGCAGGCCGCAGCGCGCGAGAGCGAACGCGTTCCCGAATTGGATGCGCCACCATTGAGCGCGCAGCAGCAATGAGTGAGGGCAGCGTCGGGGTGAGCGACGTGCCTTCTGCCTGGCGGGAGCGCATCCGTCAGGCGGCCGCGGCGGACACGCTGCTGCGCATTGTCGGTCGGGGTACCAAGGATTTTTACGGCCAGGAACTCTGCGGCGAGACCTTCGAGACCGTCGCTTATGCTGGCGTGGTCGATTACGATCCCACCGAGCTGGTCATCACCGCGCGCTGCGGCACACCGCTCGCCGAGATCGAACAAACGCTCCGCGCCGAGGGCCAGATGCTCGGCTTCGAGGCACCGCAATTCGGTCGCGCCGCGACGCTTGGCGGCTGCGTTGCGGCCGGACTTTCTGGGCCGCGGCGTCCTTACGCGGGTGCGGTGCGCGATCTGGTGCTCGGCGTGCGCTTGCTCGACGGCCGCGGCGAGGACCTGAGCTTCGGCGGCCGGGTCATAAAGAACGTCGCCGGCTTCGACGTGTCGCGGGCCATTGCCGGTTCGCTGGGAACGCTTGGGGTCATGCTGGAGGTGTCGCTCAAGTGCCAGCCGTTGCCCCGGGTCGAGGCGTCACGCGTGCTCGAACTAACCGCCGACCAGGCGATCGAGCGGATGAACAAGTGGGGCGGGCAACCGTTGGCGATCAACGCGACATGCTTTTACGACGACCGCCTCTACGTTCGGCTTGCCGGCGCACAGAGCGCCGTCACCGCGGCCGCGGACGCGGTAGGGGGCGTGCCCCTGCCCGAGCCTGAGGCATTCTGGTCTTCGCTGCGCGATCAGGTGCACTCGTTTTTCACCACCGATCCCGACTTGCCGCTGTGGCGGTTGTCGCTGCGCTCCACCACGCCGTTTATCGCCCTCGGCGGACCGCAACTGCTCGAATGGGGCGGTGGGCTGCGCTGGCTCAAGGCAAACCCGCAAACCGATCCGGCGCAACTGCGCCGGTGGGCGAGCGAGCACGGTGGCCACGCCACGCTATACCGTGGCGCCGACAAGTCCGCCGGTGCGTTCCAGCGCCCCGATGAACCGCTGCTGCGAATACTGCGCGAACTCAAATCGGCGTTCGATCCACGCGGGATATTCAACCGCCATCGCATGTATCCCGACTTCTAGCCTTGGAAACCCATCTCGCCGCTTTCGTCCGGGACACCGCGGCGGGCCGCGAAGCCGAGGCGATTTTGCGCGCCTGCGTGCATTGCGGCTTCTGCACCGCGACCTGTCCTACCTACCAGGTGCTCGGCGACGAACTCGACGGCCCGCGCGGGCGCATCTACCTTGTCAAGCAGATGCTCGAGGGCGCAACCGTCAGCGCCAAGACGCGACTGCATCTCGACCGCTGCCTGTCCTGCGGGGCCTGCGAAACGATCTGCCCCTCCGGCGTGCGCTATGGACGATTGGCCGATATCGGCCGCCATCTGGTCGAACAACTCGCCCCGCGCCCGGCGCCCGAGCGCGTGCGGCGCTGGATGCTGCGCAGGGCATTGCTTTCCCGGCCGCTGTTCGCGCTTGCGCTCTTTGCCGGCCGCGCGGCGCGGCCCTTCCTGCCGCGCGCACTGGCGCAGAAGCTGCCGCGCCGGCGCAAGGCGGGCGCCTGGCCGCCACCCCGGCATGGCCGGACGATGCTTGCCCTGCGCGGCTGCGTGCAGCCGGCACTCGCGCCGACCATTGACGCGGCGATGGCGCGCCTGCTCGATCGCATCGGCGTGTCGCTGGTTTACGTCGCCGGATCGGGCTGTTGCGGCGCGATCAGTCAGCACCTTGCAGCACCCGATGAGGCGCGCCGTTTCATGCGCGCCAACATCGATGCCTGGTGGCCGCACATCGAGCGCGGCGCGGAGGCGATCGTCGTCACGGCCAGCGGCTGCGGGGTGCTGGTCAGGGCCTACGGCGAGCTGCTGCGCGACGACCCGGGGTACGCCGAGCGGGCGCAGCGCATCGCGTCGCTCGCCCGCGATCCGGTCGAAATTGTCGCCGCGGAATGGAAACGACTCACACGCTTGGTGACCATGGACCGCGGAACCGAGCGTGTCGCCCTGCACACGCCGTGCACGCTGCAGCACGGTTTGCGGCTCGGCGGGCAGGTCGCGGAAATCCTGGAGGCCCTGGGCCTGGAACTGACGCCGGTCGCAGATGCGCATCTTTGCTGCGGCTCCGCCGGCACCTATTCGGTACTGCAACCGGCGCTGGCGGAGGAGCTTCGGGCAAACAAGGTGGCCGCGCTCGAAGCCGGCGAGCCCGACCTGATCGCTACCGCGAACATCGGTTGCCTGCTCCATATCGGCGCCGGCACACAGCGGCCGGTGCGGCACTGGATCGAAGTGCTCGAGAACCGGTTGCGCAGCGGTGGCTGACGCTGCGCGGGAAGCGGTCCAGCGCCGTGCCGACTATCCCTACTTTCTCTCCATCCCGACGCGGTGGATGGACAACGACACCTACGGTCACGTCAACAACGTCGTCTACCTCTCCTATTTTGACACGCTGGTCAACGCGCACCTGATGCGCGAGGGCGGCCTCGACATCGACAACGGGCCGCAGATCGGGCTCGTCGTCGAGACGTCATGCCGGTTCCACAAAGCGCTCTGCTTCCCCGACGTGATCGACGCCGGGTTGCGCGTGGCCACGCTCGGCAACTCGTCGGTGCGTTATGAAATCGCACTTTTTCGCCAGGCCGAGGAGCAGCCCGCGGCGACGGGCCACTTCGTTCATGTCTGGGTCGACCGCGCGAGCCGACGCCCGACGCCGGTTCCGGCGCGGGTGCGCGCCGCGCTCGCGGCACTGGTCGCGCCGGGATGAACGGTGCCGCCGCGTCGAGCGCGGAACGCACGGACCGTCGCGCCATCGGCGGCTTAAGCCGCAGCGCAGCGAACCGGCGTACAATCCGGCCGCCGGAAGCACTGCATGCGATTTGCGTATTCTCGTGGAGGCAAGATGCCGATCCGCAGCGCTGGCCCGTGCGCGCACGCGCTTCGGGCCCGCTCACGCCGCCGCGCCGGTCTTGGCCACGGACGGCACGCTCTGCGCGCCCCTGTTCTTCGCCCTGGCGATCGGCTGCTGCGCGGCGACGCGTCGGCACCCGAATTGACATGACCCCCCCACGCCGGTTCGCGCTGATTCCAGCCGCGGGGACGGGGATGCGTTTCGGCAGCGACGTGCCGAAACAATACACGCTGCTGGCCGGTGCGCCTCTGCTCAAGCAGACGATCGATGCGCTCAACGATGCGATCGTGCTCGAGGCCATATTCATCGTGCTCGCGCCGCAGGACCGGCTCTACGCCGAGCGCATCGGCCAGGTTCGCGGCGTCGAGCCTCTGTATTGCGGCGGCATGACCCGTGCCGAGTCGGTGCGCAACGGGCTCGCCGCGATCGCAGGGCGCATCGCGGCGGAGGATTGGGTGCTCGTGCACGACGCCGTCCGGCCGTGCGTCGACGTCGCCACACTCAACCGCTTGCTGCACGAACTCGACGCCGAGCCGGTGGGAGGACTGCTGGCCGTACCGCTGGCGGACACCTTGAAGCGCGCGGAAAGCGGCACGGGTTTGCGCGCCATTTCGACCGAAGGGCGCGAGGGCCTCTGGTGCGCCCAGACGCCGCAGATGTTTCGCTACGCCATTCTGCAGCACGCGTTCCGGCGCGTTGATCTGGGCAAGATCACGGACGAAGCGCAGGCGGTCGAGGCGCTCGGCGTCAAGCCGCGGCTGGTCCAGGGCAGCCCGTCGAACATCAAGGTCACCTACGCCGAGGACGTCGCGCTGGCCGAGGCGATCCTCGGCCAGCGGCGCAAAGGCGCATGAGCGCGCTACCGCCACGCATCGGCCAAGGTTTCGATGCCCACGCGCTCGTCGCGGGCCGCCGACTGGTGCTCGGCGGGGTCACCATACCCCACACGCGCGGGCTCGACGGCCATTCCGACGCCGACGCGCTGCTGCACGCGATTTGCGATGCATTGCTCGGGGCGCTCGGCGCCGGCGATCTCGGGGCCCACTTTCCCGATACCGACGCAGCGTACAAGGACGCCGACAGCCGCGGCCTGCTGCGCCGCGTCTGCCGCCAGGCGCGCGACGCCGGTTACGTGCTCGGCAATCTCGACGCGACCGTGATCGCCCAGGCGCCCAGGCTTGCCCCGCATACGCCGCAGATGGCCGTCAACATCGCCGCCGATTGCGGCGTGCCGCGCGAACGGGTCAATGTCAAGGCCACGACCACGGATCACTTGGGCTGCATCGGCCGTGCCGAGGGCATCGCCGCGCTCGCGACGGTGCTGCTGGTAGGCGCCGAGGACGAGCCGAGCTAAAGCGCTTGTCGTGGGCGTTCAGGCGCCGGAGCCGGGGACTGCGGCCGGAAACGTCACCCGCACCCGCGTGCCGCCGCCTTCGCGCGGCAGCAGATCCAGCGTGCCGCCGTGCAGACGGGCAATGCGCTCGACAATGGCCAGGCCAAGACCCGCCCCTGACGCGCCGCTGCGCGCGGCCTCGCCCCGGGTGAAGGGCCGCTTCAGGTGCTCGACCTGCGACGGCGGAATACCCGGGCCACGGTCGGTGATCTCAAGCACCACCGCGCCGTGGTCCATCCGGGTTGCGATCTCGACCGGGGGGGCGCCGTGGCGCAGCGCGTTGTCGACGAGGTTGCCCACCAGCCTCAGGAACGCCGTCCTGCGCAGAGGCATCCGCGACAACTCGCCACGCACGAAGCGAATCTCCTGCCCCGCGCGCTGGTGCCGCTCCACGACCATGGCAATGAGCTCGTTGGGATCCTGAGGCTCCAGTGGCGCCTCCCGTCCGTCGCGTGCGAAGTCGAGAAACTGGCCGATGATGCGGTCCATCTCTTCGATGTCGTCGACCATGCCCTGGCGCGCCTTTTCATCGTGTGTCTCGACCTCGATCCCAAGGCGCAGGCGCGATAACGGCGTGCGCAAGTCGTGCGAGACACCCGCGAGCAGCAGGGCGCGATCCTGCTCGATCTGCCGCAGGTTGGAAAGCATGCGATTGAAGCCGCGGCTCAGGTTGACGATTTCCGACGGGCCGGTCTCGGGCAGCGGCGGCGGTGACTTGCCCTCCCCGACGCGGCCGACGGCCTCATTGAGTTGGCGCAAGGGGCGCGCCAGATAGCGGGCGAAGAGATAGGCTCCGACGAGCATCACGACCAGGATCACCAGGCTCCATTCGAAGGCAAGCGACGGCGTATCGTCCGCCGGCCGCGGCAGCGGGAAACCCGCCCAATAGGCGGCATCCCCTGCCGCCAGCTTGATCCAGAGCAGCTGCAGCCGCGGCTGAATGCGCAGCTCCGTGCCGGGCCCCAAATCCGCCTTCAGGCGGCGCTCCAAATCGACCAGCAGCGGGTTCTGCGGCGGTCCGCCCACAAACTGCCGTTCCGCGTCGGGCACGATGCGCGCGCCATACGCTTCGCCGAACCGTGCCAGCGTCGCGTCGGTCGCGCGCGGATCGATGGCGGCCAGCGCTGCACGCAACGCCCGCAGTTGCACCAGCTTGGTATCGCTGAATTGGCGCGCAAGCAGCGCGGCGCGGTCCTGGCGGAAAAGATAAATTGCCGCCGCCTGGCTCAATAGAATCACCAGCAACAGCAACAGTGCGAGCCGCCCGAACAGCGAGCGCGGCCACAGGCTCACTCTCAAGCACCGGCCCCGTCGGTTGCGCTGGTCGCGTCAGGCACGAAGACGTAGCCGAAACCCCACACGGTCTGGATGAAGCGTGGCGCCGAGGGATCGGGTTCGACGAGCTTGCGCAAGCGTGAAATCTGCACGTCGATCGCGCGGTCGAACACGTCGTGATCACGGCCGCGCGCGAGCAGCATCAGCTGTTCGCGCGCCAGCGGCTGGCGCGGATGCGTGGCCAACACTTTGAGCAAACCGAATTCGCCGGTCGTCAGCGGGATTGGCGTCTCGCCGCGCAGAAGCGTTCGCGTGGAGAGATCCAGCAGATAGGGCCCGAACAGGATCCTTCCGTCCGCGGCCGGTCCCCCGGGGGCGAGCAGCTCGGTTCGCCGCCGCAGGACCGCGTGAATGCGCGCGACCAGCTCGCGCGGATTGAACGGCTTGGGAAGATAATCGTCGGCGCCTAATTCCAGGCCCACGATGCGGTCAACGTCCTCCCCCTTCGCCGTGAGCATGATGATCGGGGTCGTTTCGCCCGCTGCGCGCAGACGACGGCAGACGGCGAGACCGTCTTCGCCCGGCAGCATCAGATCGAGGACGAGCAAGTGCGGCGGGTCGCGCTGCAATTTCTTGTCCAGCTCGCGCGCATCGGGTAGCGCGTGCACCTGAAAGCCCTGCTCGCTGAGGTAGCGCACCAGCAACTCGCGCAGGCGCGGATCGTCGTCGATGACGAGAATCTTCGGGCTAACTTGTTTCATCGCATCGCATCGTAGGCGTCCGGCATTGCAACGGCCCTGCCGGGTTGTCTCGAATTGTAACCTTCGCCGTCACCGGCAACGATTCGTTACACAGCGGCGGCCACAACGTCCCTCGCGATATCGGATAATGCGCGCATTCGGCAGTCTGCCGGCCAAGAGGCACTCAATGAAAAGCACTTTTTACTCCGTAGCGCTCGCCGTGTTTCTGAGTGCCGTCGCGATGCCTGTGCTGGCGCATGGAGGCAGTCCTCTGCAGATGCTGAAGCAGATCAAGTCCCAGCTCCAGCTCAACACGTCCCAGGAACAGCAATGGGACGCGGTGGTCGCGCAGGAGAAAGCTGCGCACGCCGCGGCGCGCGCGAGCTTCGCCCAGGTCCAAACGGCACTGCAAACCGAACTCGCGAAGCCCGAACCGGATCTCGCCGCAGTGGCTACGCTTAGTGATGGCGTGCGGCAACAAAACGAGACGTTGCGCAAGCAGACACGCGACGCGTGGCTCGCGCTGTATGCGAACTTCACGCCCGAGCAAAAAGCGCTGGCGCGGGATACGATCAAGACCGGCCTTGATCGCATGGCGGCACGTCGTGCCGCGCATGCTAGCCCGGCGCCGAGTCCTACCGAGTAGGCCTGCGCCGCCAGATTTTCACTCCGTCGTCCTCGGCCGGCCCACAGCCGGCCCCTATCGCCCGGTGCGCCACGCAGCCGGGCTTTTTTTGCCCGCGAGAGACATAAAGCGTAGCCAATACAGCCAGTTAGGCGGCTAATGCGGGGAATGCCCGGGCGGCGAGCGGGGAGGCGCAAGCGACCCTATGACAATGGCATGGATATGTGGTAGGATGGTGGCATATCGATGCGGCCTGCGGAGTAATTCGTCGGTCGCAACCGGGGCGAGGAAATGGCAAAGGTGGGCGAGGGCAACATGCGCCGCGGAAACATTGCGTCCAGCGGCGGTGCGTTGGTAGCAGACCGGGGCGGGGATTCGATCCGCCTGTGGTGGCAGGTCTGGCGCTGGCCGGCGGCGCTGCTGGCCGGCGTCGTGCTTTGGCTGGCGCTGGTCGCAATCGCTGGTGCCGCGACGCTGTTCGGCAGCCGCTGCGAAGGTGCGAGCGCGCCGGCAGCGGCCGCTCTGGCGCCGCTCATGAATGCTTGTGCGTTACCGCTCTTATCAATGCCGTTGTCAGTGCGGATTGCGCGTTCCGCCGGGCAGGGGCATTGCGGCCTACGGACCGGGTTTACCCCCCGACGACCCTAACCGGTCATCCCGAACTCGGTCTGTCCTCCAGCGCCCAACCTTGGGCGCTTTTTTTTCCTAGCGTCCGGGCTAATCCGCCTCGCGCCGCGTCGGCCGCGCCAGCCACTTATAATGGGTTTGAGCTAACACAGCGGCTACTCGGCCCGCCCGGGGGCGCTGATTCGCACCCGGCCCGGGCGGAGTCGTAAGCAAGTGCGGCCCCAGGCCGACCATGCTACGAGGACAAACTGAGGAGAAGTCGATGCAGCGACGCCGATTCTTGACTGCCCTGTCGGCGATTCCCCTGGGCTGGACCCTAGCCGAACCAGGCTATGCGGCCTTGGCGGGCGGCAAATCGATCAGCGACATCCAGCAAAACTGGATGCGCCTGCTCGCTCCGGGCGCGGACGTGGCGAAGACCACGGAGCCGGTCAGCAAAACCGACGCCGAGTGGAAGCAGCTGCTGACGCCAGCACAGTTCAACGTCCTGCGCCAGGAAGGCACCGAGCGCCCGTTCACGAGCCCGCTCAACGCGGAGAAGCGGGCCGGAGTGTTTGTCTGCGCCGGCTGCGCGCTGCCCCTTTTTAGCTCGGAGATGAAATTCGACAGCGGCACCGGGTGGCCGAGCTTCTTCACCTTGATTCCCGGCAGCCTTACCACGAAGCAAGATTTCCAGCTGATCGTTCCGCGCACCGAATACCATTGCGTGCGCTGTGCCGGACATCATGGGCACGTCTTCGATGACGGCCCGGCGCCGACCGGATTGCGCTACTGCAATAACGGCGTGGCACTCCGGTTCATACCGCAGAAGAGCGCCTGACGGCCATTGCATCGCTGCCCGCGCAAGGTGGCGCGGGTCAGCCGGCGATGCTCTTGTCCTGGTCTGCGAGCTCCTGGCGCACCGCGCGCAGGCGGCTCTCGGCCACCGAGATCTGGTAGAAGTCGCCGTCGCCGGCCTTGAGCGCGAGTTCGAGCTGCACGATGGCGCCTTTGAGATTGCCCTGCCAGGCATAGAACTCCGCTTGATGCTGATGCTCCAGCAGGTGCTTGCCGAGTTCGGCGTAGCAACGGGCGGCAATCTGGTGCAGCGGACCGTCATTCGGGAAGCGCTGCAGCTGCTCGGCCAGGAATGCGGCGGCCTTCTCCGCCTGCTTGTTCTTGAGTAGCGCGTCCGGATAGTCGTAGATCAGCTGCATTTGGCGCGGATAACGGATCAGCGCCGCCTGGTAGCGCGCGATCGCGGCCTTGAGCTGGCCCGACTGCACGAGCACCTGCCCGGCCATCCCCTCGATCATCGGATGCGGCGGCGCGAACTTTTCCAATGCGGCGAGTTCCTTCTGCGCGGCCTTGAAATCCTCCTTGCGCAGCAACGACGCGACCAGTCCGTAATGCGCCGCGACCTCGTTGTTGAACTTGCGTTCGGCAATCGCGTCGCGGAAGAAATAAACGGCGTCGTCCGGGGTTCCCTCATAGCTCTTGAGCAGCGCCCGCACCATTTGAAAGTCGAGCGAATCGGGAACCTGCCGGAACGGCTTGGTGAAGGCGCGGGCCTGCGACTCCGCGATCCGCTGGTAAGTTTCCGGATGGTCGTGAAAATACGACGGCGAGTTGCCTTCAAACCATAACGAGGCACGCTGCAGGCGCTCGAAGAAGGTGGCCATGGCATTGGGATCGAAACCCGCCGCATAGGCGCGCCCGAAGCCGAGACGGTCCGCCTCTTCCTCGTTCTGGCGCGTGAAGTCGATCTGGTTCTGGATGGCGAGGCCCTGCGCCGAGGCTATCGCAGCCTCCGTCATTTGACCGCCCGACGAGGAGTGCGACCGGGACGCGAGCACGGCCGCAGCCAGTGCGGCAAGCGTAGTCAGCATCGCATCGCGCTGGTTGCCGATGCTGCGGGCGATGTGATGCTGCGTGACGTGGGTGATTTCATGGCCCAGCACCGAGGCGAGCTCGGATTCGGTCTGCGTGAGCAGGATGAGCCCGGAGTTGACGCCGATGAACCCCCCCGGCAGCGCGAAGGCATTGATCGACGGGTCAGCGACGCCGAAGAACTCGAAATCGAACGGCGCGCCCGGAATCGCGGTGACCAGCCGGTTGCCGAGCTCGTTCAAGTAGCCATTGACTTCCGGGTCGTTGAGATAGGCGCCGCTGCTGCGAATCTGCCGCACGATGCTCTCGCCGAGCTTGCGCTCCTGAGCTGCGGAGAGGTAGGCCTGTGACGGATCGCCCAGATCAGGCAGCGCCAGCTGCGCCGGGGTGCTTTCCCCGAGCTTGTGCTCCTGGGCACCAAAGTGGGGGACCTGTGACCCCAGATCTAGCAGCGCTTTCTGCGCCGGGGTGCTTTCCCCGGGCTTGTGTTCCTCGACACCGAAGAGGGGGACCTGCGACGGAGCGCCTGGATCAGGCTGCACCTGCTGTGCCGAAGCAAGGGGCGCCAGCGCAAGCGAGGCGGCAATCCAGGTCACGACCGCGGCGTGCACGCGCCCCGCCTCGCGGTGGGTGGGGAGCGACGAAAACATGGTGCTATGATGGCCGCGGCAGGGGTTAAGTTTCGGGTGCACGGCGACAACCAATGGGCACGGGCGATGGCCGGACAGGGTGCACATTTTACCCATTTTGACGCGGCAGGGCAGGCGCACATGGTCGATGTCGCCAGCAAGCCCGTGACCCACCGCGTGGCGCGCGCCGGCGGCCGCATCGCCATGCGCCCCGAGACCCTCGCCCTCGTCCGCGACGGATCGGCGCGCAAGGGAGACGTGCTGGGGGCCGCGCGCATCGCCGCCATCCAGGCGGCCAAACGCACCGCCGAACTCATTCCCCTGGCGCATCCGCTGCCGCTGACGCGCCTCGCGGTCGAATTCGTGCTCGACGAAAAGGACAGTGCGGTGGCCATCGAAGTCGTCGCCGAGACGCGCGATCGTACCGGCGTCGAGATGGAGGCGCTGACCGCGGCGGCGATCGGCCTGCTCACGATTTACGACATGTGCAAGGCCGTCGACCGCGGCATGCGCATCGACAACGTCCGGCTGCTGGAAAAATCCGGGGGCCGCTCGGGACACTACCGAGCGGAGTAACTGGTCTGTTGGCCCGATGGCTAGGCCACTTGACCACACGCCGCGCGATGGTAAGATGCGGCAGCGATGGACTGCCGCGCCGGACCGCAGCGGCAGCCACGGACCACAACCATAAAGTCCGGCGACGGAGGAGTCCACCTTGCCCCTGCAGGCGGTCGAGCCACGGCGGCTTTACCGACAGATTGCCGACCAGATCGCACAGCTCATTGCCAATGGCGAATACCGGGCGGGCGCGCGCCTGCCGGCCGAACGCGAGCTGGCGACCTCGCTCGGCGTGAGCCGGGCGTCGGTGCGCGAGGCGATCATCTCGCTGGAGATGGGCGGCCTGGTCGAGGTGCGCGTGGGCAGCGGCATTTTCGTGACCGCGCCGGCGACCGAGCCGACGGTGGCGAAGGATGCCGGTCCGGGGCCCTTCGAGCTGTTGCAGGCGCGCAAGCTTATCGAAGGGGAGATCGCGGCAGTGGCCGCGGCACAGGCAGAGCCATCAGACCTCGAATACCTGCGGCAATGCGTAGCGCGAATGGCGGCGAACGTCGAGGACTTCGCGGTGCGCGAGGCAAGCGACCGGGCATTCCACCTGGGCATCGCCAAGGCGACCGGCAACGGTTCACTGGAGCTCGCCGTCGCCGGATTGTGGGAACAACGCGCCGAGCTGTGGGGGCGGCTGCAGCAGCACTTTCACACCCATGACTTGGCGCGCAAAACCATCCGCGACCATCTGGCGATTCTGAACGCAATCGCCGCGCACGATCCGGATGCCGCACGCAGCGCCATGCACCGCCATATCGCCCGGGTCGTGCGCGAGTTTCAACGCGGCCTGGAAGACCGTGAACCGGAGTCGCGGCATCGGGGCGCGCCCGCGACGGCCAGACGCCGGGCCCGCAGCTGAATGTTCGCCCTCAAGCAGCGTCGCCCGGACGGCTGCGACACAACGGCACCGCCGCGGGTCAGCGCCCGCTCCCAAGCGGCAGCCACCTTTAGGAGAAGCCCATGAGTTCAAGCAAAAAATGCAATCGGTCCCGCCGCGCGCCCCACCGCGCCGCGGGGCACTTCGCCGCAGCTATGCTCGGCGCCATGGCGCTCTGCCTCGGCTGCGGGCCGGTCGGCGCCCAGGTGCCTGCCCTGCCGACGAGCCCGGTGACGATCAACATCGTCGATGTCGCCGGCAACCTGGCGCTCACCCAGGACGCCATCGAGGCCTACCAGAAAAAACACCCCCAGCTGGTGTCCAAGATCAACTTCACCAAGGCCCCCGCGCCGGAACTGCCCGGAAAGCTCAAGGCCATGCAGTCCGCGGGCCGCAGCGACATCGACCTGGTCCTGACCGGCACCGACTTTCTCGCCGCGGGCATCGAGCAGGGCGTGCTGGTGAAGCTCCTTCCGGCCTACGCGGCAAAGTTTCCGAATCTGATGAGCAACTATATGCCTGCGGCGGCGAAGATGCAGGAGCTGGCGCAGGATTACGGCATCACGGTGGTGTTCATGCCGGCAGGCCCGCTGGTCGAATACAATCCGGACCAGGTCAAGCAGGTGCCGACCACGCCGCAGGAGTTGCTCGCCTGGTGCAAGGCCCACCCGAACCGTCTGATCTACGCGCGACCGGCTAACTCCGGGCCCGGCCGGACCTTCATCATGGGCCTGCCCTACCTCCTGGGCGATAAGGACCCGAAGGACCCGGTCAACGGATGGGCCAAGACCTGGGCCTACCTCAAGGAGCTCGATTCCTGCATCGAGTACTACCCGACCGGGACGGGTGCGGTCATGAAGGAGCTGGGCGAGGGCTCGCGCGACATGACCATCACCATGACCGGCTGGGACATCAATCCGCGCGTGCTCGGCATCGTGCCCAAGAGCGATAAGGTGGCGCCGTTCAAGAACATGACCTGGGTCAACGACGCGCACTATATGGTGATCCCGAAGGGGGTCGCGCCGGAGAAAATCGCCGTGGTGCTCGACCTGATGGCCTATCTGCTCACGCCGGAAGCGCAGGCATATACCTATGACAAGGGCTATTTCTATCCCGGCCCAGCGGTCAAGGGCGTGACCCTGGCGATGGCGCCGAAGGAAAGCCAGGACGCGATCAAGGAATTCGGACGCCCGGAATACGAGGGTTGGATCGCGCAGTTTCCGCACACCCAGTCGCTGGTGCCCAAGGCGCAGGTCGACGCATTCCGCATCTGGGACCAGCAGGTGGGCGCGCAGAAGACGAAGTGACCCGCCGCGCCCGGCGCGGGAACGGATGCTCCTGCGCTGGGCTGCGTCGCGCTGCGGCCGCGCCGCGGCTGACACGGGGGAAGCCATGGCGGGTAGGCGATGAAACACGATTTCAACGAACTGAAGCTTGACCGCGTGACGCGCCGCTTCGCCGCCGCCGGCGGCAAAGCGTTCAACGCGCTCGACGCCCTGACCCTGACCGTGCGCCGCGGTGAATTCATCTGCCTGCTCGGGCCATCGGGCTGCGGCAAGTCGACCGCACTCAATTGCATCGCCGGGCTCATGCAGCTGTCGAGCGGGAGCATCTGGCTCGATACGCTGCGCATCGACACCTTGCCGCCCGAGAAGCGCGGCTTCGGCATGGTGTTCCAGAACTATGCCCTGTTTCCGCACATGAGCGTGGCCAAGAACATCGGCTTCGGCTTGCGGATGCGCGGCGTCTCGGCGGCGGACAGCGCGCCGCGCGTGGCGCATGCGCTCAAGCTCGTGCAACTCACCGGCCAGGAGCATAAGCTGCCTGGACAGCTCTCCGGCGGACAACAGCAGCGCGTGGCCATCGCCCGTGCGATCGTCATCGAGCCGCCACTGATCCTCATGGACGAGCCGCTGTCCAATCTCGACGCCAAGTTGCGGGTCGAGACCAGGGCGGAGATCCGGCGCATCCACCGCGAGCTCGATCGCGCCACGGTGTACGTGACCCACGATCAGGACGAGGCATTGTCGTTGGCCGATCGCATCGTGGTGATGAAGGACGGTGTGGTGCAGCAGATCGGGACCCCGACCGAGGTGTATGCGCAACCGGCCAATCTGCACGTCGCCCGTTTCATGGGCTACCGCAATGTGCTCGAGCTCGACGTCGTGCGCGAAAGCGGCGACCGGGTCGAGGTCAAGGGGCAGGACATCGCGCTCACCGG
This sequence comes from Casimicrobiaceae bacterium, assembly GCA_035939595.1. Classification (GTDB taxonomy): domain Bacteria; phylum Pseudomonadota; class Gammaproteobacteria; order Burkholderiales; family Casimicrobiaceae; genus PALSA-1003. The sequence continues at coordinate 46,155 of DASZFQ010000182.1, forward strand.
CGTGCGCCGGCAGCCGCTCGCCGGCACCCGGGCCACGGTGGCGATCCGGCCCGAGGAGATCACGGTCGGTGAGGGCCCGAATGGCGTCAATACGCTTGTAGGTCGGGTGAGCAACGTCGAATATTGCGGCCGCGACGCGCTGCTCGAAGTGATCACCGCGGCGGGGACCTTGCTCCAGGTGCGCGGGCCGGTGACCACCGCGCGCGACGACACGGTGCACGTGTACGTGCCCGTCGAGCGGGCGTTGGTCTACCCGGCGGCCTGAGGCCGGAGCCTGAGGCGATGACGACGTCGAGCACCGCGGCGCGCAGCGCCGGTTTCGACCGCACGTTGCTGTTGGTGCTGCCGGCGGCGGCATTCATGCTGCTGCTTTTCGTCTATCCCTTCCTCCACGGGCTGGTGCTTTCGTTCAACCCCAAGGAGGGCGGGTGGCTCGCGAACTACCGCTTCTTCTTCACCACCGACAACGAGTGGCCAACGATTTGGACCACGCTCCGGCTCGCGCTGCCGGCGACGCTGATCAACGTCGGCTTGGCGCTGCCGATCGCCTACCGCATGCGCGTGAAGACGCGCTACCAACGCTGGGTGACGACAATTCTCGTCGTGCCGATTACCCTGGGCACCGTCCTGATCGCCGAAGGCATGCTGACCTACTTCGGGCCGAAGGGCTGGCTGTCGCAGTTCCTGCAGCTGCTACACCTATACGAGGCGCCCGTTCACCTGACGCACAACTACTGGGGCGTGTTGATCTCGCTGGTCATTTCCGGATTTCCGTTTGCATTCCTGCTCATTCTGTCGTACGTCACCGGCATCGACCCGGTGCTCGCCCGCGCGGCGGCAACGCTCGGGGCTGGCCCAAAGTCCCAGTTTCGCTACATCTACCTGCCGCTGCTCGCACCCGGGCTCGCGATGTGCTTCTGCCTGGCGTTCGTGCAGGCGTTCTCGGTGTATCCATCTGCCGTCCTGCTGGGTTCTCCCGCCGGGCCCACGCGCGTGATCTCCATCGCCGCGTACGAGGCGGCGTTCGAGCAGTACGACTACCCGTTGGCCTCCGCCATCGCCATGGTCATGGGTTTCGTGCAGCTCGCCATCGTCGCCGCGGTACTGGGGCTGCGCAACGCCTTCTACCGCGGACCGGTTAGCGGGGGGAAAGGTTGAGCGCTTCGCTGCATTCGTGGTTTGACCGCGCCTGGCGGGGCCTGCTGCTGGGGCTGATGACCCTGTTCGTGGTCAACATCGGCCTGATGATCGCCGCGGTCGCGACGAGTTCGTTTGCCAGGCGGTGGCTGGGCACCTGGCTGCCCGAAGGCTGGACGACGATGTGGTACATCTCGGCCTGGAAGGAATTCCAGCTCGACTCGGTGCTCTGGGTCACGGTGCAGATCGTCTTTGCCGTTGTTTTCCTGGCGCTGTTAATCGGAGTGCCGGCCGCGTACACCCTGGCGCGGCGCGACTTCGTTGGCAAGCGCTTGCTCATGCTGCTCTTCCTGCTGCCGCTGATGGTACCGCCGATCACCTATGGCATCCCCCTGGCCACGGTCCTTTACGAATGGCAACTCGCGGGGACCATCTACGGCGTGATCCTTGCCAATCTCATCCCCGCTGCGCCCTTCGTCATCCTGGTGATGACGCCGTTCATCGAGCAGATCGATCCCAACCTTGAGTCCGCGGCGCGGGTCTTCGGCGCCGGCACCGGCCGCATTTTCCGGCACATCCTGGTGCCGTTGCTCGGACCGGGCATTCTCGCCGCCTCGCTCTTGGTCCTCGTGCGCACGATCGCGTTGTTCGAACTGACTTTCCTCACCGCCGGTCCCGATTCGCAGACCCTGGTCGTCGTTCTTTATTACGCCGTATTCGCCGCCGGCGTGCGTGCCCCGCAATCGGTTGACGCCATGGCGATGGTGTACATGCTGGTAACCCTGGTGTGGCTGCTCATTGCGCTGCGCTTCGTCAATCCGACCCAGCTCGTCTCGCGTGTCAAAGAGCACCCGCAGCCGGCGCTATGAGCAGACTATCCCTGGCCACGCTTGCCGCGGCCCCGGCCGCGGTGGCGAGGCCGGCGTGGGACCCGCGCTTAGTCGGTATCGGGATTGTCCACCTGGGGATCGGTGCCTTCCATCGGGCGCAGACGGCCGTCTACAGCGACGACGCGCTGGCGCTCGAACGCGGCGCGTGGGGCATCTGCGGCGTGAGCCTGCGCTCGGCCGAGGTGCGCGACCGGCTCGCCCCGCAGGACGGTCTGTACACCGCAGTCGAGAAGAGCCCCTCGGGTGTGCGCCGGCGCATCATTGGCAGCGTGCGCGAAGTGCTGTTCCTGCAAGATCAGCGTGACGCGGTGCAGGCGCGGCTCGCCGCGCCGTCGACCCGGATCATCACCCTCACCATCACCGAGAAAGGCTATTGTCACGATCCGGCCACGGGCAAGCTCAACTTTGCGCACCCCGACATCGTGCATGACCTGGCCGACACCGCGCGACCGCAAAGCGCGATCGGGCTCGTGGTCGCCGCGCTCGACGCCCGAAGACGCGCTGGCGTGCCGGCCTTCACCGTGCTTTGTTGCGACAACCTGCCGCACAACGGCGCCCTCGTGCGGGGTCTGGTGCTCTCTTTCGCCGCGGCGCGCGACCCAACGCTCGCGCGCTGGATCGAAGACAAGGTGAGCTTTCCGTCGACCATGGTCGACCGGATCGTGCCGGCGACGACCGCCGCCGACATGGTCGAGAACGATGCCACGCTCGGATTGCACGACGCAGCACCGGTCGTGCACGAGCCATTCCGGCAATGGGCGATCGAGGACGCCTTTGTCGCCGGCCGGCCGGCCTGGGACCGCGCCGGCGCGCAGATGGTCGCTGACGTCGCACCATTCGAAGCGATGAAGCTGCGGCTGCTCAACGGCAGCCATTCGACCCTGGCCTATCTGGGCTACCTCGCCGGTTACGAGTTCATCTACCAGGTGGCCGCGCAGACGGATTTTGCCTTGCTCATGCGGCGGCTGATGCGCGAGGAAGTCGCGCCGACGCTAAAGCCGCCGCCCGGCGTCGACCTCGATGCATACCAGAACGTCCTGCTGGAGCGATTCGGCAATCCGGCGCTGCCGCATCGCACGCAGCAGATCGCGATGGACGGCTCGCAGAAGCTGCCGCAGCGGCTGCTCGGCACGGTGCGCGACAATCTGCGCTCCGGGCGCAGCATCGACCTGCTCGCGCTCGCGGTCGCCGGCTGGATTCGTTACGCCAGCGGGCGCGACGAGTCCGGACAGGAGATCACGGTCAGCGATCCGATGGCTGGCGAGTTCGCGCGCCTTGCCGCCGCGCAGCGCGGGAATCCGCCCGCGCTGGCACAAGAATTCCTCGGCCTGGGCGCCGTCTTCGGTGCCGATCTGCCCGCCGATCCGCGCTTCGCCGGCAAGGTTGCTGGCTGGCTTTCGGCCCTGTTTGCCGACGGCGCGGCGCGCACGGTCGCCCGCGCCGCGCGCTGGACCGTCCCCTTCGCCCAAGGATGCGCCAATGATTCCGCTGCACCTCAATCCTGACCGCCTGTTCTCTCCCGAGCCGTCGCAGCGCGCGCTTGCCAGCGCGCTCTACGCCACGGTGAAGGATCTGCCCATCGTCAGCCCCCACGGGCACACCGATCCGCAGTGGTATGCCGACAACGAGCCGTTCACGAACGCCGCCGCGCTGTTCATCACCCCGGATCATTACGTCTTCCGCATGCTCTACAGCCAGGGCGTTCGCCTCGAGGACCTCGGCATACCGCGCCGCGATGGCGGCCCGGTCGAACGCGATGCGCGCAAGATCTGGCACAGCTTCGCCACACGCTATCACCTGTTTCGCGGCACGCCCACGCGCATCTGGCTCGATCATGCGTTCCATGAGGTATTCGGCATTCGCGAACGGCTTACCGCGCAATCCGCCGACCGCATCTTCGAGTGCATCAACGCCGCGCTCGCCCAGCCGGAGTTCCGCCCGCGGGCGCTCTTCGAGCGTTTCAATATCGAAGTCATCGCGACCACGGAGTCGCCGCTCGATCCGCTGGCGCAGCACGCCAAGATCCGCGCCTCGAACTGGAAGGGCCGCGTTGTGACGACCTATCGCCCCGACCCGGTCGTCGACCCGGAGTTCGACGGCTTCGCCGCGCGCGTGGCGAGCCTGGGCGAGCTGACCTCCGAGGACACCGCCACATGGCATGGCTACCTCGCCGCGCATCGCAGTCGGCGCGCATTCTTCAAGACCATGGGCGCGACCGCGACCGACCACGGACATCCGACTGCGCTGACCTGCGATCTGAGCGAAGCGCAATGCGCGGCGCTCTACGCCAAGGCCCTTCAAGGCGTCGCAACCCCGGCCGAAGCCGAAACCTTCCGCGGCCAGATGCTCACCGAGATGGCCAAGATGAGCCTGGAAGACGGGCTGGTGCTGCAGATCCATCCGGGGTCGTTTCGCAACCACAATCCGCAAATACTCGAGCGCTTCGGCCGCGATAAGGGCGCCGACATCCCGACCCGTACCGATTACGTGCGCGCACTGAAACCGCTGCTCGACCGCTTCGGCAATGAGCGCGACCTCACCGTGATCCTGTTCACCCTCGACGAAACCGTCTATGCGCGCGAACTTGCGCCACTGGCCGGACACTATCCAATCCTGAAGCTCGGTCCGCCGTGGTGGTTCCACGACAGCCCCGAAGGCATGCTGCGCTTTCGCGCCCAGGCTACCGAGACGGCCGGGTTCTACAACACGGTCGGCTTCAACGACGACACCCGTGCCTTCCTTTCGATCCCGGCTCGGCACGACGTGGCGCGCCGCATCGACTGCCGCTTTCTGGCCCAACTCATTGCCGAGCACCGCATCGAGGAGGATGAGGCGTTCGAGCTCGCGCCGCAACTTGCGTACGCGCTGGCAAAGCAGGCTTACAAGCTATGAATCGGCCGCGCGCCTCCTCCCGCCGCCCCTTGCCCACCGCTGGCACAGGGGCGCAACGATTGCCTGGTGGCGGATGGCGCGTTGATGCACCGCCGCGCTATCATCGAGGCAGGGATGATGCGACCGATCCGGTGCCATCCCATCATCTATAGAGGACAACCAAATGAACAAAGACTTGCTGGCTCTGGTTGGTCGCATCCTTCTCGCCGCGATGTTCGTCATTTCGGGCTACGGAAAGCTGACCGGTTTCGACGGGACGGCGGGCTATATCGCAAGCAAGGGGCTGCCGATGGCGCAGGTGCTTGCGGCGCTCGCCATTCTGATCGAGATCGGTGGCGGCCTGGCCATCATCATCGGCTGGAAGACCCGCTGGGCGGCACTCGCGTTCATCGTCTTCCTCATCGTGATCTCGCCGATTTTCCATAATTTCTGGGCCGTGCCGCCCGAGCAGATGCAGGGCCAGCAGATCAACTTCATGAAGAACCTGACGATCCTCGGCGGCATGTTGTTGTTGCTCGGATTCGGTCCAGGACGCTACAGCCTGGACAAGGCCTGACGCGCTTCCGGCCGCGGGCGACGGGAAGGGCAAGGCATGGGCGAATCCTCGCGGGTAGTCGGCACCGCCCGGGCCGAAGTGGGTTCGATTGCGCACGAAGTGCGCATTGGCCCGCATGTCTCGCTCAGCGATGAAGCGAAGCCTTCGGGCGGGGAGGATCTCGGCCCCAATCCACACGAGCTGCTCGACGCGGCGCTGGCAAGCTGCACCGCCCTGACCTTGATGCTCTACGCGCGACACAAGGGCTGGGGTCTTGAAGGTGTCGAGGCCGAGGTCAGCCACCGCGAAGCCGACGGCGTCTACCGCATGCGCCGCGACATCCGCCTGGTCGGAGCGCTCGCGCCGGCGGAGCGCGAGCGCCTGCTCGAGATCGCCAACAAGTGCCCCGTGCACCGGACGCTGTCGGGCAGGTTCGAGATTACCTCGGCGCTGATCGACTGAGGCCTCGCAGCGGACCGGCGGGGTGCGGCCGCCTCACTCGCGCAGCGCCGTGTCGAGGCAAATCGTCACCGGCCCGTCGTTGATGAGGAACACTTGCATGTCGGCGCCAAAAAGTCCCGTCGGCACCGGCCTCGCCAGCTCCTGCTCGAGTGCCCGGACGAAGGCGGCGAACCGCGGCGCCGCGACCGCGGGAGGCGCGGCCGCGCTGTACGAGGGGCGCGCCCCTTTGCGGGTCGATGCGTAGAGCGTGAACTGGCTCACCGCGAGCACTTCGGCGCCCACCTCGACGAGCGAGCGATTCATCACGCCTGCGTCGTCGTTGAAGATGCGCAAGTGGGCAATCTTGCGCGCGAGCCAGCTGCAGTCGGTGTCGCCATCGGCAGGGCTGACGCCGCAGAGAACCAGAAGTCCGGGTCCGATCGCGGCCAGCGTCGAGGCGCCGACATCGACGTGGGCCTGACGCACGCGCTGGACCACGGCCCGCACGAACGTCGCCCGGCCTAGCGAACCGTCTTGCGCTCGACGAAAGCCACCTTGCCGCCGGCGAAAGTCAGCGTCGTTTGCGTAACGGGATCGCCGGCGGTCGGCAGGTAGGTCCAGCGCAGCAGCGCCTTGGCGCCTGCCTTGCCCTCGACGTCGGGGCGGCCTACCTTTTGAATGACTTCCGCTTCGCTCATGCCGGTGGTAAGAAGGCGCCGTTGCTTGGCATCGCCACCTGAGGCCGGTATCGCTTGCAGCCGCACCGGCTTGGCCGCCGCCCCTTTGCCCGCGGGCTGCGGCGTGGTCGGGATAACGTTCATGTGCGTCGGATCGACATCGACATTGCCCAGTTCCTTGCCGGGCGTGCACTCGGCGTCCTGGTAGATCACTCCACCCTTGTCGCCGCTGCACTTGTAGACCTCGGCGTGCGCCGCCACGGCGATGGCGAGCAGCAGCAGGGACAGCGGCAAGGACACGTGCGGCACTCCGGCAACCCGATGCGGTTACCATAGCACTTTTTGCCTCGCCGAGAATCAGACCTTGATGGACGCCCGCAGTCGGATCGCCGCGCGCGTGCACGACATCGCACCCTTCCACGTCATGGAGGTGCAGACCGCGGCGCGCGCGCTCGAAGCTGCCGGCCGCAGCATCATCCACCTGGAGATCGGCGAGCCCGATTTTCCGACGCCGGAACCGGTGCTGGCGGCAGCGCAGGCGGCGATTGCCGGCGGCGCTATCTACTACACCTCGGCGCTCGGGCTGCCTCAACTGCGGCGGGCGATCGGGGCGTACTACGCCGAGCACTACGGCGTGACGGTTGCTCCGGAGCGCATCGTCGTCACCGCGGGGTCCTCCGCCGCACTGCTGCTGACGCTGGCGTTGCTCGTCAATCGCGACGAGCAGATTCTGCTTGCCGATCCGGGCTATCCCTGCAACCGCCACTTCGTGCGCACGCTCGAAGGCGAAGCGGTCGGTATCCCGGTCGGGCCTGAATCAAGCTACCAGCTGAGCGCGAGCCTCATCGCCGCGCACTGGACGCCGCGCACGCGGGGCGCATTGATTGCATCACCGTCGAACCCGACCGGAACGACCGTGCCATGGGAGCAGATGGAGCGCATCGCGCAAAGCGTCGCAGCGCTGGACGGGGCGTTGATCGTCGACGAGATCTATCTCGGCCTTTCCTATGACGGACAGCCCAAGACCGCGCTCGCCCTACCCGAAGAACTCTTCGTCATCAGCAGCTTCTCCAAGTACTTCAACATGACCGGCTGGCGCCTGGGCTGGCTGGTCGCACCCGAGCGCCATGTGCGCGACATCGAAAAGCTGGCGCAGAACCTGTACATCTCGCCCTCGACGCCGGCGCAGCACGCGGCGCTGGCTTGCTTCAGCCCCGAAACCCTGGCCATCCTCGAGGCGCGGCGAGCTGAGTTCCGGACGCGGAGGGACTTCCTGGTGCCGGCACTGCGCGATCTGGGCTTCGCCATTCCGGTCACCCCAAGCGGAGGATTCTTCGTCTATGCGGATTGCTCCCGCTTCGGCATGGACAGCGAGCGCTTCGCGCTCGAGGCGTTGCACGCCACCGGCGTCGCTTTCACGCCGGGGGTCGATTTCGGGCGGCATCGGCCCGAGGCCCACGTGCGCATGGCGTACACCATTGCAAGGCCGCTGCTCGAAGAAGGGGTGCGCCGGCTGGCCCGATGGCTGCCGACGCTGCAGCCTGCATGATCCGCCTCCTGTTGCTGCCGTTCTGCGCCGTCCTGCTGGGCAGTTGCTCGAGCGCCGAGTTTTACTGGCAGGGAATTTCGGGGCAGCTCGATCTGCTGCGTCGCGCGCAGCCGATTCCCGAAGTGCTCGACACGGCACAGGACCCTAACGTCAAGCACAAGCTCGAGCGCGTGCTCGCCATCCGCGAGTACGCCAGCCGCGAACTGGGGTTGCCCGATAACGACAGCTACAGGCGTTACAGCGACCTTAACCGGCGCTACGTGCTGTGGAACGTGTTCGCCACGCCAGCGCTGTCGCTCAAGCCACAGCAGTGGTGCTTTCCGGTCGCCGGCTGCGTCAACTATCGCGGCTATTTTGCCGAAGCGGACGCATACCACGAAGCAGCCCGGCTGGCGGCGGCCGGCGATGACGTGCACATCGGCGGAGTCCCCGCCTACTCGACGCTCGGTTATTTCGACGACCCCATGCCGTCGACCTTTCTGCGCTATCCGGATTATGAGATCGCGCGCCTGATTTTCCATGAGCTTGCGCACCAGGTGGTCTACGCCCAGGACGACACGGTCTTCAACGAATCATTCGCCGTCACGGTTGAGGAGGAGGGCGTCCGGCGCTGGCTTGTCACGCAGCACGATCCCGAGCTAGACCGTCAGTTCGCGATCAGCCAGCGTTATCGCGAAGATTTTGAGGCACTCATTGAGCGCACGCGGGTGAAACTCGTTACGCTCTACGGCAGCGATGCCGATGACGCGACCAAGCTGGCGGCCAAGGCGGCAGTGTTCGAGGCGATGCGCGCGGATTACGCGCGGCTCAGGCGAACATGGGGTGGGTCGGCCGCGTACGACTCCTGGTTTGCGCAGGGACCTAACAACGCCAGCATCGCCGCGGTCGGCCTCTACACCCAGAAAGTGCCGCAGTTCCAGGCCTTGCTCGTCGCCGTAGGCGGCGACTTGCCGACTTTCTATGCCCGGGTCAAGGCGCTGGCGGCGATGCCCAAAGCCGAGCGGGACCGCGCGCTTTCAAACGCTGCGCTGCCACCGAGCGCGCTTTGGGCGCCGCGCCGCGCGGATTCTCGGTAGTGTCCTAATTTGATTTGACTAAAGCCCAGTAACTTGCTTTAGCTGCGCCAGCCTGACGCGGATTCCCTTGGCTCGTTTAGAACACTACCCGGATTCTCTAGCCCATTGATCCGGTTTGAAATTTGTTGCATAATGCTTAGTTACCTTGCCTCACCTATCGCAGACCGGGGAGGCCGCTGCAACGCTCGCTTTGTGCGAGGTTGCGTAAACCACGTCCATAAGGAGCAATCTGCATGCGGCACTACGAAGTTGTCTTTATCGTGCATCCGGACCAGAGCGAGCAGGTGCCCGCGATGGTCGAGCGCTATCGCACGATGGTTGCCGCCCAGGGCGGGCGCATTCACCGCCTCGAGGACTGGGGGCGGCGTCAGCTTGCCTACCCAATCGCCAAGGTGCACAAGGCGCACTACGTGCTCATGAACATCGAGTGCGGCAGCGACACCCTTAACGAGCTCGAGCACGCGTTCAAGTTCAACGACGCCGTACTGCGCCATCTGATCGTGGCGATGCGCGAGGCCGTCGTTACCCCGTCGCCGATGATGAAGGAAGAGAAGGCGCGGGCGCTTCCGCCCCAGGGTGGGGGTGCACCCGGTGTGGGTGCGCCGCCGGCCGCCGCCGCGGCAGGCGCGGCGCCGGCAACCTCGGCACACGTGGCCGATTGAGCGCGGCCACGTCACGGTGCCGGTCAATGACGTCACCCTTGACGCGCGGCTCGCCGCCCGCGACGACCTGCGTTTCACTCCGGCCGGTGTCGCGGCGCTCGACTTTGAGCTGGCGCACGAATCAATGCAGATCGAGGCCAACGGCGAACGGCGCGTGGCCTGCGAGCTCGCGGCCGTCGCCCTCGGACCCATCGCCAAGGAGCTTGCCTCCATCGCGGTGGGAGAACAGCTTCGCTGCCGCGGCTTCCTGGCCCGTCGCTACCGGACCGGCGTCAGCGTCGCGCTGCACGTTAACGCATTCGAACGACTAGAAGGAAATTGACATGCCCCGCCCGATGGGAAGGAACTCCAGGAACGCCAAAGGCAAAGGCAAGGACGGCAAGCGCCGTGAACGCGGCAATAACCTGTTCAAGCGCAAGAAATTCTGTCGCTTTACCGCCGAAGGCGTCAAGCAAATTGATTTCAAGGACGTCGATGTCCTGAAGGACTTCATTCAGGAGAACGGCAAGATCATGCCGGCCCGGATCACCGGCACCAAGGCGCGCTATCAGCGCCAGCTGTCGACCGCGATCAAGCGTGCCCGCTTTCTGGCGCTGCTGCCTTATACCGATCTGCACTGACCGCGAGGGCCGAGATGCAAGTCATTTTGCTCGAAAAGGTACTCAACGTGGGTGACCTGGGCGAGGTCGTCAAGGTCAAGCCCGGCTTTGCACGCAACTACTTGATCCCCCAGGGCAAGGCTAAGCGCGCCACGCCGGAGAACCTGGTGCTGCTCGAGGAGAAGCGCGCCGAATTGGAAAAGATCGCGGCCGACAAACTGACGCGGGCGCAGGAGGTGGCGGCCAACCTCAACGGCGTCGCGATCCAGATCACGCAGAAGGCGGGCGTTGACGGTCGCCTGTTCGGCTCGGTGACCAACGTCGACATTGTCGAGGCGCTCCAGGCCAAAGGCCACACGGTCGAGAAGGCGATGATCCGCATGCCCGCCGGGCCGCTCAAGCACACCGGCGAATTTCCGTTGACTATTGCGCTGCAGACCGACGTCGTAGCCCAAATCGCTGTCACGGTGATCGGGGACACGACCAACGTTCCGGCCTGAGGTTCGAGCAGGAAACTCCAGGGCGCCTCGGCGAGCGCGCCCGGTAGCGGTGACCTGATAAAATTGCGGCGTTGCTTGCACGCCGCCGCCGATGCCCAACGACTCCCAGCTCGAAGCGCTCAAGCTACCCCCTCATTCGCCGGAGGCGGAGCAATCGGTATTGGGCGGATTGCTGCTGGAAAACGCCGCCGCGGACCGGATCGGCGACATCCTCGGCGGCGACGATTTCTATAGCGACGCCCACCGCGCAGTGTTCGACGCGATCATGCACCTGATCGCCGACAACAAACCGGCCGACGTGGTGACGGTCGCGGAAACCCTCGCCTCGCTCAAGAAGCTCGACTACATCGGCGGGATGGCGTACCTCGGGGCGCTCGTTGAAAACGTTCCCACCGCGGCCAATATCCGGCGCTACGCCGAGATTGTGCGGGAAAGGGCGATCCTGCGCCGCCTTGCGGCGGCTGGCGGGGAAATTGCCGATGCCGCCTACAACCCCATGGGCCGCAGCGTGCGCGAAGTTCTCGACCAGGCCGAGACCAAGGTATTCGAGATCGCCGAACACGGCGCGCGCGGGCAGCAGGGCTTCCAGGAGCTGCGGCCGCTGCTGACCCAGGCGGTGGAGCGCATCGAACTCTTGTTTCACCGCGACAACCCCAGCGACGTCACCGGCGTGCCAACGGGATTTACCGACCTCGATCGCATGACCTCCGGCCTGCAGGAGGGCGACCTCATCGTCATCGCAGGCAGGCCGAGCATGGGCAAGGCGCAACCGCTCGACGTGCGCGTAAAAACGCTTGGTGGTTGGAAGCAAATGCATGAACTCGTACTCGGGGAAGCATTGGCATCCATCGATGGCCAACCATCTTTCGTCAGCGGAATCTTTCCCCAGGGTTCGCGGCAAGTATTCCGCGTGACATTCTCCGACGGTCGCTCCACCGAGGCTTGCGGCGAACATCTTTGGCGCGTGAATTACCGCTCGTGGGGCACACCTAAGATTCTGAGCACGCAAACAATTGCGGCGATGCTCGCGCGCAAGCGCTATCGGAGTCGTCTGTGGATTGATTGTGTCAGTGGAGATTTCGGCGATGTGAGCCCGCTTCCAGTTGATCCCTGGCTACTTGGCGCGCTGCTCGGTGATGGCTCACTAACCGGTAACTGCACTAGGTTCAGCACCACCGCTGATGCGATGCTAGCTCGAATCTCCGAGCGCATCGAGCCAGCCCTAGTGCTGCAGAGTGCCGGTGGAATTGACTGGCGCATTGTGCAGCGAGACCGCGGCCGACGCAGGGGTACTCAAGGAACCTGTGCGAATCCCTTGACTACGGCGATAAAAAGCTTCGGGCTTTGGGGCAAGCGAAGTTATGAAAAATTCGTTCCGGCGCCCTATCTGACCGCTTCGCGTCAAGCTCGCCTCGACCTGCTTCGTGGTTTGCTCGACACCGACGGTTGGATCGAGCGCTGGGGCACCATTCGGTTTGCAACGTCAAGCCGACGTCTCGCTGAGGACGTTACGCTGCTGGCACGGTCCTTGGGTGCTTGGTGCTCGATTCGGGAGAAAATTCCAAGCTACTCCTACCAAGCAGAGCGCCGGCGCGGCCGCCCGAGCTACGTCTGCACGCTACATCATCCTGAGCCAAAATCACTATTTCTTCTTTCAGAAAAGCAATCGCGCGCTCTCAACGGCCCACAAAGGCGTAAGAGACCCAACTTCGTCTCGATCGAACCGACCCGAATTACGCAGACTCAATGCATCTCGGTGACGCATCCTTCAAATTTGTATGTTACTGATGACTATGTAGTGACGCACAACACGGCGTTGGCCTTGAACATCGGCGAACACATCGCGCTTTCGTCCAAGCTGCCGGTCGCGATCTTCAGCATGGAAATGGGCTCGATGCAGCTCGCGATGCGCTTGATTGGATCCGTGGGCCGGGTCGATCAGCACAAGGTACGCACCGGACAGCTCCTGCCCGACGACTGGGGGCGCCTCTCGGACGCGCTCGGCAGGCTCTCCGAAGCGGCGATCCACGTCGATGAGACACCAGCGCTCAATGCGCTGGAGCTCCGCGCACGCGCGCGCCGGCTGGCGCGCCAATACGGCGGCAAGCTCGGCGCCATTGTTATCGATTACCTGCAGCTGATGCAGGCGGTCGCCCAAGGCGAGAACCGGGCAACGGAGATCTCGGAAATATCGCGCTCGCTCAAGGCGCTTGCGAAGGAGCTCAAGGTTCCAGTCATGGCGCTCTCGCAGCTCAACCGTAGTCTCGAGCAACGGCCCAATAAGCGACCGATCATGTCGGATTTGCGCGAGTGCGTAACCGGCGATACGCCAGTGCTCCTCGTCGACGGACGACGTGTTCCAATACGCGAACTCGTGGGCACGACGCCCGAGGTGTGGGCGATGTCTGCGGAGCGAAAGATCGTCGCGGCGAGAAGTGACCGCGTATGGCCAGTGGGGGTGCGGCCAGTCTTACGCATCGTGCTCGCTAGCGGGCGCGCAATCCGGGTTACGGCAGGCCATCGACTTTATGCAGGTGGCGGCTGGACAAGGTCGGATGCGCTATGCATCGGCGATCGGATCGCGCTGGCGCGCGAGTTGCCGCCGCCGCGCGTGCCGGTCGTCTGGCCTGAGCACCATGTCGTGTTGTTGGGCCAGCTTGTCGGGGACGGCAGCTATCTGAACCACCAGCCGTTGCGTTACACCACCGCTTCGGACGACAACAGCCGCGCTGTCCGCGAGGCGGCAGAAGCGTTCGGCGCAAAGGTTCGGCGCTACCGCGGGCGCGGGCTTTGGCATCAGTTGCTGATCAGCGGGAATCGCAATCGTTGGGCTCCCCAAGGGGTCAACCGATGGCTTCGTGAGCTGGGGATCTTCAACCAGCGGTCGCACGAAAAGCGCTTGCCGCGTGACGTGTTCCGGCTTTCGAACGACCAGACCGCGCTACTGCTGCGGCACTTGTGGGCGACCGACGGCTCGATTTCACTGCGCCGCGCCGGCAGCAAAGGCGCCGGTCGCATCTACTTCAGTACTTCAAGTCCCGGTCTTTGCTCGGATGTCTCCGCGCTGCTTCTGCGTCTTGGTATCGTCGCACGCGTTCGCACGGTCGTGCAAAAGGGCTATCGACCCGTGTACTCGGTCGATATTTCAGGTTCGTCGCAGCAGCTTCGGTTTCTCGATACCGTGCGAGCGTTCGGCCCACGCGTGGGACCCGCGCTGGCGCTGCGCGCCGCACTGGATGCAATGACGCCCAACACCAACGTTGATACGATGCCGATCGAAGCATTCCAACAAGTAAAGTCCATCATGCGCAGGAAAGGCATCAGTCAGCGTGCCGTGGCGGCTCGCCGCGGTACTGCCTACGGAGGTTCCTCGCACTTCAGCTTTGCGCCGTCCCGCACGCTGCTGTCGGAGTACGCTACGCTGCTCGATGCCCCGGAGCTGGGTGACCTGGCCCGGTCAGAAGTGTTCTGGGATCGTGTGGTCGGTCTCGTCTCCGATGGCGAGGCGGAAGTGTTCGATCTCACGGTTCCGGGGCCTGCATCGTGGCTCGCCGACGGCATCGTCAATCACAACTCGGGCGCGATCGAGCAGGACGCGGATGTCATCCTCTTCATCTATCGCGACGAGGTGTACAACGAGGACACGCAGGACAAGGGCGTCGCCGAAATCATCATCGGCAAGCAGCGCAACGGGCCAATTGGCACCATCCGGCTGGCGTTTCTTGGCGAATACACGCGCTTCGAGAGCTTGGCCTCGTCAAGGAGCTACTGATTGCACCCCTGCTGATCGCCGATGGTGACATCGCCACGACGTGGATCCTGGCGCGCATCCTGACCCAGGGCTTCGGCGATGTCGAAGTCCGCATTGCGGACCGGCTTTTCGGCGCAGACGTAAACCGCGATGCAATCATCGTGTCACGCCTTTGTGACCCGGGATTCCGCTGGTTGCCCGGTTATCTCCACGAGCGCGGTCTGCGCTACGGCTACTTTCTGGACGATAATTTCTGGGAACTCGATGCCTCGGTTGACGGCTATCTCTCACCATACTTTACCAACTCTGCCGTAATCGAGACGCTCGACGGATTCGTTGCTGACGCGGGTGTCGTGCTGGTGATGTCGAAACGGCTCGGGGACTATATCGCGCGCCGCCATCCGACGGCGCGCGTCGAGTACATCGTGCCCGGCGTCGATCTCGACCGGATTGCCACGTCCGCCGCCGGCGTGTGGCCCGATTCGCGCCCGAAGGGTGAGCTGCGCATCGGCTATCCAACGACCCGCCGCACCCCCGTCACCGACCTGCTCGTGGGGGTGATCGCAGCAATGCGCGAAGCACACCCCGATCGCGTGTACTTCGAGTTCGTAGGCTGGGTGCCGGACGCGGTGGCAAACGCAGACAATGTGCGGGTGCATCCGCATATTCACGACTACGATGCTTATACCGCCCACGCGCTCGCTCGCCGCTGGGATGTCGGCATCGCGCCCCTGATCGGCAGTCCGTTCGAAGGCTTCAAGACCCAGGTCAAGTACCGCGAGTATGGGGCGTTCGGCGTGGCGGGGGTCTACAGCGCGGTCGCACCCTACGTCGACTACGTCGATGACGGGGTCACCGGCCTCCTGGTCGAGAATACGGTCGCCGCCTGGGCAGGCGCGCTCGATCGCATGGTCCGGTTTCCGGAACTGCGCGCCACGATTGCGGCCCACGCGGGGGAGGATGTGCGTCGCCATTATAATCAGCGCGACACCGCGGAGCAGATGCGTCGTTGCCTGCTCGAGATCGCCCCGCTGCATGCCTGACGTGCCATGGCAAGGGTCATTACTACCATCCTCCCTGTTTTGCGTCGGCGTCAATGACCACGCCGCCTGTCCGCCCCGGCGTTCCCGCGCGCAACGATCCCTGCACCTGCGGCAGCGGACGCAGGTACAAGGAATGCTGTGGTCGGTTGCTGGAGCCAGACGCCCGAGCGGCCGCGAAACCGCTGATGGAGGCGGCGCTGGCAGCGCAGCGGGTACGCAATTTCCAGCATGCGGGCGAGCTCTACCGCAAGGCGCTTGCGCTTGCGCCGAACGACCCCGATGCACTGCACATGCTGGGGGTTGTCTGTTACGAACTGGGCGAAGACGCCGAGGCGCACTCGCTCATTTTGCGTGCCCTGGAGTTGACGGGCTGGGTCATCTCGAGCTACCGGCACAATCTGGGACTCGTCGTAGGTCGGCTTGCCAGCGTGGACGACAGGCGCCGAGTCGGAAGCACGCAAGTTCGCTATCGCGAGTGGCGCACAACGCGCGGGACGACTCGTAACGGTGGCTCCCCCAAGGTCGCAGTGGTCATGCCCTGCTATAACCATGCCGCATTCGTCGAGCGCGCGCTCGCCTCGGTCTTCGCGCAGACCTATCGCCACGTCGAGCTTGTCGTCATCGACGACGGATCGAGCGACGATTCGGCCGACGCGGTGCAGCGCGCGCTCAAGCATTCACCTTTCCCGTCACGCTTCGTGTCGCGCCCGAACCGAGGAGCGGCCGCGACCATCAACGAAGGCGTGACACAATCCGATGCCCCGTACGTGAACGTGCTCAACTCAGACGACGCGTTTACTCCGGATCGGCTGCAGATGATGGTTGACGCCATCGCCGCCCAAGGCTTCGCATGGGGCTTTTCCGATGTCGATGTCATCACCGCCGACGATCGGGCAGCGGACCCGCTGCGCGACGCGCGCACTCTCAGCACGCTCATCGTGCAAGGCACGATTCCGCTCAAGCTCAGCTTTGGCTTCGCCCTGTTGGAAGCCAACGTGGCGATTTCGAGCGGAAACCTGTTCTTCTCGCGCGAGTTATTCGACCGGCTCGGCGGCTTTCGCGACTTTCGCTACAACCACGACTGGGACTTCGGCCTGCGCGCGCTCCGCTTTGCCGAGCCGCGCTACGTTCGGACGCGAACCTATCGCTATCGCCTGCACGGCGCGAACACCATCGCGGAGTCCTCAGATGCGCGAGTCGAGGCCCACGACATGGTGCGCGATTATCTGCAATGGGCGACAACGTCGGCGCCGAGCGAATCGGAATGGGCGCCGTGCGTGGCGAATTGGGGCCAACTGTTCGTCATCCAGCTGCTCAACGCGGGGATGGCCGAGGTGCTCCTTCCACGGCAACTGCGAACGATCGTCGCGAACCTGATAGGCGACGCCGTCGCGCCCACGCTGCCCAGCGGGGATGCCTCCGACGAGGCGCCGGCAGCGAGCCGCGGCACCTGATTTGATTGGCGCCCATGCCGACCCTTGCTTCCTCGCCTCCCCCTCCCGCCATCGATGTCGATGGCGTGACCTTCATCCCCGGCGGCGCAGGTCAGCAACGGCGCTGCAGCGTCTGCGGCACGGAGGCGATGCATCCGGTGGTGCTGGAAGTTCCGTCGCTGGCCGATCCGCAGCTCATACTCACGCTCCTGCGTTGCACAACCTGCAGCAGCGCCTTCTACGAGCCTCCGGGAATACGCGACTTCAGTGATCTGGGTCAGCAACGCGACGACTTTTGGCGCTTCTATGTTGAAGTGGGTGGCGGGGTGTGGGAGACGATCTGGCCGATCCTCGCTGCCGCCACTTGCGGTTCGCTGCTCGATGTCGGATGCGGATTCGGATTCGCGCTTGATTTCTGGACGCGCATGGACCGCGGCGAAGCCTGTGGCGTCGAGTTGGCGGACTACGGCGCAATCGGCGCGCAGAAGCTTGGCGTCACGATCTACTCGGAGCTCCTCGAGCGCTGCGCGCCGCTGCGCGGTCGCCGCTTCGACGTCGTCTATGCATCGGAGGTCATCGAGCATGTCCCCGACCCGCGGGCGTTCCTGGCGTTGCTCGGAGGCTGGTTAGCCGACGACGGCGTGTTGATCCTGACCACTCCCAACGCCGCGTTCATTGCTCCGGAAAACCGGTCGACGACTCTGCTCGCGGCGCTCGCGCCCGGATTCCACGGTTTCCTGCTCTCGCCGCAGGCGTTCGAGGATGCCGCCCGTGCAGCCGGCTTTCCGCACGTGCGCGTTCTGGCGTTGAACGAACGCCTCTTCCTCTGGGCATCGCGGCGCCCGATCGACATCAACCTCGATTATGCGGCGCAGCGCGGCCCGTACTTTCAATTTCTCGAGTCCCGACTGGGTGCGACGGATACCGACCTCTCGGTTTGGCAAGGGTATGCCTATCGCTACCTGCGCGATCTCGTCAACACGGGCCAGTTTGCCGACGCTCAGCGCGTGGCCGAACTTCTGTGCGCCGCGGTGGTGCGAAGTCATGGCGTGGACGCGCTCGATCCCGCCAAAACTGCTCCGCGCTTCGCCGCCTCCACGACGCTGCTTGAGAACGGCAGAATTGGGCCGTTTTTTCTACCCGGCCTCTACTATCTGTTGGGGGAACTCGAGCGGCGTGGGCGACGTGACTTTCAGCGCGCACGGGCGTTTTATGCGGGCGCCGTGGCGGCCATCGCCGCCTGCGCGCGAATCGGCAGCATCTTCCATCTCGAGGCGATATCGATGTACTGGCCCTCTCGCGTCGCGCTTGCGAATATCGACCTCAAGGAGGGTCACCTTGCCGCGGCGGCTGAAACAGCCGCGCGTCTGGCTGCCATGGGCGACGACTGTAGTGCCGCCAACGCGTTTGCGCTCGCACCGGCCTTGCTCGTGGAATCGTTAGCGCCGAAGGTGGCCGACGTCTGCCTCGCCCGCGGTGCAGTGGGCGAAGCGGTGAGCGTCAACGACGCCTATCGCGGCTACGTTGCCAGGCGCTATGGCAAGACCATGCTCGAGGCCGCCGGCATCGAGACAGCGCTCGGCGGGCCTGCGCTCGCCATGCCGGTCGATCCGCTGTTCCCGCTGTGGTTCGACGGCGCGCGCACGGCGGTCGCGGCGGGCGGCCGGGCCCCGGACAGCGCGGCGCTCCTCGCCGTGATACGGCTGGGCGAGAAGTTCGCTACCCATCCGCTGTGCGGGCAGCGGCTGCGCGAGCGCGCGGCGAGCGCGCGCGAGCGCGCAGGCATTCCGCCGCCCAGGGTCGTCTTCGAGATGGCGTTCACGCGTCCGCCGTCGGTCCGCTGACCCGGGCCGCGCGGCGTTGGCCCGGGCCTCCCTCGCGCGCCCTCAGCGCTGGGCACGATCGCCCGAACCCGGCGCCTCCATTTCCCACGGCAAGCTGCGCGTGAGCAGAACGTTGAGCAGGTTGTCCTGGAAGTTGACGTTGCCGGTGAGTCTGTCGTGGTGCTCGCAGAGAAAGAACCAGTACGCAATCGGGATGAAGCTGTCCTCGGTCTGCGGCGCGGACGGATCGAGCGTTTCACGCGCAAGCAGGGAAGGTTTCGTCACGCTGCCATCTCCGGGTTCGAGCATCAGATCGCGGTACGAGACCCCCGGGACGCGAGTGCGGATCTGGTCCGGATAAAGTCGCGCCACCGGCGTGCCATCGATGTTCTCCAGCAGCAGCCGCGCCGGCGTCAGATCGCAATCGCCACCGAAGAGCACGTAACGGATCTGCGTCGGTGGCTCTGGCGTCGAGAGCGCCCAGAGGAAGCGCCGAGCGCGCTCCAGGCGGTAGTCGAAGTAGCGACCGAGCGCAGTGTAATAGGCTTCGGCATCGGCACCGCGCGCGGCGCGGATGCGCGCTTCCACCGCAGGATCGAAGATCGACCAGCGATAGCGCCGCCAGGTTGCACCGTCGAACAGATCATCATGCAGGACGTGGCCGGAAACATCGAGCAGCCAGGTCACCAGCGGGTGAGGGAACAGCTCATAGCCGGAGGGCAGCGTCGCCAGCGATTCCTGCGGGATGCGGCCGAAGCCGATTGCCTCGCCGCCGAGGAAGGCGTGCAGGGACGATGCCGAGCCCATGTTCGGCGTGCCCAGTAGGATCAGTTTGCGCACACGGGACGTGCCGTAGAGCGTGAGCTGCGACTCGCGTCCATCGAGCACGTCGGCCGTGCCATAGCGCTGGTAATAGCGCGCCACGAGTCCGCCCATGCTGTGGGCGACGATGTCGACACGCAGCGAAGGATTGCCATAATCGCGCCGGATCATCTCGATCAGGCGGTCGAGCCCGCCCGCCGTCACGATGTTGTCCTGGCGCCAGTCATACGGGAAGAGGTAGTAGCGTCGCTCGCCCGGTTGCGGCGCTACACCCACGACGCCGGGGACGTAGCCGCCGAAATCGCGCAGCGTGGCGATGATCTTGCCGTAGAAGTCCTGGCCGAGGGCGGCGTCGGCGATGTCGAACGCTTCGAGATTGTCGGGCCGCACCGCGAGCGTGGTGCGATCGAAATCGACGGCGAGCTGGTGGTAGTCGCCAAACAGGATCATCCGCGCCGATCCCGGCCAGACCTCGACGCCGGTCGTGCGGTCGCGCAACTTTGACCCGAACAGGCCGGGTATGAGGATGACAGGTGTCGTATCGGCGAACTGCGTCCCCGCGCGATACAGCCGGGCGAGATCCGGGCCGGCGGGCGATTTGCTGCACGCGGCGAGCGCCAGCGCAGCAAGCGCAAGGCAGCGAGCGAGTCGCGGCGACATGCTCACCCACGCATCGTACTGCGCGGCCGGCCGGTTACAGGATCTCCGCCGCGCGATCGGCCAGCCGCGAGCGTTCGCCGCGCAGCAGCGTGATATGGCCGCTGTGCGACCAGCCCTTGAAGCGGTCGACGACGTAGGTGAGCCCCGAGCTCCCCTCGGTGAGGTACGGCGTGTCGATCTGCGCGATGTTGCCAAGGCATACGACCTTGGTGCCCGGTCCGGCGCGGGTGATCAGCGTCTTCATCTGCTTGGGAGTAAGGTTCTGCGCCTCGTCGATGATAAGGAACTTGTTGATGAAGGTGCGGCCGCGCATGAAGTTCAGCGATTTGACCTTGATGCGTGAGCGGATCAGGTCGCGCGTCGCGGCGCGGCCCCATTCGCCGGCCTCGTCGTCGGTCTTGTTGAGCACGTCGAGGTTGTCCTCGAGCGCCCCCATCCACGGATTCATCTTTTCTTCCTCGGTGCCGGGCAGGAAGCCGATGTCCTCGCCGACCGGGACCGTGACCCGTGTCATGATGATCTCTGAATAGACCTTGAACTCCAGCGTCGTCATCAAGCCGGCGGCGAGCGTGAGCAGCGTCTTGCCGGTGCCGGCTTGACCGAGCAGGGTCACGAAGTCGATCTCCGGGTTCATGAGCAGGTTAAGGGCGAAATTCTGCTCCCGGTTGCGCGCGGTAATGCCCCATACGTTGTTCTTGTGATGGGAATAGTCGCGCAGGGTCTGCAGCAGGGCGGTGCGCCCCGAGACCTCCTTGACGATCGCGAACAGTGGCGTCTCGCCAGGGCCTTTGGTTTCCTGGAAGATGAATTCGTTGATGAGCAGGCTGTGGCACAGGGGACCGGTGACGCGGTAGTAGGTATGGCCGCCCTGTTGCCAGGATTCCATGCCCTTGCCGTGGCGATCCCAGAAATCCGCCGGCAGCTCGCGCATGCCGCTGTACAGGAGGTCCGTATCCTCCAGCACCTTGTCGTTGAAATAGTCCTCGGCCGCAATGCCCACCGCGTGCGCCTTGATGCGCATGTTGATGTCCTTCGACACCAAGATGACGCTGCGCTTCGGATGCATGCGCTGCAGGTGCATCACCACCGCGATAATCTGGTTGTCAGCCTTGCCGCCGGCTAGCGACGGGGGCAGCACGGTCGAGATCGCCTCGGTTTGGAGGAACAGCCGGCCGCTCGCCGCACCACCGCTCGCCGGCTTGAGGGGAATCCCCGCCGCGATATTGCCGCCGCTGATGGCCACCGCCGCCGTCACCAGCTCGTCGAGATAACGCGACGCCTGGCGCGCGTTGCGCGCGACTTCGGTGACACCCTTCTTGTTGTTGTCGAGTTCCTCGAGCGTGAGAATCGGCAGATAAAGGTCGTGCTCTTCAAACCGGTACAGGCTGGTGGGATCGTGCATCAATACGTTGGTGTCGAGCACGAACAGCTTGGGAAGTGAGGTCTTGCTGGTTTTGGTGATTTGCGGGGCGAGACGAAGTTTGCGCTCGACCATGGGCCTCCTTGGGGCAGTGGCGGTGACAGCGACGCTCCCGCATCGTAGACCAGCCGCCGGCGAAAACACAAGACTTTGTGGTTATGGGCGCTCTTCGAGGCTAGCGATTGTGGCGCGAAGGGCACACCTCCAGGCAGCTGTGTTACAGCGATTTGACCGCCTCGAGCACTTCGGCGGCATGGCCGGGCACCTTGACGCCGCGCCACTCGCGCACCAGGACCCCTTGGCTGTCGATGACGAAAGTGCTGCGCTCGATGCCGCGCACCTGCTTGCCGTACATGTTCTTCATCTTGATGACGGCGAACTGCGTACACAGCTTCTCGTCGCCATCGGCGAGCAGCTCGAAGGGAAAATTCATCTTCGCCTTGAAGTTCTGGTGCGACTTCAGGCTGTCGCGGGAGACGCCGACCACCACTGCGCCGAGCTTGCCGAACTGCTTGTACAAGTCGCCGAATTGCGCTCCCTCCATCGTGCACCCGGGCGTGTTGTCCTTGGGGTAGAAATACAGGACCACCGGGTGACCCCGGTGCGCCGACAGCGTGAACGTGCCGCCGGTGGAGGGGAGCGAGAAATCGTCGACTTTCTTCGCGGCCATGGCGGGGTCAGGCCGCTTGGGCCAGGTCGACGTCGCCGAGGAACTCCCTGCCCTGGCAGAGCAGCGTTCCGCTGCGCCCGGGCACCGTGCCCAGAGCGACTTCGCAGCGCGGCAGTGCGAGCGCCTGCAGCGTCTCGTAGAGCGAGCGCATCGGCACCAGCTGGTAGCCCTGCGCCTTCCAGCCGGTGAGCAGGCGTTCGAACGCGGGCGTCAGGCGCATGCCCTCGAGCTCGGCGTGCAGCGTGAACACGTGGCCGCCTTTCGGTGGTGTCGCCGTCAGCGCGAGCAGCCGGTCGGCGACGTTTTCCTCATCAATTCCGTCGGTGCCGATCATTTCGTCGAGAGTCGGCAGGGTCGTCGGCAGCTGCGGGCAGCGAATCAGCTCGGCGTTCCACACCGGCAGGTGTGGATGCTGCCCGCGCCCATCCGAGCAGTACTCGAAACCAAGCTCCTGGGTCAGGCGCATGGCGTGCACGTTCATCTGCCAGCCTGCGGCGCCATGCAGGCGCGGTGGCTCCCCGAAGACCTCGACGAAGCGATCGCAGGCAAGCTGCATCTGCCTGCCGGTCCATTCGGAGTCGGCGCCATCGAGGCCGTCTTGCCACTTGACGTGATCCCAGGTATGAAGCCCGACTTCGAAGCCCTCGTCGCGCGTTCGGCGCATGATGTCGCCCGCACGCCGCCCGATGTCGGGGCCGGGCAGCAGCGTGCCGTAGAGAAGCGTCTTGAGGCCGTAGTGGCGCACGACCGAGGTGCGCTGCACCTTGCGCATGAACCCCGGGCGAAATACGCGCCGGATCGCGCGCCCGGTGTGATCCGGACCGACACTGAACAGGAATGTCGCGCCCGCATCGTGGCGACGCAGGATCTCGAGCAGGCGTGGTACGCCCTCGCGCGTACCGCGCAAGGTGTCGACGTCGATCTTAAGGGCGAGGAACATGGTCTGCCGCCGGACCGACGGCGCGGGCCCGGATGCAGAATTTTACGCCACGGGCCCATTGGGGAAAACGGCGTCGCGTCATTCCACAAGCGCGCGCGCGTCCGCAACCTGGCCGCGATAGGCGTCGAAGATGCGCCGCAACGAATCCTCCAAGGTAACCGCCGGACGCCAGCCCAGGTCGGCGCATGTGTTGTCGATCTTGGGCACGCGGTGCTGCACGTCCTGATACCCGCTGCCATAGTACGCGTCCGCGGTCGTTTCGACCAGCTTCACCTGCGCCGCGCTGTCCCGGTATTCCGGATAGGTCAGCGCCAGGTCGAGCATCATGCGCGCGAGCTCGCGTACCGAACAATTGTTCTCCGGGTTGCCGATATTGTAGATCTTGCCGCTGGCCACACGCCCATCGTTGGCGATGATCTTCAGCAATGCGTCGATACCGTCGTCGATATAGGTAAAAGTGCGCTTCTGCGTGCCGCCATCGACCAACTTGATCGCCTCGCCGCGGACTATGTGACCGAGGAACTGGGTGATGACGCGCGAGCTGCCTTCCTTCGCCGTGTTGATCGAGTCGAGGCCGGCGCCGATCCAGTTGAAAGGCCGGAACAGCGTGTAATCGAGCCCTTCCTGCATGCCGTAGGCGTGAATTACCCGGTCCATCAGCTGCTTGGCGCAGGCGTATATCCAGCGCGGCTTGGCGATCGGCCCGAGGACCAAGTCGGACGCTTCGGGGTCGAACTCGGCGTCATGGCACATGCCGTACACCTCGGAGGTAGACGGGAACACGACCCGCTTCCTGTGCCGCACGCAAGCCCGCACGATGGGGAGGTTCGCTTCGAAATCGAGCTCGAACACGCGCAAGGGTTCGCGCACGTACATCGCCGGCGTCGCGATCGCCACCAGCGGCAGGACGGTGTCGCATTTCTTGATGTGATACTCGATCCACTCCCGGTTGATGGTGATGTCGCCCTCGAAAAAATGGAAGCGTTTCTCGGACAGCAGATCGGCGATGCGATCGGTCTGCATGTCCATGCCATAGATCTCCCAGTCAGTCGCGGTGATGATCCGCTGGGAGAGATGGTGGCCGATAAAGCCGTTGACGCCGAGAATAAGGATTCTGCGCATAAGGGCGAATGCCGGAAGCGGCAGGCCCGGCGAACCGGGATTCTACTCGCGCCGCCTAGGAGGGCCAAACCGCGCCCCGCGGTTCAATCGCCAAGAGGGATCGGCACGCTGCCGCAGAAGTGGGCGAGCGTCGCAGCGCTCACCGCCACGCCGTCGACTTCAAGCGCGCGCATCGCCAGGGTGCCGCCGCCGCCGCAGTGGGCGACCATTTCGCCCTGATCGATGGTCAAGGACGGCGTGCCCGTCGCCGCTGCCAAGGGGTCGCGGACGCGGCTTCGCAGCAGGCGCGCCGGTCGCCCGCGCAAGCGGGTCCGCGCGCCGGGATACGGTGGCGCGACCGCGCGCACGAGGTTGTGTATGACTCCCGCCGCCTGCGACCAGTCGACGACGCCGTCCTCCGGCTTGCGGCCGCCGAAGTACGTCGCCGCAGCGCGATCCTGGGCACGCCGCGGCGCGGTGCCGGCCACGAGCGCCGGCAGCGCGCCGTGCAGCGTGAGTTCGGCGGCGACAGTCACCTTGTCGAAAACCTCCTTCGCGGTATCGTCGGGCAGAATCGGCACCGCGGTCTGCGCCACGATGTCGCCGTCGTCGGGCTTTTCGGTCATGTAATGCAGCGTTGCCCCGGTCTGCGTCTCGCCGTGGATAAGCGCCCAGTTCACCGGCGCGCGGCCGCGATACTTGGGCAGAAGCGATCCGTGCACGTTGAGCGCACCGCGCGGCGCCAGGGCCAGGAGCGGAGCCTTCAGCAGCAGGCGATAGTAGAACGAAAAAAGTAAATCGGGCCTGCAAGCGGCGACGCGGGCCGGCAAGTCGCCAGCATTCGGATCGAGCGGTGCGATCGCCGGGATGCCGTAGTCAGCGGCGCTGTCCGCTACGCTGTCGAACCAGATCTGCTCTTGCGGCTGGTCGGCATGGGTGATCACCAGCGGCACCTCGACGCCGTGCGCGAGCAGCGTCTTGAGGCAGCGCACGCCCACGTTGTGGTAGGCGAAGACGACGGCGCGGGTCACGGTGGCGGCGCGTCGCCTGCGTCGCGCTCGAGTACCGCCCGGATCGTGTACCGCGGTCGCTCCCGCACTTGCTGGTAGATGCGGCCGACGTACTCCCCGACGAGGCCGAGACCGAAAAGCACCATGCCGAGCAGAAAGAAGGCAAGGATGTCGCGGTCCCACAGGGTTTCGAAACCCGCACGCCACCCGGCCCGCAGCAGACGCTCCGCGATGACGATGAGGTAGGTAATGACCGCGCCGACCGAGACGAGCATGCCGAACATCGAGAACAGTTGCAGCGGCACCAGAGAAAAACCGGTGATAAGGTCGAAGTTGAGCCGAATCAGCCGGTAGATCGAGTATTTCGATTCCCCGGCGGCGCGCTCGGCGTGCTCGACCTCGACTTCGGTCGGGTCGTGCGCATAGGTGTATGCGAGTGCCGGGATGTACGTGCTGATCTCGCGCGATGCGGCGATCGCGCGCACGATGTCACGACTGTAGGCGCGCAGCATGCAGCCCTGGTCGGTCATCTTGATCCGCGTGACGCGCTCGCGTACGCGGTTCATCAACCGCGACGCGACGCGCCGCCACCACGAGTCTTCGCGCGTGCGGCGGATGCCGCCAACATAATCGTGTCCGGCGTCCATCGCGGCGAGAAGCTTGGCAATCTCCTCCGGTGGATTCTGCAGGTCGGCATCCAGGGTGACGATCCGCTCGCCGCGGCAATGGTCGAAGGCGGCGACGATGGCCATGTGCTGGCCGTAGTTGGCGTGGAACAGAATCACCCGGGTGACGTCGGGCCGGCGCAGGAACGCATCCTTGAGCATGGCCGCCGAACGGTCACGGCTGCCGTCATCAACGAACACCACTTCATAGGAAACGCCGAGACGGTCGAGCGCGGGATAGAGGCGGTCGAACAGCGCGACGAGTCCCGCTTCCTCGTTGTAGACAGGGATCACCACCGACACCTGGGGCGAGGCGGTCATTTCCGGCCGGCACCGATTACCGCGCCGACCGCGTCGCAGACCCGATCGACGTCGGCTTCGGTCATTCCCGCATGCAGGGGCAGCGACACGGTCTCGCGCGCAATGCGCTCGGCGTTGGGAAACTGTCCTTCCCGCCCTCCATAGCGCCGCCCCAGGGTGCACAGATGCAGCGCCTCGTAGGACACGCCGGTGCCGATGCCACGTGCTTCCAGGGCGTCGCGGAAACCACGGCGTGAGATGGTCAGTGTGTCGAGCGGCAGCAGGATGCAGAACATGTTCCAGGAATAGTCCTCGTCGTCGGCGCTATGCGGCGGGAGTACGCCTACCGCCTGGGTGGCGAAATTGGCGAAGTAGCGCCTGGCCAGAGCCCGGCGCCGCGCCAGGAACTCCGGCAGCCGCTCGAGCTGGCTGCAGCCGATGCGCGCATTCACATCGGGCAGGTTGAATTTGCCCCCGGGGTAGGCCACGTCACGCGTCCGGTCCGGCAGATAGGTGATGCCGTGGAAGCGCAATGCCTCGATCTGCTTGGACTCCGCATCGTCGTTGACGACCAGCGCGCCACCCTCGATCGACGTGATGTTTTTGTTCGGATGAAAGCTGAAGGTGGTGAGGTCGCCAAAGGCACCGACGTTGCGGCCTTTCCAGCGCGAGCCGAGAACGAGCGCAGCGTCTTCGATGACGCGCACACCGTGTCGTCGCGCCAGCGCGAGCAGCGCATCCATGTCGACCAGCGCGCCCGGATAATGCGTCGGAATGATCGCCCGGGTGCGCGGTGTGATCGCGGCCTCGACCTGGCGCAAGTCGATATTGCGGGTCACGAGCTCGCAATCGACAAACACGGGGCTCGCCCCGACCTTGACGATCATGTTGAGCACGGTGAAGAAGCTCTGCGCCGAGGTGATCACCTCGGCGCCGGGCCCGATGCCGGAAAGCTGCAGCGCGACCTCCACCGCGGCGGTGGCCGAAGTCAGCACCCGGACCAGCCGACCGGCGCAGAATGCCGACAGCCTGGTCTCGAAGGTCTGGACCCACGGGCCGCTGGCGATGTGTCCCGAACGCAACACCTCGCCGACCCCGGCAATCGTCGCCTGGTCGAGCAGTGGACCGGCAAACTTGAGGTAGCCCGGCATCACGAGCGCGCCACAAGCCACACGCCGACGACGATAAAACCGATGCCGAGCCAGCGTGACAGAGTCACCGATTCACCGAAGAGGTAGTGCGCGGCGACGGCGTTGACGACATAGCCCAGCGACAGCATAGGATAGGCGATCGACACCGGGACGCGCGAGAGGCCGATGATCCACACGACCACGCTGACGACGTAACAAGTGAGTCCGCCGGCGATATGCGGCTCGAGCGCCATGCGGCCGAATTGCGCCGGCCAGTTGTCCGCGGTGAGCGTGATCACACCCAGGACGTTGGTGCCGGCCTTGAGCAGGAGCTGTGCACCGGCGTTGAGCAGCACGCCGGTGAGCAGAAAGTAAAACGCAATCCAGGTCATCCGCGCCGGGCGACTATAACGCGGCGCGGATCGCGTCCCAGCTCGACCATCGCCACGCCGTCGCGCTGCAGTTCGTCGAATTCTTCCGGCTGCATGATTGCATAGGCCTGGTCGGCCGCCTCCCAGCGACGCTGCCAGTCGGCAACGCTGTCGATCGCCTTCTCCGGCTCGCTCGTGAGCCCCATCGCCAGCTCATCCCGATGATCGACCGGTATGACCGTTCGCCCGAGATAATACGGCAAGGTTTGATCGTACATCCGGATCGTATAGAACGGCACGTCGCGGCGCAAAGGCCCGTGAGCGGCGACGACGCGCGTCAGGATCGGTTCGGTTGAATGCAACTCCGCAAGCTCGTCATGGCCGGTTAGCACCAGTTGCGCGCCGAGGAGCGAGCTCAGCGACACCGCCAGGACCGCGGCCGTGCGTTTGCCGCGGCGGAGCCACCACCAGCCCACCGCGCCGCCAAGGAATCCGCAGGCGCAAGCGGCCTTGATCCACGGCCCGTAGTGCAGAAGCGGCTGCAGCGGCTGCCGCGCATCGGCGAAATGGGCGGCCACCGGCGTGTAGGCGAGGATCACCAACAGCGTGATGAGTCCAGCGGCGACGACCAGTGGCAGGGTCAGCCGCGCGAGCCACGTGTCGGACAGGCTGAGCAATTGCCAGCCGATGACGAGCGCCAACGCCGGAAAGATCGGCAGGATGTACGACGGAAGCTTCGATCCGGACGCACTGAAGAACAGAAAGATGACTGCCGCCCAGACCAGTGCAAAGCGCTGCCAGTTGAAACGGTTCGCTGCCTCAGGTGCGTCGCGCCAGGCGCGGTACGCGCTCCACGCGAATACGCTGAGCCAGGGCAGTATGCCGCCGATCAAGATCGGCACGAAGTACCACCACGCGCCTTCGCGTCGGTGCTCGGTGGTGAGAAAGCGCGTGAAGTGCTCGTGGATGAAGAAAAACTGAAAGAATTCGGGATTGCGCACCGACACGACGGCAAACCAGGGGACGGCAAGCAGGCAGAAGAGGATGGCACCGGAGACCAGGTGCAGCCGCCGCCACAGCGCCCAGTCGCGTTGCAGCAGCGTGTAGACGACCAGCGCCGCACCGGGCAGCACGATGCCGATCAGGCCTTTCGACAGCGTCGCGAGCGCCATGGCCGCCCACGCCGCCCACATCCACCACCGCGTCTCGCGCGGCGAAGCGGGGCTGCCCTGGGCGATGAACAAGCTGCCCAGGGCAACGCTCATGCACAACGTAAGTCCGGCGTCGAGCGTGAGGATGTGCGCGTTGAGCACGTACCAGAGGCAACCGCCGAGCGCGGCCGCGCTGTACAGACCCAGCAGCGATCCACCCAGGCGCAACCCGACGTAACCGATGAACAGCACGCCGAGATAGCCGGACAGCGCCGGCCACAGCCGCGCCGTCCAGTGCCGCACGCCGAACGCTTCGTAGGTGGCGGCGGTGAGCCAGTATTGCAGCGGCGGCTTTTCGAAATACTTGATGCCGTCGAGCCGCGGCGTCACCCAGTCGCTGCTGACAGTCATTTCGCGCGGAATCTCGGCGTATCGACCTTCGTCCGGATGCACCAGTCTCCGGTAGTCGAGGTTCGCGAACCAGACCAGGGTGAAGACCGCCAGCAGCAGCCATGTGCCGCGCTGTGTCAGCGGAGCAACGGGCTGGTCCGGGGTAGGGGCTGAAGGTACGGACATCGCGAAGGCGGCGATTCTACCGCGTTCGCGCCACGCGCGACCGTGTTAAGCTGCCGCGGAAAACTGCGCGAGGTTCTTGCTCCAATCCGTTCGCCAATGTCCAATCCGGATCGGATCGACATCGTCGGCGCCACCGACGGCGACCTTGACGCCGTGGCGGCTCTCGCCCGGACCATCTGGCGCAAGCACTATCCGGGCATCATCACGCCCGAACAAATCGAATACATGCTCGACCGCGGCTATTCCCGCGCGGCGCTGCGACGGTTCATTACCGAGAAAGGCGCCGGCCTCGATCTCGCCCAGGTCGACGGCCACCTCGCCGGATTCTCGGCCTACCATCGCGCTGACGACCGCGACGAACTCAAGCTCGACAAGCTCTACGTGCATCAGGATTTCCACCGTCGCGGGGTGGGCCGACGCCTGATCGACGCGGCCGCGGCTGCAGCGCGGGCACAGCTTCGCGCAACGGTCATCCTCAGCGTGAACAAGTATAACGCGCAGGCGATTAGCGCCTACTTGCGCAACGGCTTCGTCGTGCGCGAGGCCGTGGTCGTCGACATCGGAGGCGGGTTCGTGATGGACGACTACATCATGGCCAAGCGCTTGGAGTGCTGACTCGTCTTGCCCGCAGGGCGTCGATTCGCTACCATGCCCTGGCTAGCTGAACGGAAGAAACCTGCCCGAACCGCCGGGGTCCGCCTGGCGGTTGCGTTTTTTGGAAGTGACGATGGCGCCCGCGCTCACGCTCTACGACAACTACACGCGCAGCTTTCGCCCCTTCGAGGCACTCGGCAGCGGGCCCGTCCGACTCTACACCTGCGGTCCGACGGTCTACGACTACCAGCACATCGGCAACTTCCGCACCTTTCTGTTCGAGGATCTGCTCAAACGCGTACTGGAGTGGAACGGCTACGCGGTGCGGCACGTCATGAACATCACCGATGTGGGCCATCTTACGTCGGACGCGGATACGGGCGAGGACAAGATGGTGGCCGGCGCACGGCGCACGGGCAAGAGCGCGTGGGAAATCGCGGCGCTCTACACCGAGGCATTCCTCGAGGACATGAGGGCGCTCAATATCGAAGAGCCGACTCTGTACTGCCGCGCCACCGACCACATCGCCGAGCAGATCGCATTCATTGCCGACATCGAGCGAAACGGCTACGCCTATCGTACCTCGGACGGCATCTATTTCGATACCAGCAAGCAACCCGATTACGGTTTCCTGGCACGGCTGGACAAGGCGGGGCTGGAGGCTGGCAAACGCGTTGCGCTGGGGGAGAAAAGGCATGGCACCGACTTCGCACTGTGGAAGTTTTCGCCCCCAGGCGAGAAGCGGCAGATGGAGTGGGCAAGTCCCTGGGGCATCGGCTTTCCCGGCTGGCACATCGAGTGCTCGGCGATGGCACAGAAGTACCTGGGCGACCTCTTCGACATCCACTGCGGCGGCGAGGACCACATTCCGGTCCACCACACCAACGAGATCGCGCAAACTGAGGCACGCGTCGGCACGCGCCTTGCGAACTTCTGGATGCACGGCTACTTCCTGCTGGTCAACGACGCCAAGATGGCGAAGTCTGGCGGTGAATTCCTGCGCCTGAAGGCACTTGCCGACCGCGGTTACGATCCGCTTGCATTCCGCTACCTCTGCCTCACCGCGCACTACCGCAGCCAGCTCAACTTCACCTGGGATGCGCTCGACGCGGCAGCGACCGCACTGGATCGTTTGCGCGCCGGCTTCCATGTGCTTCCGGAGGCAGGCCCTGCCGATGTCAGTTACCTCGAGCGTTTCGGCGCCGAGATCAACGACGACCTGAACCTGCCGCGGGCGCTCGCGCTCGCCTGGGACGTGCTGCGCGGCGAGCTAGCGCAGGGGTCGCGCAGGGGCACCTTGCTCGCCTTCGATCGCGTATTCGGACTGGAGTTGGCCACTTGGCGGCCGAAACAGGAGTTCATTCCCGAGGCCGTGCGGGCGCTCGCCGAGGCACGCGCGGCCGCGCGTGCGGCCAAAAACTGGGCCGCTGCCGACCGCCTGCGTGACGAACTGCACGCCGCAGGCTGGGAGATGGAGGACCGAGCCGACGGCTACGCGCTCAAGCGCAGTTAAGCCGGGGCAGGCGCAGGTTTCGCATGCCCTAGCGCAGCATTTCCTTCCCGCGCCCGCATCGCGAGGTGGCGTGGCGGCGGCATGCAGCCGGGCTAGTAGAGGCGCCTGATCGGACCGCTGTAGAGCACCGGTCCGGTCGGCAAGCCGGTGGGCGACCCGCCCGCAGGCTCCAGACTGACTGCCAGCGCCGGAATGTCCTTCAGCGCTTGCTCGGCCGTTGCCGGCAGCGCGACGCGCGCGATAGCGCCCGGAGCGACGGCGGAAACCAGTCCCAGCGAGCGCGGGTTTCCTTGGCCGGGCAGCATCCATAGTTCGAGCGCGCGATCGCTGGCGAGCGAAATGGGTGCGATCGCGGCGACGGTAAGATAATGGCTCGTGCGGTCGGTCGACGCGAGCAGCGCGGGCTTGGCGTCCTGCCCGGCAAGGACAACGACAAGGGTGCCCTGTGGCGATTCCGGCGCAGGCTTGAGCAGCGCCACGGCGAGCACAACCGCGACCGCCAGGCTCGTCAGCGCAAGACCGCGCCACCATCTAACGGCGGCCAGACGCGATGAGACTCGGTTCGGGTCCACGGCGGTGGCGTGGATGCGGCGGAGGATTGCGGTCCAGACACGCGCAGGTGGTGCGACCGGAGGCAAGCTCTCCGCCAAGGGCAACAGGCGTTCCTCCCAGGCAGTCACTGCATCGGCCAGTCTGCGCTCGGCGCGCACCATGCGCTCGAAGCGGGACCGCGCCCGCCCCCGCAGGGTGCCGAGCACGTACTCGGCAGCGACGGCTTCGGCGCGTTCGGGATCGCCCAGCTTCACCGCGTGACCCCCGCGCGATCCAGGCAAGAGCGCAGCCGCTCGAGGCCGCGACGGACCCACGATTTGACCGTACCGAGCGGTTGCCGCAGGTGCTGCGCGAGCTCGGAGTGCGACAGTCCCTGAAAGAACGCCAGCGCGATCGCCTGCTTCTGCACCGGCTCCAGTGCGTCGACACAGTCCTTGACCGCGAGCGCGTCCGCGCCGGCAAGCAACAGCTCGAGCGGAGTGGGTCCCGGGGCCGAAAGCGTCAAGCCTTCCTCCTCATCGTCCATCGTTACGGTTTCGACTTCGCGCCGGCGCAATTGGTCCAGGCAGCGATTGCGGACGATGCTGGTTAACCACGTCAGAGGTTGGCTCTTGGCGGCGACGTACGACGCGGCATGGTGCCAGACGTTGACGAAGCTTTCCTGCAGAACCTCCTCGGCAGCGGCCGCTTCACGCAATATACGCAGCGCCACGGCGAACAGATGCGGTGCAGCAATGCGGTAGAGCTCCGCGAACGCCTGCTGATCCTTCATTGCCGTGCGCGCCAGCAGTTGCATGAGGCGCGCGTTGCGCTCGAGTTGCTTTGCCGGATCGCTGGCCATGATCGCTCGGCTAGGCGCGCCGGCGGTCTTTCTGCCACAGGACGTCGGCGCAGCCGGCGTGGCGGTTGAGCACACGCGCGAGCACGAACAGCAGGTCCGAGAGGCGGTTTACATATTTGCGCACCGGATCGGCCACTGCCGCGGTGGTGCCCAGATGCACCAGCGATCGCTCCGCCCGCCGACACACCGTCCGCGCGACGTGGGCCTGGCTCGCGGCACGCGTCCCACCGGGCAGAATGAATTCCTTGAGCGGGAGCAGGTCGGCATTGAAGCCTTCGATAGCCTGCTCCAGGCGCATGACCTGTGCGTCGCTGACCGCGCTGGAGCCGGGAATCGACAGCTCGCCGCCCAGATCAAACAGGTCGTGTTGCACCTCGACCAGACAGGCGGCGACCGACGCGGGAAGTGCTTCGGCAAGCAGGACACCCAGGACCGAGTTGAGCTCGTCGACTGCACCGATGGCGTCGATGCGCGCCGAGTCCTTGGCTACGCGCGATCCGTCGCCGAGCCCGGTTGTGCCGGCATCGCCGGTCCGAGTAACGATCTTGGAGAGTCGATGGCCCATGGTGCAGCGGTGCGCGTCGGGCTTTGCGGTGACAGGCGGAGCGGCCAGCATAGTGAATTCCGACAGGGGCAGCAAGTCGAAACCCGTGCGCGGCGCGACAGGCGAGGCCGCAATTGTCTTTTGCGGCGGTTTGGTTACCATAGCAGCCCGCTACGGGCGACCGCGAGCAAAATGGGAGCCGCAACATGACCAATCTCTACACCGTCGATCTCGAACGCAATGCAGCCAACTACACGCCGCTCACGCCGCTGTCGCTCGTTGCCCGCACCGCATACGTCTATCCGGATCAACTTGCGGCCATTCACGGTGAGCGCCGCTATAGCTGGTCCGAAACGTATGCGCGCTCGCGCCAGCTCGCGTCCGCGCTCACCCGCGCCGGCATCGGCACAGGCGACACGGTCGCGCTCATGGCCGCGAACACCCCGGAAATGCTCGAGGCCCATTTTGGTGTGCCGATGACCGGCGGTGTGCTCAACACGCTCAATACCCGGCTCGACGCCGACGCGATCGCTTTCATGCTGCAGCACGGCGAAGCGAAATTGCTGATCAGCGACACCGAATTCTCGCCCACGATCGAAGCCGCGCTCGCCAAGCTCGACGGGCCGCTCCCGGTCATCGACATCGTCGATCCACTCGGCAGCGGCGGGCGGCGGCTCGGCTCGGCCGATTACGAACAGTTCATCGGCGGCGGCGACCCGGGCTACGAGTGGAAGCATCCGGACGACGAATGGCAGGCGATCTCGCTTAATTACACTTCCGGAACAACCGGCAACCCCAAGGGCGTCGTCTACCACCATCGCGGTGCGTATCTCAATGCGCTTTCCAACCTCATCGACTGGGGCATGCCGCGCCACGCGGTATACCTGTGGACACTGCCGATGTTCCATTGCAATGGCTGGTGCTTTCCCTGGACGATGGCGGCCAACGCGGGCACCAATGTCTGCCTGCGCAACGTTGAGGCAAGGCGGATTCTCGACGCGATCCGCGCCCATGGCGTGACGCATTACTGCGGGGCGCCGATCGTGCACGCCATGCTCATCAACGCCAAGGACGAATGGAAGCAGGGGATCAACCACCGCGTCAGCTGCCTGGTTGCCGCGGCCGCGCCGCCGGCTTCGGTCATCGAGGGCATGCAGAAGATGGGTTTCGACATCACCCATGTCTACGGCCTGACCGAGACTTACGGGCCTGCCGCGGTTTGCGCCAAGCACAAGGCGTGGGACACGCTCGACATCGGCACGCGCACCGAACGCAACGGCCGGCAGGGTGTGCGCTATACCTGCACCGAAGGCATGACCGTGATGGATCCGCAGACGATGACCATGGTGCCGTGGGACGGCGAAACGGTCGGCGAAATCATGTTCCGCGGCAACATCACCATGAAGGGCTATCTCAAGAACCCCAAGGCGACCGCCGAGGCGTTTGCCGGCGGCTGGTTTCATACTGGCGACCTGGCCGTGATGCAGCCGGACGGCTACGTCAAGATCAAGGATCGGGCCAAAGACATCATCATCTCCGGAGGCGAGAACATCAGCTCGCTCGAGGTCGAGGAGGCACTGCATCGCCACCCCGCCGTGCTCGCCGTGGCGGTGGTCGCGCAGCCCGATCCCAAATGGGGCGAGACGCCGTGCGCGTTCGTCGAGATCAAGATCGGCGCAACGGTTAGCGAAGCGGAGCTCATCGAGCACTGCCGCCGGCATCTTGCGCGTTTCAAAGCGCCGAGAAAGGTCATCTTCGGCGAGTTGCCCAAGACTTCCACCGGCAAGATCCAGAAATTCGTCCTGCGCGAGCGTGCGCGCTCGACAAGTGCGATCGAGTAGCGGCGAATCTCAGCCCGTTGGCGCCTCGAGCAGGTGCGACAGATCCACCGCAGACGACTCCTTGACCCGCTCCATCACCGCGTAGCTGTGCGTCTCGCGGATGCCCGGCACCCGGGACAGGACCTCGCCGAGAAATACGCGGTAGGCGCTCATGTCGGCGACGCGCACCTTGAGCAGGTAGTCGAAACCCCCGGCCACCATGTGGCACTCCTGCACCTGAGGGACCTTGGCGACGGCCTGGCGAAACTGCTGAAACGCATCCTGCGAGGTGCGATCGATTGCGATCTCGATGAAAACCAGAAGTCCAAGGCCCAGTCGCGCCGCATCGAGGCTCGCCGCGTAGCCGCCAATCACGCCGGCGGCCTCGAGCGCGCGAACGCGCTCTGCGCACGGCGTGGCGCTCAGGCCCACCGACTTGGCCAGGGCGACGACCGACAGCCGCCCGTCACGCTGCAGCGCATCGAGGATGGCAAGGTCGATCGCGTCGAGCGTCTTCATCTCCCGCTCCTTCATGGCCGCAGCCCCGCACCGGCGCGCACCGCGGCCTGCATCATGGCAAAGTGGGTCGTCATTCGGACTCGGCTAGCGAGAGCAGGCTCGCATTGCCGCCCGAGGCGGTGGTGTTGATCGTCAGGGTGCGTTCCCAGACCAGGCGCATCGGCTCGCCAGGTCGATCGCGATCGACGTGGAGCATGGGCACTATCGGTCCGTCGCGCGCAGCGAGCGCTTGACGGATCTCCTGCGCACGCTGCGCCGCGCCGGCGAAGAGCACCGCATCGGGCGCCGCCTCCAGCGCATCGGGCACGATCTGGCAGCGCCCCCCCATGGCGGCGGCGACACGCTCCGCCACCGCAGAGCGAGTTAGCAGCGCCGTATTGCCGCTGGTGAGCGCGAGCCGAACCTGTGCCCGCAGCGACCCCTCGTCGTCGGCGACACAGGCGACGCTGCCGCGCGGGCACAGCGTCAAGGTGTTCGACTCGCCGGTTGGTCCGGGCAGCGCGACCGCCGTGGCGAGCACCGCCGGTGGCGCCCCGGCGTCTCGCACCAGGCGCGGCAGGTAATGCGGTCCGCCGGCTTTCGGTCCGGTGCCGGACAGTCCCTCGCCACCGAAAGGCTGAACGCCGACCACCGCGCCAATCATGTTGCGGTTGACATAGATGTTGCCGGCGCGAATCTGCGCGCAGACAGCGTCGACCGTCTCGTCGATGCGCGTCTGGATGCCGTGGGTCAGGCCATACCCGGTAGCATTGATGGATGCGATCACCGCCGCCAGTTGGTCCTCGTCATAGCGCAGGACGTGGAGCACGGGCCCGAATACTTCTTGCGATAGCTGCGCCACGCTGTGGATTTCGATGAGGGTGGGCGGGAAGAAGGTCCCCTTGGCCGCAGCGGCGGTGAGCGGCAGCTGAAATACCGCCGCGCCGGCGGCACGCATGCGGACGACGTGGGCGTCGAGCGCGGCGCGCGCGTCGGCGTCGATCACCGGCCCGACATCCGTGTCGAGGCGGCACGGGTCGCCGATGACCAGTTCCGCCATCGCGCCCTTGAGCATGGTGAGCACGCGCTCGGCGATGTCGCGCTGCAGGCAGAGTACGCGCAGCGCCGAGCAGCGTTGGCCGGCGCTGTCGAAGGCCGACACGACCGCGTCGGTAACCACCTGCTCGGGCAGCGCGGAGCTGTCGACGATCATC
Organism: Casimicrobiaceae bacterium; assembly: GCA_035939595.1. Classification (GTDB taxonomy): domain Bacteria; phylum Pseudomonadota; class Gammaproteobacteria; order Burkholderiales; family Casimicrobiaceae; genus PALSA-1003. The sequence goes on from DASZFQ010000182.1 coordinate 83,555, forward strand.
GCGTTCTGGCCACCGGTCTCAGCGATCAGCACCGGTTCGTCGTGGCGCCGCGCGAGGACATGGTTAATCGCCTGCGCGACCGCGGTTGAACCGGTGAACAGGACGCCGGCAATGCGCGCATCGGCAACGAGCGCGGCGCCGATCGTCTCGCCTCGCCCGGGGAGCAGCTGCAGCGCCGCTGCCGGGATGCCAGCGCGATGCAGCAACGCCACCGCGGCGGCGGCGATCAGCGGGGTCTGCTCGGCGGGCTTGGCCAGTACCGGATTGCCGGCGGCAAGTGCGGCTACGACCTGACCGACGAAGATGGCGAGCGGAAAATTCCAGGGGGCAATGGCGACGAAGGGGCCGCGCGCCGCGGCCCCCCCAAGCTCGCGCCGCGCCTGCGCCGCGTAATAGCGGCAGAAATCAGCGGCTTCACGAACCTCGCTCAGCGCATCGGGAATGGTCTTGCCCGCTTCGCGCACCGCCAGCGCGATGAACGCCGCCCGCTCCTGCTCGAACAGGTCGGCGGCCCGCTCGAGGCAGGCGGCGCGCGCAGCCACCGTAGCTCGCGCCCAGGTCATGCCCGCCGCGGCGGCGGTGGCGACCGCGTTCTCCACGTCGGCAACCACCGCCTCGACGACATGGCCGACAAGCTCGCCGCGATCGGCGGGGCTCGTCAGCGCGAGGCGTTCGCGCCCGGCGTCGGCCAAACCCTGGGCCAGCAGCGGCGCGGCGTCGGCGGGCGGAGGCACCGCCGTGAGCTCGACCTCAAGCGCAGCCAACGCGGACTCGTCGGAAAAATCGACGCCACGCGAATTCTTGCGCTCGCCGTACAACGCCGCCGGCAGCGGGATACGCGGATGCGGCGTGCCGCCGTCCGCGCGCGCCTGGGCCACCGGGTCGGCGACCAGGTCGGCGATGGCGACGCGAGGGTCGACGATGCGGTTGACGAAGGAGGTGTTGGCGCCATTCTCGAGCAGCCGCCGAACGAGATACGCCAGCAGCGTCTCGTGCGAACCGACCGGCGCGTACACACGACAGACGCGGTCTAGCTTGTCGGCACCGACGATCTGGTCGTAAACGCTCTCGCCCATGCCGTGCAGGCACTGGAACTCGAAATCTGCGCTGCCGGCCAGCGTGTAGATCGCGGCGATGGTGAACGCGTTGTGGCTGGCGAACTGCGGGTAGATCGCCTCGGGGGCGGCCAGCATGGCGCGGGCGCAGGCGAGATACGACACGTCGGTGTGCACCTTGCGCGTGAACACTGGATAGTCGTCCAGGCCGTCGACTTGCGCGCGTTTGATCTCGCTGTCCCAATAGGCGCCCTTGACCAGCCGCACCATCAAGCGCCGGCGCTCGCGTCGCGCCACGTCGATAACCCAGTCGATCACCGCGCGGGCGCGCTTCTGGTAGGCCTGCACGACAAAGCCGAGCCCATCCCAGCCGGCGAGCGCCGGATCGGCGGCAAGCCGTTCGAACAGCTCGAGCGAGAGGTCGAGCCGATCGGCTTCCTCGGCATCGATGCTCACGCCGATGTCGCGCCGGCGCGCTCGCAGCACCAGCCCTGCAACGCGCGGCAACAGTTCACCGAGCACGCGCTCGCGCTGCAGGCGCGAGTAGCGCGGGTGCAGCGCGGAGAGCTTGATGGAGATACCCGGTCCGGCGTACGGCCCCGCGCCTGCCGATGCATCGGCGATGGCGTCGATAGCCTGCTCATAGGCGGCGACATAGCGCTGCGCGTCGTCGGCCGTGACCGCGGCTTCCCCGAGCATGTCGTACGAATAGCGATAGCCGCGCGCCTCGCGCTCGCGCGCATTGGCGATCGCCTCCGCGATGGTGCGTCCGGTTACGAACTGCTTGCCAAGCAGGCGCATGGCCAGATCCACGCCCTTACGGATCAGCGGTTCGCCGCCCTTGCGCAACAGCGAAGTCACTGCCGCCTCGAGCGCCGTGTCCCGGCGCGATTCAACCAGCTGACCGGTGACGAGCAGCCCCCACGCTGCCGCATTGACGAACAGCGAGGGGCTGCGGCCAAGGTGCGCGCGCCAATCGCCGCGGCCGATCTTGTCGCGGATCAGGCGGTCGCGGGTGGCAGCGTCGGGGATGCGCAGCAGTGCCTCGGCCAGGCACATCAATGCCACGCCTTCGCGCGAGTCGAGCGAAAACTCGAGCATCAGCGCGTCGACTCCGCCGGAGGTGCTGCGCGCGGCGCGCACACCCTCAGCGAGGGTCGCAGCCAGGCGCTGCGTGGCGGAGAGCGCCTGCGGCGGCAGCGTCGCCTCCGCCAGCAGGGCCTGCACCGTCGCGCCCTCTTGGGTACGATACGCGGCGGTGATCCGCCGGCGCAGCGGCGAGGCCAAGGCGGCGGGCGCAGCGAAGGCAAAGGGGACTGGCATCGCGCGGGGTAGACAGTTAGAAAAGGCTGCTCAATTAAGTAGCCGTAGTGAATACTATCACCATTTTCTGTATCGGCAGAGATAATACCTACTGCGCTCGCTTTGGACGCGGGCCAGGGGGCGTGGGTTAAGACGCCCTCCCGGCGCCCGGCGGCCTAGAATGACGACTGGTCCCGGTTCGCGTAAGGTCGAGACATGAATGCACCACTGGACAGCGCTGTTGCGCCCTACGTCCTGACGCACACGGAACAGGGAGTGTGCCGGCTAACGCTCAATCGCGGCGAGCGCTACAACCCGCTGTCGCGGGCCATGATTGCCGCGCTGCAGGGCGAACTCTCGCGCATTGCCGCCGAGCCGTCGATCCGCTGCGTCGTGCTTGCCGCCGAGGGCAAGGGCTTCTGCGCCGGTCACGATCTGAAGGAACTGCGCGCCCACGCCGATCTCGCCTGGCAGCAGGAACACTTCGCCGCGTGCAATGCGCTGATGCTGTTGCTGACGACTCTGCCGCAGCCGGTGATCGCCCGCGTGCACGGCATCGCCACGGCCGCCGGCTGCCAGCTGGTGTCGATGTGCGACCTGGCCGTGGCCGCCGACAGCGCCCGCTTCGCCCTGCCCGGGGTCAACGTCGGTGTTTTCTGTACCACGCCTGCGGTCGCCGTCGCGCGCAACGTCGGGCGCAAGCGGACGATGGAAATGCTACTCACCGGCGAGCCCATCGACGCCGCCACCGCGCTGGCATGGGGGCTGGTCAACCGGGTCGTTCCCGCGGCCGCACTCGACGCGGCGATTGCCGCCTTCACGCGCCTCATCATCGCCCGCAGCGCGCGCGTGATCGCCAAGGGCAAGCAGGCGTTCTACCACCAAGTTGATCTGGGTCTGGCCGCGGCCTACGACTATGCCGGCGGTGTCATGGCCTGCAGCGTGCTCGACCCCGACGCCGGCGAGGGCATCGACGCGTTCGCCGCGAAACGCGCGCCGCAATGGAGTCAGTGATCCCGGCGCGACGTCCCGCGCCCATCCATTGCCAACGTCGAGCCGCTTGCGGATAATCCCGCGACAACTCCAGTGGAGACTCGTGGCGGCTCCGCCGCCCGGCGGCGCATGGCCGACGATATCATCCTGCAGACGCGCGGACTGACCAAGGAGTTCAAGGGCTTTGTTGCAGTCAAGGGTGTCGACTTGGACGTGCGCCGCGGCACGATCCACGCCTTGATCGGTCCCAACGGCGCGGGCAAGACCACCTGCTTTAACCTGCTTACCCACTTCCTGACCCCGACATCGGGCCAGATCCTGTTCAACGGACAGGCGATAACCGGCTCTCGGCCGGCGGAGATCGCGCGCAAGGGCCTGGTGCGCTCGTTTCAGATCTCGGCGGTGTTTCCCCACCTCACGGTGCTGGAAAACGTGCGCATCGCGCTGCAGAGCAAGCGTGGCGGTTCGTTCGAGTTCTGGCGCTCCGCGAGCACGCTCGACGCGTTGAACGGGCGCGCCGAGGAGCTCATTGAAGCGGTCGGCCTCAGCGGCTTTGCCGCGACACCCGCGGTGGAGCTGCCCTACGGACGCAAGCGCGCGCTCGAGATCGCCACCACGCTCGCCCTCGACCCGGAGATGATGCTGCTCGACGAACCGACTGCCGGCATGACCCACACGGACGTCGAGCGCATCACCGCGCTGATCGGCAAGGTCGCGGCGGACCGCACGGTGCTCATGGTCGAGCACAACCTGTCGGTGGTGTCGACGCTTTCGCACCATATCACGGTGCTCGCGCGCGGCGAAATTCTCGCCCAGGGCGACTACGCGTCGGTATCGAAGAACCCGGACGTGATCCAGGCCTATCTCGGAGCCGGGCATGCCTGAGGGCGCGAGCGCCAAGCCCCTCCTGACCGTGCGCGGCCTGAATGCATGGTACGGCGAATCGCACATTCTGCATGGCGTGGAGTTCGACGTCGCCCCGGGCGAAGTGGTCACCCTGCTCGGGCGCAACGGCGCCGGCAAAACGACCACCATGAAGTCGATCATGGGCATCGTCGGCCGGCGCGAGGGATCGGTGCTGGTCGACGGCATGGAAACGATACGCTTGCCGTCGAATCGGATCGCCTACCTCGGTATCGCGCTCTGTCCCGAGGAGCGCGCAATCTTTTCCAGTCTCAACGTCGCGGAGAACCTGCTGCTGCCGCCGAAGGTGCGGGAGGGCGGACTCACGGTCGAACAGATTTTCAAGCTGTTTCCGAACCTGAAGGAGCGCCTCGGCAGCCAGGGCACCAAGCTCTCCGGCGGCGAGCAGCAAATGCTGGCGATCGGGCGCATACTGCGCACCGGCGCCCGTTTGCTGCTGCTCGACGAGCCGACCGAGGGGCTCGCCCCCGTCATTGTCCAGCAAATCGGCCACACCATCACGGAGCTCAAGAGGCAAGGGTTCACAATCCTGCTGGTCGAACAGAACTTTCATTTCGCGGCCACCGTCGCCGACCGGCACTACGTCATGGAGAACGGGCGCATCATCGATATGATTCCCAACACACTGCTCGACGCCAACGTAACAAAGTTGCATGAATACCTCGGCGTCTGAAACGACGGCGTGGTGAAGACTGCGTGTGGCGAGCGACGTGTTGACCAACCACCAAGGAGGAAGGATGAATGGTTTCAATCGCGGTATCTACGGCCTCGCGCTCGTGGCGGCGCTTGGTGCCGGTGCGGCGCAGGCGCAGATCTCGGACGGCGTGATCAAGATCGGCGTGCTTTCCGACATGTCGAGTCTGTACACGGACCTCGCCGGCGCCGGCTCGGTGGCTGCGGCGAAGATGGCGGTCGAAGACTCGGGTATCGAGAAGCGTGGTTACAAGGTGGAGATCGTCTCCGCCGACCATCAGAACAAGCCGGACGTCGGCTCGAACATCGCGCGCCAGTGGTACGACGTGGACCACGTCGATGCGATCGTCGACGTGCCGAACTCCGGGGTCGCGCTGGCGGTCAACCAGATCACCCGGGACAAAGGCAAGGCATTCCTCGCGGTGGGACCGGGCACCTCGGATCTGACCGGCAAGGCGTGCTCGCCCAACACGGTGCACTGGGCCTATGACACCTGGATGCTGGCCAACGGCACCGGCACCGCGATCACCAAGCAGGGGGGAGATACCTGGTTCTTCATCGCCGCCGACTATGCGTTCGGCGCCGCGCTGGAGCGCGACACCACGGCGGCTGTCATCCGCAACGGCGGCAAGGTCCTCGGTGGCGTAAAGGTGCCGTTGAATACCCAGGATTTCTCCTCGTTCCTATTGCAGGCACAGGCGTCGAAGGCGAAGATCATCGGTCTTGCCAACGCCGGCGGCGACACGACCAATTCGATCAAGCAGGCGGCCGAGTTCGGCATCGTCAAAGGCGGCCAGAAGCTCGCCGGATTGCTGGTCTTCCTGACCGACGTCCATGCGCTGGGCCTGCAGACCGCGCAAGGCCTGACCTTCACGACGACGTTCTATTGGGACATGAACGACCAAACGCGTGCTTTTGCCAAGCGATTTGCAGCCGCCGACAAGGGCATCTACCCGACGATGATCCACGCCGGCGTGTACGCCGTCGTTCTGGATTACCTCAAGGCCGTTGAAGCGCTCAAGAGCGACGACGGCACCAAGGTGATCGCCAAGATGAAGGAAATGCCGACCGACGACCCGCTTTTCGGAAAAGGTTCGATCCGGGTCGACGGCCGCAAGATCCATCCGGCGTATCTGGTCCAGGTCAAGACGCCGGCGGAATCGAAGGCCCCATGGGATTACTACAAGATCGTAGCGACAATCCCCGCGGACCAGGCGTTCCGCCCGCTGGCCGACGGTGACTGCCCGCTGGTCAAGAAGTAAGGACCCCGTAACGGCACGGTCGAAGGCGGCGCGAGCAGCGCAGCGCCGCTCAGGCCGCAATGCTGGCCGATAATCCAACCGCTTCGCGATGACCGAAATCTTCGGCATTTCCATCCAGGCCCTGTTCGGACAGCTTTTGATCGGCCTGATCAACGGCGCCTTCTACGCCATGCTGTCGCTTGGCCTGGCCGTTATTTTCGGCTTGCTCAACATCATCAACTTTGCGCACGGGGCGCAGTACATGCTCGGCGCGTTTTGCGCCTACTTTCTGCTCCAGTCCGGCGTCGGGTACTGGTGGGCCCTGCTAATCGCACCCATCATCGTCGGCATCACGGGCATCGTTATCGAACGCACGATGCTCGCCAAGCTGTACAAGCTCGACCACTTGTACGGTCTTTTGCTCACCTTCGGTCTGGCGCTGATCTTTCAGGGCATCTTCACCAACTATTACGGTAGCTCCGGTCAGCCCTATCAGTTGCCCGAGGAGTTTGCCGGCGCCTTCAATCTTGGGTTCATGTATCTGCCCAAGTATCGCGCCTGGGTGATCGTCGCTTCGCTCGTTGTCTGCGGGTCGACTTGGTTCGTCATTGAACGCACCAAACTGGGGTCCTACCTCCGCGCCGCGACCGAGAATCCGGCAATGGTTCAGGCTTTCGGAATCAACGTCCCGAGAATGGTCACGCTGACCTATGGCTTCGGCGTCGCGCTGGCGGCATTTGCCGGGGTGATGGCGGCGCCGATCTATCAGGTCAGTCCGTTGATGGGCGCGAACCTCATCATCGTCGTATTTGCCGTGGTGGTGATTGGCGGAATGGGGTCGATTCTCGGTGCCGTGGTTACCGGTTTTGGTTTGGGGATCGTCGAAGGTTTGACCAAGGTTTTCTACGCCGAGGCGTCGAACACGGTCATTTTCGTGATCATGGTCATCGTGCTGCTGATCAGGCCCGCCGGCCTGTTCGGAAGGGAAAGGTAGCGGCCATGGCCGAACCGGTCCCGGCCACCGTCGCGGGTTCCTCGGCGCCGCCGCGCGTGCTCGTGGTGCTGGCCGTGCTCGCGGCGCTGCTCGCGCTCGCCCCCTTCCTGGGCTTCTACCCGGTGTTCCTGATGAAGGCGCTGTGCTTCGCGCTTTTTGCCTGCGCCTTCAACCTGCTGCTCGGATTTGGCGGCCTGCTGTCGTTCGGTCACGCGATGTTTCTGGGCACCGCGGGTTATGTTTGCGCCCATGCGGCCAAGCAATGGGGCCTCACCCCGGAACTCGCGATTCTCACCGGAACGGCGGCATCGGGTCTGCTTGGCGTGATCGTCGGCGCGCTCGCGATCCGGCGTCAGGGAATCTACTTCGCCATGATCACGCTGGCGATCGCGCAAATGATGTATTTCTTCTATCTCCAGGCGCCCTTCACGCATGGTGAGGACGGCATCCAGTCGGTGCCCCGCGGCAAGCTGTTCGGGGTGGTGGATCTTTCCAACACGCTGACGATGTATTACTTCGTGCTGGTGATATTCCTCGGCGCCTTCCTGCTCATCTATCGCGTCATTCATTCGCCCTTCGGCCAGGTGCTCAAGGCCATACGCGAGAACGAACCGCGGGCGATTTCCCTGGGCTACGATGCCGCCCGCTACAAGTTGCTCGCCTTCATTCTGTCCGCAGTCCTCGCCGGACTTGCGGGCGCGACCAAGGCGATCGTGTTCCAGCTTGCCTCGCTTACGGATGTGCATTGGACGATGTCGGGGGAGGTCGTGCTCATGACGCTGCTCGGCGGCATGGGAACGATTTTCGGGCCGGTGGTCGGTGCCTTCGTCATCGTCAGCCTGGAAAACTACCTCGCCGCCTTCGGGGAGTGGGTTACCGTCATTACCGGCGCAATCTTCGTCGTCTGCGTGCTGGCTTTCCGCCGCGGTATCGTCGGCGAGCTCTCGGCGTGGTGGTCGAAGAGGAGCCGCTGAGGACGCTCGGCGCCTGCCTTTGTGCGCTGCTGCTGGCGTTGCTGCCGGCAGTCACCTGCGGCCAAGGCTACCGCGCGCTCGGTGCATGCCGCGCCGGTGTTCCCAACGGGGCCTACGAGCTGCGCGACGCCGACGGCAGGCTGCGCGTCGTGGGCGCATTCGCCCAGGGGCGCTTGACCGGAACGTTCATCTTCTGGACGGCCGCCGGTGCCCGCGTCGCCGTCCTGCCGTTCGACAACAACGCCAAGAACGGAACGGTGGCGCTGTGGTACGTCACCCCGGACGCGCCCCTCGAAGCCGGGCGCAGGCTCGAGGCACCCTACGTCGACGACCGGCCGCACGGCGTCTGGCGCGCATGGCACTCCGGCGGGGCAATGAGGGCTGAATACCGCTACGAGCACGGCGTCCTGGTCGATGCGCGCGGCTGGACCGATGGCGGAGAGGCGCTCTCCGAAGCCGCCGCCCGCGGCCAGGCGGCTGGCGATGCCGAGGCCGACGAGCAACTCTTTGCGGCGCTCCTTGGCCTCGTCGCAGCCAACCGCCCGGCGTGCGACTAGGCCCGGGCAGCGGCTGGAGGTTGACCCTGGCAGCCCGACGCCGCATCATGGTTGCCCCGGCAGGGTCCGTTGGCGGGTAAACCGCTTCGGGTCGTGGCCAAGCTTGGCCAAGGAGGCATGTATGCGCTCACTGATCGCGTTGATGCTCGCCGCAGCAGCCTCGCTTTTGTCCGGCTGCGTCGCGTACACGGGCTTTTACGAATCGGATGGCAGATCGGTCACCTCGCCTTACAGCGACAGCCCGACGCCGCACAAGATCTATTGGCCGTACGTCCTCAAGTACCCCGACGAGACCGACTATTTCATTCCGATGTGGCCCGGATCCGACCAGCCGCACCATTCCGACCTCAATCTGGCGCAGATCGATTGCGATGCCAAGAAGGATGGTTCGCTCCTCATCAACGCCCACGTGCGCAACGAGGGTGCCGACGTGGTGCCTACGCAACCGCTCTTGACCGGTTACATGGGCGCATTCCGCGTCGCGGCGGTGGTGACGACGGCCGGCGGCGCGCGCGAGCTGATCGACGTCGTGCAGCGGCTGCCGTTGACGGTGCCGGACACGACCGACCTTACGCTCGGGCCGACGACTGCCTCGGCCAACGACGTCGTGGCCATCACCGTGGTCGTCGACCCCGACCGCGTCGTACCCGACCCGTTGCGCGACAACAACGTGCTGTTCTGGCAAGGCACGATGCAGGCCTCGAATCCCCAGTGTACCGTCGTGCGCTAGGCTGAAGCGGCGCGCAGCGCGCGCCGACGTCGCGTCCGGGCCGGGGCCAGTAGCGACCGTTGCGGCTATAATCGCTCGTTCCACGGCGCCGCCTCGGCTCGCCGTAGCGTACGGTAATCCCCGGTGAAGGTTCTCGTTCCCATCAAGCGCGTCGTCGATTTCAACGTCAAGGTGCGAGTCAAGCCGGACGGGACCGGCGTCGACACCGCCAACGTCAAGATGTCGATGAACCCGTTCGACGAGATCGCCGTCGAGGAGGCGGTGCGGTTGAAGGAGCAGGGCATCGCGACCGAGGTCGTGGCCGTGTCCTGCGGCCCCACGGCCTGCCAGGAGACGCTGCGCACTGCGCTCGCCCTCGGCGCCGACCGCGCGCTGCTGGTCGAAACCGACGCCGAGCTGCAGCCGCTTGCGGTGGCCAAGCTGCTCAAGGCGATCGCTACCAGGGAGGCGCCGCAGCTTGTGATCATGGGCAAGCAGGCGATCGACGACGACGCCAACCAGACTGGGCAGATGCTCGCCGCGCTGCTCGACTGGCCCCAGGCGACCTTCGCCTCCAAGGTGACCATCGCCGAGGGCAGGGCCGTGGTCAAGCGCGAAATCGACGGCGGACTAGAAACGCTTTCGATGCCGCTGCCGGCGGTGATCACCACCGATTTGCGTCTCAACGAGCCGCGCTACGCGACGTTGCCCAATATCATGAAGGCGAAGAAAAAGCCGCTCGAGGTCATCCGGCCTGATGCCCTCGGCGTCAACGTCACGCCGCGCCTGGCGACGCTCAAGGTGGTCGAGCCGCCGAAACGCAAGGGCGGCGGACGGGTCGCCGACGCCAAGGAGCTCGTTGCCAAGCTGCGCAACGAAGCGAAAGTTATCCCCTAGTGCCGACCCTATGATCCTCGTGATCGCCGAACATGACGGCGCGGCGCTCAAGACGGCGACGCGCAACACCATTACTGCGGCGCAGAAGATCGGCGGGCCGATCGACGTCCTGGTCGCCGGCCATGACGCCGCAGGCGTGGCGCAGGCCGCAGCACAGGTCGCGGGCGTGGCCAAGGCCTTGCACGCCGATGCGCCGCAATACGCCACTCCGACGGCGGAGAACCTGGCCGCGCTCGTGGTCGGGCTTGCCGCCTCGTACACGCATATCCTCCTGCCGGCCACCGGGTTCGGCAAGAATGTGGCGCCGCGTATCGCCGCCCTGCTCGACGTCGCCCAAGTCTCCGACATCATCGCGGTTGAATCCGCCGACACGTTCGTGCGCCCCATCTACGCCGGCAACGCCTTCGCCACGGTACAGTCGAAAGACGCCAAGAAGGTGGTTACGGTGCGTGCGACCGGATTCGATGCGGCGCCGGCGAGCGGCGGCAGCGGCGCGGTCGAGTCCGTCGCCGCGCCGCCGGACGCCGGGGGGGTGCAGGTGCTTGGCCAGGAACTCACGGTTTCGGATCGCCCCGAGCTGGCCAGTGCGCGCATCGTCGTCTCCGGCGGTCGCGGGCTGCAGAACGGCGCCAACTTCAAGCTGCTCGAGGCACTGGCCGACAAGCTGCACGCCGCCATCGGCGCCTCGCGCGCCGCGGTCGACGCAGGCTTTGTACCGAATGATTATCAGGTCGGGCAGACCGGTAAGATCGTCGCCCCCGACCTTTATATCGCGGTCGGGATTTCCGGCGCGATCCAGCATCTCGCCGGCATGAAGGACAGCAAGGTGATCGTCGCCATCAACAAAGATCCCGATGCGCCGATCTTCCAGATCGCCGACTATGGCCTGGTCGGCGATCTGTTCGAGATCATTCCCCAGCTTACCGCCGAACTTGGATAGGCAATGAGCCAATACCACGCGCCGTTGAAAGAGATGCACTTCGTCCTGAACGAGCTCGCGGGCCTCGAGCAGGTGGGTAAGCTGCCGGGGTTCGAGGATGCGACGTCGGACACCGTGGCGGCGATTCTCGATGAGGCGGCGAAGTTCGCAACCGAGGTGCTCGATCCGCTCAATGCGGTCGGCGACCGCGAGGGCGCGCGCTGGCTCGACGACGGTTCCGTGCAGACGCCCACCGGCTTCAAGGCGGCGTACCTGCAGTATTGCGCCAACGGCTGGAACGGGCTCACCAAGAATCCGGAGTTCGGCGGCCAGGGATTGCCGCAGCTGGTCGCGACCGCGGTCGAGGAAATGTGGCATGCGGCGAACATGGCCTTCGACCTGTGCCCGCTGCTGACTCAGGGCGCGATCGAGGCAATTGAGCTCTGTGGTACGGCCGAACAGAAGGAGCGTTTCCTGCCGAAAATGGTCGAGGGGGTGTGGACGGGCACCATGAACCTGACCGAGCCGCAGGCAGGCTCCGATCTGGCCGCGGTGCGCACTCGCGCCACGCCGCAGGCCGACGGCAGCTTCAAGCTCTACGGGCAGAAAATCTTCATCACTTACGGCGAGCACGATTACACCGAAAACATCATCCACCTGGTGCTCGCGCGCACCCCGACCGCCCCGGAAGGAGTGAAGGGGATCTCGCTTTTCATCGTGCCCAAATTCCTGATCAACGCCGACGGCTCGCTTGGCGCGCGCAACGACGTGCATTGCGTATCGATCGAACACAAGCTCGGCATCCACGCCAGCCCCACGGCGGTTCTCGCCTACGGCGACCAGGGCGGCGCGATCGGGTATCTCGTCGGCGAGGAAAATCGCGGCCTCGAGTACATGTTCATCATGATGAATCTGGCCCGGTTCTCGGTCGGGCTCGAAGGCGTGGGCATCGCCGAGCGCGCCTACCAGCGTGCGGCAACCTACGCGAAGGAACGCGTGCAGGGGCGTTCGGTGGGCGCAGGGCAGGGCGACACGACGGCCACGATCATCCAGCACCCCGACGTGCGGCGCATGCTGCTGTCGATGAAGGCACAGACCGAAGCGATGCGCGCCCTGGCCTACGTGACGGCGGCGGCGCTCGACAATGCGCGGGCCCATCCGGACGCCAAGGCGCGCGGGCAGCACCAGGCGTTCGTCGAGTTGATGATCCCGGTCGTCAAGGGGTGGTGTACCGAGACCGCGCAGGAGATCACCTCGACCGGCGTCCAGGTGCACGGGGGCATGGGCTTCATCGAGGAGACCGGCGCCGCGCAACACTATCGCGACGTGCGCATCATCACCATTTACGAAGGCACCACCGGCATCCAGGCCAACGATCTGATCGGGCGCAAGACCGCGCGCGACGGCGGCAAGATCGCCCTGGCCGTGGTGGCGCAGATGCAGGCCGTCGAGGCCGAGCTGGGCAAGCAGCCGGGGGCCGAGTTCGCGGCGATCCGCGCCCAGCTCTCCGCGGCCCTCGCCGCACTCAAGGCTGCGATCGAATGGGTCGTTCACACCTATGCCGAGGACAGCCGCGCGGCGCATGCCGCGTCGGTGCCGTACCTCAAGCTCTGGGGCCTTGCCGCCGGCGGCTGGCAGATGGCGCGCGCGGCGCTGGTGGCAGCGCGGCGGCTGGCTGAAGGCAAGGGCGACGGCAGCTTCTATCGGGCCAAGATCGCGACGGCGCGCTTCTACGCCGACTATTACCTGCCGCAGACCACCGCCCTGAAGCACGCGGTGGTCACCGCCGGCGAGAGCGTGCTCGCGCTCGCCGACGAGCAGTTCTGATGCCTCGTCGCGCCGCGCCGGGTGCACGGGCGACCGGCCGGCCCGAGCCGGCGGTAACAATTCCTCCACGTTCGGCCGTTAGCCTTGCCGGATTTGCGCGCGGCGCCGGGATTTTCGCGACGTGATACGGCTCTGGAAGGCGTTTCTGTATTCGCTTGCTGGCCTGCGCGCGGCATGGCAGGAACCCGCGGTACGGCTCGAAGTCTGGATTCTCGTCCTCGCGGTGCCGCTGGCGCTCTGGTTACCCGTCGATGCCGTGCGCAAGCTGCTGTTGATCGGCTCGGTGACGTCTATCCTGGTCATCGAGATCGTCAATTCCGCCATCGAAGCCGCGATCGACCGCATCTCCTACGATCGCCACCCCCTTTCCAAGGCCGCCAAGGACCTCGGCAGCGCCGCGGTCTTCGTTGCCAGCCTGCTCGCGGCGGCGACCTGGATCACGCTCGTCGGCCCGCTCGTCGCGCTGCTGATCGAGCACTAAGGTCCGGTGTTGCCGGCGGCAAAGACCGTCCGCACTAGCCAACCGCCGAACGCGGCGAGCACGAGGCCGATGAGCAGCAAGCGGTGCATGGTGCAATGAAGCGCGCGTCAGCCGGCGAGCGCGAGATGCTCCAAGCTGTCGAAAATGCCCGGTGCGGCGGCAATAACCAAACCCCCGGCAAGTAGCCCGCCCGGCCCCGGATAGGGGTGGATCCTACCTCCCGCCTCTTCGACCAGCAGCAATCCCGCGCACGCATCCCAGGGATGCATGTGCGGCTCGACGAACGCATCGAACCGGCCTGCGGCGACATGGGCGAGCATCAGCGCGCCCGCACCCATGTCCTTGACCGCCGCGCCCGCCTCGTGCAGGCGGCGCTTCAATGCCACGTGCGCGTCGAGCGAATGCCGCGGCACGTACCCCGCGCAGACGAGCGCATGATCGAGCCGGTTGCGTGGCGCAACGTGCAGGCGCGTGTTGTCGGACCACGCGCCGCCGCCGCGAGTCGCCCAAAACAGCTCCTCCTGTGTCGGGTCATAGATGACGCCCAACTGGCGCTCGCCGGTGGCGATGAAGCCGATCGAGATGCACCAGTAGCGCACCCCGTGAACGAAGTTGATCGTACCGTCGATCGGATCGATCACCCACAGGTTGCGCCCGAGTTCGCCACCTCCTTCCTCGCCGAGCACGGCATCGATGGCGAAGGCGCTTTGCAGGCGGCTGCGCAGCAGGGCCTCCACGGCGTGATCGGCGGCGCTGACGAAATCCTGCGGGCCCTTGGTCTCGGCGACAAAGTCGATCTCGCGCCGGAAATAGCGCCCGGCCAGCACCCCCGCTTCGCGCGCGATCTGCCGGGCGAACTCGGCGCGGACGGCGATGCCCGCGGCATTCATCCGAGCGTCGCGACCGGCGCGCCGCTCGCCCGGCCGCGGAGCGGCGCCCGTAGACTCACCCGCGTCGCTGCCGTGGATGCGCGCCCGCTACGCCGAGGCATCGTTTGTGCGTTCGCCACCATCGCTGTCGCCGCGGTTGCCATGGTCGACCCAACGCATGCGGCGCGTCAACCGTCACCCAACGACGGCGCCGACGCGGCAGCCGATGACTCGCGTGCGGGAGAACAAGGCCGGAGGGTATCCCCCGCGGCCGACGCCAGGGGTGGCGACGGGCGGCTGCCGCTAATCCCAGGTGCGCCTTGCCCGAGGCGAGCGCCGATGCGACGACCGAGCGCAGCGCGTTGGCAAAATCCGCAGCGCAGTCGCGCGGCGCAGCCGATCCCGCCGCCTTTAGTACAATGCATCGACGCGAGGCACCATGGTTAGGATTGGCATCGACCTCGGCGGCACCAAGATCGAGATCATCGTGCTCGCGCCAGACGGCCGCGTGTTGCTGCGTCGGCGCAGCGCCACACCCCGCGTCGACTATCATGCCGTTCTGGACGCGGTCGCCACATTGGTGCGCGACGCAGAAGAGGAGCTCGGCGCAACCGGCAGTGTCGGCGTCGGTACACCGGGATCGATTTCGCGCGCCACCGGCCTGCTGCGTGGCTCCAACTCGGTGTGTCTCAATGCGAAGCCGATCCGCGCCGACCTCGAAGCGCTGCTCGGGCGCAAGATCAGCATCACCAACGACGCCAATTGTTTCGCGCTGTCCGAAGCGACCGATGGCGCCGGGCGGGGCGCGGAGATCGTGTTCGGCGTCATTCTTGGCACCGGTGTCGGCGGCGGTATCGTAGTGCGTGGTGAGCTCCTTACCGGTCCGAACGCGATCACTGGCGAATGGGGCCACAATCCGTTGCCCTGGCCAAGGGACGACGAACGTCCGGGGTTTCCCTGCTTTGCAGGGCACTCCGGCTGCATCGAGACCTTTCTTTCCGGCCCGGCCCTCGAACGCGATCATCTGCGCGCGCACGGCGAGGCGCTCGGCGCAGAGGCAATCGCCGCTCGCGCCGCGACAGGTGACGCGGCGTGCGCGGCGACGCTCGAGCGCTATGAAGAACGACTGGCGCGCGCCCTTGCACACGTGATCAACATTGTCGATCCGGACGTGATCGTGCTCGGTGGCGGCATGTCAAACGTGGAGCGTCTCTACGCCAGGGTTCCGACGCTGTGGGGGTCGTGGATTTTCTCCGACCGCGTCGACACTCGGCTGCTGCGCCACCGGCATGGCGATTCGAGCGGGGTCCGCGGGGCGGCCTGGCTCGGCACCACCGCTTGAGCCGATGCCTTACATGTTCGAATAGCTCGGACCGCCGCCGCCTTCCGGCGGCACCCAATGGATGTTCTGTTGCGGATCTTTGATGTCGCAGGTCTTGCAGTGCACGCAGTTCGCAGCGTTGATCTGCAGTCGCTGCGCCAAACCGCCTGAACTCTCGTCGGCGACGAATTCGTACACCCCGGCGGGGCAGTAACGCTGCTCGGGTCCGTCGTAGATCTTGAGATTGACGGCGACGGGAATGGCCTGGTCGCGCAGCTGCAGATGCACCGGCTGGTTTTCCTCATGGCTCGTGTTGGAGAGGAAGACCGAGGAGAGTTTGTCGAAGGCGAGTACGCTGTCGTAGCGCGGATAGTCGATGCAGGGCATCGCGGCTGCGGGCTTGAGCGTTTCGTGATCGGCGCGGCGGTGATGCAGGGTCCAGCCGACCAGCGCCCCCAGCCCGAGGTTGTTGAGCCACATGTGCACGCCCCCGTGCAGCATGCCGAGCCACAGGCCCCACTTCAGGCCGGGCTTGACGTTGCGCACCTGGTGCAGGTCCTTGAACGCCCACGACTGCCGGAACGCCTCCGGATAGGCGGTCAACTCGTCGTGCGCGCGGCCCTGGGCGAGCGCGGCGAACGCCGCTTCCGCACCGAGCATGCCGGTCTTCATCGCGTTGTGCGTGCCCTTGATGCGCGGCACGTTGAGAAACCCGGCGGCATCGCCGATCAACGCGCCGCCCGGGAAGATGAGCTTGGGAATCGACTGCAAGCCCCCCTCGCTGATCGCGCGCGCGCCGTAGCCGAGACGCTTGCCGCCCTCGAGGGTCGCGCGGATCGCCGGGTGGGTCTTGAAGCGCTGGAACTCGTCGTAAGGCGACAGATGCGGGTTCTCGTAGTCCAGATGCACCACAAAGCCGACCGCGACCAGATTGTCCTCGAGGTGATACAGGAACGATCCGCCCCCGGTCCGCGAGTCCAGAGGCCAGCCTTGCGTGTGCACCACCCGTCCCGGGTCGTGCTTCTCCGGCGCGACCTGCCAGAGTTCCTTGATGCCGATACCGTACTTCTGCCAGTCGACCCCATCGCGCAGGTTGAAGCGGTGCATCAGCTCCTGCGACAATGAGCCGCGGCAGCCCTCGGCGAACAGCGTGTACTTGGCGAGCAACTCCATGCCGGGCTGATACTCGGGCTTGTGCGAGCCGTCCCTGGCGACGCCCATGTCGCCGGTGGCCACGCCACGAACCGCGCCGCGTTCGTCGTAGAGCACCTCGGAGGCCGGAAAACCGGCGTAGATTTCCACGCCGAGCGCCTCGGCCTGGGTGGCGAGCCAGCTGCAGACATTGCCCAGGCTCACGATATAGTTGCCGTGGTTGTTCATCAGCGGCGGCAGCATCCAGTTCGGCAGGCGGTAGGCCTTGCGCGCGGTGAGGATAAGCAAGTGGTCCGCGCGCACCGGCGTGTTCAGCGGCGCGCCGCGGGCTTGCCAGTCGGGGAGCAGCTCGTTGAGTGCGCGCGGATCGATGACCGCACCGGAGAGGATGTGCGCGCCGACCTCGGAGCCCTTTTCGAGTACGCATACGCTGACCTCGCGTCCCGCCTGCGCGGCAAGCTGCTTGAGCCGGATCGCCGCCGACAGCCCGGCCGGGCCGCCGCCGATTACGACGACGTCGTAAGCCATGGCTTCACGTTGCACGAACGTTCTCCCGGGCTTTCTGGCAGTGTAGCCATTATAATTACCTTTCTTCTTCGCCACTGCCGATGATTCAGGAACGCAATGCGTGCCTATGCACGCGCATGAGCGTGCTACCGAGGTGGCCATGAACGCGCCGTTGTGGCAACCCTCGCCCGATCGCGTTGCCCAAGCCAACCTCACCGCGTTCGCCGCACGGGTTTCCGCCAAGCATGGCGTCGCGCTAGCGGATTTCAGCGCACTCTACCGCTGGTCGGTCGCTGAACCTGAAGCGTTCTGGCGCGCGCTGTGGGACGATGCGGGTATCGTCGGCGAAGCCGGCGCGCGCACCCTGGTCGATGCGCAGGCGATGCCGGGGGCGCACTGGTTCCCCGACGCACAACTCAATTTTGCCGAGAATCTGCTCGCGCATCGGGCGCCGGGCGACGGCGACGCGCTGGTGTTCTGGGGCGAGGACAAGGTCAAACGCCGTTTCTCCGAGTCCGAACTCTTCGCCAGCGTATCCCGTGTCGCCCAGGGCCTGCGCGCGGCCGGAGTCAAGCGTGGGGACCGGGTCGCCGCCTACACACCTAACCTGCCCGAGGCGATCATCGCCATGCTGGCGAGCGCGAGCCTCGGCGCGATCTGGTCCTCGGCGTCGCCGGATTTCGGCGTGCAAGGGGTGCTCGACCGCTTCGGCCAGATCGAGCCGGTGGTACTGTTTACCGTCGACGGCTACTGGTACAACGGCAAGCCGCAGCCGGTCCTGGACAAGCTCTCGGCGATCGTCAAGCGCCTGCCCAGCCTGCGGCGCGTGGTCGTGACGCCGTACCTGCAGGAACAGATCAGCGCCACCGATCTCGCGTCAATCGCCCAGGCGCTAAGCTGGGACGACTTCGGCGCCCCCTTCGCGCCGGCGCCACTCGTCTACGAGCACCTGCCGTTCGACCATCCGCTGTACATCCTCTATTCGTCGGGCACGACCGGGGTGCCAAAATGCATCGTCCATGGCGCGGGAGGCACCCTGCTGCAGCACGTCAAGGAGCATCGGCTGCACAGCGATATCAAGGCCGGCGACCGGCTGTTTTTCTTTACCACCTGCGGTTGGATGATGTGGAACTGGCTCGCATCGGCGCTTGCGTCCGGAGCGACGCTGCTGCTCTACGACGGGTCACCGTTCGTGCACCAGGGCAGGATCATCTGGGAACTGGCCGACGCAGAGCGAATGACGCACCTGGGCACGTCGGCCAAGTACATCGACGCGCTCAAGAAGACCGGGCTCGTGCCGCGCCAGGAGTACGCGCTGTCAACCCTGCGCGCCGTGCTCTCGACCGGCAGTCCGCTCGCACCCGAGGGCTTCGACTACATCTACCAGTGTGTCAAGGACGACCTCTGCCTGTCCTCGATCTCCGGCGGCACCGACATCATCTCCTGTTTTGCGCTGGGTTGCCCCACGCGTCCGGTCTGGCGCGGCGAGCTGCAATGCCGGGGCCTGGGCATGGCGGTCGAAGTGTACGACGAGACTGGCAAGCCGGTGCGCGAGCGGAAGGGCGAGCTGGTATGCACCGCGCCCTTCCCGTCGATGCCGCTCGGCTTCTGGAACGACCCTGACGGGACGAAGTATCGCGCCGCGTATTTCGAGCGCTTTCCCGGCGTCTGGTGTCATGGCGACTGGGTCGAGCTCACCGCGCACGATGGCATGATTATCTACGGTCGCTCTGACGCGACCCTCAATCCGGGCGGCGTACGCATCGGCACCGCGGAAATTTATCGCCAGGTGGAGCAGCTCGATGAGGTCGTGGAGAGCATCGTCATCGGCCAG
Source organism: Casimicrobiaceae bacterium (assembly GCA_035939595.1). Lineage (GTDB taxonomy): Bacteria > Pseudomonadota > Gammaproteobacteria > Burkholderiales > Casimicrobiaceae > PALSA-1003. Next base: position 102,804 of record DASZFQ010000182.1, read on the forward strand.
GATTGGCCGCCGGGAGAGATCGGCGACGTCCGCGTCGTGCTGTTCGTGCACTTGCGCGACGGCCTAACACTCGACTCGGCATTGATCGAGCGCATCCGACAGCAGATCCGCGCCAACACGACGCCGCGCCACGTGCCAGCGAAGATCGTCCAGGTCAGCGATATCCCGCGTACCAAGAGCGGCAAGATCGTCGAGTTGGCCGTGCGCAACGTTGTACATGGCGAGCCGGTAAAGAATCTCGAAGCGCTCGCCAATCCCGAAGCCCTGGAGCAATTCCGGGAACGCGCCGAATTGAAGGCCTGACGCGGCCGCGGAGCGGCGATGAACTTCCTGGCCGTGGTGATCGCGCTCTCGCTGGAGCAATGGCGAACGTTCCGCTGGCGCGGTGGCTTGCAGCGCGCCTTCGTGCGCTACGCGCGCGCGCTGGAGCAGCGCTTCAATGCCGGCTCGGCGCGGCAGGGGGCGATCGCCACCGCGCTGGCCGTGCTGCCTCCCGTGGCGCTCACGGCCATCCTCTACGCTTTGCTCGAGGCCGTGCATCCGGTGCTCGGGCTGCTGTGGAACGTCGCCGTCCTGTTCATGCTGGTCGGATTTCGCCACTTCAGTCACGCCTTCAGCGCGATCAGCGAGGCGCTCAAGGCCGGCGACGCGATCGGCGCGCGCCGGATCCTCGCCGCCTGGCGCGGCGTCGAGGCCAGCACAGCGACTGCGGAAGAAGTCGCCAAACTTGCCATCGAGCAGGGTGTCGAGGATTCGTATCGCCACGTCTTCGGCACCCTGTTCTGGTTTCTCGTGCTGCCCGGGCCCGCAGGCGCAGTGCTCTACCGCCTGACCGCGCTGCTCGCCAAGCGCTGGCGTGTGGACGCGGCGGCGCCGCTGGGGCACGAGCTGGGCGAATTCGGCCGCCCGGTACAACGCCTGTTGTTCTGGCTTGACTGGGTTCCGGTGCGCCTGACCGCGGTGACCTTCGCTGTCGTCGGCGATTTCGAAGACGCGATCTATTGCTGGCGCACGCAGGCCAAAACCTGGCCGACACAGCCCAATGGAATCCTGCTTGCGAGCGGCGCCGGCGCGCTCGGCGTGTTGCTCGGCGGCACGCTGACCGGGCGTACCGGCGAACCCGAATTCCGCCCCGAATTGGGCCTGGGCGAGCGCGCCGACGCCGACGCCATGCCGAGCGCGGCCGGCCTCGTCTGGCGCGCGCTGCTGGTGTGGCTGGCGCTCTTGCTGCTGCTCACGCTCGCTTACTGGGCGAATTAACGCGACCAGGATCGCGCCCGGGTTTCGCTTTCCCCGAGCAACCGCTGCAGCAGGGCGACGCGCCAAGGCTTGACCTCGCCGCGCACGACCGCCTCCTGCACCGCGCAGCCGGGTTCCGCGCCGTGACGGCAATCGCGGAAGCGACAGCGACCCACGAACGGACGCAGATCGACGAATCCCTGCGCGATCGCGGCTGTTTCAAGATGGGCCAAACCGAACTCCTTCATTCCGGGTGAGTCGACAATCCAGCTGTCCGGGCCGAGCACGTATAGGGTCGTCTCGGAGGTCGTATGGCGTCCCGCGCGCAGCGCTGCCGACACCTCGCCCACCCGCGCACCGCTGCCCGGCAGCAGCGCGTTGATCAGCGTTGACTTGCCCATCCCGGACTGGCCGACGAGAGCGCTCCGCTGTCCGGCAACGAGTTCATGGACCGGCGCAAGGTCAGCCGGCGCGCCCCTCGCGCACAACGGTATGACCGGATAGCCAAGCGCGCGGCAGGCGTCGAGCCGTGGGGCGAGCGCGGCGAAGCCGGGCAGGTCGCGCTTGTTGGCGATCAGCGCGAAGCGGCAGCCGTTGCTTTCCGCAGCAATGATCCAGCGCTGGACGAGTTCGTCGTCGTAGGGAGGCACCGGCGCGACGATGCCGAGAACCTGCGTGACGTTGGCAGCGAGCAGTTTCTGGCGGTGCGCATCGGAGCGAAACAGCAACGTGCCGCGCGCTTCGATGGCTTCGATCGCACCGTCGCCACCTGCCGACGGCACGACCCGCACTCGGTCGCCGCAGGCGACGCCGAGAGTCCGACCGCGCAGCACGCAGCTGATGGTGTTGCCGTCATCGAGCCTGACGGCAAAGTGCCGCCTCCAGGCACCGGTGACGAGCCCTGACGCGGTGGCGCTCACGCGTTGAGCACTTCGACCCTGGCCGCGCAGATGCAATCGTTGAGCGTCACGCCGCGGGCATCGTGCGTCGAGTAGGAGACCACGACATGGTTGTAGCGCACCGTCAGATCGGGATGATGATTTAGCCTTTGTGCGATATACGCCACCGCGTTGACGAACGCCAGCGTCTGGTAATAGTCCGCGAAGCGGAAGGTCTTGGTGATGCGGTTGTCCTCGTACTCCCACCCCGGAAGGGCCCTGAGACGCTGCGAAAGCTCCGTCACCGACAGCAACGGGGCACTGGGGCGGCAGTTCAGGGTGGACAGGGCGGCGAGCTCAGGAGCCATGCTAAGAACGCCCGGTGTCCGCGCCCGCTAGCGCAGCGCGAGTTCGAGCCGGGCGATGCGCACCGGCGCCGGCGGATGCGAATCGAAGAACGCCGAATGCAACGGGTCCGGAGTCAGCGTGTTGGCGTTGTCCTCGTAGAGCTTGACCAGTGCCGCAATGAGCGCCGGCGCGGAGGCGTTGCGCGCGGCGTACCGGTCGGCCTCGAATTCGTGCCGCCGCGAATACATCGCGGCCAGCGGCGAGGCAAGGAAGGTGAAGGCGGGCAGGGCGAGCATGAACAGCACCAGCGCCACGCCGTAGCGCGGCACGGGACCGGGGAGACCCAGACCGGCGTAGAACCACGGCTTGCCGACCAGCCAGCCGAGCAGCGCAAGCAGCGCCAGACTGCCCACTGCCGACCAGGTTGCGCGCTTGAGCACGTGCTTGAGCTTGAAATGCCCAAGCTCGTGCGCCAGCACCGCCTCGACCTCGTCGGGGGCCAGGCGCGAGAGCAACGTGTCGAAGAACACGATCCGGCGCGCGCCGCCGAATCCGGTGAAGTAGGCGTTGCCGTGAGCCGAGCGCTTCGATCCGTCCATTACATAGAGTCCGCGGGCGGCAAAACCGCAGCGCGCAAGCAATCGTTCGACGCGCTCCTTCACCCCGAGGTCGGTCAGCGGCTTGAAGGTATTGAACAACGGCGCGATCAGGGTGGGGTAGAGCGCGAGCATCAGGATTTGAAAGCCAACCCACACCAGCCACGCGTACAGCCACCAAAGCGCTCCGGCACGCGCCATAAGCCACAGCACCAGGCTCACCAGCGGAACGCCCAGCGCGGCGCCGACCAGTACGCTCTTGAGCATGTCGACGATCCAGAGTCTTGGCGTCATGCGGTTGAAGCCGAAGCGCTCCTCGATCACGAAGGTCCGATACCACGCCAGCGGCAGCGCCATCGCGCCGACGAGCAGCACGACCGCGAGGACGAGCGCGACCTCGCGCGCCAGCGGCACGATCGGAAGCGCAGACGTCCAGGCCGCAATGACCGCCAACGCGCCGCCGAGCGTCAGCCAGAGTAACACCGCAGTATCGATCAGCAGATCGATGACCGCGACACGGGTGCGCGCCGCGGTGTAATCGGCCGCCTTCTGATGTGCGGCGAGCCCGATCCGATCGGCAAAATGCGCGGGAACCGCCGCGCGGTGCGCCAGGACGTGCTGCACCTGCCGCTGCGCGAGCCAGAGCTGCAGCGCGACCGAGACGGCGAGCGCGAGAACAAACAGCGCGCTGAACAGGCCGGCGGTCATGAATCCGGCACCGACCAGCGGCGACCTAGGCAAATGGCGATCAGGCTCAATGCAGGCAAGCGAAGGGGTATGCGAGAATACGATATCGCCACGACGACGCTATTCTACGCCACCTCACATGCCGCGGGACGCCAATCATCTGATCTGGATCGACATGGAGATGACCGGCCTGCGGCCAGAGTCCGACCGCATCATCGAAGTTGCCCTCGTCGTCACCGACGGCGCATTGACCGCGGTGGCCGAGGCGCCGGTGCTCGTCGTCCACCAGGACGACGTGACACTGGCCGGCATGGATTCGTGGAATCAGGCTACCCACGCCCGCTCTGGGCTCGTCGAGCGCGTCAAGACCTCGCGCCTTGACGAAGCGGAAGTCGAGCAGCGCATGCTCGCGTTCCTGCGCGAATACGTGCCACCGCGCGCTTCGCCGATGTGCGGCAGCTCGATCTGCCAGGATCGGCGCTTTCTCGCCCGGTGGATGCCGGCCTTCGAGGATTACTTCCATTACCGCAACCTCGACGTATCCACGCTCAAGGAACTGTGCCGGCGCTGGAAGCCCGACCTCGCCAAAGGCTGGGTGAAGCAAGGCAAGCACGAAGCGCTAGCCGACATCTACGAGTCGATCGACGAGCTTCGATACTATCGCGACAACTTTATCCGGCCGTGAAGTTCTGCAACCACTGCGGCTCGTCCGCGCTCGAGTTCCTCGTTCCGGCCGGTGACACGCTGCCGCGGTACGTGTGCGCTGCCTGCAGCACGGTCCATTATCAGAACCCGAAAGTGGTCGTCGGCTGTCTGCCGGTGTGGCACGAGCAGGTGCTGCTGTGCAAGCGCGCGATCGAGCCGCGCCGCGGACTGTGGACGCTGCCGGCGGGATTCCTCGAAAACGGCGAGACCATTCTCGCCGGGGCCGAGCGCGAGACCGCCGAGGAGGCACAGGCTCATGTCGACGTCGGCCCGCTCTACACGATGATCAGCCTGCCACATATCAACCAGCTCTACATCATGTTTCGCGCCCGGCTGGTCGATCTCGATTTCGGCCCGGGAGCGGAAAGCCTCGACGTGCGGCTCTTCGACGAAGCCGAGATTCCCTGGGGCGAGCTTGCGTTTCGGACTATCGCCCGCACCTTGCGCAACTTCTTTCTCGATCGCAAGTTGGGTAGCTTCCCGGTGCATGTCAGCGCGCTCGACCGGCGCGCACCGCTGCGCCCGGAGCTGATGGGCGCAGGCTAGCTCGTTCCCGTGTGTTGCCGACGCGAAGGCCGTCGAGGCGGCGGCTGGACGCCCCCGTGGACCCGTGCCAACATTTACGCCGCGGTGCGTGAACTCTTCCATGCGACCTGTTGATCTGCTCTTCGACCGCTACGGCGGCTACCACCGTCATCCGGGCAACAAAGCGATCCATTGGGTCTGCGTGCCGCTGATCGTGTGGAGTGTGATGGGGCTGCTGTGGGCCGCTGCGCCGGTCGCTGCCTACCTCGCCATCGCCGCGGCGCTCGGCTTCTACCTGTGGCTATCGGTGCCCATCGCGCTGGGCATGGCCGCCGTGTTCGCCGTGATGCTCTATGCGCTGACCTGGCTCGGCGAGCGCACCTTCATGGTTTCAGCGATCGTCTTCGTCGCCGCCTGGGCCGGGCAGTTCGTCGGCCACGCCATCGAGCGCAGCCGGCCGTCGTTTCTCGAAGACGTGCGCTCGTTTCTCGTCGGGCCCGCGTGGCTGCTGGGATTTGTCTATCGCCGCCTGGGCGTGGCGTTCTAGCTCCGATGGCGGCGCTCGACAAGGTGGGCTTCATCGTCGCCGGGGCGCAGAAGGGCGGCACGTCAGCGCTCGACCATTACCTGCGCGAGCATGCCGAGCTGTGCCTGCCAAAGGTGGAGAAGGAACTGCACTTTTTCGACACCGACCACTGCTTCGCCGCCGAGCCGGTCGACTACGCGCGCTACCATTCCTTTTTCAGCCCGGGACCGGGACACCGTCTCATGGGCGAGGTCACACCGGCCTATCTCTACTGGCCGACGGCGGTGGAGCGCATCGCCCGCTACAACCCGGCAATGCGGCTCATTGTCGTTCTGCGCAACCCCGTCACGCGCGCCTTCTCGCACTGGAACATGTCGCGTCGCACCGGGCGCGAGCGGCTACCATTTGCTCGGGCACTCGAAGCCGAAGCGCAACGACTGCGCGCGCTGCCTCTCGAACAGGCGAAATGGTTCGCCTACATCGATCGCGGGTTCTATAGCCAGCAGCTCAAGCGCCTGTGGCGCTACTTCCCCCGCGAGCAGACGATCGTGTTCAAAAACGAGCAGTTACAAGCCGAGCATGCGGTCGTACTGGCGAGGGTCGCCGATTTTCTTCGCATCGCGCCGTTTCCGCCGCTCGCCGCAAAGAGGACCGGGGCGCGCGCATACAATACGGTGATGAGCGCCGAGGAGAAGCGCTACCTGGGTGCTGTCTTCGAGGCCGAAATCAGCGAACTCGAGCGCCTGCTGGGGTGGGACTGCTCGGCGTGGCGGGCCTAGCTCGGGCGCACCGCGATCAGAACGGCAGCGTGACGGTAGGAGCCGCGGCGCCGAACACGCGGCGGAAGTCCGCCTGGATGCGCCGCAGCGCGACCTCATTGTCGGCTTCGAAGCGCAGGACGATGACCGGCGTCGTGTTCGAAGCCCGGGCAAGGCCAAAGCCATCGGCGTATTCAACCCGCAACCCGTCGATGCGGATAATCTCCGTCGCGCCCGGGAATTCGGCGTTTGCAGCGAGCCGGGCGATGAGCGCGTGCGGCGATTCGGTGCCGCAACTTGCGTTGAGCTCAGGGGTGGACAGGCTGTCCGGCAGGGCGTTGAGCACTGCGCTTGGGTTGGCGTGGCGTGACAGGATCTCGAGCAGCCGAGCGGCCGCGTACAGGCCGTCGTCGAAGCCGTACCAGCGCTCCTTGAAGAAGGTGTGGCCGCTCATCTCGCCTGCCAGCAGCGCGCCGCTCTGCTTCATCTTCTGCTTGATCAGCGAATGCCCCGTCTTCCACAACAAGGGCGTGCCGCCGTGAGCAACAATCCACGGCTTGAGGTTGCGCGTTGACTTGACGTCGTAGATGACGGTTGCGTGCGCATTGCGCTCGAGCATGTCGGCGGCGAAGAGCATGAGCTGCCGATCCGGGTAGATGATGCCGCCGTCACCGGTCACCACGCCGAGGCGGTCGCCGTCACCGTCGAACGCGAGGCCGAGCTCGTTATCGGTTGTCGCGAGGCAGGCGATCAGGTCATGCAGGTTTTTCGGTTGCGACGGGTCGGGATGGTGATTCGGGAAGGTGCCGTCGACGGCGCAGAAAAGCTCAGTCACTTCGCACCCGAGACGGCGGAACAGCGCCGGCGCGAAGGCGCCGGCAATACCGTTGCCGCAGTCGACGGCGATTTTCATCGACCGGGCGAGGTTGATGTCGCCGGCGATGCGGTCGAAATATGCCGCGACGATATCGGCATCGCGCAGGCTGCCCGCGCCGCTGTTGAGCGCACCCGATTCGATGCGTGATTTCAGCGCCTGAATCTCGTCCCCTGCCAACGTGTCGCCGGCGATGACCATCTTCAGGCCGTTGTAGTCGGGCGGGTTATGGCTGCCGGTGACCATGACGCTGCACTGCGTCTTGAGCTCGTGGGCGGCGAAATAGCTCATGGGCGTGGTGACCATGCCGATGTCAATCACGTTCGCGCCGCTGGCCTGGATGCCGGTGGCCAGTGCGCGCCCGAGCTCGGGGCCCGACGTTCTGCCATCGCGGGCCACGATGAGCGTGTCGCGGCCGCGTTCCAGGGCGAGGGTCCCGAGCGCCTGGCCGATGCGCTGCACGATCGGAGCCGTGAGTGTCTTGCACACCACGCCACGGATGTCGTAGGCCTTGAAGATTTCCGCCGGCAAGTGCATCGCTTCCTAGGCCGCCAATGCGGCGGGGCCAAAGAATGCGACCAGGCGCTGCGGCAGCCAGCCGAAACGGCCCGGGAAGGGTAGCTCCAGGAATCCGGCGTGGCCACCGGCTTCGGGTTGCTCCAGCGTGACCGCGTCGCTGACCTGGCCGCGGTCGGGCAGCGAGGAGGCCGGGATGAACGGATCGTTGCGGGCGTTGAGGACGAGCGTGGGCACGGCGACCGCCGTAAGCCACGGCTTGCTGCTCGCGCGCGACCAGTAGTCAGCGGTGCTGGCGAAGCCGTGCAGCGGTGCGGTGACGGCCGCGTCGAAGCTGTACATCGAATCGACGCCACGGATCGCGGCGACGTCGAGCGCGTCCGGAAAACGCCGCGCCATCGCCAGCGCCTTGGGCACCAGCGTCTGCAGAAAGTACCGGGCGTAAATGCGATTCAAGCCCTGGTCGATGGCCATCCCGGCTGCGGTCAGATCCAATGGCGTCGACACCGCCGCCGCGGCGCGCACGAGCGCCCGCGCGCGATGTTCCTCGCGCCCGAGCCAATTGATGAGCGCGCTGCCGCCCAGCGATACGCCGACCGCGAACAGCGGCGCCACGGGCGCCTGGGCCCGGATCGTCGCGAGCATCCACCCAACCTCCGTGTAATCGCCGGAGTGGTAAGCCCGCGGGCGCCGATTCTCCTCGCCACTGCAGCCACGGAAATGGGGCACAACACCGCGCCAGCCGATCGCGGCGATGTGGCGCATCAAGGCCAGTGCATAGTGCGCCGTGGAACTGCTTTCCAGGCCGTGAAAGAGGACCACCAAAGGCGTCTGGTCCGTCGCCCCCGGCACGTCGAGCCAGTCGAAGTCGACAAAATCCCCGTCCGGCGTGTCGAGCCGCTGGCGGCGGTAGCTTATCCGCGGCCGCGGGATCAGGATCGGGTAGATGGTCTGCGCGTGTCCGCCGGGCAGCCAGGCGGGGGCGCGGTAGCTGCCGTTAGCTCGAATCATGGCCCTGGGGGTACGCGCGCGACCGGCTCGGCAACGCGCGTTGCGAGCGCCCGCGATGCGCGCATCGGCGGTTCGCCTAGCCGATCCAGAACAGCGAGCATTTGGCGAATGCCCGCTGCGCCGCGCGTAAGCGCTTGAGCTCCGGCGCGACACGGCCGGCAAGCCAGCCGCGCACGATCCCCGCGGCGTAAACGGCGCCTGCCGCGGGATCGTCCGCCGGCGCAAGCTCCTCGAGCAGCTTGGCCGCAATTTCGAGATCGTTGAGGCTGCCGAGAATCGATTGCAGCTTGGACAGGGCGGCGATGTAGGTCTTGCTCTGTTTGCTCGGGAACAGCGGCGCGAAGAACTCGGCGGCGTAGCGCAGCTTCTTTGCCGCGACGCGTGCCCGATGCCGGTCAGCGGGCCCGATGCGATGGATGTGCCGTGCCCGCCGGATGAGTCGGTCGTGACGCTTTTGCAGCAGCGGCCCGATCCAGTCGCGCGCCAGCGTTGGGACCGATGCCGCAGCGGAGGCCCGGCCGAGCGAGGTGAAGTAGGCGCCGAGGCCGAGCAGCAGGCGCTGAAAACGCGCGGTAGCGATGGCTTCGCGTGCCTTCCCGGTCAACCGTTTGCGCCGCCGCGTCGTGCGCGCGCGCAGGCGGGTGATGCCGCGCTGGCCGCGAAAATGGGCAGCAACTTCGGGCAAGGTTTCGGCGGCAAACACGTCACAATCGCGCGCCGGGCCGAGGATCGAGCCGAGCCAGCGCAGCTCCTGCGCGAGGGGAGCGATCGTTTCCTCCGGGCTGATGAGTGCGGCGAGCTGGAGCAACGAGCGCAGCCGGCGCCAGCCAACGCGCAGTTGATGCAAGTACTCGGTGTCGTCGTGCGCGAGCATCGCCTCGGCGTTGGCTTCGATCTGGGCGACGCAGTCGACGGCGATCGCCGCCAACGCCGCCTGGGGTGTCGCGTCGGCCGCGAGCGGCACGCTGCGCGCCCGGCGCGGTTCGGGCGCCGCGCCGCTGGCCAGTGCGAACCCGCGCTCCGCCTTGCTCGCGTGCAGTACCTGCAGCGGCAGGTCGGCGGTGAGCGCGTCGGCCAGCTCGAACAGGCGCAACGCATCGCCGTGGTCGATCTCGACTTCGATCTCGTTCACGGCCTCGCGGCGGCGACCGGCGCGGATCTCGCCGCGGTCGAAGCAGAGCGTTGCCCGTGTGCCGTCGGCAAAAGTCAGCGGCAGCTCCTGGCGCCGAACCGCGGTGACGAAGACGCGCCGGCAGCGCTCGCCGGCACGCGCGAAGAGCTTGCGCCAAGGCGTCGCGGCGAGCTTGGCGAGGTCAAGCCGCGGTGCCGCAAGCCGGGATTCGAACTCGGCGCGGCGATGCACGCCTCCGGCCGCCACGCCGTTGCCCTTCACGCTCTGCAGCCAACTCGTTCCGTCCCGGCGCAAGCGCAGGGCGACGCCGGCGCTGGCGAGCTCGCGCTCGGGCGTGTCGTAGTACTCGCTGACAATGTCGTGTGTACGCAGGCGGCCGCTCGCGATGGCAGCCACCGCGGGGTGCGCCCGTACCGCCGCCAGCGCGTTCGCGGGTGCGGAGAGCTTCAGTTCGATCTCTTCGGCCATCGGGCTGGTCGCTGCGCCAGGACGCGGGCGCAACTCAAGACGCGTCGGTCAGAAGCAGTCGCCGGCGGCGCACCGCGTCGGCCAGTTCGTGCAGCACGCCCACGCTTGCGTCCCAGCCGATGCACGCGTCGGTAATGCTCACGCCGTATTCGAGCGCCTGGCCGGGAATCAGGTCCTGGCGTCCGGGCTGGATATGGCTCTCGAGCATCACGCCGACTATGCGATCGTCGCCGCACGCGATCTGTCCGGCCACATCATGCGCAACCTCGATCTGCCGCTCGAAGAGTTTCTGGCTGTTCGCGTGCGAGCAATCGATCATGATCCGCGCCGCCAGTCCGGCCCGGCCCAACTCGGCGCATACCTCCTCGACGCTGGCGGCGTCGTAGTTGGGCACGCGGCCGCCGCGCAGGATGATGTGGCAATCCTCATTGCCGGCGGTGCTCACGATGGCCGAATGCCCGCCCTTGGTCACCGACAGGAAATGGTGGGGCGCCGAGGCTGCCTTGACCGCGTCGACGGCGATCTTCACCCCACCGTCGGTTCCATTCTTGAACCCGACCGGGCACGACAGGCCCGACGCCAACTGCCGGTGCGACTGGCTCTCGGTGGTGCGGGCGCCAATCGCGCCCCAGGCGATCAGATCGGCGATGTATTGCGGCGTGATCATGTCCAGGTACTCGGTTCCGGCGGGCAATTCGAGTTCGTTGATCTCGAGCAGAATGCGCCGCGCCAGCCGCAGGCCCTCGTTAATGCGGAAGCTGTCGTCGAGTCGCGGGTCGTTGATCAATCCTTTCCAGCCGACCGTCGTGCGTGGCTTTTCGAAATAGACGCGCATCACGGTAATGAGTTCGTCCGACAACTCGCGTCGGATGCCGGCCAGGCGCGTGGCGTAGTCGATCGCCGCATCGTAGTCGTGGATGGAGCAGGGGCCGATGACGACGAGCAAACGATCGTCGGCGCCGTGCAACACGCGATGGATGGCCGCTCGCGCCTCGTAGGTCGTAGTCGCCGCGACCGCGGAGGCCGGGGACTCGCGCAGCAGATGCGACGGCGGCGCGAGCTCCATGATCTCGCGGATGCGGGTGTCGTCGATGGGCAGGCTCGCGCCCGGGGCAGGCGCGACGACCACCTTGCTGCGCTGGTTGGCGGGGGCGGGCACGGGGATTTCCTTCGGAAAGGCTTTTTAGTGCAAAAACATCATTTTAACGGTCCGCACCGCGGATAGCAGAGGATTTTGACACAACCGATGTTGCAGCGCATCGTGAGCTTTTTGCGACACGCCATCCTCACCCAAGCCGGCAAGCCGCGGGGAAACGTTGCCGCGCCGCGCGCCGATGCCGTAGACTCGCCGCAACCGCTTGTCCTGCTTGCAAGCGACCAACTGGGGAGAAATCGATGAAGCCATTGCTCATGCTGGCACTTTTCGCTGTGTTGGCCAGCGCCAGCGCGTATGCCGCCGACACCACGACCAGCGCCACTCCGCCTGCGGCGAAGAATTCGCAGCAAGACAAGATGACGGCTTGCAATGCCAAGGCGGGCGACATGAAGGGTGACGAGCGCAAGACGTTTATGAAGACCTGCCTTTCGGCCAAGCCTGCCCCCGCCAAGCCGCAGAGCAAGATGGCCGAATGCAATGCCCAGACCAAGGGCATGAGCAAGGCCGACGCGGACAAGGCGCGCTCGGAGTGCATGAAGGGCTGACCCGCAAGAGCGCAGAGGTTCCAATACGGCGGGGTGATCTCCTGTCCCACCCTGCCGCACTGACGAGGCGGCGCCGGAGCGATCCGGTAGCCGCCTTGTTTTGGGTGCCGTATCCGCCGGCCGATCCGGGGGGCAGGCAAGGTCCGGGCGCAAAATCAGGTCAGGCTCACTCCGAGCAGCCTGCCAACCACGTACGTTACTGAGGCAGCAAGCGCTCCCAGCACGAGCATGCGTACGCCGGAGGCGAACGCCGCCCGGCCGGTGAACAGCGACAGGATGGCACCGACGGCAAACAGCGCCACGGCGCTCAAGCCGCCGGCGATGGCCAGCGCGCGCGAGCCGGCGCCGAGGGCAAACGGCAGCAGAGGTACGGCGGCGCCGACGGCGAACGAAAGCAACGACGCGATGGCCGCGCCCCAAGGCGAGCCCAGTTCATCCGGATTGAGACCGAGCTCCTCCCGCGCCAGCGTGTCGAGCGCGTGCTGCGGGTCGGCGACGATCTGCTTGGCGATGCGCTCGGCTTCGCTGCCGGATAGGCCCTTCGCCTTGTAGATGAGCGCGAGCTCCTGCGCCTCGGCGTCGGGATACTCCGCCAATTCATCGCGCTCCAGTCCGATCTGGTATTCGAACAGCTCGCGCTGCGAGCGTACCGATACGAATTCGCCGGTGGCCATGGCGAAGGCGCCGGCGGTCAGGCCGGCGACCCCGGTCAGGAGCACGACCGCGGGGTCGGAACTCGCGCCGGCGACGCCAAAGATGAGGCTCGCGTTGGACACCAGCCCGTCGTTGATGCCGAACACGGCGGCGCGCAGGTTGCCTCCGCCACCCAGGCCACGGTGCCGATGTTCGATGTTGCCGGCGACCGGGGCGCTGTGCCCACCGGGCTCGCGCCGGCTGTAGATCGCCATACCGCGCACTTTCATCGCCGCCAGCACGGCGCGCAGCCGCCGCGGGCCGAGCCTTTCGACCAGCCGGGCGACCAGACGCGTGCGCAGATCCGGCGCATAGGGCTGCGGCGCCGGCTTGCCGCTGGCAGTAAGCTGTGCGCGCCAGATGGCGGCCTGGGCCTCGGCCTCGCCGGCCAGACGTGTGAACAAATCGGCCCGCGCCGTTCCCGCCTCGGCTTCCGCGCAGGCGCGGTAGAGGAAGGCGGAACGTTGTTCCTCAACCCAGGCAGCGTGGGGATTGCTCATTTGCCGCTCCGCGTTTACTCAGAGACGCCGACCGCCGCGTCGATGCGCGCGAGCACCTCCGCAGTGAGTTTCGGCACCACGTCCAACGCCTTCATGTTCTCGACGACCTGCTGCGGCCGGCTTGCGCCTGTGATCACCGTGCTCACGTGCGGATTCTTCACGCACCACGCCAGCGCCAGCTGCGCCAGCGTGCAGCCCAATTCCTTGGCCATCGGCCCGAGCCGCCGGACCTTGGCGATTTTCGCGGGGTCGACGATTTGCTCGGCCAGCCACTCGAAGCCCTTGAGCGCCGCGCGCGAGCCGGGTGGCACGCCGTCGTTGTACTTGCCGCTCAACAGTCCGGACGCCAGCGGGCTCCAGATCGTCGTCCCAAGCCCGATGTCCTGGTACAGCCGTGCGTATTCGTTCTCCACCCGGTCGCGGTGCAACAGGTTGTACTGCGGCTGTTCCATCACCGGCTTGGCCAGATGATGTCGCTCCGCGATCTGCCACGCCGCCATGATCTCGGCGGCGCTCCATTCCGAGGTGCCCCAGTAGCACGCCTTGCCGGCGCGGACGATGTCGTGCATCGCCCAGACCGTCTCCTCCACCGGTGTCTCGGAATCGGCGCGGTGGCAGAAGACCAGGTCGACGTAATCAAGCTGCAGGCGCTCGAGCGAGCCGTCGATGGCAGCCATGAGGTACTTGCGATTGAGGGTGTTTTTCTCGTTGGGCCCGTCGCTGAGGCCCCAGTAGAACTTGGTCGAGACGACGTAGGACGCGCGGCGCCAGCCGAGCTTCTTAAGCGCGTTGCCCATGATGCGCTCGGAGCCACCCTTGGCGTACACCTCGGCATTGTCAAAGAAGTTCACGCCGGCGGCGTAGGCGGCGGCCATGCAGTCGCGCGCCTGTTCGTCGCCCATCTGGTTGCCGTAGGTAACCCAGGAGCCGAAGGACAGCGCGCTCAATTTAAGCCCGGAGGCACCCAGGCGGCGATAAATCATCTCGTGGTCGGAGGCGGCAAGCCGCGAATGCGGCGCAACGGAATTCTACCGCATCGCAGCGCGCCATCCCGCGGTCGAGCACGTACAATCGCGGCTTTGCCCGCGCGGCGGGGCGCGCAGCAACGCACCGGCCCAACTCAGGACCCACCCATGCCGAAGACATTTCATCCACTGACCGTCGAGGATTTATGGTCGATCAAGCGTATTGGCACGCCGACCCTTGCACCCGACGGCAAGGCCGCCTGCGCGGCGGTAACCACGTACGACATGGACCAGAACGAGGGTCGTACCGAGCTGTGGCTGTTCTCCACCGACGGGGGCAAGTCGCGCCGCTTGACCGCGGGCGACAAGGACAGCGAGCCGTGCTGGTCGCCGGACGGCAAATGGATCGCCTTTGCCGCCAAGCGCAAAGACGATGAGGAGGCGCAGGTCTATCTGATCGCCCCGGACGGAGGCGAAGCGCGGCGCCTGGCAACGGTAGCCGGCGGCGCGTCGGGGTTGCGCTGGTTTCCCGACAGTAAAAAAATCGCCTTCGTCTCCTGGGTCTGGCCGGATCTCAAGACCGACAAGGAACAAGCCAAGCGGCGGAAGGAGCGCAAAGAGGACAAGGTCAAGGCGCACCTGTCCGAACGCCGCGAATACCGGTTCTGGGACCATTGGCTCGCCGACGGGCGCGAGCCGCATGTTTTCGCGGCAGACGTCGCCAGCGGCCGGGTGCGCGACCTGCTCTCCGGGACGCGACTTGCCTTGCAGCCGTGGGACCCCTCCGCGGAGCTCTACGACATCAGCCCGGACGGCGGTGAGCTTGCGCTGACGGTTGATCTCCACGCCGAGCCAGCGATGATGAACGAAACCGACATCGTCGTCGTCACCCTGGCGACAGGTCGCCAGCGCACGCTGACCGCGAACAGCGGCTTGAGCGACGCCGCGCCGCGCTATTCGCCTGACGGCCGACATATCGCCTGGAATTCGTACAACCTCAAGCGCGCGTTCAACGATCAGGGCCGGCTGACCCTTTTCGACCGCCGCCGCGGCGGCACCCGCCGCCTGCTGCCGAAGCTCGACCGGGCGACGATGCGACACGCCTGGGCGCCCGACGGGGCGACGCTGTTCGCCCTGATCGAAGATCGCGGTCGGCAGGAGATCTATCGCTTCGGCCTCGGCGATCCGCTGCCGACCCGGGTGGCAAGCGGCGGTATGATCACCGGCTTCTCCCTCTCCCGCGACGGGTCGCGGATCGCTTTCGATCGTGCCGCGCTGACACATCCTCCGGCGCTGTTCGCCGGGGGCAGCGATGGGCGGGCGCAACGGCCCATCGAGAGCCTCAACCGCACGCTGCTCGGCCGGGTGCGCTTGGGGGCGACGCGCGAGTTCACGATCCGAGGCTGGGGCGGGGATCCGGTCCAGATCTGGGTCACCTACCCCCCCAACTTCACGCCGCGCAGCAAGTGGCCGCTGCTGCACTCAATTCATGGCGGGCCGCACGCGGCGCAGGTCGACGGCTGGCATTTTCGCTGGAACGCGCAGCTGTTCGCCGCCCATGGCTACGTCGTCGTCGGCGTCAACTACCACGGCTCCTCGGGCTTCGGGCAGCGCTGGCTGGAGACGATCACCGGCGACTACGGCGCGCGCGAGTTCACCGACATCGAAGCGGCGACCGATTTCATGCTCCGGCAACGGTATATCGACCGCGAACGCCTGGTCGCCGCCGGTGGCAGCTACGGCGGCTACATGGTCGCCTACATGAACGGGCACACCGACCGCTACCGCACGTTCGTCTGCCACGCCGGCTGCTACGACTGGGTGAGCATGATGGCGACCGACGGCTACATGTTCTTCGCCAAGGAGCTCGGCGCCTTCCATTGGGACAACCCGAAGCGGGTGATGCGCCAGTCGCCGCACCACTATGCGCGCCGATTCAAGACCCCGACCCTGGTCATTCACGGCGAGCTCGACTACCGGGTTCCGGCGACGCAGGCGCTGCAGTACTACAACACGCTCAAGGCGCGTGGCATCGCTGCCCGGCTAGTGTACTTTCCGGACGAAAACCACTGGATACTGAAACCTCAGAACTCGCGCCTGTGGTACGGCGAGTTCTTTGCCTGGATCCGCCGCTACGCAGCGGGTGGTGGCCGCCGCAGCTAGCCCCACCGATTCGCCTTCGAGGCGGCGGCCGGGCTACTGCGCTGGATGTCCCGGGCGGCCCGCGCGCACCTCGAGCTTTTCCTGGCAGGCAATGCAGCGCGCGGCGGCAGGCTGCACGTTCAAGCGCGGCCAGCCGATCGGCTCGCCGCAGTCGCTGCAAATCCCGTATCGGCCGCCCTCGACGCGGGCGAGGGCCGCCTCGACCTCGGCGAGTTCGGAGATGTCGCGGGTGACCATCGCGATGTCAAGATCGGCAAGGATGTCCGCCAGCACCCAGTCGGCGGTCGCGGCGAGCTCGTTCTTGAACCCGATCACCCTCGGGTCGTCGCTGTTCTGGAGCTCGCGCTCGACTTCGGCCCGCAGCGTCTGCCGCCGACTCGCCAGCCGCTGGGCGAGCTCGTCGCGCTCTCTGGTGGTGAGGTTAGACATCGGATTTTCCTTGCGTGCCGGACAGCCGCCCGCGCAGCGGACCGCTCCTAACGGACCCGCTTCGCGGGAAACTCTTCCTCGATATTGTCGCGAAAGAAGCTCCACGGTGAGCTCGCGCCGATGAAGCGCTGCCAGGTGTCGAGCGTTATGCCCGAGTAGTCGAAGGTCCCACCGCTGAGCTCGATCCGCAACACGCGATTGCGTTCGTCATAGCCCGCGGCGCGCAGGTTACCCCCGGAGAGGCGCTTCATTTCCACCCGTTCCGCTCCGCTCAGCGCTTCTTGCGCTGCTTCGGCTTATGCGGGCGTTTCTTGCCGTAGCTGCCGTTGAAGATCTTTCCGCGGCGCGTACGAACATCGCCTTTGCCCATGAGTCGTCTCCGGATGAAATGGCCAAGATGCTACGATTATAGCGCCGTCGCTCCATCGCGACCGCCGCCTGCCGGAGCCCCGTTTGAGACTCTCCCGTGCCTTCGCTGTCGTGCTCTATGGGCTGAGCTTCGCCGCCGTCGCCGCCGATCCGAGCAAGGTTCTGCGCACCGCCTTTACCATCGCCGAGTCGAGCTTCGATCCCGTGCTCGCGTGGGATGCGGCTTCGAATTCGGTGGTCGAGGAGATCGCCGAATCGATGCTTGGCTACGAATACCTGGCACGACCGGTCAAGCTCGCGCCGCAAACGCTCGAGCGCATGCCGGAAGTGTCCGCTCGCGGAGCAACCTACCTTTGCCGGCTGCGCAAGGGGATCTTCTTCGCCCCCGACCCGGCATTCAAAGGCAAGCCACGAGAGCTCGTCGCGGCGGACTACGCCTACTCTTTGAAGCGCCTGCTCGATCCGGCGCTGCGCTCGCCCTGGACGTGGCTGGTCGAGGGCAAGCTCGTCGGCGGCGACGAACTGCGGACTGCGGCGAAGGCGAGCGGCAGGCTCGACTACGATGCGCCGCTGCCGGGGCTCGAGCTCGTCGATCGGTACACGCTGCGGATCCGCCTCAAGCAGCCCGATTACAACTTCCCCTACGTGCTGGCGATGCCGGCGACCGCCGCCGTGGCACGGGAAGTGGTCGAAGCGTATGGCAATGACCTTGGCGCGCACCCGGTCGGCACCGGCCCCTACCTGCTCAAGGAGTACCAGCGCAGCAACCGCATCGTGCTCGAGGCCAATCCGGGCTATCGCAAGGTAGTGTTCGACGAGTCCACGCCGGCGAACCCGGCCGATGCTGCGATTGCGCGCGCACTCAAAGGCAAGATACTCCCGACGATCGGGCGGATCGAGATCTCGGTCATCGAGGAAGGCCAGCCGCGCTGGCTTGCGTTCCTGAGAGGCGAACTCGACTATCTGCAACCGTTTCCGCTCGATTTCGTCGGCGAGTTGCTCGACGACGGCAAGCTCAAGCCGGCGCTCGCGGCCAAGGGCATTGAGCACCAGCTCCTGCTGCGTCCGAATACCTGGTGGGCGTACTTCAACATGGACGATCCGGTCGTCGGGGGCTACACGCCGGAGAAGATCGCGCTGCGACGCGCGATCAGCATGGGGTTCAACACCGAAGAGTTCATCCGCGTGCTGTTTCGCGGCCGGGCGATTCCGGCGCAGGGACCGATTCCTCCGGATATCGCCGGTTTCGACCCGCTGCTTCGGACGCAGGCGCAGGTCTACGATCCGGCAGCGGCGCGCGCGCTGCTCGACCATTTCGGCTACAAGGATCGCGACGGCGGCGGCTATCGCCAGTTGCCCGATGGCAAGCCGCTGGTCATCGAGCACTGGTCGACGCCGACCTCGCGCGAGCGTCAGCTCGACGAGCTATGGAAGAAGAACATGGACAGCATCGGTATCCGCATGGTCTTCAAGAAGGAAAAGCTACCCGAGCTGCGGAAGATGGCACGGGCCGGCAAGGTGCAAATGCGCCAGGACGGGTGGGACGCGGACTACCCCGATGCGGAGAATTTCATGCAGCTGCTCTACGGTCCCAACGTCGGCCAGGCCAACGATTCGCGCTTCAGTCTGCCCGAGTTCGACCGCCTCTACGAACAAGCGCGCCTGCTGCCCGACTCACCGCAGCGGACGCGAATCTTCGACCGCATGACCGAGCTCGTGGTCGCCTACGCGCCGTGGAGACTCACGCACCACCTGCTCGAAGACCATGTCATCCAGCCCTGGGTCGTCAACTACAAGCCGCACCCGATCCGATCCGACATCTGGATGTACCTGGACATCGACCCAAGCAAGCGGCGGCCCTAGTCGCGCACAGGCCTTCTAATGCTTGGGCGCCGTGTAGGGTCCGCACTGCGCAAGCTCGCTCGACGTCGCCGTATTGAGGTCGATCAGGGTCAGGTCGGTTCCCTTGCCGCGCAATTCCAGCGTGCCATTGGAAAATCGCACGCCGGAGGCAGCCGGTATTTGGTAGAGCGACACAGTGTCACCGGTCGGCAGCAACAACCGCGCCGTGCCCGCGTCGAAGCGGATCACCAGCCGCTCACCCTCAAACAGGCAGACAAAGGTGTGCTTCGCTGCTTCCTCCTCTTCCTTGCCCGGCTTGTCGGCGCAAGCGGCGAGTAGGCCCGCGATGACGAACGCATAGGCAAGTCGCTGCAACCAGCCAAGCATGAACGATCCTCCGGTCGCAAATACGGGCCAGATCTTGAAGGATAGCATCACCCACCCTGCGCGGGCGCGGTGGCGCGGCGCGCAGCTTCAGCGCACGTCGTCACACAGCCGCGTGCTCCGGGTGCGGCCGCCGGTCTGCGGCGTGAACACGAAAATGCAAGCGTCGAAGCCTTCCTTCGTCAGTGCCGCGGTGATGGTGCGCAGCGCTTCGGCAGACAACGCCGGCTCGCGCGCGAGAATGCGGCCAAATCGCAGCGACGGGTGCCCGGCCACGAGCCAACGATATTCGGGGTCAAGCGCGATGACGATCGATTCGCGCCCGAACGGATACCACCAGATGCCGAGAAAATGCACGGTGGTCACTTTGAGCACCGACGGCAGCGCGGGATCGAGGGGACGCTGCCGCGCTTCGCTGGCTTCGATGCTTCCGTCGCTGCGCAGGCAGCGGGCACGGGCCGCGATGGCGCCATTGTCCGCAGCCGTGTATTCCGACTGGGTGTCGCGGGCGCAACGGCTTTGCAGAAAGCCCGGAATCGAGGCGATCTCGTACCAGTTGCCGTAGTACCGATTCAGATCGAAGTCGGCTACCGGCGTGAGCGCGGTGGCCGGCGCCGCGCACGCCAAGGCGACGAACGCGAGGCCGATGCTCCACCGGCTTGCCGCAAGCGTCTTTCCAGTCTGAAGCGATGCGGCCATTGGGCTTCCCCTTAAGCGAGCATTGACGCGAGCCTAGCCACCGCGACCGGTCGCGCCGGCTTCCCTCCCGGGCCGGTGCCGGCGCGCCAGCGGATCATCCGCCTATCCGATCCTCGCCGGCACGTGCTTGCGTACTTGAGTGCTGCTGTATGGATTGTATCGCCATCCGGGCTTGCACCGCGGCCAAACGCTCGGCGGCACGACGCAGTCGCTGCGCGAGCATGGGCCTGACCGCAGCCCGCGTGCGCATGCGCTGCAGGGTGCGAGCACTCTACTGCTGCGCCCTGTATTGCAGGGTCCGCGCTAGATCCAGAGGCACCCGCGCGCCCGGGTGCCGACCCGATGCGGCGGGGTGGCGTTTCAGCTGATGCCCTGAAGGGCCTCGAGCTCATCGTCCTGCGGATCGCTCCACTGTGCGAACACCGCGGCGACGGCCGCCGGGCTCGATGCCGCGGCGAGCATGGCGCGAAACGCCGATTGCGAGAACCGCTCGGCGACTTCGCGCAGGAGGTCAAGCTGCATTTCGGGCAACCCTTCCGCCGGAACGACGATGATGAAGAATTCCGACACCGGCTTGGCGTCGGGTGCACCGCACCGCAGCGGCACCTTGGTGCGCAGGTACAGGGTCAGCGGTCGATCGATCCCGGGGATACGTGCGTGGGGAATGGCTAGGCCGTTACCGACTGCGGTCGAGCCGGCCTGCTCGCGCCGATGCAGGGCGCGAAAAATCGGCTCCGCCTCGATGCGGCAGAAGCCCTTGAGCATCTGCGCGGCGACGTGGAGCAGCGCCACCTTCCCTTGGACCTCCAGGTCGAGTGCCACTGCCTGCGGAAGCAGCGGTGGGTGTCCCAAAGCCATCGCTGCGCGGCTTAAGGTCCTCAGCTCGAACGCCAGCCGACCAGGGCGGCCAGGATCTCGGGCGCGGCAACGGAGGTTTCCAGCGTTTCGCGCAGCGCCTTGGTGCCGAGCATG
The DNA here is from genome assembly GCA_035939595.1 of Casimicrobiaceae bacterium. Classification (GTDB taxonomy): domain Bacteria; phylum Pseudomonadota; class Gammaproteobacteria; order Burkholderiales; family Casimicrobiaceae; genus PALSA-1003. The sequence continues at coordinate 123,784 of DASZFQ010000182.1, forward strand.
TTCGCGGCCTGGGCGAGCAGCACCAGGTGCGCGTCGGTTGCCAATTCGGGTACGAGCAGGACGAGCAGAGACGACACGGGTTTCCCGTCGGGCGCGTCGAAGTCGATTGCCGGTCGCAGGCGCACGAAGCCTACGATCGTGCGCGCAACCCCCGCCAGTCGGGCGTGGGGAATGGCGACCCCGTGGCCGAGCCCCGTCGAACCGAGCTGTTCGCGTGCGGCGAGGCCGGCGACGACGTCAGCCTCGCGCAAGCCGTGTCGTGTCCCGATCGAGGTCGCGATGAAGTTGAAAACACGCTCCGGCGTGGCCGCGTCGACATCGAGCAGGATGTCCTCGACCGCAAGCAGGCCGACGAGCGAATTACGCTCCGCCCTGCGCAGCGCGGGCGGCGGCGGCGAGGGGGAGCGTTCGGGCGCTAGGGCGCGCAGGTTGAACATGGGGCTGGCCCTGGGGTTTGAGTTTGACTACCGCAAGCCTAATACCACGCGCGTAAGGTCGACGTTTTTTTCCCGGCCGTGGTTGTAAACGCGCTGTAAACAAGGTCGTGCCTTACGCGTTCTTTACGTCCCCTCCCTGCGAATTTGACGCGCCTTCTCCTTGCCGGCGAAACCCTCCGCCCCCATCCTTGAACACGAAAGGAACAAGCCATGCTGGTCGAACTCTGGCATCACTGGGTACTCTTGCGAGCGCTTTTTGTATTTACGCTCGCCGCACCACTTTTCATCGCCGCGGCGATCTCCCGCGGGCGCTCGCGGCCACGCGTCTCGGAAAAACCATCTCACGACCAGGCCGCATCGCCGAGCGGCGCCGAAGTGGGTCCAGCGCATCGCGTCGAAGCGAGCCCATGCCAATGGCCGGGTGGCGGTGCCGGTCCGGCCGGCGCGCGGCCTAGCCCAGGCCTTCGTACAGGCGCGTTACTTACAGCCTCTTAACGCCGGCCCACGACGCCTTTGCGGATTCTTGACGCGCTGGCCGCTATCGTTGCGGGTTGGTAAACCAGGCGATGCGGAGAGCCGATATGACGGACCTCGTGCTGGATGTCGTTTTCGTGATCATCCTGTTGGCGTTCTTCGCCTTGAGCACCGGGTTGATCCGCTTCTGCGCCAGACTCATGGATGGGAGGCGTGGATGAACTGGGTATATTGGTTGAGCGGCCTCGCCGCCCTCGGCATATTCATCTACCTCGTCATCGCCCTGTTCAAGCCGGAGTACTTCGAATGACGGCGTTATTCCAGACGCAGGGCTGGTTGCAGATCGGGTTCTACCTCGTCGTCCTGTTGCTGCTGGCCAAGCCGCTCGGCGCCTACATGGCGGCGGTCTACGAAGGCCGCGCGTCGCGGGCGCAGCGCCTGGGCGGCTGGTTGGAACGAACGATCTATCGCGGCGCCGGCGTCGACGCGGCGAAGGACATGGGATGGATCGAGTACGCCATGGCGATGCTCTGGTTCAACCTCCTCGGCGCGCTGGCGGTGTACGCGATCCAGCGCCTGCAGGCATGGCTGCCACTCAATCCGCAAGCACTCGGGCCGGTAAGCCCCGACTCCTCTTTCAATACCGCGACGAGCTTCATCACCAATACCAACTGGCAGGGATACGCCGGCGAGTCGACGATGAGCTACCTGTCCCAGATGCTGGCGCTGGCGGTGCAGAATTTCGCCTCGGCTGCGACCGGGATGGCGATGCTTGTCGCCTTGACCCGGGGCTTCGTGCGCAAGGAAGCAAGCGGCATCGGCAACTTCTGGGTCGATCTTACGCGCACGACAGTCTATATCCTGCTGCCATTGGCGATCGTCTTTGCGCTGTTCCTCTGCGCCCGCGGCATCCCGCAGACCTTCGACAAGGCAGCCACCGTCGCGCTGCTGCAGGCGGTGACCTACGACAACCCGAAAAACGGCCCGGACGGACAGCCGCTCAAGGATGAGAAAGGCAACCCGGTCACGGAGAAGGCCACTGCGACCGAGCAGACGATTGCGCTAGGGCCGGTCGCCTCGCAGATCGCCATCAAGCAGCTTGGCACCAATGGCGGCGGCTACTACAACGTCAATTCGGCGCATCCGCTGGAGAATCCGACTCCGCTCACCGATTTTCTCGAGATGCTCTCGATCCTGCTCATCCCGGCCGCGCTGTGCTACACGTTTGGCCGGATGATCGGCGACACGCGGCAGGGCTGGGCTCTGCTTGCGGCGATGACCATCGTCCTTGCCGCCCTGTTGCCCTGCACCTACCTTGCCGAGGAGAACGGCAACCCGATCCTGACCAAGCTGGGCGCCGACCAGGTAGCCAGTGCCACCAACATCGGCGGCAACATGGAAGGCAAGGAAGTCCGCATTGGCGTGGCCAATTCCGCTTTGTGGGCGACCGCGACGACGGCGGCGTCAAACGGCAGCGTCAATTCGATGCACGATTCGTTCATGCCGCTCGGCGGAATGATCCCGATGTGGTTGATCCAGCTCTCGGAGGTCATTTTCGGCGGCGTGGGCTCCGGTCTGTACGGGTTGATCGTCTACGCCGTCGTGGCGGTTTTCATCGCCGGACTGATGATCGGTCGCACGCCGGAGTACCTGGGCAAGAAGATCGGCGCCTTCGAGGTCAAGATGGCTTCGATCGCGATCCTCATCCCGCCGCTGCTGGTGCTGTGCGGCACCGCGCTGGCGGTGATGGTCGATGCCGGGAAGGCGGGCGCTTCGAATCCCGGCGCGCAGGGCTTCAGCGAAATCCTGTACGGGTTCTCGTCCGCGGGCAACAACAACGGCAGCGCGTTCGCCGGCTTGAACGCCAACACGCCTTTCTACAACACTGCGCTGGGTATCACGATGCTGTTCGCCCGCTATTGGCTCGCGATCCCGGTGCTCGCGCTGGCCGGGGCATTCGCCGCCGCCAAGCACGTGCCGCCGTCGGCAGGCACGCTGCCGACGCACACCCCGCTGTTCGTCGTGGTGCTGATCGGCACGGTGATCACGGTCGGTGCCCTGACCTTCGTACCGGCCCTGGCGCTGGGTCCCGTAGTCGAGCACCTGCTGCTCTTCGCCGGCAACTGATCGCATGCTCCAGGCAGGATTCGCAAAGGGATCGTCATGACTACGGCCACCGCGCAGCCGAGCGCGCTCTCATGGTTTCTGAGCCGCGGCCTGCTCAAGACCGCGCTCATCGACAGCTTTCGCCGCATGACGCCGCGCTATCAGTGGCGCAATCCGGTGATGTTCGTCGTCTACATTGGCGCCATCCTGACCACGATTCTCTGGTTCCAGGCGCTCGGCGGCAAAGGTGAAGCCGCCGCCGGTTTCATCCTCGCGGTCACGCTTTGGCTCTGGGTGACGCTGCTTTTCGCCAATTTTGCCGAGGCGATCGCCGAAGGGCGAAGCAAGGCGCAGGCGGCCTCGCTCAAGAGTGCGCGCAAGGATACGACCGCGAAACGCTTGCCGCGTCCGGACCGGGATGCGCCGCAGACACCGACACCGTCGTCGAACCTGCGCAAGGGCGATTTCGTCCTGGTCGAGCAGGGCGACCTGGTCCCCGGCGACGGCGACGTGATCCAGGGCGTGGCATCGATCGACGAGTCGGCGATCACCGGCGAGAGCGCGCCGGTGATCCGCGCCGCCGGCAGCGACTTCGACTCGGTCACCGGGGGCACCCGCGTGCTCTCCGACTGGATCATCGTCCGCATCAACGTCAACCCCGGAGAAGCCTTCCTCGACCGCATGATCAGCATGGTCGAGGGTGCCAAGCGGCAGAAGACACCCAACGAGATCGCGCTCACCATCCTGCTCGTCGCGATGACGCTGGTGTTCCTGCTCGCCACCGTGACGCTTCTGCCGTATTCGCTCTATAGCGTCGAAATTGCCAAAGCGGGTACGCCGGTGAGCATCACGGTGCTGGTGGCGCTGCTCGTATGCCTGATCCCGACGACCATCGGCGGGCTGCTCTCCGCCATCGGGGTCGCCGGCATGGGCCGGATGATGCGCGCCAACGTGGTGGCCACGTCCGGCCGCGCCGTCGAGGCAGCCGGCGACTGCGACGTGCTGCTGCTCGACAAGACGGGCACGATCACGCACGGCAATCGCCAGGCCTCCGCCCTCTACCCGGTCGCTGGCGTCACCGCAGCGCAGCTTGCCGAGGCGACCCTGCTCGCCTCCCTGGGCGACGAGACGCCGGAAGGCAAGAGCATCGTGGTGCACGTCAAGCGCGCCTACGGCATCGCGCCGCCGCCTCTGACTCCGGGCCAGTACGTCATCATCGCCTTCTCCGCACAGACGCGGATGAGCGGTGTCACCTACCAGGGACGGGAGCTGCGCAAGGGCGCGCTCGACGCCGTGCGCGATTGGATCGCGCCCCAGGGCGGTCACATCGACGCCGAGGTCACCAGCCGCGTGGAAGAGGTGGCCCGGCGCGGGTCGACCCCGCTGGTTGTCGCCGAAGGCGCCCGCGTGCTGGGCGTCGTCGAGCTCAAGGACATCGTCAAGACGCAAATCAAGGAGCGCTTCGCCGAACTGCGGAAGATGGGCATCCGCACCATCATGATCACCGGCGACAACAAGCTCACCGCGGCGTCGATCGCCGCCGAGGCCGGCGTCGACGACTTCGTGGCGGAAATCAATCCCGAGGCGAAACTCAAGCTCATCCGCAGCATTCAGCGCGAAGGCAAGCTCGTTGCCATGACCGGTGACGGCACCAACGACGCGCCGGCGCTGGCGCAGGCCGACGTGGCCGTGGTCATGAACAGCGGCACCCAGGCCGCCAAGGAAGCCGGCAACATGGTCGACCTCGACTCGAATCCGACCAAGCTCATCGAGATCGTGGAAATCGGCAAGCAACTGCTCATGACGCGAGGCGCGCTGACGACTTTCTCCATCGCCAACGACGTCGCCAAGTATTTCGCCATCATCCCGGTCGCATTCGCCAGCACCTACCCGGTGCTCGAGACGCTCAACGTCATGAATCTGGGGCCGAAAACCGCGATCCTTTCGGCGGTCATCTTTAATGCACTGATTATCCCGGCCTTGATTCCGCTCGCGCTCAGCGGCGTCAAGTACCGTCCGGTCGGCGCCGGGCCGATCCTGCGCCGGAACATGCTGATCTACGGCGTCGGCGGCATCATCCTGCCGTTCATCGGCATCAAGCTGATCGACAAGCTGCTCCTCGCAATCAATCTCATCTGAAGGAATCGTCGATGTTCTCCTTCGCTCAAGTCTTGCCGGCGCTGCGCATGCTGGTCGTGATGTCGGCGCTAACCGGCGTTGCTTACCCGCTGTTCGTCACGGCCATCGCGCAGCTGGCCTTTCCCGGGTCGGCGAATGGGAGCCTCATCGTCGTCGATGGCAAGACGGTGGGCTCTGCGCTCGTCGGCCAGCCCTTCGACGACCCGAAATATTTCTGGAGCCGGCCGTCGGCAACCTCGCCCCAGCCGTACAACGGGATGGCCTCGAACGGGTCGAATCAGGGCGCGCGCAACCCGGCGCTCGCGGATGCGGTCGGCGCGCGGGTGAAGGCGCTGCGCGATGCCGATCCCGCCAACGCCGCGCCAGTGCCGGTGGACCTCGTCACCGCGTCGGGCAGCGGGCTCGACCCGCATATCAGCCTCGCGGCGGCGGCGTACCAGGCACCGCGCGTCGCGCGCGCGCGCGGCATGTCCATCGACCAGGTGATGGCACTCGTCGGCGCGAGCGAGGAAGGGCGCACCTTCGGCCTTCTCGGCGAGTCGCGGGTCAACGTGCTCGAACTGAACCTCGCGCTCGACCGCGCGCACTGACGGCAAGCCGCGGCCGCACGCGGTACACTACGCGCCGTTGCCATGCTGACGGCGCGCAATGGAAAGCGAACGTCCTGACCCGGACCAACTGCTTGCCGAAGTTAAGGCGGCTACCGCACGCGCGCAGCGCGGGCGGTTGAAGATTTTCTTCGGCGCCTCGGCCGGCGTCGGCAAGACCTTCTCCATGCTCGCCGCAGCGCAGGCGTTGCGCCGCGGCGGCACCGATGTCGTGGTCGGCCTGCTCGAAACCCACGGGCGCGCGGAAACGGCCGCGTTGCTCGACGGCCTTGAGCTGCTGCCGCCACTGATGCTCGACGTGCACGGCACGATGGTCAAGGAATTCGACCTCGACGCCGCGCTCAAGCGCCGTCCGGCGCTCCTCCTGGTCGACGAACTGGCCCATACCAACGTCCCCGGAGCGCGACACCCCAAGCGCTGGCAGGACGTCGACGAGTTGCTTGCCGCGAGAATCGACGTGTACACGACGCTCAACGTGCAGCACATCGAAAGCCTGAACGACGTGATCGGCCAGATTACCGGCATCCGCGTCAACGAGACGCTCCCCGACACGTTCTTCGAGACGGCCGACGAAGTCGAGCTGATCGATCTGTCTCCCGACGAGCTGCTCAAGCGGCTGCGCGAAGGCAAGGTCTACGTCCCGCACCAGGCGGAGCGCGCGCTGGCCAACTTCTTCAAGAAGGGCAATCTAATTGCGCTGCGCGAAATGGCCTTGCGCCAGACGGCCGACCGCGTCGACGCGCAGATGCGCGAGTATCGCGACGAGGAGGCGATCGCGCCGGTCTGGGCGGCAGCCGAACGCATCGTGGTCGCGATCGGACCTGACCCAAGGGGCGAGCAACTGGTGCGCGCGGCGAAGCGTCTGGCCGACTCGATCGACGCCGAATGGCACGCGGTGTACGTGGAGACGCCGCGCCTGCTGCGGCTGCCGCAGGCTGAACGCAACCGCATCCTGGGCTACCTACGGCTTGCCGAGCAGCTCGGGGCAAAGACATCGGTGCTGTCGGGACCGACCGTCGCTGAGGAACTGCTCGCCTTTGCGCACGAGCAGAACGCGACCCGACTCGTGATGGGCAGGCCGACGCGAACCGGCTGGCGGCGCTTGCTGCTCGGATCGGTGATCGACGCGCTGACGGTGCGCCTGCGCGGTCTCGACCTGCAGCTGGTCGGCGACCCGGACCGGACGCGCCTCGGCGGCCCCGGGTTTGCCGATCAGCTCGCACGCACGAAGGCCTATCTCGGCATCGACCAAAGCAAGGCCGACTCGCGCAAAGTGCGCTGGCCCGCGTACGCGGCGGCGGCTGCGGTCTGCGCTGTGGCGACGGCGCTGGCATGGCTGCTGTTCGGCCGCCTCGAGGCGACCAACCTGGTCATGGTCTACCTCGTCGGCGTGCTGTTGGTGGCCTATCGCTACGGCCGCGGACCGGCGATCGCCGCCTCGGTGCTGTCGGTCGCGCTGTTCGATTTTCTTTTCGTCGCACCGTACTACAGCTTCGCCATCAGCGATACGCAGTATCTGCTCACCTTCGCCGTTATGCTGTTGGTCGGACTGACGATCAGCAGTCTTACCGCCAGCATTCGACTGCAGGCGCGCGTCGCGCAGCACCGCGCGGCGCGGACCGAGGCCCTGTATACGATGACCCGAGAGCTATCGCGCGCCGGCGGGCTGGACGATGTGGTGATGATCGCCGTGCAGCACGTGGCGCGCGTGTTCGAGGCGCAGGCCGTGGTGTTGATACCCAATGCCGGCGGGTCCATAACCTATCCGCACGCGCCGGGTATCTACGGTTCCTATCATGGGGCCGACCTTGGGATCGCGCGCTGGGTGTACGCCAATCGCGTGGCGGCGGGGCTCGGTACGCATACCCTTCCCGGCGCGGAGGCGCTCTATCTGCCCCTGACTGCCGCGCACAAGCTCGTCGGCGTGCTGGCGGTTCTACCCTCGCGGCGCGAGCGGCTGCTCATCCCCGAGCAGCGGCATTTGCTGGAAACCTTCGCCGGGCAGATCGCGGCCGCCGCGGAGCGCGTGCTGCTCGCTGCCGATGCCGCGAAGCTTGCCCGCCAGGCCGAGACCGAGAGCCTGCGCAATTCGCTCTTGAACGCAATATCGCACGATCTGCGCACCCCGCTGGCGGTGCTCGTTGGCGCATCATCGAGTCTCATCACCGACGACCACCGGCTGTCCGACGCGGCACGCAAGGAGCTGGCGGCAACGGTGCACGACGAGGCCACGCGCATGACCGCGCTGGTCAATAATCTGCTCGACATGGCGCGCCTCGAATCCGGTGCAATCGCGCTCGCGCGCGAATGGACTCCGCTGGAAGAAATCGTTGGCAGCGTACTTGGCCGGCTTCGCGATGTGCTGGCAGCGCATCCGGTCAAGGTCGCGCTGCCCGCGGACCTACCGCTGCTGCACGTCGATCCGGTGCTGCTTGGGCAATTGCTGGCGAATCTGCTCGAGAATGCCGCCAAGTACACGCCGAGCGGGACGCCGGTCGATATTTCCGCGCGCGTACTGCGGGGGCGCGTCGCAGTCGAAGTGGCCGATCGCGGACCGGGCATCCCGGCCGGCGAGGAGACCAAGCTCTTCGACAAGTTCTATCGCCTGCACCGCGAGGCCGCACAAAGCGGCGTGGGCCTCGGCCTGGCAATCTGCAAGGCGATCGTCGCCGCGCACGGGGGGACGATCAGCGCCGCCAATCGCCCCGGCGGGGGCGCCGTGTTCCGGTTCGAACTGCCGGCCGGCGAGCCGCCGAGCATGGAACCGGAGGCAGACGCTCGCGTCGCCACCGGAACCACGCCGTGAACGCCAACACCTCGACGCTCGTCGTTATCGAGGACGACCCGCAGATTCGCCGCTTCCTGCGCACCGGTCTGTCGACCGAGCCGTTTCGCATATTCGAGGCCGAGACCGGCAGGGCAGGCTTGGTCGAGGCCGCCACGCGCAAACCGGATCTGGTCATTCTCGATCTCGGCTTGCCCGATCTCGACGGCGTCGAGGTCGTCTCCGAGCTGCGCCAATGGTACACGCGGCCGATCATCATCCTGTCCGCGCGCAGCAACGAGCAGGAGAAAATCAAGGCGCTCGACGCCGGCGCCGACGACTACCTGACCAAGCCATTCGGCATCGGCGAGCTACTGGCGCGCCTGCGCGCCGCGCTGCGACGTGCCGCGCGCGACGCCGGCGTCGCCGCGGAGAACAGCATCGAATTCGGCGACGTCCGCGTCGACCTGGCCGCGCGGCGGGTGCAGCGCGCGGGCAGCGACGTGCACCTTACCCCCAACGAGTATCGCCTGCTCGCCGCGTTGGTTCGTCATGCCGGCAAGGTTTGCACCCACCGCCAGCTGCTCGCCGAGGTGTGGGGGCCGTCACACGTCGAGCATGGGCATTACCTGCGCATCTACATGGCGCAGCTGCGGCACAAGCTGGAGCTCGATCCGACCAATCCGCGCTTCCTGCGCACCGAGGCGGGCGTCGGCTATCGCCTGCTGGTCGATTAGCCGGGCAAGGCGCTGCCGGCGCAGTCGGGCGATCCACGCCGCTCGGCTCAGGGCCGAGTCCTCCCGCCGCTGCTAGCAGTCGACGACGTTGACGGCGAGACCGCCGAGGGAGGTCTCCTTGTATTTCGCCATCATGTCGCGGCCCGTGTCATACATCGTCTTGATGACGGTGTCGAGCGCGACCCGGTGGGTCCCGTCGCCGCGCAGCGCCAGCGACGCGGCATTGATCGCCTTCACCGCGCCCATTGCGTTGCGCTCGATGCACGGAATCTGCACCAGCCCGGCGACCGGATCGCAGCTCATGCCCAGATGGTGCTCGATGCCGATCTCGGCGGCGTTCTCGATTTGCGCGTTGCTGCCGCCCAGCGCCGCGGCGAGTCCACCAGCGGCCATCGAGCAGGCGACCCCTACCTCTCCTTGGCAGCCGACCTCGGCGCCGGAGAGGGAGGCGTTGCGTTTGCACAGCCCGCCGATCGCGGCGGCGGTCAGAAGGAAGGCGAGGATGCCCTCTTCGTTACTTTCCGGATAGAACTCGCGGTAGTAGCGGATGACCGCCGGAATGATGCCCGCCGCCCCGTTGGTCGGGGCAGTGACGACGCGGCCACCGGCGGCATTCTCCTCGTTGACCGCAATCGCATACGCGCTTACCCAGTCGATCGCCTCGCTCGGGCTTTGTTCCTTCCTTTCCCGACGCGCGAGCAGCGAATCGCGCAGGCCCTTGGCGCGCCGCCGCACATTCAGCCCACCGGGCAGCATCCCGTCGTGACGCAGTCCGCGTTCGATGCTGTCGTTCATCACCGCCCAGCGTTGGAGCAGCCCGGAGCGCAGCTCGGCGGGGCTGCGCAGCGTGAGTTCGTTGACGCGCATCATTTCCGGGATGCGTTTCTTGGCAGCATGGCCGTGCGCAAGCAATTCGGCGGCGCTGGCAAACGGATACGGGACCCGCGGGCCTTCCACCGGTGCGGCGAGTTTCTGGGCCTCGGCTTCGGTAACCACGAAGCCGCCGCCGACCGAGTAGAAGACGTTGCGCGCGATGACCGCGCCCGCCGCATCGAAAGCGGTGAAGCGCATTCCGTTGCTGTGGAAGGCCAGTGTTTTGTCGACGCGGAAGCGCAGGTGATCCTGTTCGACAAACGGAGTGGGGTGTCGCCCGTCGAGCAGCAGGGAGCGGTGGCTGCGAATGTGCTCTACCTTGGCCGCGACCTGATCGGGGTCGATTTGGTCCGGTGTCTCGCCGGAGAGCCCGAGCAGGATCGCCCGGTCGGTGCCGTGGCCGCGGCCGGTGAGCGCCAGTGAGCCGTACAGATCAACCACCACGTGCGCCACAACCTCGAGCTTGCCGTCGGCAGCGAGTTCGTGGGCGAAGCGCTGTGCGGCGCGCATCGGCCCAACGGTGTGCGAACTCGACGGTCCGAGCCCTATCTTGAACAGATCGAATACGCTGATAAACATGGTCGAGATCGGTTTGGAACGGCCCGCGATGGTAGACTAAATCGTCGATGATACTCTGGTGGAGCCCGTGAAAACATGGTGGGTTTGGGTGGCGGGGCCGCTGTGGGCGGCGGCCCTTGCGACTGCCACCCATGGCGCCCCGACCCCCAGCGAAGCCGCAGGCAGCGGATGGCAAGCCTACCAGCGCGGCGACTATGCGGCGGCGTTTGACCGCTACGAGGCCGGTGCCCGGAAGGGGGACCGGCTGGCGCAATTCAACCTCGCGATGCTGCTGCTGCGCGGCGAGGGCAACGCGGTTGACATCGATGCCGGGGTCGCCTGGCTGACCAAGGCTGCCGACGCGGGCATGGCGCAGGCGCAGTACAACATGGGCTTGCTCGCCGAAAGCGGCATCGGCATGCAACGCTCGCTGACCACCGCCACTGCGTGGTGGCAGAAGGCCGCCGAGCAGGGTCATACCGAGGCGCAGGTGCAGCTGGCGACTCAGTATTTCCTCGGCCGCGGCGCCCCGAAGGATTGGAAGCTTGCGGCCAAGTGGTACGAGGCCGCGGCTAAGAATGGTGACGCCGGCGCGCAATACATCATCGCCAGCTTCTACGAGCACGGTGACGGGGTGCCTCAGGATTTGCGTCGCGCCCTGGACTGGTACGTGCAGGCGGCGCGGCAGGGCGATGTCGGCGCCGCGGTGCAGGCAAAGGACGTCGCGCGCCGTCTGGTCGCCGCCGGCAACGCGCCGCCCTGAGACCGGAACCGCCGCCGCTCAGCGTGCCGGGGCAGGGGCCGTGAACCGGACGCGGTCCGGATACGACAGCACCTCGGGCAGCGCACCCGAGGCAAGCCGCCGCTGCGTCGCCTGCCACCACTGGGCGTCGAGCAGATCGGCGTGGTGCGTAAGAAATACGGCGCGCACCGCTGGGTCGGTAAGAAGGAAGGTCGCGAATTCCTCCGGGAAGACATCGTTGGCCGCGACCGGATACCAGACCTCGTTGTCCATCTCGTCATAGCCGGCCGGCGCCGGAGGAATGCGCCGGAAGTTGCAGTCGGTGATGTATTCGATCTCGTCGTAGTCGTAAAAGACGATGCGCCCGAAACGCGTCACCCCGAAGTTCTTGAACAGCAGATCGCCGGCGAAGATATTGACCGCGGCGAGCTGCTTAAGCGCGTCGCCATAGTCGCGAATTGCCCGCTCGCGCTGCGCCGGCGATGCCGTTTCGAGAAACAGGTTGAGCGGGGTCATCCGACGCTCGATATAGAGGTGCCGGACGATGATCATCTCGTCGTCTTCCTCGATGACGGAAGGCGCCACCGCCTTCAGCTCGGTGATCAGCTCCGGCGTGAAGCGCGCGCGCGGGAACGCGACGTCCGAATACTCGAGCGTATCTGCCATTCGCCCGACACGGTCGTGATGCTTGACCAGCAAATACTTCTCCTTGACCTTTTCGCGCGTCGTCTCCTTCGACGGCGCCATCCTGTCGCGGATTACCTTGAACACATACGGATACGACGGGAGCGTAAACACCGTCATCACCAGCCCCTTGATTCCCGGCGCGACGGTGAATGCGTCGGTGGAATGCTTGAGGTGATGGAGGAAGTCGCGGAAAAAGAGCGTCTTGCCCTGCTTCTGCAGGCCGACCATCGTGTAGAGCTCGGCTTCGGTGCGCACCGACACCATGTCGCGCAGGAACGTCACATAGGCCGACGGCACCTCCATGTCGACCAGGAAATAGGCTCGATTGGCAGAGAACAGGAGGGCGATCTGCTCGGGGTCCATGAGCAGGGCGTCGACATAGAGGCGGCTGCTCGCGTCGTGCTTGATGGGCACGACGAACGGATAGACTTGAAAGCCATTGATGATGCGGCCGACAATGTACGCGCTGCGGTTGCGGAAGAAAAGCGACGAGAGGACCTGCAGTTGGTGGTTGGCCTCGAGGATGAACGGGCGCGGGAATCGGGATCGAAATGCCCGGAGCAGGGTGCGCAAGTCGCGCCGGAAATCGGCGAAGCGGGGCTCCAGTCGGAAGTCGAGCACGACGTCGATCAGCGCCTGCCGCAGGCCGTGCTGGCGCGGATAGTACGACCGGTACGACGGCGGATCGGCGTCGATGTGTTCGGTCGACACGCCGGGGCGCACGAACAGGCAGCGGTTGTGAAAGTACATTCGATGCAAGATCTTGCACGATACCGAGTTGAAAAAGGTCTCCGCGCACTCGGGTTGCTTGTGGTCGATCAACAACCCGATGTAATGGCGCTTGACCGCCTCCCAGCTCGCTTCGTCGATCCGGTCGCAGCCGAATTCTCGCTCCAGCCGCGCGACGGTCTCCAGGACGCGGCGATCGTAGAAATCGATGCGATCCTGCGACGTGTGCGCGATGGCGAGCCAATTCCCGGCCTCGAAATGGCTCTTGGCGACGCGGGCGCAGTCGCGAAACAGGGCGTAGTGACGATTAAAACCCTCGAGCGTTGCCTGGGCAATCGCCGCCGGCTCAGCTGCGCTGGACGCGTCGACCGGGCGGGGTCGCGGCAAGGGGTGCAGGGGGCTCGGCGTGGGCATGGTCAAGGCACGGTGCTGTGGCGAGTTTACTCGCGCCCTGCCTGCCGCGCGACGACACGTGACGCTGTCGCCGCGGCGGCGTACAGTGGCGGCACCATGGCCGCCAACCCGCTTCCACAGCCGGGCAGTCGCGCCGCGCCGCTCCTCCATGTCGCGGCGTGCGCCCTGTCGCTGGTGGCACTGGTTGCGACCCCGGCCGGGGCGCAAATCTTCAAGTGCAGCGACAACGCGGGCAACGTCGTCTATCAGAACGAGACCTGTCCCAAGAACACCAAGGCGACTCGGGTCGACATCTTCGACAACAGCTGGACGGCTGATCGCGCCGAGAAGGACGCGGCGTGGCAGCGCCAGGCAACTGCGCATCGGGTCGTCGCCGGTATGCCCCTGCACTGGGTTCGAGAGGCGCTCGGCGAGCCCATCGAGGTGCGCAACACGGCGACAGCGGGGGCGGACGAGGTATGGCTGTACAACTTCCCGGATCGCAGCACGCAGGTCGGAATACTCGCCAATCAGGTTCTCTGGGTTCGCGAAACGCCGGTGAGCGCTCCGCCGGCGGCCGTGGCGTCCCAGCCGGTTCCTGCTCCAGCCCAGGCGTCGCAAGCCGCGCCCGATGCGCGTGCGGCAGCGGAGGTGCCGCGCGCGGTACCGGAATCGCGCCTGGCGCCAGATCTGCCGCACGCGGCAGCGCAAGCGCAGGCGGCACCGGAAGCGCCGCGCGCACTGGCGGAGTCGCACGCGATGGCCGATAGCTCGCGCGCCGTAACCGAGACCTCGCACGCGATGCAGGAGAGCCCGAAGGTAAGCGAATCGAGGCATGGCGTTATGCGTGGGCAGGATTGCAAGCAGGCGCTTGCCGAGCTTGGTCCACCCGATCGGCAGCGCGAGGTGCCCGCGCCCGACAGCGCGAGCGGTCCCACGACCGAGTACTTCTACGAGCCCGCTGGCAGCGCGGACCCGACGCGCACGCGCGTGGTCTGCGCCAACGGCAAGGTAGAAGGCGTCGACCGAACGGTCATCCGCTGAAGCGGCGCGGCGCGCCGCCGCGGCGGGCGTCGCACGAGTCGATTACTGATTCGCCTCGTCGACCATTTTCTTCAGCTCGGTGTTGTACTTGTTGTATTCCTCGACCGTCCTGTTGTTGGTCTCGACGATGGCGTCGATCCAAGCCTTGTTCTCTTCAATATACTTCCTGACGCACTCGCCGTAGGCCTTGTAATCCTTGTTGAAGGCGAGGATCGCGGAGTTCAACGCGCGGGCTCCCGGATACTCCGGCTGCTTGCAATTGGCCGGCGGAATCGTGGGCAATGGCACGTGCGCTGAGGGCGTCTGCGTCGACGGGGTCGGTGGAGGCGGTTCAGCAGTAGTCGCTGCGGGCGGCTGGGGTATTGGGACCTGCTTATTCGACGGCGGTGCGGGCATACCGCCGCCCATTTGTGCCAGCGCGGGAACGACGGCAAACGCCAGCACGGCGAACACGGAGATAAGAAACAGGCGCGAAGTCATGGGGAGCCTCACACGGCGACAAAGACGCGCATTTTATGCCTCCGCGCGGGGCGGGGAAAGCGCCGGGACCCGTCCCGCAATAATTGATGGGCCGGTTTCGGACCCCGGCCCCTAACCGTCCACGAAGACCGGTCCTTGGTCTTGGATCGGTCTACTGCTCGCTGGTAGACTCCCCCCATGACCTGACGGTTGGCGGCCGAGAGCGTTGTCAAGCGGGCCGAAGCGCGGCCCTGGGTCCGATCGATGATTGCCACGTGGCACCTATCCGCAGTAGCAAGTTCAATTCGCGCCCTTGCCGTGTTCGTTGTGGCACTTGCCGCTGGCTCCGGTTGGGTCTGGGGGCAGCAGCAACCGCCGATTACGATGTCCGTGGGCCCGGACGAGGCCCTGAGCTATCCCTCCAACCTGCCGAGCCTGCCCGACGAACACACGACCGTCTTTGCACCAGCAGCCGGGTCGAGCGCGTATCGTTTCTTCGCGTCAAGCAGCTTGAGCGGTGGAAATTCCGGAACTGTGGTGCTGGAAACCACGGACCTGCAGACCTTCACGTTCGCATCCGGATATTCCAGTCAGGTGATGTCGGTGCCCGTTCGCTTCACCACCTGCAATCCAACCTACGACTCGGAGTTCGACGAGAACTATGCGGGGCCGGGATCGGTCGTTCAGGACCCGACGCTTCCCGCCGGCAACCTGATCATGATCTACGAGGCCGAGAATCATTGTCCGGGCGGCGTCTGGCAGCAGCCCTTCTACGCCACGGTAGGATTTGCGCGATCGTCGGACAACGGGCAGACATGGCCGCCACCGGCCAACGCCGAATTTGGCAACGCCGATCGCTATCCGGTCCTGAAGCTGACTGCGCCTGAACCCGCCGTCGAGCCTTCGCCCGCCGCAATGGGCGACGCGATTCCCAGCGCCATCGTCGACGGAAGTTACTTGTACGTCACCTACGTGGCTCCGCTCGGTCCAGGGCTCACGTCGGACGGAAAAGTCCGGATCGCCCGCGCACTGTTGGGTGGGAACGGGCAGGTCGTATTCTATAAATGGAACGACGGCGCATTCAGCACGCCGGGGATAGGAGGAGCTGATACCGGGTTTCTTCCACCCGGAGGCTGTGTCGGATCGCAGGCGATGCCGTCGATTTATCACTTCGACCCACTCAACATCTTCCTGCTGACCTTCGTATGCCGCTCCGTGCCCAAAGCGCAGGCCGCCTGGTATTTCTCGACTGCGACCAGTCTCGATCTACAGGATTGGACCGTTCCACAGCTCGTCGGCAATTCACAATTCGCCCTGATCGATCCGTGCCCGGGTCAGATGGATGATGGGATGTCGTTCGATGGATGGTATCCCTCACTAATGTCTCCGGGAGCGGCATCGGGCCACATTGCGCAATCAGGGTACGCGTACTTTCTCAATGGCTGCGACACGGGACCGCGATCCTTCGTGAGGCGGACTTTCTCAATCAACATCGGACCGAACGCGCCGAATGTCGATCAGCAGGGCCTGACCGGATCGTGGTACCAGCCGGCAACCAGCGGTCAGGGCTTGGAGATCGAAGTCTTCCCCGACCTCGTTGCGCCTGGCGCGGGGTTCCTGCAGGGTGGCTGGTTCACGTTCGACTATACAGCGAGTGACGGCGCCGACCATAACCGCTGGTACACGCTTGGCGGCACCCTGCGGGCAGGTGATTCGGCCGCGGTCCTTGCCCTCTATCGGAACGTCGGCGGCAACTTCAACGCTCCGCCCGTGACCTCTGGCGTACAGGTGGGCGATGTCGCGATGAGCTTCAGCGACTGCACCACCGCGCAATTGAGCTACACCTTCACCGATGGCTCTGGTCGAAGCGGAACGGTGCCACTCACGCGTTTGACCCCGAATGTCAGCTGCGCGCAGGCCGCCAGCACGAGCGCCAGCGGCGACTTCGGTTTGTCGGGAAACTGGTTCGACCCGACGACCTCGGGACAGGGTTTCATAGTCGAGCTCAATCCTCTCGCCAAAATATTGTTTTTCGCTTGGTACACCTACGCGGTCAATGGACAAGCGCTTGGGGTGGCTGGCCAGCGCTGGTACACAGGGCAGGCGAACTATGTCCCCGGTGGGCGCTCGATTCCGCTGTTGCTCTATGAGACGACGGGGGGCTCTTCAACAGCATGGCACCGGCGCCGACGACGGCTCAGGTTGGCATGGGAGAGTTGACCTTCACCAGCTGCACTGCGGCGACGCTGTCGTTCTCGTTCATCGCCGGATCCAACGCTGGCCAGGCCGGGAGCATCAACCTCGCGCGGGTGGGACCGGTGCCAGCCAGTTGCACCTTCTAGCGCGGTCCTATCGCGGGTTGAAGGTGATCAGTCGCTGTTCGGTCCCGAAACTCCAAAACCTGCCCGAGGCAGATGGCGCGGTTTCGTGCTGTGCTATGCGGGCGTGCGCGCAGGTCCCGGTGCGTGCCGGTGAGGGAGCGTCCTCGCCTACAACCCGCACCCGTAACTCAACGCGCATTGGGTTGTCGCACCGGGGTTACGCCGTATTCGAGCAGCAGCCCGATGCCGACCAGCACGGTCGCACACGGGATCAGCAGCATATATCGAGCGTCCGCCGTTGTGCCGATTGCTGCGAACACAACGGCGACCATCGACGTGCCGATCAACACGTCGACGATGAATCGCCGCCAATGCGACGGCCACGCGTTGCCGCCATTCTTCATTGAAGGCCTCGCTTTCGCGCGACTGGACACGGAGCCAATCTAGACCACGGGTGTCGCCGCCGGAATCAGCGCCACGCTGATTTAGCTGTAGGAACGCGTCCGAAAAGTGTGACCGACAGGCCAAGCGGGGCGATGCCCGGTGGTACAGATGACGCCAGGCTGGGCACGCTAAGGTGGTAACTAAACAACCTCGTTGAAGAGGATGGCGTCGAGGACGCTGCTCTTTGGTTTCCGTTGTCTCGTTGCCATAAGCACCGACGGCGGCCTACCGTGTGTCAGTCGCGCTCCTACGCCGGCATCGCCACATCCCACACGAAAATAGGACCGGCGCCGATACCGTGAGCTGCGCGGCACTACCCATAATTAATCCAGTTTTTGGGAGAGTAGCCGCATGCTTTTTTGTGCTCATGATGACCTACCGTCGGTTTTCGCAGTTGGTCATAAGTACAGATAGGGTGCTTTCATCGATGCTTGGCACCTTAGAAGGGACAATGAAGAAATCGAGAATTCCGCAAAAACACATCGTCCACGCGTTGCGGAAAGTGGAAAGTGAGACGCCAACCGGTGGCGTGTGCCGGAATAGCGAACGCGACAGATTTGCGCACGCCTTGCCGCGCATTGGCGAGTGAGGCCGACATCCAATCAAATGCGGCTGTGCGTTCACGACCTACATTAAACATCCACACAAGGAAATAGATCATGATAAGGAAGATGCTTGCGGTACTGATGATTCTGGGTGTGTTTGGCACGTTTGGCTCCATAACGGGTTGTAACACGGTAGCTGGCGCCGGCAAGGACATCGAACGCGGTGGGGAAGCGATCCACGATTCGGCGAAGGACGTGCAACAGAAAATGTGAGTTTTTTCAATCCCGTTCGATGCGATGGAGGCTATCTAATGCTGATGCAGTAGCCTCGGTCGCCGGCGCGTGCATCGTTCCTGTGATAAGCTCGGTCATGTTCGATCCCGCCCGGACGAAGACTGCGCGCCCTGCGGATGAAGCTGCAGTCGACCTTGTGCCAGAGCACATCAGCCAAAATATCGACAGCATCTGGACTTTTTATCATCGCGAAGAGCAAAAGATCAGCGATTCGCGCCGGCTGTTGGAGACAGTCGGGGGATTTATGGGCCGGCCGTTCTATCTCGCATGCGTGCTGTGCTTCGTCGTACTGTGGCTTCTGGCGAATACGCTCGGTGTACGGCTTGGATTCCAACCACTGGATCCACCGCCATTTTCTTGGTTGCAAGGCATTGTGAGCCTAGGCGCACTGCTAACCACGACCGTGGTTCTCATTACTCAGAATCGAGAAGCCGACCTTGAAGAGCAACGACTGGAGCTGGAACTGCAGGTGAATCTTTTAACTGAGCAGAAAACCACGAAGCTTATCCGTCTGCTCGAAGAGTTGAGACGGGACTTGCCCATGGTCAAGGATCGCCATGACCCGGAGGCAGCGGCATTGCAGAAGCCGACGAACCCGGAAGAAGTACTTGCGGCCTTGGAGCAACGGCGAGACAAGGATTGATGCTTCGAATCTCTGCGGTTGCTGCAACCTAGCGCCTGTCCAGCCGCCGCGCCCACAGGCCATCGAGCCGACCCGACACCTGCGATACCTATGATCGCGCCAAGTACGGCGCCTCCATGTGGCGCATGAGGGCGTCGATCAGGTCCCTGATCTCAGCCGATACTCGCGCAGCACCCGCAGAGATCGAATCCGGGCAAGCGGCGAGGAAAATGCATCCATGGCACGGGTCAGCGCAATGCCGATGAGTGGTAGAATCACTGCGGCGCGGTGTTTCCGGGCTAGCGTCAACCGAGGACGAACGTTGCTCGCCGGACGGCGGGTTCCGTCGCGACTCGATCGAGCCCGTCGAACCCAGGCGGGCTCGTACAAAGCGCATGAGACCACCTAGTGCCGGTCACCAAGCCGCTGTCGACGGGACATCCGGCGAAGAGCGGGACGACCTAGTCGATGCCATACGCTATGCCGTGCTGCGGAAGCTCGCTCCAGGACTGCGGCACGCGCTGATGGGAGAACTGCAGGCCATCGAGTTGTCGGCTGAGCTCGCCGCTCGCATGTTGCGTGCTGGCGCAGATCTCGCCGAAGTACGCGACAACGTCACGCGCATTCCGCATCAATGCACCGCCGCGGTCAAGACGGGCCGATCGGTGATCGAGTTGCTCAGGCCCGATGAAGGAACGACCACCTCGGTTAGCGAGGGTGTCGGTCAATGCCTCAAACTCGCTGGTGAAGACTGGTTCCTGCGTGGCATCGAGGTCACCACCGATCTGCCGGAGGCCGACGTCCACGTTTCGAAGGGCGCATTGCAGGAACTTGTTGTTACCGCGCTCCTGGTGTTAAGCGACATGTACGATCAAGCCGCCGATCTCCACCTGGTCGTCCGACCGGTCGGTGATCGTGTCGACGTCATAGTGCGGGCGCGCGCCGCCGAACGCGTCTCGTCGGTACCACCCTTAGGCCAGTACCGGAAGTTGGTATGGGCTGATCTCAAACTTCTAGCGCACGCGCACGGCGTTCCGTGCGTTTGCGAGGGCGATACAGCGTCGCTTCAATTTCAGCGGGCCAGCCCGCCGTAGGTTGGTGCCCGCTGACAGGCGAAGACCGTTCGGGGATAGGCTGCTTCGGCCAGGGCTACGAAGGACGCGAGGTTCGAGGAAGAGACGGAACCCTGCCCGGGCGATGTCAACAGACCCTCAGGCGCCAGCGGCCAGGCGGCAGTAGTAAACAAAGCAAGTAAATCCGCACTCTGGGTTTGAAACGCGCTGTGCGGGCCCGTCATCTGCGCAGAGGTTCTTGTTCGTCCTACGGCAAGATCAGCCGTTGTCTGATTGTGTCAGCGGCGATACCCCGGATACTTCTCCAGAATTTGTCTGGGGAGGCAAATGATCGGCGTGGCCATCCGATGAGGTGGCGCTCCTCGATAATTGCCTACAATCGGTGCAGCTAGCCTTGGCGGACCCTCTGCTCGATGCGAAGCCGGCGGAGATTGTTGTTGTCCCTGATGCTCGCACCGACCGGTCGGCGGCGAACGCGATCAACCAGTGCCGCCGCTATACCTACTTAAGGAAGCCAGGGCGTGCCGGAAAGTCTGATCTGCAGCCGGGCCGACGCAACGGCTCGCTCGTTCGGGCGCTCTCCCTTGTAAATGGTACAGGCTGCTTGACGTCTTGCGCCCGATGATGGAGCGCGAGTATTCTGCAATTCGATAGCGCGCGGCGAGCGAGGCCGTTGCGCTAGTACGTGGCGACGCGTTCCGCGTCCGGAGGTGCACCATGCAAGTCGTCGAACGTGCAATGCTTCCCAGCGATGAAATCGGCGTCATCCTCGTTGCGTTGAATGCGCTGAAGCGAGGCGATGCCTCGGTACGATTACCGGCGGATTGGCAGGGCACGTTGGGGCGCGTCGCCGACGTCTTCAACGATGTTGTTGAGCGGAACGAACACATGGCGCAGGAACTTGAACGTCTGTCGCGCGTCGTCGGCAAGGAAGGCAAACTCGGCAAACGCGGCACACTGGGCGATGTCACGGGTTTTTGGCGCGACTCGGTCGACGCCGTCAATCTCCTCATTGACGATCTGGTTCACCCAACCAGCGAAACAGCACGCGTGATTGGGGCGGTCGCGCAGGGCGATCTTTCCCAGACGATGGCGCTGGAGGTCGATGGCCAACCATTGCAGGGCGAATTCCTGCGCACCGCCAAGACGGTCAACAAGATGGTCGATCAGCTAGGCTCGTTTGCCGCCGAGGTGACGCGGGTCGCGCGTGAGGTGGGCACCGAAGGCAAGCTGGGTGGTCAGGCGAGAGTGAAGGGCGTTGCGGGAATCTGGAAGGACCTGACCGAGAGTGTGAACTCGATGGCGAGCAACTTGACTGCACAGGTGCGCAATATTGCGGACGTGACCACCGCGGTCGCGACCGGCGACCTGTCGAAGAAGATCACGGTCGACGTCAAGGGCGAAATCCTGGAATTGAAGAACACGATCAACACGATGGTGGACCAGCTGCGTTCGTTCGCGTCTGAAGTGACGCGGGTCGCGCGCGAAGTCGGGACTGAGGGCCGCCTCGGCGGCCAGGCCGACGTGCAGGGCGTAGCCGGCACGTGGAAGGACCTGACCGACAGCGTGAACTTCATGGCAAGCAATCTGACCGGTCAGGTGCGCAACATCGCCGACGTGACCAAGGCGGTGGCGAGCGGCGACCTGTCGAAGAAGATCACGGTCGACGTCAAGGGTGAGATTCTTGAGCTCAAGAACACGATCAACACGATGGTCGATCAGCTCTCG
>DASZFQ010000183.1:0-1928 GCA_035939595.1 Casimicrobiaceae bacterium
CGAGGCCTACCTCAATCCGCGGCTGGAGCCATTCTACCGCGACGTCGTCGCAGCCATCCGCAGCGTCGATCCGAATCATCTGGTGCTCCTCGCTGGCGCGCAATGGAGCACGAGCTTCGAGGTGTTCGGCCGACCGTTCGATGCCAACAGCGTCTACACCTACCACAAGTTCTGGGCTAACCCGACGCGTGACTCGCTGCAGAGCTATCTCGATTTCAGCAACCGCTGGAACGTGCCGCTGCTCATCGGCGAGACCGGTGAGCTGACCAACGCCTGGAACGAGAAATTCCGATTGCTGCACGAGCAATTCGGCATCGGCTGGTGCTTCTGGCCCTACAAGAATCTCGATTCGGATTCCGCCGTGGTCTCGATTGCAAAGCCGGCGGGATGGGACTTGATCGCGCGCGCCGGAAGCGCGGACACGCGAGAGTTCAAGCGGGGCGCCTTGCCGCCCCGCGAGCAGGCGCAAGCAATCCTCAACGCCTATCTGGAAGCTCTCAAGTTCAGCAACGGCCGCGTCAACGGAAGCTATCTCAGCTCCCTCGGTCTCGTCGCGCCCTAGCCGCCAGCGCGCATCGCGCTATCGGCTCGTAGCGTGGCCGGCAAAGCGAACGAACCGGGGGTCTCCGCCGCCTCGGGTCACACCGGACGGGGAATGGTCGAAACGGCATGAAGGTCCGCCCGCCCCGGGGTTGACGCGCCGGGCGCCAGTTTTCACCCGTCAATAACAGAACCTAAAAGCCAAGTAGCAATAATTGCGCTGATCAGCTGAAGCGAGCCTTAAGTCATTTGCAGCACGACGTGCAACCTCGCGTCATGGAGCAGGTCCGCCATGAATCTCGCCGCCGCCTTGATTTATTGGGTCATCTTGCCCCGTGGCTGACGATCCTCGGCACAATCATCTTCTTCTACGTCCGCGACCCGCACACCTTCGGCACGACGCGGCTGCTCCTCGCCGTGCTTGCCGTCGATGCGTTCAGAAACATTCTGGAGAACATCTACTTCGGCCTCTACTTTGGCAGCGTGTACGAAGTTCTGCCGTCGCAACTCGCAGCCGTGATGGGCCATCCGGTGCTGCTGATCCTGCCGAAGTTCCTGAACGTCGCGGCCGGAAGCGTCGTGCTCTGCCTGCTGCTGTGGCGATGGCTGCCGCTCGCCGTCACCGAGCGTAATCAGGCGGCGCAGCGTGCAAGCGATCTGGAAACATTGGCCTCGTCGCCCGCGTCGGCGGCGAGGAATTTGCCATCATGCTGCCGGAGACGACCGAGGCCGCAACAATGCAATTTGCCGAGCGGCTGCGCCGCCAGGCCCGCGATTGCGCACTCGCAGCAAACGGGGAGGAAATCCCCGTCACGATCAGCGTCGGGATTGCCGGCGCCAGCATGCGGACGTCGGGAATCGAGGCGCTGATGCGCGACGCCGACCACGCGCTGTATCAAGCGAAACGCTCAGGCCGCGATCAGATCGTGGTGGCGCGCCACGACGATCCAACGGAGATGCACGAAGCTGCGGAGTGAAGGGCGCCGGCGCAAACGCACTGGCCGGTTCACCCAAGCGTTACGCGATGCGGACTTGCCCCGGGGATCGTGGTTTCACGCGAAAGACCTTAAGGTCGACTTTGCACTTGCCCAAGTGGCAGGCGCTTGTGAAATAGGCGCGTTAGCCACGCGGACCGCGCGCAATGAGCCTGTTCGACATTGCCGGCGACGCCCAACGCGCGTTCACGGTTCTCCAGCACGGCGGCGCGGCGATCGTGCCGCATTCGATCGGCTATGCGGCGCTCGGCGGTTCGGCCGCCACCCTGCGCCGCATCTTCGAGGCCAAGCGGCGCGGTCCTGCCAAACGCAATGCCATGGTCGCCAACCTCGCGATCCAGAGCGAGGTCCAGCAATGCACGCCGCGCGGCCGCGACATCGTGCGCGCCATCG
>DASZFQ010000184.1:0-2070 GCA_035939595.1 Casimicrobiaceae bacterium
CGCGCGCGCGAGTTGCTCGCTCCCGGCACTCGGGAGTCGGTCGTGCAAGCCCGGGCGATGTACCGCCGAGCGATCGAGCTCGATCCGAATTTCGCCGCGCCACATGCCGGGTTGGCGCTTGCCGCGATTTCGGACTACGCCAGCGACTGGGCGCTCGATCCGGCGCAATCGCTGGACGAGGCGGAGAGATGGGCGCGCCGCGCGGTCGAATTGAACGATCAGGAGCCGGTGAGCCATATGGCGCTCGGCAATATGTTGCTCTGGCGGCGTGATCACGACGGCGCCCTCGCGGAGTGTCGCCGCATGATCGAGCTCGATCCCAACTTTGCTCAGGGCTATACCGCGACGGGACTGGCGCTGATGTATGCCGGGCGTTCAGCCGAGGCACTGGAGCCGATCGCCAAGGCGATGCGGCTAGATCCTCACCATGCGCCGATCGTGCTGCACTTCCTCGCGCAAGCGAATTTCAGCCTGGGAGAATACGAGACCGCTGCCCAGCTGCTCGTGCGCCGTATCGCCCGCACTCCCGGCACGGACTCCAGCCGCATGCTCCTGGCGTCCTGCTACGGCCATCTCGGGCGCGCGGAAGATGCGCGGATTACGTGGGCGGGGCTTCTTAAAGTTAATCCGGACTTCTCCTTGGAACAGCGCGCGCGCGTGCTGCCGTACAAGGATCCAGCTGATTTTCAGCGCATTGCCGAAGGTCTAGCAAAGGCTGGGTTGCCGTAGGTGCGTTCTTGGCGAACTGGGGCGGGCTTCGTTCGCAGTGCCGATCTGACCGTCCAAGGGCGACCGCAGCGGACGAGGGCATTGGCAATCTATCAGCGCAACAGTTACTTTCGAACTCAATGAGTGTAATCCGAAATATTCTCTCGTAGGACACCATCATTGTGACTCGTGAGTTTACGCGATTGGTGGTGGCGGCGCTTTGCTGCATTCCGGCGATTTCCATAGCTGCGAGTGACGATCCCAAAGAAATCGAGCGCCTACTCGCAAAGGTCAGAAACGAGCCGATTATTTTTATCCTTGCCACGGGCGAGCCAAATGCCTGTGGCCGAGGCTGCAGCGAGTGGATCGCTGGAGAGGGCCAATTTGATGAGAGTGCTGCGCAGCGGTTCCGGGATTTCTTGGCCGCCCTGCCGAATCGCGACCTGCCGATCTTCTTCAACTCGGATGGCGGCTTGCTGCGCGAAGCGCTCCAGATTGGATCGCTACTACGTGAGAACCGCATGAGTGCCGGCGTCGCCCGCACCGTTCCGGAAGGGTGCCATCTTGGCACTCCAATAGGTGACGCATGCCGGCGCCTCATGCAATCAAAGCGCGACCACAAGGCGAAACTGTACTTCGGCGGGGCGCGTTGTGGATCGGCGTGTGTCTACGCAATGGTTGGCGCCTCCACACGCCATGTGGACCCAGGCGCCACGCTTCGAATTCATTCCGGCGTGGGCCGCGAACTCGACAGAACAGAGAATTTTTTGCGGCGCTACGTCACCGTCATGGGTGTTGACCCGGACCTTGTTGATGCCGCGGCGAAGATTCCTTCTCGCAGTTTCCGAGGGCTGAGTCGAGGCGAGATGGAGCGGTTCGGTATAGAGACCCGCGGTGTCCACGAGACGCCGTGGTTCGCCTACAATGGACCGGCGGGAGAACTTACTTTGTTGAAATCCGTCACCTATCCGACTGAAGAGACCGGCGACGAATACCGAACTAGAACCGTTGGGCTCGCCTGTAGCTCCTTGCACCCGAATATACGGGTCACGTACCACAGCGGACTCACCGGGAAGCAAGGTCGCACTCCGCCGAGGATCCGAGCCAAGCTTCCAGGCGGCTCGCTAGGCCTTACCTGGGCCGGACTTGCACCGGCTGATCGCGCCAGCTTCGCTGGCGCCTTCGCTCATTATATCACGGCCCGGTCGCTGCTTAGGTTACCGGCTACCGTTCACGATAATTCGATTCCGCATTGCCGCGCGAAGCCTATCTAGGTATGCAGTGCAGCGTATGTTCGCTGTTGAGTGAAGGAACCCCCTCCACAAGGTGGCGTATTCCTAGTTAATTAATGAGCGGCAGACG
>DASZFQ010000185.1:0-1762 GCA_035939595.1 Casimicrobiaceae bacterium
AGCATCGGGTCGCCGCCATTACATTCCTCGTCGTCGCCTTCGTCCTGATTGCAATGGACGATGACCTCGTCGCCGACCTTCCAGCGCCGCACCTTCGTGCCGACCGCCCAGACGATGCCGGAGGCATCGGAACCGGCGACGTGATACGGGCTCTTGTGGACGTCGTGCGGAGAAATCGGCGTGCCGAGCGCGGCCCACACGCCGTTATAATTGACGCCGCCCGCCATCACATAGACCAGCACTTCGTCCTCGCCGATGCTCCAGGTCGGCAGCACTTCGAGCTGCATCGAGCTTTGCGGCGGACCGTGACGCTCCTTGCGGATCGCCCAGGCGTGCATCCTGGCCGGCACGTAACCGAGCGGCGGGACTTCGCCAATGGCGTAGAGGTCCTTGGGGACGGCTGCGGGCTTCAACTCGACGACGGCGGACATTTGGAGCTCCTCCGGTGGCTCCCTCCCCCGCTTGCGGAGGAGGGTTGGGGAGGGGGCAACGACTGGCGATCACTATGCCCCATTTGATGCTGCACCGCAACAAGTCCGCGCAACTGGCGCGTGCCGCTCGGCCCGCGCTGCCGCTCCATGTCTCGCAATTGCCGCCTCTTGTGGGAAGATTGCGTTGCCCGGCCTGCTGCCAAATTCCTCTTGCATTTGCGAACGCTCTGGCGCTGCATTGCACAAGCGCAAGCTATGCGAGACGCCAGCAATGACCCAGTCCCCAGAGGGCGTCGTGCGCCCGCGCGACAAGCCCTGGATCATCCGCACCTATGCGGGGCATTCGACCGCGCGCGAGTCGAACGCGCTCTATCGCAAGAACCTCGCCAAGGGCCAGACCGGGCTTTCCGTTGCCTTCGACCTGCCGACCCAAACCGGCTACGACGCCGACCATCCGCTGGCCTCGGGCGAAGTCGGCAAGGTCGGCGTATCGATCTGCCATCTCGGCGACATGCGGGCGCTGTTCGACCAGATCCCGCTCGCAACCATGAACACCTCGATGACCATCAACGCCACCGCGGCGTGGCTGCTCGCGCTCTACATCGCGGTCGCCGAGGAGCAGGGCGCGGCGCGCGCCGACCTGCAGGGCACGACGCAGAACGACATCATCAAGGAATATCTTTCGCGTGGCACCTATGTGTTTCCGCCTGCGCCCTCAATGCGGCTCACCCGGGACGTGATCCTCTACACGACCAAGGAGATGCCGAAATGGAACCCGATGAATGTCTGCTCCTATCATCTGCAGGAAGCGGGCGCGACGCCGGTGCAGGAGCTCGCCTATGCGCTCTCAACCGCAATCGCTGTGCTCGATGCGCTAAAGGCCTCGAGCGATCTCGATCCGCAGCGCTTGGGTGAGGCGGTCGGCCGCATCTCGTTCTTTGTCAATGCCGGCGTCCGCTTCGTCACCGAACTCTGCAAGATGCGCGCCTTCGCCGAGCTGTGGGACGAGATCACGTCCTCCCGCTATGGCGTCGCCGATCCCAAGCAGCGCCTGTTCCGCTATGGCGTGCAAGTCAACTCGCTAGGCCTCACCGAGCAGCAGCCCGAGAACAACGTCTACCGCATCCTGATCGCGATGCTCGCGGTGACGCTGGCGAAGAACACGCGCGCGCGCGCCGTGCAGCTGCCGGCCTGGAACGAGGCGCTCGGCCTGCCGCGGCCGTGGGACCAGCAATGGTCGCTGCGCATGCAGCAGATCCTCGCTTTCGAGACCGATCTTTTGGAATATGGCGATCTGTTCGCGGGTTCGCGCGAAATCGAGACGAAGGTCG
>DASZFQ010000186.1:0-2691 GCA_035939595.1 Casimicrobiaceae bacterium
GCGCTCATCACCGGCAAGCGCGATGCGCTGTCGGCGCCGGTGTTCGACGCCATGTACATCTCCGGCGTCGGCCACGTGCTGTCGATCTCGGGCTATCAGGGCACGTAAGCGAGCACTGGCGAGCACCGGCGTGCAAAGACGTTGAAATATCCCCACTTTTCTCATACGTCACGTGACTGTTGGAAGCGCAGCCGAGCACGAATTAGCCCAACTTCGCCGATTGGCGGGATGCGAGGATCCTAAGCGCTTGATTTATCACGAGTGGACATCGAAAGGTCTTCACTACATCGGGACTGGGGGATTGGCCGCCGCGGCGGTGATTTTGGGCGGCGGCTGCGCCGGCAATTCGAGCCTGAGTTTGTCGAGCAACAGGCGCAGCTCGGGCTCGGGGTCGGTGTAGCGGGTGAGCACGAGCTCGCGCCGATCGGTCGTCGGCACGTGCATATCGATCATCTGCATGGCGGCGAACTTCTCGAGCACGCTGCGTGGGGTCAAACCGGGCGCCAGCGCGTGCAAGCGCCGCTTGAGCGTGACATGCAGGCAGTAGGCGAGGAAGGCGATGAAGATGTGCGCCTCGATCCGCGCCTGATCCTGGTGGAAGATCGGCCGGATGGCGAGGTCGCCTTTGAGGGTCTTGAACGCTTCCTCGACCGCGACGAGCTGCAGATAGTAGGTCCACAGCTTGGCGGGATCGTGCTCGGTGAGGTTGGTGCGCAGCAGGTAGCGGCCCTCGCGCCGGCGCGCGACGCGCAGCTTGTTGCGGTCGAGCCGATAGCTGAACATTGCGCTGTTCGGGGACACCTCGATGGTGACCAGGCGCCACGCGGTCGGCGTCTTCTGTCGCGCGGCGCCGAGCTTCATGAGCAGCTCTTCGCGTGTGAGCCGCATCGCCGAAAGCTGCTTGAGACGAGCCCACAGCCACTTGAGCTGGCGGCGGCGCATCGCGCGTTCCTTGGCGACGCGGTCGGCGCTCTGGGCGAACACATAGAGCTCGCCATCCTGCGCCAACAGCTTCACCTGCACGCCGGGTCGCGCCTCGTGCCACGGTCGGGCGAGCAGTTGCTGCTCCAGCCGGGGAAGCCGCCCCTTGGGCGTGCCGACCACATAGGACACCGGGGGATCGGCTTGGCGCATGACCTCGAGCACCGTTTCGGTGGGGATGCCGCGGTCCATCACCCAGACGCGGCGCGCCTTGCCATATTGGCGCTCGATACGGTCGAGAAAGTCGCGCAACGTCGTGCTATCCGCCGTGTTGCCGGCCATGACCTCGTAGGCCAGCGGCAGGCCCTCGGGCGTCACCACCAACGCGATGACCACTTGCACGCAGTCCGCTCGATGATCGCGCGAGTAGCCGAAGCGGCGCTTGTCGTCGTCGGGGAATGGCGGATTGGCCTCGAAATAGGTGCTGGTCAGATCGTACAGCAGCACGTCGAAGGAGACGTTGAACAGATCGCGCCAGCGCCCCACCAGGTGATCGAACAGCGCCTGCTTGTGCTCCAGCAGACGATCGTGGCAGCGGTAGAGCGTGTGGCTGTCGGCCAGCGCGGCATCAGCTCCGAGCAGGTCGGCCAGCGCGCTGCGACCGTACCACTCGCGGTGCAGTCGCCACTCCGCGCCCGGCGCGATCAGCCGGTACGCCACAAGCACCAGCAGCACCTGGTCCCAGCGTGTGCCCTTGCGGCTCGCCACCAGCCGGTCGCTCCAGAAGCGATCGAGCCGCAGCTCCTCCCATAACTTCACGGCCAGCCAGCATGCACCCCATTGCCGCGGCCGGCTCAGCCGAACCTGCGACAGTCGCAGCCGCACCACCGACGCGTCCGGCAGCACGCCTTCGCAACGATCTTCCGGAAACAGCGCCAAGGCGCGCGGTCGATCGGCGCCGTCTTCGAGCACCGCGATCGACCTGCGCCACGCCAGCTCCTGCGAGGAGTTGATCTCGCCGAGGTAGAGCACGTGCCGCTGCACCACGCGCCCACCGCTCACGCGCTTGCTCTCGACAAGGCTCCAGTAACGGTGCTCCTTGCCGTCCTTCTTGCGAATCGTGGCGCGCAAAAACATGACGGCAAGCGAGTATGCGCAAATGCCCTTGCTGAAAATAGCCTTGGTCTTCACTACAGCGGTTTGCCGGCTCCCGCCCCTTGTAGATCAATCACTTGCCCAGCAAAAATGCTCAGCCGCGTCGTCGAATCGGCGAAGTTGGGCTAGCGCAAATTCCCTGTGCGGCCGAACAGGGATTGATTGCACCGGAACAGCGATTTTGTGCGCCCGAACAGCGACAATTTCACCCGAACAGCCAAACCGCATGCTGCTCGACGAGCCGTTCGCCTCGTCGTTGGCTCCTGGTTTCGCCGACCATCGGCTACCCCAGGTGCAGCAGGTGCGGGGCGAACAGGCCGAGCCCGGTGAATACCAGCCCGATGATGGCAACGCCGCCGGCGAGCCAGGCCAGAATCACCATGCCGGTGATCACGGCCGCCGAGCACAGCACGATGCCGATCTGGAAGGCGGCGGAGGAGATCTCGTAGTTGTGGTAACGGGCGAGCGCGGTGTCGCGCTCGTGCTCGGCCTCCTTCGCGCGCTCCATGAGCTCCGTGGTCCCCTCCCGTGTGTCGGGCTCGGAACGGTAGCGCGCTGCGGTCTTCTCCCATTCATCGATCTGTTTGCTCATGGCCGCCTTGATGGCGGGATCGC
>DASZFQ010000187.1:0-3039 GCA_035939595.1 Casimicrobiaceae bacterium
CCAATGACGCCGATGGCCGGCGGCTGCTCGTCGTCAACTATCTATGCTAACCGGCGCCTCGTTCATGACGAGCAACAAAACGCGCTAGTTCCCAAACCTCGATAGCGTCGTCATCAGACCGTGCACAAGCAAATCGGCCGCATGTTGCCGCGCTTCACCCTCTCCGGAGCAATCATGGTTCTTCGCTAAAGAGATAGATTGGCCCCGGCGCATGAAGTAAAAACGATAAGTCGGCAAGCCGGCACCTCCGCGTCCAATTTAATTTCAGATCTCCTGACATAGCGTAACGCAAAATGTCCGGTTTCGGCGCCGATCAGGGAACCGGGGTAACAGCCGAGGCGATGCTGCGCTGGACCGGCGATCCGGGGAAGGCCAGCCCGATACGTGGTGGCGGACGCACGGCGAAGCGAATCCGCAGGCGCGAGCCGGGGAAGATTGTCGCCGTTTGATCAAGCATCTCACACAGGGCCTGGGCGGCGTGCGTTCGATGCGGCGAGCTGAGCGGAGCCAAGGTGATATGCAGCTCGCTATCGGAGACGCGGATGTCGCCCGCAGTGACGAACAGCTCATGCAGCAGGGTTCGCCCTTCTTGATCGACACGGGCGTAGTGAGGCCGCAGCAGCGCAATCAGATCGCTCTCGGCCTGATAGGCGACCATCTTGATGAGGTCGGTCAGGTGCTTACGTTCCGTGGCGAGCTTGACCACGGCCCGCTCGTTAAGGTCTCGGATTTCGATGCGCTTGGGAACGTCGCGGCGCTGCTCGAAGATCTGCGCCACGCGAGCGCGGGCTGTGCGCAGCTGCTTGCCGAGCCTGCCATGGGCGACCTTGAAGCCCCGCATGGTCGGCCGGCGCCGTTCGGCGTTGTCCGCGGCGGCGGCACCGTATTGGCGTTCCAGCCTGGCGAGATCGGCGCGGGCCACACTGATCTCCTTATCCAAAGCGCGGCGCTCGGGATTGGGGACGGTGCGGGTCGGGTCCTCCGGCTCGATCTGGTAATCGATGAGTGCATCGAGCAGGAACTCTTCTCGCATGTACTTGAAGAAGTTCTCCTGTCGCCAGCGCTCGAACATCCGGTAGGCGACCTCGATGTCGCGCAGATCCCGTCGACTCGTGATCACCTGCGTCTGATGGCCGTCGTCGCACAAGCGCGTGACTTGCCGTAAGCGCAGCTTGCCTTTGAGGAAGCCCACGGGCTGGTCGTGCAGAAGATAGTCCACCCAGCGCCCGTCGAGCTCGGCGCGACGCCGGATGAACCGCCGCTCATTGATGCGACGGCACCGGCCCTTGCGATAGGTCAGCAAGTCGAAACCGTCCTTGATCATCGTGCCGAACAGCTTCGGGCTCCAGCCGCCGCGGTCGAAGACGATAGTGACCCGTTGCTCGCCGACCACGTCCCGCACTTCGCGAAGCAGCCGGGGCAAGGCCTTGGTCAGCGCCGCGTTGACCTCCCCGGTAATCACTAGCAACGGGTCGCCGGAGCGGTCGTTGATCCAGTAGTCGGTGCTGGCGGGCATGGCCAGATGGCGGCGCGCCACATAAGCGTTTGATGAGATGGCGCGTTCGCCGTGATAGGCGCGCACATGGCCGTCAACGTACAAAAATCCCATGAGATGTCCGCGCTGATCGACACGCAGACGCGCAAGCTCCGCGCCCAGCTGCTCGGCGCAATGGTGCGCCGCGAGGCGGGTGAGCCGGCGCCGCAGCGTCTTCACTTCCGGCGCTCGGTCGAGCCCGAGGAGTCTGCCGAACGCGGCCGGGTCTCGTTCCTTGAGATGCTCAGGCCGCTTGATGCGGAGCAGCGCCATGAGCAGGAGCGTCAGCAACGTCGTGCGCAGGCCATAGAAGGCCGGACCGATGTCACCGTAGAGCTTGCGGCTGATCCGAAACAGCCCGCTCTCGACCAAACACGGGAGAGCGAACAGGACGCCGACACCGGGAACCGAGGACCCCTCACGAAACAGCGGGGCGGCATCATCGAGTAACCCCAGATAGGCGAGCTGCCGATCGAAGGTCCGATCACTCGCGTCGCCGTCGAGGCTCATCGGCACCGGCTCACCCTCGCCCGCAGGCGCGGTGATCGGATCGCGGTCGCCGGCGCGGTCCTCCGCCGATGGCGTGGCGCGATCCGCATCATCGCCGGTCGACCTTGTTGACGGCGCGCCAGGCGCCGGCGGCTTGCCCGCTGCCGTGGTCGTGATCCCGGCCAACTGTGCGCTCTCGGCGGGCTTCGACGGTCCGACCAGCTTGCGGATGGCCTTCTCGCTGACGCCCAGCCGGTGCGCGATCGCCCGGTTGCTCATCCCCTGGCTCTTCAGCACCTCGATGCTGCGCAGACGTTTCCCGGAGATCCGTCGTCGACCGCGACGCCAACCCTCCTCTCCACTGAGCGCCGCCATCCCGCCCTGCGCATAGCGCCCTTGGTACCGCCGCACGGTGCGCACCGATCGGGCAAACGCCCGCGCCACCTCCGTTTGCAGGGCAAAGCCCGACTCCACCAAGAACACCATCGCATAGGCCTCGGCGACCGCATCCTCGGCGCGATAGTGGTGCACCGGCAGTCCGGCGACGACGATCACGCGCTGACCCGCTTCGATCCGCAAGCTGCAGCGCGCATTGATCACCACGGTATTCGACACCGCCGGCGAGGGCAGATCCAAGGTTTGCTGGGTGCTCATGCGCCGAGCTAGAGCGGACCAGTTTGAGTCCGCAAGCTCCGCCGCAAAACCTTCGCCGTTTCAGCGAGTTGCGTCTTGCAGACCAGAAAAACCGGACACGTATTGGTCCGCACCTCGGCTGCGGAAAAGCCCAGTGATCAGTCGTGGAAATCGGCTATGTCAGGACATCTGAGGCTACGCTGTAGTTCCTCCACCGGATCTTCGAGCGAGATATACCAAACGCCGGCGCCGGGCTGGTATATCCTATGCTCCTTCTCATCCTTTACGGCAGCGAGCAACGGTCGCCCAAGCGCAATCGACAGCCCGACCTTAATGGCATAGCGCGACTTGCCAACGCCACCGGTGCCGCCCAGAACGCTTAC
>DASZFQ010000188.1:0-5475 GCA_035939595.1 Casimicrobiaceae bacterium
GGAGCTCGGCGACCCGGCGGACATCCTGGTACGTCGCTGCACGCGTTCGCTGATCCATTGCTCCTGATCCCGGTTGGCCTCGTGCTGGCTGCGATAGCGGAAAACGCCCTTCGGCGCCCCGCCGCCGAAGGCGAGGACGAGCGCGTCGAGGCCGTCGCGATCGCCCGGTGCGTGCTTGCGCTTGCCGACGATGCGCATGGGGCTCACGGGAGAAACTGTAGCGCGCGACGCCTCGGGACTCAACGCGGGTCGCTCTTATCGTAACGCTACGGATTTCGGGCGCATCGAAGGCGCCCCCCCAGCCGCGCTTAAAGCTTGTCGCTAGGCGCGCGCAATCGGTGCAGGGCACCGGGAGCTCGATTCCCCAGCGAAGCGGATCACCGTCGAGCTCCCACTCCCAAAGATTTCCGTCAAGATCCGAGTGTCCCCAAGGACCATCACCCGCCGGTGACTTCGACCCCACCACCGCGAAGTGTGACTATCGACTCGAGCGACAGTTGAGACGAGATGAGCGCGCTCTGCCGTACTTGCACCCGCCCGCTCTGCTTTCGATCGGCCGACCAGCGAGTGGAGACGAGCGGTCCTCGATGTTGAGTGGTGCGACATCGACGTTCGACATGACGACGTTCGTCGAACGTGTTGCGATGGCTACACGATCGGGCTCGCTGGTCTGATGCAAATCCGCTGCGAGCAAGATCGATCGACAACGCTGGGATCCATGGATGGCGGTGCTGACGTCCCCGACGTTGTTCGCTGGCACCCTCGACGTTGTCCGCTGGCATCCTCGACGTTGTTCGCTGGCACCCTCGACGTTGTTCGCTGGCACCCTCGACGTTGTCCGCTGGTATCCTCGACGCTGTCCGCCGGTATCGTGGACATTGTCCGTTGGATTGGTGGATTCGCCCCGCTGGCAAATCGAGTCCTGCCAGCAATACACGTGCGCTTGGATCGCTGGCATCCTTCTGTTGGCCGCCCCACCCAGCTCGGTTGGACCGCTGACATGACCTGAGGACGCGTCACTGCCCAGCGAGTCTCTTCCGCTGCAGGCCGCAGCAGTTGCCGTGAGGACACTCACGATCGACACGATCGACGTCAAACGAGGGCTCATAGGCCTCTCCATTGGTCTCTTCTCGATCGGTTTGAGCCTGCGTGGCGCACCACCTTCACGGATCGCACGCGCAAATCGATCAGAGCCCCTCGAGTCGGTTTCGAGCTTCGGCAAGGTGAGCCGCGTGGGCCCGACGGAGATACGCTCGGTACGCTCCGGTTGCTTCGTCCCGATGTCCCATGAGCTCGAGGCACACGGCTCCGTAGAATTCGGCCTCGTCTGCCGCGCGACCCATCCCGCGGGCGGCGAGGCGATATTCTGGCTCTGCGTTCTCGCAGTCGTGCAGCGCCTCGCGGTAAATGTTGCCTCGCAAGAGGTGCAACTCCTGCGCGCGGCGGGGATCGGGCCCGCTGTTGAGGATCCGTTCGCTTTCTTCCAGAGCCTGTTGGTGCTGGCCCGCGCGAGGCAAGAGCTCGACGCGCGTAAGGTCGACTTCGGCGCGCAAGGTTCCGTTTGGAAAACGCCGCAGGTACTCGTTCAAGCTTTGCAGGGCGGCGCGCGCGTCGCCGAGAGAGCGTTCGATTCGAGCCGCCTCGTAGAGGGCAAGCTCCGCTCCCAAGTTACGGCCGTCACCGATGCGGCGATAGCACTCGAGCGCGTCGCGCAGCCTGCCCGCGCCTGCATAAGCCTCGCAAGGCGCAAGCGGTTCCGACGGGCCGACCGCGTCGACCGGGGGCGTAACGAGCGGTGCGGGATTTGCCAGCGCCTCGGACCCCGAGCCTGCGACCACTGATTGCGGCGCAGACGACGAATCGTGTGGCTCGGTGCCGGCGACACCGCTGTGATCCGTTGCAGTCTCTGCCGCAGTGGCAAGCGCTCCCACCCAATGCCCTCCCGGTGCCACCACCCCCTCTAGGCGTTCGCCACGCCACACCGCGACGCGGCCTGCAAGCACCCAAAGGTCCACGCTACGCGTCGATCCCACCACCCGAAACGAGGTGCCGATCACCACGAACCGGTACGGCCCCAGCTCTACCTGGAAGCGTCGCCCCGGCGCCTGCGGTTGCACATCGAAACGCGCGGTTCCGTGCACGACCGACACGCGGATGTTGCCCGCGTCGGTACTGGCTAGGGCACGGCCGCCTGGATAGAGGTGGATACGCGCTTGGTCATCGAGGTCCACCTCGCCGACCGGCACGGCCTTGGGCGTCGTCGACAACGCCAACTGCTCGGCCGACGACGGCAAAAGGCGCGCAGTCGCGCCAGGCGCGAGCGGCGATTGCGATGCGGTCGGTGTGCTGGAGGCAATCGGTGCAGGGATCGTCACCGGTGAAGCAAGCGGTTGGCGATCGCTCCGTTGCGCCCGCGAAAGCAGCACGACGGCCACGGCCGCTGCCACCATGGTCGCGCCGGCCAACCATAGGCGCCGCGCACCGCTCGCTGCGCCGCGCTTTTCCATACGCTCGACGAGCCGCCGCCACGCCGCGGCTTCGTCGCCGCTCACTCGCGCCGTCTCCGCGGCAAAGCTTCGCGCCGCATCGCCGGCACGCCCGAGGCTGTCGATCGCACGGCGCGGCGCGAGGCCGACGACCGTCGCTCGCCTTCTTTCTTGCGGACTCATGCCCTGCCCTCCATGGGCCCCTCAAGCAGCCACTTCTCGAAGTCGCGACGCGCGTAGTGCAATCGCCGCCACACGGTTGCCACCGGACTCGCGGTGACCTCTGCGATCTGCTCCCCCGAGAGACCCTCGAACTCGTAGAGCACGAGCGCAATCCGGTCGGCCGGCTTGAGTCGGTCGAGCGCGCAACGGACTCGGCGTGCGGCTTCGCCCTCGCTCCAGTCGGGTCCGAGGGTAGAGACCTCTGGCGGAGACGCGGTCAGCCAGCGCAGCAGCTGCGGGAGCCGCGAGCGGCGGTAGCGGCTAGCCTGACCGATGCAAATTCGATAAAGCCAGGTAGCGAAGTCCGCGCGGCGCTCGAATCGGGCAACGTAGCGAAAGACCTGCACGAATACTTCCTGGCTACAGTCGTCGATCTCCGTTGGGGGAACGCCCAACCGCCTGAGCACGCGCGCGACCCGAGCGTGATGGTTCTGATGGAGCTCGCGCCAAGCGACTCTCTCGCCTGCGACGCAGCGGTCCACAAGGTCTTGGTCAAGAGCGGCGACGCTCACTCGCGTTCTCCCTTCGGGTTGGAGCCGGAGGCCGCGCCAACCTTCACTCAAGGCAGCACCAAATAGCGAACGCTGATGCCGGCCAGGGCCTGCCAGTCGGGCGGCGAAAGAACGTCCTTTTCCGTCGCACCCTCGGTCACGTAGAAGGTCTTTTCGGAAAGCGAACGATAGAGCGCGATATCCATGCCGACTCGCCACGCTGCGGCGAGGCGATACGACAGGCAACCGCCGGCCCCTATTGAGGCAAGGACACGGCTGCCGCTGGCCGAGCTCGAGATCCCTGAGGCTCGCGCAACCTCGAGCGCCAAGAGGACCTGGGGTCCCGCCGACCATTCGAACGGGCCGTCCGCAAAAGCGAGCATCGGCGCGATCTGCAAGGGCCATTCTTGTGCCTCGACCGATCCTCGTGGCGCAAGCGACTCCTGGGTCCCGATGGGTGGCAAGAAGAGTGCTAGGGCGAATCGTAGGGGTCCGACGATGTGCACGTCGCCTCCAACCGTCGCCGTGGCCTGGGCCTTGCTGGCAACGTGAATGCTCGCCCCCGCAGTGACCCACAGCGTTTCCGAAGAGATGCCACCCGCGGCGGACGCAGGGTGCGTGGGCTCACGTGAGATCGTCGCGCGTGGAAGCGGGAGGCCCGCAGTCCAACCCACGTCCCGGAGGTAGCGTTCCACCATCGCGGCCATCGTGGCGGCGGCGGCCAGACACTGGTTCGCGGGCAGCGCAAATACCCGCTCAAGGACCGCCTGCCCGGGGGAACTTTCCAAGCGAAAGGCGACGCGGCGGGCCGACGGGTCGCCTTCAACCTTGTAACGCAACATCCACCGCTCGCCGTCTGCCTCCGAGGCCGGTACACGGCGGTTCAACGCGTCCCGAACCTGCGCTTCCGTAGGACAGTCGCTCGTCGCGTCCGCAGAGACGCCAAGAGCGAGACCGGCGAACAGAGCGATCGACAACAGCGACACCACGACTCCATCTTAGAGCCGCTGGGCGGTCCGACCTTCGCGCACAGACGCGCGACCGCGCGGCGCAGGATCCCACCATCGGTACGCGCGAGCAGCGTGAGCGCGTCGATGAGCTTTTCGCCGTCACAGCCCCGCACGCACCAAAGGCGCAACCCAAACGACGTCACCCTGCCGGATTACCACTCAGTGGGGGCCGGCATCTCAGGGGCAGATTCCCGTCGCCACGACCTGCGTCGAGTTCGTCGCGGGGGTGTAGGTCGAGATGACGAAGCTCCCGTTGAAGTTAAAGCGGGTTTCACTCGGGAACCACACGGTAGCCGCAATGGTGGAACCAGCCGATCGCATCGCTGATGCGGATCGAGCCAAGGGCCTGGACGACAGCGGATTCGAGTTGCTCGTAGCTGCGCGCGGCGAGTTTTCGGAGGATTGCCTTAACCTTCGACCAGGCCAGCTCGATGGGCGACAGGTCGGGTGAGTACGGCGGCAGATACACCAGACGCGCGCCGGTGGCTTCGATCAGTGGGCGCACGTGCTTGACCTTGTGCGCCGCGAGGTTGTCCATGATGACCACATCGCCTGGGCGCAGCTCAGGTACGACGAATTGTTCGATGTATGCCTCGAAGATCGCGCCGTTCATGCTGCCGCGCAGCATCAGCGGAGCCAGCAAGCCACGGCTGCTCAGGCCACCGGACAGCGTGACATTGTCGCCCCAGTTCTTCGGCACTGAGCCGACCGCTCTGTGCCCGCGCGGTGCGCGGGCGTGCGCTCGAGTGAACGACAGATTGACGCCACTTTCGTCGAAGAAAATGAGCGTCTGCGGTTTCTGCCAGAGTGGATCGGTTCGATACTGGGCACGCGCTTGGACAACGTCCTCGCGGTCACGCTCGGCGGCGTAAAGAGTTTTTTTACGCGTCAGGCCGAGTCGCTTGAGCGCACGACTCATCGTCGCTTGGCTGACGGCGAGATGGGCCCGCTCTCGTAATCGCTCCCGTAACTCGGGAAGCGTCGCATCGGAACTCTCGGCCACCAGCACCACCACAACCTGGTCGCCTTCTCGTTCCATCAACCGCGTCCGACCGCCTCCGTGGCGTGCCGCAAGCCCGCCCGTCTCCCGTTTCAACTTCACCCAGTCGCGCACCGTGGTCAGGTCCACGGCGAAGCGGACTGCCAGCTCGCGCATCGACCCCTCTCTCGCCTCGTATGCGCCCACTACCCTTCGCCTCAGATCCATGGAGTACGCCATGGACCAACTCTTCTAACCTGTGTGCCTTCCGATGGAAAGCCGCTTTA
>DASZFQ010000189.1:0-2187 GCA_035939595.1 Casimicrobiaceae bacterium
TTCGAGACCTTCGGAAAGGACTCGATATTGCTCAGAAGGCGGAAGCACGGGACGACGGGCCGACTGGCCCTGCCACATCAACATCGCCAGAAAGGTGAGATTGCTGGGACCGTCCGTTTAGCTCCCGGCCGGGATCCACGGATGGCGCGGTTTATAAGGATTTTGCGCACGGTGGCAAGGGTTGGTTAGTGACGCGAACCGCGGGCCACGCCACGGCTCTGCGATTGACTTATTTGTTTGTATATCATACAAATATTGGACGAAGAGGGCATCATGGCTCGCAAACCCGTCCAAAAGTCCGTCCAAACTGCTTCCGAAACGCCGGCCAATGATCCCAAGCATGCCGTCCGCGCGACGCGTTCGGCCGGGCGCAGGATGCGCTCGAGCCTGCTCGACGGTGCTAGCCGCCTGTTCAAAGAGCGCGGCCTTGCAGGCACCTCGATCTCCGACATCGCTGCCGCAGCGGACGCGTTTCCGAGCCAGATCACCTATTATTTCCGCACCAAGGAAGCGCTGTTTGTGGAAGCCGCCTGCCGCGACATGCTGTACGTGGCGCGCGAGGCCGAACAGGCGGCGCTCAAGGCCGGTACGCCGCGCGATTACACGCGCGCGCTGGTCGAGAGCGTGACCGCGACGGATTCGGTCGCCTTCTTTGCCGAAGCGCTGACGCTGACGCGACGCCGTCAGGATCTTGCGCCGCTGGTGGAGCGCACCATCGAGCGGCTGCATGGCGAGGGGCTGCGCGCCTACACCGGACAGATCGAGCGGCAAGGCTGGAAGACCCTGCGCGACCCCGACGCGACCTCGCGGCGGTTCTGGGCGGTCGCGATCGGCGTCATGGTCGAGGGCTACGCCATGGGCCGATCGCCGGAGGAATTGTGCCGCGAGATGCTGCGGGTGCTCGGCGAGCAGGCGACGGCAAAGCCCGCCTCCGACAACGCCCGCCTGCGCCTCGTCGGCGAGCGCGACGCATCCACATCAAGCGCATCCGAAGGGGAGACCTCGTCATGACTGCGTTACGCATGCGTGCCCGTGATTTTCTGACCGAGGATCAACTGATCGCGCTGCGCCGGCGCTCGACCTTGAAGGGTGTCGCGCTGATCGTGCATGCGTGGGCGCTGATCCTGGGTTCGATCGCACTGGTCGCGTGGTGGCCCAATCCTTTGACCTATCTGCTGGCCGTAGGAATCATCGGCTCGCGCCAGCTTGGGCTCGCCATCCTGATGCATGACGGCGCGCATGGCTGCCTGTCGTCCAACGAAACCGTGAACCTGAATCTAAGCCAGTGGTTTTGCGCCTATCCGGTTTTCGCCGAGACCCGCGCCTATCGGCGTTATCACTTGCAGCATCATGCGCGCACGCAGCAGGACGACGATCCCGATCTGGTGCTGTCGGCGCCGTTTCCGATCACAGCGAAGAGCTACCGCCGCAAGTTCCTGCGCGATATTACCGGACAGACCGGTTATCAGCAGCGCAAGGCGCAATTGTTGAATGCACTCGGCCCTGCCGAGTGGCCTCTGGCGCAGCGCGCCGCGCATTTTTGGCAGAAGCTCGGTCCACAATGCGCCGTCAATGCAGTGCTGTTCGCGAGCCTTGCCGCCGCCGGCGTCTGGTGGGCCTATCCGCTATTGTGGCTTTTGCCGCTATTGACCTGGATGATGGTGATCACCCGCATCCGCAACATCGCCGAGCACGCCGTCGTTCCCGATAGCCACGATCCCTTGCGCAATACCCGCACCACGCGCGCCAATTTCCTCGAGCGTCTGTTCATCGCACCCTATTACGTGAACTATCACCTTGAGCATCATCTGCTGTTCTACGTGCCCTGCTACAACCTGCCCCGGGTCCACCGTCTCCTCAGCGAAAGCCGCTATGCCGGCCGCATGGAGGTGCAGCCGAACTACGCCGCCGTGCTGCGGCTGGCGACGGCGAAGCCAAACCAGGAGGATCGCCCGGGAAAGCTCGTGAGCAGCGCCCGCCGTGCGCGGGCCGGTGCGGAAGTCGGCCGGGACCAGACCTCAGGCGGTTTCTAGGCCTGCGGCCCAGCCCTTTTCTATGGATCCGCAGGGCGCGGCTTGACATCCCAGCCTTCCTCAGTGTCTTACGGCCCGATCTGACGAGGGGAGCGCCGAATGACGGCAGCATTCACATTTCCGGGGCAGGGCTCCCAGGCCGTGGGCATGGGCA
>DASZFQ010000190.1:0-63425 GCA_035939595.1 Casimicrobiaceae bacterium
AATTTTCCGATGGCGCTCGACGAACAAGGTAGACGGCTTTTCGTCGGGACGCGCTCGCCCGGCATGTTGCTCGTCTACGACACCGATTCCGGGAAGGTTATCGCGAAGTTGCCGATTGGCGGCGACACAGATGATATTTTCTTCGATCCAGACCGCAGGCGCGTGTACGTCATCTGCGGGGAAGGTCGGATTGACATAATTCGAGCCGACAGCCGCGACCACTATGCAAGCGAAGGCTCCATCCAAACGGCGCCACGGGCCCGCACGGGCCTCTTTGTGCCCTATGACGGCAAGCTCTATGTCGCCGCGCCGGCGGCCGACGCATCGGCCGCTCGCGTCCTTGTGTATCAAGCTCGATGAATGGAACGGAAGCCCAGACACAGCTGATTTGATCATGCATATGCAAACCCAAGGAGAAAGCAATCATGCGTGCTGTTCAAATGCTTACCACTTGTGCAATGGCACTGGCTATTTCCATCGCCGCTAGCGCTCAAGAGATCGACTGGAAGAAGGTCGATGCCGCGATAGGAAAGACCGCGGCCGTCTCCGGTCAGGTTCACCGTTACGGCTTCCCTCGGTCCGACTTGCAGGTGACGGTCGATGGTGTTGCGGTCCGACCTACTCTCGCGCTCGGTGGCTGGGCCGCGTTCCAGCCGATGCAGGGCGAAGCGATGGTGATGGGCGACCTAGTGCTGCTCGAGACTGAGGTCAATCCGGTCATGGCCAAGCTGCTCGAAGGCGGCATCGATATCACGGCGGTGCACAATCACCTGTTGCGTGCCAATCCAGAAACGTTCTACATGCATATAGGCGGCCATGGCGATCCCGTGAAAATGGCCGAGACCATCCGATCGGCCTTGACGCTGAGCAAGACTCCGTTCAATGCGGCCGCGCCGGCGCCGACCCCAGCAATTGATCTCGACACCGCGCAACTCGACCAGATCATCGGCATTAAAGGCACGGCCAATGGCGGCGTCTACCAATTCAACGTGCCGCGGCGCGACCCGATTACAGAGAGCGGAATGACGGTGCCAGCCGCGATGGGCTCGGCGAATGCGATCAACTTCCAGCCGACGGGTGGCGGGAAGGCTGCGATAACCGGCGACTTCGTGATTACTGGCGACGAGGTCAACCCAATGATCAAGGCGTTGCGGGCCAACGGCATCGAGGTGACAGCGCTTCACAGCCACATGCTGACAGAGCAGCCGCG
Organism: Casimicrobiaceae bacterium; assembly: GCA_035939595.1. Classification (GTDB taxonomy): domain Bacteria; phylum Pseudomonadota; class Gammaproteobacteria; order Burkholderiales; family Casimicrobiaceae; genus PALSA-1003. The sequence goes on from DASZFQ010000190.1 coordinate 1,211, forward strand.
TGTCTTCTTCATGCATTTTTGGGCGAACGACGATGCGCTGAAGCTTGCGAAAGGGGTCCGCGCGGCACTCGACAAAACGGCTGTCGCTAAGGGCTGATCGTGCATGAGTTGAGTTCATGACAGAGCGGAAGGCGATGGAGTCGCGCAGGCCCGAAGCAACGCGCAGCGCAGAGAAGAGCTTCTGAGTCCGAAAAAGATGGTCGGATAGCGCCCGACCATTTGCTTAGCTATCCACAGAATGGCGTGGCGCAGTCGCCATCCCTTGACCACGATTGGAGGCGCATGTGAATACGACGACAATTGCATCGCTACTGATGGTCGCGTCACTGCCCGTGGTGGCGGAAACGATCACCTTTGACCGAGACGCGGTCGGTTCGCTGCCCAGCGGTTGGAGTGCGGGCGTTACCGGTCGAGGTGCCCCTAAATGGACGATCGAGGCGGACCCGACGGCGCCTAGCGCCCCGAATGTGCTGAAGCAATCCGGCGCGGGAACCTTCCCTTGGTGCGTCAAGGAGGGAACCGCATTAACCGACGGCGTGGTCGAGGTGAAGTTCAAACCGATCTCGGGCAAAGAGGACCAGGCCGGCGGCCTCGTTTGGCGGTGGAAGGATGGTGACAACTACTACATCGCCCGGGCCAATGCGCTGGAGAACAACGTTTCACTGTACTACACGCAGAATGGGCGCCGGAACACGATCAAGTATGTCGATGCCCCGGTAGCCAAGAACCAGTGGCACACCCTGCGCGTCGAGTTCATCGGTAAGCGGATCAGGGTCGCGCTTGATGGCAAGCGTTATATCGAGCTCGACGACGAGCGCATTGACGGACCGGGTGCCGTAGGAGTCTGGACGAAGGCCGACAGTGTTACCGCGTTTGATGACTTCTCATATGAGACCACTGGGGCACGCTGACGCCTGAGGCTGTGCAGTACGCCATCCGCGTGCGTGCGAGTACGAGGCGATACCAGAGCCGTTGAGAAGCGTAAGGGCCGCCGCAAACGCCCGACGCAGCCAAGGTCGAAGCAGCACCACCACAGTATAACGAGGAGGAGAATCCATGACCAAGTTGCTTGCGGTTTGCTGCATTGCCATGTTTGCTGGTTTCGCCATCCAGGCATTCGCTCAGGAAAAACAAGCGCTCAAGCTAGTGCAAACAATTCCGCTACCGGGAGTCAAAGGCCGCCTCGATCACATGGGCGCGGATGTGGAAAAAAAGCGTTTGTTCGTGGCGACGGTTGACAACAATACGTTGGAAGTAGTGGACCTGAGTGCGGGGAAGGTGATCAAGAGCCTTTCCGGGTTCAAGGACACGCAGGACGCGCTGTTCCTTGGCGGCGAGTTCAACAAACTTTATGTGTCGAGCCTCGATGGCCATCTGCGCGTTTTCCAGGGCGAGACCTTCCGGCTGGTTCATGACTTCAAGATCGAGCCTGACGCGAACCGCCTTTTCTATGACCCCGAGACGCACCTCATCTACTTCGGGTACGGCGGCCAGAATGCAGGATTTGATGCGTATCACCGCGTAGGTATCCTGCAGGCGAAGCCTGGTGCGGGATACGACCAACTTGTCGCGGACATGATCGCTCCAACGCCCCGACCCGGTCATCTCGCCGAGATCGCGATGGACGACAACGGGACCCTTCTTGTTTGCGACTCCCGCACGGACCTGGTCTATCAGTACAACACCCGGAAGCGCGAGTTCATCAAGAGTTGGCCAACTAGGGGTGACGGTGCCGGAGACATGGCGCTCGACCGTGCCCAGCACCGGTTATTCGTCGGCACCAGGATTCCGCCGGAGATGACCGTGTACGACAGCCTGTCCGGCAAGGAGATTCAAAGTTTGCCAGGGCCCGAAACGATGGACGGGGTGCATTACGACACCAACCTCAAGCGTATCTACATGACAGGTGGCCGTTGGTATGGGACACCGGAGGCCTCGCCGGGCTGGGTCTACGTCTATCAGCAGAAGGATGCCGACCACTACGAAGTAATCTCCAAGATCAAGACCAGGCCAGGTTCGGGCACCTCACTGTTGGTACCACAGTTCAATCGTCTTTATGTCGCGTCTCAGGCAATCGGTGATCAAGAGGCCACGATACTGGTATTCTAGCCCCAGCCGTGAGGACTCTCGGTTGATTTTGCCTTTGCTTGTGGGCCCCCGCGTGTGCTGCTTTTCCGACGGCAGCGCCGGGGTCCAATCCCCCGACACTCAACACAATTGCTTGCCTTAGCCTTCGTTCGCGACAACCCACATTACGACTGGAGCGGAAAATGATGCCCGGGAACGCCGACCCATTTGCGAGAAGGTGGAAAGAAATCGCTTGGAGCTTCTTCAGGCTCGGTGTCATGTCCTACGGGGGTCCGGCCATCATGGGCGTTATGCAAACCGAACTGCAAGAGAAGCGCAAGTGGGTTACCAAGGATCGCTTCGTTGAAGGCTTGTCCCTGGTCAACATGCTGCCTGGTGCTGGAGCTACACAGCTCGCAATTTTCCTGGGTTATGCCCGCAGCGGTTGGTGGGGAGGTTTGGTCGCTGGCTTATGCTTTGTATTGCCGGCGTTCTTTATCATGCTCGCCCTGACAATCGGATATTCCGCGCTTGGGGCAACGCCTCTCGTGCGTGGCGCGCTATACGGATTGGGGCCCGTAGTACTGGCAATCTTCTTGGTTGCCGTCTATCGCCTTGGAAAGTCTGCTATCGCCACCGTCGCCCAGGCATTGATTGCCGTCGGGGCAGCCGCTGCCGCGGTCTTCACCTCCATCGGCGTCGCCGAGAGCTTGCTTCTGGCCGGCGCCGTCGGGTTGCTTCTTTTTCATTCGAGAAAGATTGGGATAACGGCTTTGATCACTGTTGCGGTACTTCTGGGCGGGTTGCACGTCGCGTTGTGGCCTCCGCTTGCTCCTGAAGCGCTTGATGCAGCTCCAGTGTCGTCAGGCCTCCAGGAAGTCGCGATCTTCTTCTTCAAAGTTGGTGCGCTCACATTTGGTGGTGGCTTGTCCATGATCGCTTTCATCCAGGATCAGGTCGTCAACCAGTTCCATTGGCTGAACCCTCACGAGTTCATCGATGGTCTTGCTCTAGGTCAATTGACGCCTGGACCCATCCTAATGCTGGCCGCTTATGTCGGGTTCAAGGTTGCGGGCTTGGCTGGCGCAGCGGTTGGAGCTGCAGCAATCTTCCTCCCGTCTTTCATACTCATGTTGTCGATCCTTCCCGTGTTCGATCGAGTCAGAAAACTGGTCTGGACCAAGGCCGCGATGAAGGGTATCGGTCCTGCCGTTATCGGCGCCCTTTCGGTCTCTCTATTCCAACTAGCTCCGCACGCTCTTCCTGATGGGTTTGCGATAATCATTTCTGTCGCGTCGGTTGCCGCCTTATTCGTCTGGCGGATCAGTGCAGTCAAGCTGATGCTCGCCGGCTCGATTCTTGGTGTGCTGCGTAGTCGTCTACTCCGTCTGCTGTCCAGCCCTGGCGCCAGCGTATTCTGAGAATTCGCCTTGTGAGAATCGCGTCTCAGGGCGTGGAGAATAAGCGCGAACGGCCGCTGTCCAGTGGCAGTCCGTTGTCACCGCCTACCAATTCGCTTCATAGCGGACCGTAGACTAGAATGCGTTGCACAGGCACTCCGAAAGGCATCTTCTATGCCGATCACAACTACATCTCTGATAACGTCGATTATTCTTTCATTCTCCCTGACCAACGTCGCTACAGCAGCCACGCGCCCTTCCTCTTCACTTGATTCCAATATTGTTGTGGTTGAGGTGTCAGGGAATGTTCCTGGGTTCACACAGACGCAATTGGCTGCCTATTTGGCCCTCAGAATGCGTGAGGAAATCGGCGTCTCTTAGCAATTTTCTGCGGGGAAGCCGAAGGACGCCACTGCACCCAACCGGGTGGTGTGGTCGTTCAAAACCTTGCGCACGGTATGGAAGGGGAGCGCCCATAGAGGCTTCACGTCGCCGGCAAATTCGGAAACTTATCTCAGTGCTGAAGTGAAGCTATTTTTGAATGATACGTATCAGATGACAACGATTGCCCACCCTTCGGTCACCGGTGGATACGATGAGAAAGCTCTTTCAGAAATGGCACACGAAGTCGCGCACACGATCTTCATCGAAAACGACCCAGCTACGCCGTAAAGATCTGACACGTTTCGCGCGCACATCTCATCGGACGATTGCTCGACGGTGCACGTCCGATGAGAGGTCAGCCAACTCCCGCGAATTGTCACCAACGCTGAAGAATTGTCACCGACGTTAGCGAGTACTTCGACGGAAAATAGCTCTAGATGGTGCTGTTGAGTGGATTCGAACCACCGACCTACTGATTACGAATCAGTTGCTCTACCAGCTGAGCTACAACAGCCCGAAACGACGAGCAGCAAAAAACGCGGCGAATCGTGGCAACAAAACATTAAAATTATACCGAAGGGCACGAGCGCGCGCTAGGCGCAGCGGGCGCGATGCCGCTGCCATGACCGAAACCCGCCACCTGTTCGGATTCCACGCTGTCACCGCGCGCCTGCGCACGTGGCCGGAAAGCGTGCGCACCATCTACGTGGCGGACGCGCGTCACGACCGACGCGCGCGCGAGCTGATCGAGCGCGCGGCGATCGCCGGCGTGGCCGTGCACGCTGTCGACGAGCCGCGTTTGGTCGCCCTCGCAGGAACGACCAAGCACCAGGGCGTCGTCGCGCTTGTCGCCGCAAACTTGCCGCAGCGTACGCTCGACGAAGTACTCGACGGACTGCAGGAGCCGGCGTTGCTGCTGGTCCTTGACGGAGTCACCGATCCGCACAATTTGGGCGCGTGCCTGCGCAGCGCCGACGCGTTTGGCGCGCAAGCAGTCATCGTGCCCAAGGATCGCGCCGTCGGAGTTACCGCGACAGTGGCCAAGGCGGCGTCCGGTGCCGCCGATACCGTGCCAGTCATTACCGTTACCAACCTGGCGCGGTGCTTGCGGGAGCTCAAGGAGCGCGGCGTTTGGCTGCTCGGCACCGGCGCGGGCGGCGAAGAGAGCCTGTTCCATGCCGATCTGTCCGGTCCAGTCGCATGGGTGCTGGGCGCGGAGGGGGCGGGTCTGCGCCGGCTCACACGCGAGTTGTGCGATCGCCTCGTCAGTATCCCGCTCTTTGGGAGCGTGGAATCGCTCAACGTTTCGGTCGCGGCGGGCGTGTGCCTGTTCGCTACGCGGCAGCAACGCGCGGTGCCGAAGCGGGTGTAACGAAGGGTTGGATCGAGGGGGCCAGTGTACTAAACTGCCTGGGAAGCGCCATTCCGCAGCCGATTGGGCTATCCCGGCGCCTGCCGCTGCCCGGCAGATGGGTCTTGCCGGCGCATTCCGAACGAAACGGATCACCAAGGGGGACACGATCATGAAATCCAAGCTGACGACATGGATCTTTGTCGCGATGCTCGGGGGCATCGGCGTCGGCTGGATGTGCCATGAGCTGCTGCCGAGTCCCGAGATAGCCAAGACGGTCTCCGGCTACATCTCGCTGGTCACCGATGTTTTTCTGCGCCTGATCAAGATGATCATCGCGCCGTTGGTGTTTTCCACGCTGGTCGTCGGCATCGCGCACATGGGCGATACCAAGGCGATCGGCCGCATCGGCGTCAAGACCATGGCCTGGTTCATCACCGCGTCGCTGTTCTCGCTGCTGCTCGGCTTGTTTCTGGTCAACCTGCTGCAACCGGGCGCGTCGCTGAATCTGCCTCTGCCCGACGTCAACGCGTCGTCCAACCTCAAGACGTCCTCGCTGTCGCTCCGGGAGTTCGTCACTCATCTCGTGCCCCGCAGCGTGTTCGAGGCGATGGCGAACAACGAGATATTGCAGATCGTCATCTTCTCGGTGTTTTTCGGTGCCGCCGGAGCTTCGCTCGGCCCAAGGGCCAAGGTGGTGATCGACTGGGTGGAGCAGGTGTCACACATCATGCTCAAGGTGACGGGTTACGTGATGGCGCTCGCTCCGATCGCGGTCTTCGCGGCCATGGCGGCAACGGTCACGACGCAGGGCTTGGGCATCCTCGTCACCTACGGCAAGTTCATGGGCGAGTTCTATCTCGGCATCCTGTTGCTGTGGGGTCTGCTCGCCTGCGCCGGGTTCGCCTTCCTCGGGCCGCGCGTCGGCCGACTCATCAACCTGATCAAGGAACCGATCCTGCTCGCATTCAGCACGGCCAGCAGCGAGGCGGCGTATCCGAAGACGCTGGAGCAACTCGAGCGCTTTGGTGCGAGCAAGAAAATCACGAGCTTCGTGCTGCCGCTCGGCTATTCATTCAACCTCGATGGGTCGATGATGTACTGCACATTCGCCACTTTGTTCATCGCCCAGGCATATAAGGTTCCGCTTGACCTTGGGCAGCAGCTTACGATGCTGTTGATCCTGATGGTCACGAGCAAAGGCATGGCCGGCGTACCGCGCGCGTCGTTGGTAGTGATTGCGGCCACGCTCGCGACGTTCAACATCCCGGAGGCGGGATTGCTGCTGATCATGGGCATTGACCAGTTCCTCGACATGGGGCGCTCGGCGACCAACGTGGTCGGCAACAGCCTCGCGACCGCGGTCGTCGCGAAATGGGAAGGCGAGCTCGAGCCCGAATCCCAGGCGCAGGCGGAAATCGATGCCGACGAGGGGCTCGCTCCGGCGTAAGCCTAGGACAGCGGATCGACACTGCCGCATCCATGTTAGCTGGCAATGCGGGGGCGCTTTCGCGTTCCTACCCACCCTGAGGAGCATGCACATGACAAGCTGGATAGCCAGGGCGGCGTTGCCAGCGCTCGCCGCCGCTCTCCTCGCCGGCGCGGTCGCGCAGGCGGCATCGGGGCAGGAGTCCGATGAGCTCGCCCAACTCACCGGCACGCTGAAGAAGATCAAGGCCACGAAGACCATCGCCATCGGCTACCGCGAGTCGTCGGTCCCCTTCTCCTACCTGAACGCCGCGCACCAGCCGATCGGCTACTCGATCGACCTGTGCCTGCAGATTGCCGAGGACATTCGCGGTGAGCTTGGCGACGACACGATCCAGGTGAAATACGTGATGGTAAACACCCAGAACCGGATTCCCGGTGTTGTCGACGGTACGGTCGATCTGGAATGCGGGCAAACGACGAACAATACCGAACGGCAGAAGCTGGTCGCCTTTTCTCCGATCATCTTCGTCAGCGGAACCAAGCTGCTGGTCAAGCAGGCTTCGAAGCTCAAGTCCTACCGCGACCTGAAGGGCCGCAGGGTCGGGGTGACGCCGGCAAGCACCAACGAGGCGGCACTCAAGTCGCTCAACGCGAAGGAGGGCCTGAATATCACCATCGTGGAGTTCCAGGACAACGCCCAGGCGTTCGAGGCAGTCGACAGTGGCAAGACCGACGCTTGGGCGGGCGACGATGCAGTGCTGTACGCCACCGTGGCAGAGGCGAAGAACCCACGCGAATTCTCAGTGCTCGACGACTTTCTTTCCTACGATCCGTACGGAATCATGTATCGGAAGTCCGATCCGGAGTTCGACGCGCTGGTGAACCGCACATTTGTAAGGCTGGCCGAGACGCGTGAACTGGCGCGAATCTACGAGCAGTGGTTCCTGCGCAAACTTCCCTCCGGCAGAACCCTGGGCCTCGCGATGAGCCCGCAGCTCAGGTCGATTTTTGAGTTGATGGGGCAGCCGACCGAGTAGGCGGCATTCGCGGGTCGCCATCACAGCACAGCCGCAAAGGAAGAGCGCCATGGCGACAGACAGCTACCGCGTCGAACACGATCTGCTTGGAGATCGGCAGGTTCCGGCTGGTTCATATTTCGGCGTGCACACGTTGCGCGCGTTCGAGAATTTTCCGATCTCCGGCAACGCGATCTCGATCTATCCCGACCTGATCCGGGCCCTGGCGTGCATCAAGCAGGCGGCGGCCCTTGCCAACCACGAGCTCGGTCTTCTCGACCAGGCAAAGACCGATGCCATCGTCAAGGCCTGCGAGGAAATCCGCGCCGGCGAGCTGCACGAGTACTTCGTCGTCGACGTGATTCAAGGCGGCGCCGGCACGTCGACCAATATGAACGCCAACGAGGTGATCGCCAACCGCGGGCTCGAACTTCTCGGTCACGACCGGGGCCAGTACACCTACCTGCACCCCAACGAGCATGTCAACCTGAGTCAGAGTACCAACGACGTGTATCCAACCGCGCTCAAGGTCGCGGCCTGGTTCGGCATCTTCCGGCTAGTCGAGGCGATGGAGGTGCTGCGCCATGCGTTCGAAGGCAAGGCCGACGAGTTCGAAGATGTGCTGAAGATGGGCCGGACGCAGTTGCAGGACGCGGTGCCCATGACGCTCGGCCAGGAATTCTCGACCTATGCGGTCATGCTGGGCGAGGACGAGGAGCGGCTCAAGGAGGCGGCGCTTCTAATTCGTGAGATCAACCTCGGCGCGACGGCGATCGGCACCGGTATCAACGCACATCCGGAGTACGCGCGCCTGGTGTGTCTGCGGTTGAGCGAGATCACCGGCATTCCGCTCATTACCTCGCCCAATCTGATCGAGGCGACGCAGGATTGCGGCGGCTTCGTGCAGCTTTCGGGCGTGCTCAAGCGCGTGGCAGTCAAGCTGTCCAAGACCTGCAACGATCTGAGGCTGCTCTCCAGCGGTCCGCGCGCTGGACTGGGCGAGATCAACCTGCCGCCCATGCAGGCAGGCTCCTCGATCATGCCCGGCAAGGTCAACCCGGTGATTCCGGAGGTCGTCAATCAGATCGCCTTCGAGGTGATCGGTAACGACGTCACGGTAAGCTTCGCGGCGGAGGCTGGCCAGCTGCAGTTAAACGCCTTCGAACCGATCATTGCCCACAGCCTGTTCAAGAGCATCACGCATCTGCGCAACGGCTGCCTGACGCTGGCCGAACGTTGCGTCAAAGGCATCACGGCCAACCGCGAGCACCTGCGCGCTTCGGTCGAGCACTCGATCGGCATCGTCACCGCGCTCAACCCCTACATCGGCTATGCCAACGCCACCGAAATCGCGCAGCAGGCACTGAAGACCGGCAAGAGCGTGTACGACCTGGTGCTGGAGAAGAAGCTGCTGTCGAAAGAAGAGCTCGACGCGATCCTGCAACCCGACGTGTTGACCAAGCCGCGACCGCTTCTGGCAGCGCGCGAATAGCGTTTGCCCGCGCGCCGCGTGCGGCACGAAGTGGATTGCGTCCGCTTGCGGCGGTTGCCTTCGCCAGCGTGGGCGGCTAGCATTGCCCCACCCGCGCCTGTTCGCGTGCTCAACAATCTCCTGAGGAAACCATGCTCAAGTATCGCTGCCCAGGCGCAAAATCCTGGCTTCGAATCGCGTTGACCGCCGCCGTGGTCGCGGCGGCCCCGGCAGCGCTCGCAAAGGGCACGCTGGTTTACTGCTCCGAAGGCAGCCCCGAAGGGTTCCAGCCGCAATTCTTCACCACCGGCACTACTTTCGATGCGGTGTCGGTACCGATGTTCAACCGCCTGGTCGAGTTTCAGATCGGCACCACGAACATTATCCCGGCACTTGCCGAATCGTGGACTGTGTCGCCTGACGGCAAGACCTATACGTTCAAGCTGCGCCGCGGCGTCAAGTTCCACAGCAGCGCCAATTTCACACCAACGCGTGACTTCAACGCCGACGACGTGCTTTTCTCCTGGAACCGGATGGCCGATGAAAACCATCCCTTTCACAAGATGACGGCCGGCCAGACCTTCTCCTATTACGACGACATGGGCATGAAGAACATCGTCGACAAGGTGGAGAAGATCGACGCGCTGACGGTGCGCTTCGACCTGAAGCGCCCGGAAGCCCCCTTTCTCGCCGATCTGGCCATGGATTTCGCCTCGATACTGTCGCAGGAGTATTTCGAGGCCATGCAGAAAAAGGGCACGCCCAATGCGGCCGACATCTACCCGATCGGCACCGGTCCGTTCGAATTCGTGTCCTACCAGAAAGACGCGACCATCCGCTACCGGGCATTCGACAAGTATTGGGGCGGCCGACCCAAGATCGACAACCTGATCTACTCGATCACGCGCGACGCGACGGCGCGTTACGCGAAGCTCGAGACCGGCGAGTGCCAGGTGATGGCTTTCCCCAAGCCGGCCGACTTGGACGCGATGAGAAAGGACGCGCAGCTCAAGGTGCTGCAGAAGCAAGGGCTCAACATCGGCTACATCGCCTTCAACGTCGAGAAGAAACCGTTCGACGACAAGCGCGTGCGCCAGGCGCTCAACCTCGCGACGAACAAGGAGGCGATCCTGAAGGCGGTCTATGAGGGCACCGGACAGGTGGCCAAGAATCCCATTCCGCCGATCCTGTGGGGCTACAACGATGCGATCAAGGACTATCCCTACGATCCGGCCAAGGCGAAGGAGTTACTGGCACAGGCAGGCTTTCCCAACGGCTTTGAGCTAGAACTCTGGTACCTGCCCGTGACGCGCCCCTATAACCCCGACGGCAAGCGCATGGCGGAGATGATCCAGGCCGACTGGGACAAGGTCGGCGTGAAGGCCAAGCTCGTGACCTACGAGTGGGCCGAGTATCGCAAGCGCGCCAAGGGCGGCGAACATCAGGTGGTCATGTTCGGGTGGTCAGGCGACAACGGCGATCCGGACAATTTCTTCGTGCCCCTGCTGGGCTGCGAGGCGGTGAAGGGCGGTGGCAACAACGCGCGCTGGTGCAACCCGGCGTTTGAGGACCTGATCACCCGCGCGGCGCAGACGCCCAAGCAGGCCGATCGCGCCAAGCTCTATGAGCAGGCGCAAGTGATCTTCAAGGAAGAGGCGCCATGGATCACGGTCGCCCATTCGATCCGCTTCGACCCGGTGCGCACGGAGGTGAAGGGCTACCAGATGGACGCAACCGCGCACCACTACTTCGACCGCACGGAAATCGTCAAGTAATCGCACCGCGCGTTCGGCGCGACACCGATTGCCCGCGTTAAAGACAGGGGCGGTCCGTGCGGGGCTCGACCGGCACCCGATTCACGCATCTCCCTGATCGACTGCTCGCTGCCAGGCTCGCTTGCTCCGCTTCGTTCTTCGCCGCACCGCGCTCATCGTCCCGACCTTCCTCGGGGTGACGATCCTCGCCTTCGCGCTGATTCATCTCATTCCCGGCGACCCGGTCGAGAACCTGTCCGGCGAGCGCGGCATGGACCCGGCGCGGCGCGCGCGGCTGCTGCACGAATTCGGCCTCGACCGGCCGCTGCCGGTGCAGTACGCCGAGTACATCGGGCACGTGCTCAAGGGTGATCTGGGCACCTCGCTCACCACCCACGAACCGGTGCTCCGAGAGTTTCTAACCCTGTTCCCGGCGACCGTCGAACTGGCGTTCTTCGCGCTTTTCCTCGCCATCGGTCTCGGGTTGCCCGCCGGCATCGTCGCCGCGCTCAAGCGCAACACGCCGGCCGACTACGCGGTGATGGGCGCGGCGCTGACCGGATACTCGATGCCGATCTTCTGGTGGGCGCTGCTGCTCATCCTCTTCTTCTCGGTGCAGCTCGGTTGGACTCCGGTTTCAGGCCGCATCGCGGTCGAGTACGACGTGCCCGCGGTGACCGGGTTCATGCTCGTCGACACCCTCAAGGCGGGTGACTGGGGAGCCCTGAGGTCGGCGTTTTCGCACCTGATTCTGCCGTCGATCGTGCTGGGGACGATACCGCTGGCGGTGATCGCCCGGATGACGCGCTCGGCGATGCTCGAGGTGTTGCGCGAGGACTACGTGCGCACCGCGCGCGCGAAGGGGCTGCCGCACTGGCAGGTGATCCTGATTCACGCCCTGCGCAACGCGCTCATCCCCGTAATCACGGTCATCGGCCTGCAAGTGGGGCTGCTTTTGTCCGGTGCGATCCTCACCGAGACGATCTTCTCCTGGCCCGGTGTAGGGAACTGGCTGATCCACGGCGTGCAGGCGCGCGATTATCCGGTGGTGCAGGGGGGCATCCTGCTCATCGCGGCCTTGGTCATCAGCGTCAATCTGATCGTCGATTTGCTCTATGGGGTCGTCAACCCGAGGATTCGCCACCCATGAGCGGGTCGCGTGCGATCGCCGGCGCGGGGGTTGGGAGGGGGGCCGAAGCGAGCAGCGGCCCGCTGGGCGAATTCTGGCACGCCTATGCCCAGAACCGTGGAGCAATGCTCGGCCTGGGCCTTGCCGTCACGCTGATTGCCCTCGCGCTCTTCGCTGGCGTTATCGCCCCGCATTCGCCCTACGAGCAATACCGCGACTTCACCCTGACCCCGCCGGTTTGGCAGGCAGGCGGGCAATCGGCTTTCATCCTCGGCACCGACGCCGTCGGACGCGACATGCTGTCGCGACTGATCTACGGCACGCGGTTGTCGCTGCTGATCGGCCTCATCTCGGTTGCGATCTCGTTGTCGCTGGGCGTCGTGCTGGGGCTCGTCGCCGGTTACCTTCGCGGTTGGGTCGAGACAACCATCATGCGCCTGATGGACGTCATGCTCGCGTTGCCGAGCCTGCTCCTGGCCATCGCCGTGGTGGCGATCCTCGGTCCGGGGCTGATCAACGCCATGTACGCGATTGCCATCGTGCTCTTGCCCCACTATGTGCGCCTGGCGCGCGCTGCAGTCATCACCGAGGCAGGAAAGGAATACGTCCAGTCCTCGAAAATCGCTGGCGCCGGCACGCTGCGGATCATGTTCAACACCATCCTGCCCAACTGCCTCGCGCCGTTGATCGTGCAGGCGACGCTGGGCTTTTCGTCGGCAATACTCGATGCCGCGGCACTCGGTTTCCTGGGCTTGGGGGCGCAGCCGCCGACGCCGGAGTGGGGATCGATGCTGGCCGATGCGCTTGAGTTCATCCAGCGCGCATCCTGGGTGGTAACCTTCCCCGGGCTCGCCATCCTGGTGACGGTGCTCGCCTTCAACCTGATGGGCGATGGCTTGCGCGATGCGCTCGATCCCAGGCTAAGGCGCTAGCAGCGTGAAGGGACCGTCGCATGCCGCTGCTTGAAGTCGAAGACCTGCACGTTGCCTTTGGCAGTGCGTCCGATCCGTTGCTGGCGGTCGAGGGCGTCGATCTGACGCTCGACGCGGGCGAAGTGGTCGGCTGCGTGGGCGAGTCCGGCTCGGGCAAGAGCGTGACCGCCCTGGCGGTGATGGGCCTGGTGGATTTTCCCGGGCGCATCCGCGCCCGCCGGCTTGCCTTCGCCGCGCAGAATCTGCTCGCCCTCTCGGAGGCCGAACGCCGGAACCTGGTGGGCAAGGACATGGCAATGATTTTTCAGGATCCGCTCGCTAGCCTCAATCCATGCTTCACCGTCGCCTTCCAGCTCACCGAGACGCTGCGCGTGCACGGCAGCGAGACCGAGCGCGCCAGCGCGAAGCTGCGCCGGCTGCGCGCACTCGAGCTCCTGCGCCAGGTCGAGATTCCAGACCCCGAGGCAAGGCTGGCGGCCTTTCCCCATCAGCTCTCCGGCGGCATGGCACAACGGGTCATGATCGCCATGGCGATCGCCTGCAACCCGAGGCTGTTGATTGCTGACGAACCGACCACCGCGCTCGACGTCACCGTGCAGGCGCAGGTACTCGCCTTGCTGTTGCGGCTGCAGCGCGAGCGCGGCATGGCGTTGCTGCTCATCACGCACGATCTCGCCGTCGTTGCCGAGACGGCAGAGCGCGTGCTCGTGATGTATGCCGGCCAGGTCGTGGAAACCGGCCCGGTGGCGGAGATCTTCGCCGCACCCAAGCACCCTTACACGCAGGCGTTGCTCGCGGCCCTGCCGGAACGCAATCGCGAGCGCTCCCGGCTGAAGGCCATTCCCGGCGTCGTTCCCGGCCAGCACGATCGGCCGGCGGCGTGTCTGCTCCATCCGCGTTGCGACTACGCAATCGAGCGCTGCCGCGTCGAGCGGCCAGCGCTCGACGGTCCGAGCGGGCGCCAGGCGCGCTGCTTGTTTCCGCTCGATGCGGGCGGCCGCCCGACGCGCGGTTGGCGCCCGGAGCCGGCGCCCGTCGACAGCTTCAGGCGATGACCAACGGCGCGCCCCTGCTCGAAGCGCGCGGGCTGACGCGCCACTACGCGCTGTCGCGAGGATTCTTCCGACCCGCCGCGCTGGTGCGGGCGCTCGACGGCGTGTCGTTTGCGCTCGACGCGGGCAAGACGCTCGCCGTTGTCGGCGAGTCCGGCTGCGGCAAGTCGACGCTGGCGCGCCAGGTGACGATGATCGAGCGCCCGACCTCCGGCGCACTGTGGATCGCCGGCAACGACGTGGCGCAAGCAGACCGCGTGACGCTGAAGCAGCTGCGCCCGCTGGTGCAGATGGTGTTCCAGAATCCCTACGCCTCGCTCAATCCGCGCAAGAAGATCGGCACCCTGCTCGAGGAGCCGCTCGTCCTCAGCTCGCACCTTGGCGCGGCCGGAAGGCGTAATGCGGTGCTGACGATGCTGGCCCGGGTCGGACTCAAGCCCGAACACACCCACCGCTACCCGCACATGTTCTCCGGGGGACAACGGCAGCGCATCGCGCTCGCTCGGGCGCTCATGCTGCAGCCACGGCTGGTCGTCGCCGACGAGCCGCTTTCCGCGCTCGACGTGTCCATCCAGGCCCAGGTGCTGAACCTGCTCATGGACCTGCAGCGCGACCTCGGTACGGCGTACCTTTTCATCTCCCACAATCTGCAGGTCGTGCGTCACATTGCCGACACGGTGCTGGTCATGTACCTGGGCAAGAGCGTCGAGTACGGCCCGAAGGAGGCGGTGTTCAGCCGGCCCGCACACCCCTACACGCGGGCGCTGCTGGCGAGCACGCCCGCGCTCGATCCGGCGGCGCGGGGCGAGCGCAGTCCGCTCAAGGGCGAGCTGCCCTCGCCGCTTAGCCCGCCCGCCGGCTGCGCCTTCCACACGCGCTGTCCGCACGCGATCGCGCGCTGCCGCAGCGAGGTGCCGGTGCTCGCGCTGCAGGGCGAGGTACAGGTCGCCTGCCTGCGCGTCAAGGAGTTGAATCCGTAACCGCGGCGCATTGACGCTCCGGAGCGCTTTGGGCATCATCGCTGGGCAGCACGATATTGTCAGCCGCGTCGCTTCTGGTCGAAGCAGGCATTACCCCTTGCTCGCGTTCATCCTTCGCCGCATCCTGCAGTCCGTTGTCGTCATGGCGGTCGTCGCCCTCATCGCCTTCGGGTTGTTCAACTTCACCGGCGATCCGGTGACGTTCATGGTCGGCCAGGATGCAACCCAGGAGCAGCGCGCACAGCTGCGCGCCGATCTCGGCCTCGACCGGCCTTTCTACGTGCAGTTCGCGCGCTTTGTCCGGCGTGCGGTACAGGGTAATTTCGGGCTTTCGCTGCGCCAGGGTCGCCCGGTAGCGACGCTGCTCAAGGAGCGGCTGCCGGCGACGCTCGAGCTGGCGACTATCGCTGCGCTGCTCGCCCTGGTGCTGGGGGTTCCGGCCGGGGTCTATACCGCGTTGAAGCGCCATTCCTGGTTCGCCCAGGTGCTGCTGACCGTGTCGCTCATCGGCGTTTCGTTGCCCACGTTTCTGATCGGCATCCTGCTCATCCTGGTGTTCGCCGTGATACTCGGATGGCTGCCGTCCTTCGGCCGCGGCGAGACAGTGGCCTTCGGCTGGTGGACCACCGGCCTTTTGACCTGGAGCGGCATCAAGGCGTTGATCCTGCCGGCGATCACCCTGTCGCTGTTTCAGATGACGCTGATCATGCGCCTGGTGCGCGCGGAGATGCTCGAGGTGCTGCGCACCGACTACATCAAGTTCGCCCGCGCACGCGGACTTACCGATCGCGCGATCCACTTCGGACACGCGCTGAAGAACACGCTGGTGCCGGTGATCACCATCACCGGTCTCCAGCTCGGCGCAATCATCGCTTTCGCCATCATCACCGAGACGGTGTTCCAGTGGCCAGGGATGGGGCTGCTGTTTATCCAGGCGGTGAACTTCGCCGACGTGCCGGTGATGGCGGCCTACCTCTGCTTCATCGCCCTTGTTTTTGTGCTCATCAACCTCGTCGTCGACCTGCTCTACTATGGCGTCGATCCACGCCTGCGTGTCGAGCGCGTGGTGCCGGCGCACTGAACGGAACAAACCCGTGGACCCGATCGAATTTCTGCGCCACCAGCACCCGGAGCTCATCGCGCTGCGGCGTGATCTGCACGCTCATCCGGAACTTGGCTTCGAAGAGCATCGCACCGCCAAGGTGGTGACTGGCGAGCTCGACAAGCTGGGCGTCGAATACCATACCGGCATCGGCAGAACCGGCGTGGTCGCCGTGGTGCGCGGGGCGCGTCGGGACAGCGGTCGCGCCATTGGCCTGCGCGCCGACATGGACGCGCTGCCGATGCACGAGGAAAATGAGTTTGCCCACGCCTCGCGCTTCAAGGGCCGCATGCACGGCTGCGGCCACGACGGGCATACCACCATGCTCCTCGGCGCGGCGCGCTACCTCGCCGGCACCCGCCGCTTCGACGGCACTGTGTACCTCATCTTCCAGCCCGGCGAGGAAGGCTTCGCCGGCGGCAAGGCGATGGTCGACGACGGCTTGTTTGAGCGCTTCCCGGCTGACGCCATCTACGCCCTACACAACTGGCCGGCACTGGCGCCAGGCAAGATCGGCGTGCGCCCCGGGCCGATGATGGCGGCCGCCGACCGCATCGAGATCCATATCGAGGGCCGCGGTGGCCACGGCGCGCACCCGCACCTCGCAGTCGATCCGGTGCTCGTCGCCGGCCATATCATCACCGCGGCGCAATCGATCGTCGCGCGCAACGTCAGCCCGATTGATACCGCCGTGGTGAGCCTTTGCGCCATGCACGCTGGCAATCTCGCCGCGATGAGTGTGATCCCGCGCGAGGCGAAGCTAGTCGGCACGGTACGCACCTTCCGCGCCCAGACCGCGGACTCGATCGAACGCCGTCTCAACGAGCTCGTCCATTCCATCGCGGCCGCCTTCGGCGCGTCGGCCACGCTGCGCTATGAGCGCCTCTATCCGGCGACGGTCAACAGCGGGCGCGAGGCGGAATTCGCTGCCGACGTCGCAGCCGACCTGATCGGGGAAGACAACGTGGTGCGCGACCTGGAACCGAGCATGGGTTCTGAAGACTTTTCGTTCATGCTCCAGCGCTGTCCCGGCGCCTACGCCCGTCTCGGACAAGGAGGCGCAGAGGGCGGCTGTTTCCTGCACAACAGTCGCTACGACTTCAACGACGACGTGATCCCGCTCGGCGCGGGCTACATGGCCGCACTGGCCGAGCAGGCGCTGCCCTTAAGCCCCTAGGCGCCGCGAAGATGAACGCCGCCCCGCATTTTGCGCAGACCTACGGCGAGGCGCGCGACAAGTTCCTCGCCGCCGCGCGCTCGTGCGGGGCGCGGATATTCCGCGACGTGCACCCGAGCGAGCGTGGCGCGGAAGGGGAGGAGCTGTCGATCGACTGGGCGGCGCTCGGTGAGGAGGGCACGCCCGGTCTTCTGCTCCTGTCCTCGGGCACTCACGGCGTCGAGGGCTTTTGCGGCTCCGGCTGCCAGGTCGCGCTGCTGCACGACGAGGCCTTTCTTTCCGCATTGGCAGGCGCCGGGGTGGGCGTGCTCATGCTGCATGCGCTCAATCCGTTCGGCTTCTCGCACCTGCGCCGCGCCAACGAGGACAACGCCGACCTCAATCGCAACTTCGTCGATTTTGCCTCTCCGCTGCCGAAGAACGATGCCTACGCCGAGATCCATCCGCTGCTCCTTCCGGCCACCTGGCCGCCAGCGGCGGACAACGAGGCGAAGCTCGAGGCATGGATCGCGCAACACGGCCTGCGGGCGTTCCAGGCTGCGGTCACCGGCGGGCAGTACGCGTTTGCCGACGGGATGTTCTACGGCGGCAACCGGCCGTCATGGAGCAACACGTCTCTGCGCGCCGCCCTGCGCGCGCAGGCGTCGGCACGCGCGCGCCTAGGCTGGATCGACCTGCACACGGGACTGGGACCGCGCGGCCACGGCGAAAAAATCTGGTCCGGGCACGACGATCCGGGCGCCATCGCCCGCGCCAGGGCGTGGTGGGGAGCCGAGGTCACCTCGGCCTTCGAGGGATCGGCGAGCGCGGCGCGCGTCACCGGCCTGGTCGGCACCGCCGCCTATGACGAATGCCCGCGCACCGAGGTCACGCCCATGACCCTCGAGTACGGCACCTATTCGCTCGAGCACACGCTGCAGACGCTGCGCGCCGAGCACTGGCTGCACCAGCATCCGGAGACGCCCCCGGCGCAGCGCGCCGAGATCAAGCGCGGCCTGCGCGACGCGTTCTATGTCGATGCCGACGACTGGAAGATGACAGTGTTCGACCAGGCACAGGCGGCGTGCCTGCAGGCGATTGCCGCCCTGGCAGCGGTGGCGGTGCGAAGCTGATTTCGAGCAGTCAACCCGAGGAGACGAACGACCATGAACCCTTTGAAGGCCCTTTTGGCTATCGCGCTAGTCGCCGGCGCAATCTCCGCACCGGGCGCGCAGGCTGTGACCTTCCGTTTCGCCGACCAGGGCGACGCCATTTCGATGGATCCCTACGCGCTCAACGAGTCGCTGCAATTGAGCCTCATGGGCAATGTCTACGAGCCGCTTGTCGGACACGGCAAGAAACTCGAACTCGTCCCGGTACTGGCAACATCGTGGAAGCAGACCGCGCCCACGGTCTGGCGCTTCAACTTGCGCAAGGATGTCAAGTTCCACGACGGCACGCCGTTCACCGCTGACGACGTGATCTTCAGCTACGAACGGGCCAAGAGCGACAGCTCCGACATGAAGACCTACGTGGGGCCGATCAAGGAAATCAAGAAAATCGACGATCTGACTGTCGACATCATCACCACCGACCCGTTTCCGATCCTCCCCGACACGATCGACGTGTGGTACATGATGAGCAAATCGTGGTGCGAGAAGAACAACGCCACCGTCCCCGTCGACGTGCGTAAAGGCAAGGAGAACGCGGCCACCCTCAAGGCTAACGGCACGGGGCCGTTCATGATCAAGTCGCGGGAACCGGGCGTACGCACCGTGTTCGTTGCCAACCCGAACTACTGGACGAAGGTCGAGAGCAACCTCACCGAAGCGGTGTTCACCCCGATCGGTAACGCCGCGACGCGGGTCGCGGCGCTGATCTCGGGGGACATCGACATGATGGAGCCCGCCCCCTTGCAGGATATTGAGCGGCTGGCGGCAGACCCGGCGCTCAAGGTCGTGCAGGGACCGGAGCTGCGCACGATCTTCCTCGGCATGGATCAATCGCGCGACGAGCTTTTGTACTCAAGCGTGAAGGGCAAGAATCCGTTCAAGGACCATCGGGTGCGCCAGGCGTTCTATCAGGCGATCGACGAGAACGCGATTGCGCGCACGGTCATGCGCGGCGCGGCCACACCCTCCGGAGTCATGATCGCGCCGGGCATTCGCGGCTTTCCCAAGGATCTCAACACCCGCCTGCCGTTCGATCCGGTCGCGGCCAAGCAGCTCTTGACCGAGGCCGGCTATCCGAACGGGTTCGAGGTCGGGATGAATTGCCCGAACGATCGCTACGTCAACGACGCGGCAATCTGCCAGGCGGTGGCGGCGATGCTGGCCAAGATCGACGTCAAGGTGAACCTGATGGTGGAGACCAAGGTCACCTACTTTCCCAAGATCCTGTCGCGCGACACGTCGTTCTATCTGTTGGGCTGGACACCGGCTTCGTACGACGCCCACAACCAGATTTTCGCCATCCTCATGTCACCCGGCCCCTCCGGCCGCGGCCAGTTCAACCTCGGCAGCTATGTCAACAAGCGCATCGACGAACTGGGGCCGCAGATCGCGAGCGAGCTCGATCAGCAGAAACGCGAGGCGATGATCCACGAGGTGTACAAGATTCATGCTGACGACATCGGTCACATCCCATTGCACCAGCAGGCACTGGCCTGGGCGATGAAGAAGAACGTCGACCTGGTGCAGTTGCCCACCAACCTCAACTTCCTGAAGTGGGTCGTGGTGCGGTGAGATCGCGGCGGCTGGCGACGCGGGAGCGGCGGTCTGGACCGTGACGACGGCGGCCATACCGGGGCGACTGGCGCGCTGGTGGGACAGCGACCTGGCGCACGGATTTCGCCATTCGCCGGTGGCCGTCCTCTCGGCCCTGGTGCTCTTGGTCTGCCTTGCCGCCGCCCTGCTTGCGCCGTGGGTTGCGCCGCATAACCCGTTCGATCTCGCTACACTCAATCTGGGGGACGCGTTGACACCGCCGCGAGGTATGGCCGGCTCCAAGCCGGGCTACCTGCTCGGTACCGACGACCAGGGGCGCGACGTGCTCTCCGCAATCATGTTCGGCGCCCGGATTTCGCTCCTTGTCGGCGTTGCGGCCGTCGCCCTCGCGGTGGCGATCGGCGTGAGCCTGGGACTCGTTGCCGGCTACACCGGCGGCCGTCTCGACGCCTTCATCATGCGTGCCGCCGATGTCCAGCTGTCGTTCCCGGCGATCCTGATTGCGCTTTTGATCGACGGTGTCGCGCGCGCCGTGCTGCCGCGCGAGGCGCACGGCGAGGTGGCGCTGTTGGTGCTGGTGATTGCCATCGGCGTTTCCAACTGGCCGCAGTACGCGCGCACGGTACGCGGCTCGACGCTGGTGGAGAAAAATAAGGAGTACGTGCAGGCGGCACGGGTCATCGGCATCCGCCCCGCGGCGATCGTCTTCCGGCATCTGCTTCCCAACGTCCTCGGCCCGGTTCTGGTGCTCGCCACCATCAACATTGCCACGGCCATCGTGCTTGAGGCGACGCTGTCGTTTCTCGGCGTCGGCGTGCCGCCGACGCGACCGTCGCTCGGCACGCTGATTCGCGTCGGCAACGATTTTCTGTTCTCCGGGGAATGGTGGATCACGATCTTTCCCGGCGCGGCCCTGGTCATTCTGGTGCTGGCGATCAATCTGCTCGGCGACTGGCTGCGCGACGCACTCAATCCCCGGCTGCAATGAGCGCCGCGAACGCAACCCAGCGATTCGAGGCCGGGAGCGGCGCCCGGGGCGAGGTCGGGCGCGCTCGTCGCGTCATGGTCCGGGCGTTGCCATCGTGAGCGGCGAGGCCCTGCTCGCCGTCGAGGGGTTGCGGGTCGAATTCCCGACCCGGCGTGGAACCCTGGTCGCGGTCGACGGCGTATCGCTGACGATCGCCCCCGGCGAGGTGCTGGGGGTCGTCGGTGAATCCGGCGCCGGCAAGTCGCTTACCGGCGCGGCGGTGATCGGGCTCATCGATCCGCCGGGGCGGATCGGCGCCGGGACAGTCCTCCTTGCCGGGCGCCGGATCGACAACCTGCCGCCGGAAGCGCTGCGTCGCATCCGCGGACGCGAGATCGGCGCGGTGTTCCAGGATCCGCTGACCTCCTTGAACCCGCTCTATACCGTCGGGCGACAGCTGGTCGAGACCATCACCACGCATCTGGAGCTCAGCGCCGGTGCGGCGCGCGCGCGGGCGCTCTCGCTGCTCGCCGAGGTCGGAATCCCGGCACCCGAGCGGCGGTTCGAGCACTACCCGCACCAGTTCTCCGGCGGGATGCGCCAGCGCGTCGTGATTGCCCTGGCCCTGGCCGCGAAGCCGCGCCTGATCATCGCCGACGAACCCACCACCGCGCTCGACGTGTCGATCCAGGCGCAGATCATCGCCTTGCTCAAGCGCCTTTGCCGCGAGCACGATACCGCGGTGATGCTGATCACCCACGACATGGGCGTGATCGCGGAAACCGCCGACCGGGTCGCAGTGATGTACGCCGGACGCATCGTCGAGGTCGGTCCGGTCGCCGAGGTCATCCATCGTCCCCAGCATCCGTACACGCGCGGGCTCATGGGCTCGATCCCGTCACTCGTCGCGGAGCGTGAAGAGCTCACGCAGATCGACGGCACGATGCCCCGCCTGACCGCTATTCCCTCCGGCTGTGCCTTTCATCCGCGTTGTCCGCAGGCGTTCGACCGCTGCCGGCGCGAGCGGCCGGAGCTCATGCCCGCCGGCAGCACGCAGGCCGCCTGCTGGCTGGTCAGCGCATGAGTGCGTTCCCGCCGCCCCTGGTCGAACTGGTCGACGTGGCGCGCCACTTCGACGTTTCGCCGCCGTGGCTCAACCGCGTGCTCGAGCGCCAGTCGCGCACCCTGCTCAAGGCCGTCGACGGGGTGAGCTTTGCCATCGCCCGGGGCGAGACGCTCGGGCTGGTGGGCGAATCCGGTTGCGGCAAATCGACCGTCGCTCGGCTCATCGTCGGGCTGTACCGGCCAACGCGGGGCGAAATTCGCTATGCCGGACGGCGCATCGACGCGCACGGCGCCGAACCGGCCGAGCGCCGCAACATGCAGATGATCTTTCAGGATCCCTACGCGAGCCTCAATCCGCGCTGGCGCGTCGCCGATATCGTCGCCGAGCCACTGCGCGCGCGCCGCGGCGCCGACGGTAACTCGGCCACCACCATCGACGCACGCGTGGCGAGCCTGCTCGAGCAGGTCGGCCTCTCCCCCGCCGACGGGGTGAAGTTCCCGCATCAGTTCTCTGGCGGACAGCGCCAGCGCGTCTCGATCGCGCGCGCACTGGCCGGCAACCCGGCCTTCCTGGTATGCGACGAACCCACCTCGGCGCTCGACGTGTCGGTGCAGGCGCAGGTGCTCAACCTCATGCGGCGCCTGCAGCGCGACCTGGGCCTCACGTTCCTGTTCATCTCGCACAACCTTGCCGTCGTGCATCACATTGCCGATCGCGTCGGGGTGATGTATCTGGGCCGCATTGTCGAGCTCGCGCCCACGACGCAGCTTTTTGCCCGTCCGCAACATCCCTATACGCGCATGCTGCTCGACGCCGTGCCCGATCTCGCCCTCACCGGCAAGCCGCGCACCGCGGTTGCCGGCGAGGTTCCCAGTCCGCTCGATCCGCCCTCGGGTTGCGCCTTTCATCCGCGCTGTCCGTTTGCCAACGCGCGTTGCCGGCGCGAAATGCCGCTGCTGCTGCCGGTTGCGGCCGAAGCGGTTGGGGCGTTCGCGGCGTGCCATGCCGTTGCCGAGGGACGACTTCCGCCGACGACGGCCGGGACATGAGACGGCACCGCCGCAGCGGGAACGCCGGTGCCTCGGTCGGCGCGTGGGGATCGGCTATAATTACGCCTTGAGCGGCGCGCCTCGCTGGCACGAGGTCCGCATCCGCGCCGATCCGCGCATCCCCGAAGAACCCGAATTGCGCCTTACACAGATCAAGCTGGCCGGCTTCAAGTCGTTCGTCGATCCGACCACCATCGCAACCCCCGGACAGCTGGTCGGGATTGTCGGTCCGAACGGCTGCGGCAAATCCAACGTCATCGACGCCGTGCGCTGGGTGCTCGGCGAGTCGAGGGCCTCCGCCCTTCGCGGCGAGTCGATGCAAGATGTCATCTTTAATGGTGCGGGCGAGCGTGCGCCGGTCGGGCGGGCCTCGGTCGAGCTCTTCTTCGACAACAGCCAGGGCCGCATCGGCGGCCAGTGGGGCAGCTACGCCGAACTGTCGATCAAGCGCGTGCTGACCCGCGACGGCGATTCGACCTATTACATCAACAACATCCCGGTCCGTCGCCGCGATATCCATGATCTGTTCCTGGGCACGGGACTCGGCCCCCGCGCCTATGCCATCATCGAGCAGGGCATGATCGGCCGGGTCATCGAGGCGAAGCCCGAGGAACTGCGCGTGTTCCTTGAGGAAGCGGCCGGGGTGTCGAAGTACCGCGAACGGCGCAAGGAGACGGAAAGCCGCATCGCCGATGCGCGGGCCAACCTCGCGCGGGTCGAAGATATCCGCGGCGAGCTTGCCTCGCAGATTGAAAAGCTTGCCGCACAGGCGGAGATTGCGACGCGGTATCGCGAACACGAGACGCAGCTCAAACAGGCCCAGCATCTGCTGTGGTTCGCCAAGCAGCAGGATGCGGCCCGTCTGCGCGAGAGGCACAGCAGCGAAACGGCGAACCTCGCGGCGGGGCTGGAGGCGCTGCTCTCGGAACTGCGCGCGGCGGAGAAGCAGGTGGAAAGCTTGCGCGCCGAACAGTATCGCGCCGGCGACGAGCTGCACGCCCAACAGGGCGGGTTTTACGCCGCCAATGCCGAGGTGACCCGCCTGGAACAGCAGCTGCAGTTTGCGCGTGACAGCGAAGGTCGGTTGGCGCAGCAGGCGGAACAGCTCGCCGCGCTCCTCGCCGGGCTCGCGGCGCAACTCGCCGCGCTCGAGGAGGAATCGCAAGCGGGCCAGCGCGAGCTCGCCGCGGCGGTCGCACGACGCGAGGCGGCGGCGGCGGAAGAGCAGGCAGCGCAGACGGCGCTGCCGCAGGGCGATGCCGCTCTCGCCGCCGCGGCACAGGCTTTGTCTGGCGTGCAGCAGCAATGCGGCGAGAGCGAACAGGCACTGCGCGTGGCCGAAACGCAACGCGCAAACGCCGGCAAGACCCTGGACGCGCTCACGCAGCGGCGCGAGCGTCTCGAGGCCGAGGCGGGCGCGCTCGGGGCGCCCCTGGCGGCGCAGATCGCACTGGTTGCCCAGCAACTCGAAGACGAGACCGCCGATCTCGCCGAACGGGAGACCGGGCTCAACGGCCTGCGCACTGCAGTGCAGACGTTGCAGGAGCGGCAGCGCACCGCCGGCGACACCTGGCAGCAGGCGAGCCGCGCGCTGGCGGAGCGCGAGGCGCGCTCGGAGGCACTCTCGGCGCTGCAGGCAAGAATCGGCCGCGGCAAGGACGCCGACGCCTGGCTCGAGGCACGCCGCCTCGGGCATGCCCGCCGCCTGTGGCAGCAACTCGATATCGAGCGCGGTTGGGAAGACGCACTGGAAGCGGTCTTGCGCGAGCGCCTGAACGCCCTGGAACTGCCGACACTCGACGCGGCGCTGGCTTGGGCCGACGGCGGTCCGCTGCCCGGGCGCATCGCCGCCTATGCGGCCGACCCCGCCGCAAAGGTGGCCGCCGGCCCGGGCGATTTCCTGCTCGCCAAGGTCAAGCCGGCGAGCCCGGGCCTTGCACGCCTGCTTGGCGACTGGCTTGCCGGCGTGCGCTGCCGCGCCGAGGTCGGCGTGGCAATGGCCGATCGCGACGCCCTGCGCCCCGGCGATGCGTTCGTCACCCCGGAAGGCCACGTCGTCAGCGCGCAGGGTATCGCCTTCTTTGCCCCGGACAGCGAGTTGCACGGGGTGCTGGCGCGGCAGCGCGAGCTCGCGGCGCTCGCGATTGCCATCGCTGCGGCAGGTGCGGAAACCGACACCGCGGCGGCCGCGCGCGACCACATCGAAGCCGAGCTCCATGCGCAGCAGCAGGCTTATCACGGCGAGAGCCTCGCCTTGGCATCGCAACAGCGGCGCTGTCACGAGCTCGAGCTCGAACTGCGACAGCTGCAGCAGACTGCCGAGGCGGCGGAGAAGCGACGCACCAGCATCGCCGACGAACTCGCCGCGCTTGCCGCAGAAACCGCCCTCGAGCGCGAGGCGCAGGCCGCGATCGAGGCATCGATCACCCATGCGCGCGCGCGCCTTGCGGCCGCCGCACGCGCACGCGCGGCGGCAGAGCAGGCGCGTGACCAGGCAGACGCCGCCCTGGAGCGCGCCCGCGAACGCCTGCATGCAGCCGAACGCGCCACCCAGGAGGCCGGTTTCAGCGAGCGCTCCTGCCGCGAGCGGCTCTCCGAGCTGGCGCGCCGGCGCGAAGGGCTGGAGGCGCAGGTCGTGCAGCAGCAGGCACTGGTCGGTGAGCTCTCCGCCGAGCGGGCGCAGATCGACTGGGCACCGGTCGAGGCAGCGCTGCAGGCGCAGCTTGCCGCGCGCGCAGCCGCGGAGGAGGCTCTCGCCGCGGCACGTGACCGCCAGGAAGCGGTCGCCGCAGAGCTTCGGGTTGGCGAGGAAGCGCGCCTTTCGGCCGAACAGAAGCTCGAACCCGCACGGGCGAAGATCGAGGACATGCGCTTGAAACAGCAGGCGGCGGCGCTCGCTGAGCAGCAGTTTGCCGAGCAGCTCGGCGCCGCGCGCGCCGATATCGAAGCCCTGCCGGCGGCACTCAAGGCCTGGGGCCGCGCCAGCACGCTGCCCGGTGAAATCGAGCGGTTAACGCAGGCAATCGCCGATTTTGGCGCCGTCAACCTCGCCGCGCTCGACGAGCTCAAGCAGGCCTCGGAACGCAAGCAGTATCTCGATGCCCAGGCGCAGGACCTGACCGAGGCGATGGCGACCCTGGAGTCCGCGATCCGCCAGATCGACCGCGAATCGCGCGCGCTCCTGCAGCAGACCTTCGACAGCGTCAACACCAATTTCGGCAAGCTGTTCCCGGCGCTTTTCGGCGGCGGCCAGGCACGGCTGGTGCTGACCGGAGAAGAGATCCTCGATTCGGGCGTACAGGTGATCGCGCAACCGCCGGGCAAGCGCAACACCTCGATCCACCTTCTGTCCGGCGGGGAAAAGGCGATGACCGCGATCGCGCTGGTGTTCGCGCTGTTCCAGCTCAATCCGGCGCCGTTCTGCCTCTTAGACGAGGTCGACGCCCCGCTCGACGATCCGAACACCGACCGCTTTTGCGCCATGGTGCGCACGATGGCCGACGTGACCCAGTTCGTGTTCATCAGCCACAACAAGATCACGATGGAGATGGCCGCGCAGCTCATCGGCATCACCATGCCGGACCCGGGCGTTTCGCGCGTCGTCGCGGTCGATATCGCCGAAGCGCTCGAGCTCGCCGAGAGCCCGCCGCGGCAGGACGCGGTCGCGGTGCGATGAACCCGCTGTTTCTAGGCTTGCTCGTCGCCGGGCTTGTCCTCATCATCGGCGTGCTGGCCTACAACTGGATGCAGGAACGCAGGGCGCGGCGGCGTATCGCCGCGGCGTTCACCCGTCACGGCGCAGGCCGCGAGGGCGTCGAGCCGACCCTGCGC
The DNA here is from genome assembly GCA_035939595.1 of Casimicrobiaceae bacterium. Lineage (GTDB taxonomy): Bacteria > Pseudomonadota > Gammaproteobacteria > Burkholderiales > Casimicrobiaceae > PALSA-1003. Next base: position 28,075 of record DASZFQ010000190.1, read on the forward strand.
CGCGGCGACCCCGAAGCAGGGACGGCGCAGAGTGTGGCCGTCGAGCACGCGGCGCCCGCCGCGGAGGAAGACCTCCCGGACGAAGACGCGCCCTTGGACGAGCCCCTGCCGCGGCCACTCGCGGCGGCGCATGCGACGCGTGAAGGCATCGCGCCCGATCCGGATATCGAGTGTGTGGTGCTACTGCAAGCGGCTGCGCCGGCGCCGCGCGCGGCGCTGGAGCGCCCACTCTTGCAGCGCCAGGCGAAACCGGTGCGCTGGCTCGGTCGGCGCGGCCCCGGCCTGTCGTGGCAGGAGATCGGCGCGAGCGCCGGACCCTGGCAGGAGGTGGCGGCGTGCCTGCTGCTGGCGGACCGGTCGGGCGCGGCCACGCGCGGTGACATCGAGGCCTTTCTGCACACGGTCGCCGACGCCGCGGCGACGCTCTCGACCGACTGCGTGCTGCCGGACGCGAACGACGCGGCCGCGCACGCGGAAGAGCTCGACCGCTTCTGCGCCGACCTCGACGTGCAGATCGGGCTTACGATTCTCAAAGCAGAACTCGGCCAGATCGCGGGCACGCGGCTGCGAGGGGTGGCCGAAGCGGCCGGATTCCGCCACGATCCCGCCGGTCAATTCGAATACGTCGATGAGGTCGGCAACGTGCTGTGGAGACTTCAGAACTACAAGCAGGAACCGTTCACCGTCGACAACCTGCGGGTGCTGACCACGCCCGGCATCGTGCTGCTGATCGACGTGCCGCGCGTTGCCGATCCAGGCAAGGTGTTCGATCAGATGCGGCTGGTCGCCAAACGCCTGGCGCAAAACCTTGAGGGCGTGCTCGTCGACGACAACCGCCGGCCGCTCGATGATGCGGCGCTGGCGGCCATTCGCGACCAGGTGCAGGCGACGGCGGCGGCGCTGCGCGCCGCGCACATCGAGCCGGGCGGGACGCGGGCCTTGCGGCTGTTCGGATAGCGGGAAAGCGAAAGGCTCTCGCCCATGAAAGCCGCTGCCGTTCCGCGCAAGGCATCCGCGCGCGCGGCGGAACTGCACGCCGCGCTCGAGGAACACAACTACCGCTACTACGTGCTCGACGCGCCGACCATCGACGACGCGCAATACGATGCACTCTTCCGCGAGTTGCAGGCGCTCGAGCGCGAGTATCCGGCGCTCTCGAGCGCAGACTCGCCCACGCAGCGGGTCGGCGCCGAGCCGGCAGCGCAGTTCGAGGCGGTCACCCACCGCGTCGCCATGCTCTCGCTCGGCAACGCTTTTTCCGCCGAGGAGGTGAGCGCATTCGACCGCCGCGTGCGCGAAGCCCTGGGCGTCGCCGAAGTCACCTACGAGGTCGAGCCGAAGTTCGACGGCCTCGCGGTCAACCTGGTGTACGAAGACGGGCTGTTTACGCTTGGGGCGACGCGCGGCGACGGCTACGTCGGCGAGAACGTCACCGCCAACGTCAGAACGGTGCAGGCGATCCCGCTCAAGCTGGCCGCGGCGAAGCGGCCGCCGCCGCGATACCTCGAAGTGCGCGGCGAGGTGCTGATGCTCAAGCGCGACTTCGCGCGCCTCAACGCAGCGCAGGCCGCCCGGGGCGAGAAAACCTTCGTCAACCCGCGCAATGCCGCCGCCGGAGCCTTGCGCCAGCTTGATCCGAAGATGACGGCTGCCCGGCGCCTGAGCTTCTTTGCTTACGGCATCGGCGAAGTCGAGTGGCGCGCGCCCGGGCAAGCGCCGCGGACCCAGTCGGCCTTGCTCGATTTCCTGGCGGCGCTGCGCCTGCCGGTTGCGCGCGAGCGCAGCGTCGTGCTCGGTTGCGACGGCTTGCTCGCGTACTACCGCCAGATCGGCGCGAAGCGCGAGTCGCTGCCGTTCCAGATCGACGGGGTGGTGTACAAGGTCGACGACCTCGCCCAGCAGGCGGCGCTCGGCTATGTTTCCCGCGCACCGCGCTTCGCGCTGGCGCACAAGTTCCCGGCCGAGGAAATGGCCACCGAGGTACTGGCCATCGACGTCCAGGTGGGACGCACCGGCGCGCTCACCCCGGTGGCGCGCCTGAAGCCGGTGTTTGTCGGCGGCGTTACGGTCACCAACGCCACGCTGCACAACGAAGACGAGGTCAGGCGCAAGGACGTGCGCGTCGGCGACACGGTGATCGTGCGCCGCGCCGGCGACGTGATTCCGGAAATCGTACGCGTCGTGAAGGAAAAGCGGCCGCAAGGTACGCGCGAATTCGTGCTGCCGAAGAAATGTCCCGAATGCGGTTCGGCGGTAGTGCGCCTGCCGGACGAAACGATCGCGCGGTGCTCCGGCGGTCTGGTCTGCCCTGCCCAGGTCGCGCAGGCGCTGCTGCACTTCGCCGGCCGCCGTGCCATGGACATCGAGGGCCTCGGTGAGAAGCTCGTCGAACAGCTGGTCGGCGGGCACATCGTGCGCACGCCGGCCGACCTGTACAAGCTCGGCGTTGCCGCGCTCGGCGAGCTCGAGCGCATGGCGGAGAAATCGGCCGCCAACGTCGTCGCCGCCATCGACAAAAGCCGCAAGACGACATTGACGCGGTTCATCTTCGCCCTGGGTATTCGCCACGTCGGCGAGGCAACCGCGAAGGAGCTGGCGCGGCACTTTGGCCGACTCGACGCGCTCATGGCCGCCGACGAGGCGACGCTGCAGGCGGTTGCCGACGTGGGGCCGGTGCTGGCGCAGAGCATCCGCCAATTCTTCGCCGAGCCGCACAATCGCGAGGTGATTGCCCAGTTGCGCGCGGCCGGGGTAGAGTGGCCGGAGAGCACGCCGCAACGCGCGCTGGCAGGGAAGTTGGCGGGCAAGACATTCGTCCTGACCGGGACCCTGCCGACGCTCTCCCGCGACGAAGCGAAGGAATTGATCGAGCGGCATGGCGGCAAGGTCACCGGCAGCGTGTCGAAGAAGACGCACTATGTCGTGGCCGGCGCCGAGGCGGGAAGCAAGCTCGACCGCGCCGGCGAGCTCGGTGTCCCGGTGATCGACGAAAAACAACTCAAGGACCTCCTCCATGGCATTCGGTAGGCTCACCAAGGCCGTGTTCCCCGTTGCCGGGCTGGGCAGCCGTTTCCTCCCGGCGACCAAGGCCAGTCCGAAGGAGATGCTGCCCATCGTCGACAAGCCGCTGATCCAGTTCGCCGTCGAGGAAGCGGCGGCGGCCGGCATCACCGACCTGATCTTTGTCAACGGCCGCAACAAGCGCGCCATCGAGGATCATTTCGACAAGGCCTACGAGCTTGAAACCGAGCTCGCGGCGCGCAACAAGACGGAGCTCCTGGATATCGTGCAGGGCGTGCTGCCACGGGGCATGAATTGCATCTACATTCGCCAGGCCGAAGCGCTCGGCCTCGGACACGCCGTGCTCTGCGCCGAACCGGTCATCGGCGCCGATCCGTTCGCCGTGCTGCTCGCCGACGACCTCATCGACGCGCAGGTGGCGGTGATGCGGCAGATGGCCGAGGTAGCCGAGCGCGAGCGCTACTCGGTGATCGGCGTGATGCCGGTGGCGGAGGCCGACGTCGGCAACTACGGCATCGTCGAGACCGATTCCTTCGAAGGAGGGCGGGGCCGGATCGCGCGCATCGTGGAAAAGCCCAAGCCGGGCACCACGACCTCTACGCTCGGCGTGGTCGGGCGTTACATTCTTACGCCGCGTATCTTCCATCATCTGCGCACGATGCCGCCGGGGGCCGGCGGCGAGGTTCAGCTCACCGACGGCATCGCCCGCCTGCTTGGCGACGAAAAGGTGATCGCCTACCAGTTCGAGGGCCGCCGCTACGATTGCGGCACCAAGCTCGGTTACCTCGAGGCGATGGTCGATTACGGACTCAAGCACCCGGAAACCGCGGCCGGATTTGCGCGCTTCCTTGCCGGCAAAGGGCGATGACGCTCAACGAGCTGCGCTACCTGGTCGCCATCGCGCAGGAAAAGAGCTTCGGGCGCGCCGCGCAGCGCTGTTTTGTGAGCCAGCCCGCGCTGTCGGTTGCCATCCAGAAACTCGAAGATGAGCTCGCGACGCAGCTCTTCGAGCGCGGCAAGTCCGAAATCAGCGTCACGCCGGTGGGCGAGCGCATCGTCGAACAAGCCCAGAAGGTGCTCGAGGAGGCGGCGCGGATTCGCGACATCGCCCAGGCCGGGCGGAACCAATTGGTCGGTGTGTTCCGGCTCGGCGTGATCTACACCGTGGCTCCCTACCTGCTGCCCGACCTGATTCCGGCGCTCAACGCGCTCGCGCGGCAGATGCCGCTGGAGATCGAGGAAAACCTCACCGAGCATCTCGAGGCGGCACTGCGCAGCGGGCGCATCGACGCGGCGATCATTGCGCTGCCGTTTCAGCCGCCCGGCGTGGTGACCGACTTCCTGTACGAAGAGCCGTTCCAGGTGGTAGTGCCGCAGCAGCATCGGTGGGCGCGGCGCAAATCCATCCAGCCCTCCGAGCTCGCCGCCGAGCATACGATCCTGCTTTCCGTCGGCCATTGCTTCCGCGACCAGGTGCTCGATGCCTGTCCGGAGCTCAATCGCCACGACGCCGCGACGACGCGCACCAATTCATTGGAGACGGTGCGTAATATGGTCGCCTCCGGGCTGGGTATTTCCGTGCTGCCCCGCGACGCGCTGACGCCCAAGTACCACAGCGCTCTGGTGGTGGCGGTGCCGTTTGCCAAGCCCGCGCCGACGCGCCGCATCGCGCTCGCGCATCGCAAGAGTTTCCCCCGACCCTTAGCCATCGCGGCGCTGCGCGATGCGGTCGCGGCGTGCCGGACAAAGAAGGCGGCCTGAGCGCTCTTTTTAAAAGCCGTACAGCGCCGCCGGATTGTCGACCAGGATCCGCTGCCGCGTTGCCTCGTCGGGAGCCCATTCGCGCAGCAGTTCGAGCAGCGCCGCGCTGTCCGGGCGCGGGTCCCGCCCCGGGTGCGGCCAATTGCTCGCCCAGAGGCAGCGCCCGGGATTGGCCCGCACCAGTGCCGTCGCCAGCGCGCCCACGTCGGCATAATGCGGCGGCCCCAGGCGCGAGGTCTCGTAGGGCGCGCTCAACTTGACCCAGGTGTTGCCGGCGGCGATAAGCCGCAGCAGCGTCTTGAAACCCGGATGATCGATCGCCACCGGCTCGAGGAACTTGCCGTTGTGATCGATGACCAGCGGCACGGGCAACTGCGCCAGGGCCGCCTCGTAGCGCGGCAGCTCGCGGCCATCGAGCTGCAGCTGGACGTGCCAGCCGAAGGGGGCAATGCGCGCCGCCAGCGGGGCGAGCGCATCCCACGTATGCATGCCGCCAGGCAGCAGGTGAAAGCGCGCCCCTCGCACACCGGCCGAGGTCAACCGCTCCAGCTCGCCCTCGCTCACGTCAAGCGCTACGGTGGCGACAGCGCGCGCGGTCGCGCCAAGGGCGGAGAGGGCGGCGAGGGTACAGCGGTTATCGAAGCCGTAGCCGTTCGGTTGCACGACCACGGCCCGCGACAAGCCGAGCGCGCGCTGAACCTGCAGGTAATCGGCTAGCGGCGCGTGCGGCGGCTTGAACATCGCCTGCGGCACCAGCGGGTAGCGGTCCTCGTAGATGTGCATATGGCAGTCGCAAGCATGCGGGGGAACGCGAAGCTGGGGTGGAGGCATGGCGGCGCGTGGGTAGCGAAGGTTGTGCCAGGGGCGTTGCTTAAGGCGGGCGCAAATACCCGACCGTGCGAGCGTTGGCTCGTGGGTCAACACGCCAGGCGCGCGCATTGCGCGACCACCGCCCGGCGCATCTGCGCGCGCGAATTCAAGCCAAGTATACTGGGCGTCACCGCGCCATGAAGCAACCGGCGCGAGCGCAAGCCAACGGTTACGGAAGGCGAAGGCATGGCGTCGGACCTGAAGGGCAAGGCGGTGCTCATTACCGGCGCATCGACCGGTATCGGCGCCGCGGCGGCGCGGGCTTTTGCCGCCCATGGCGCACGGCTGGCCATCCATTACAACGCCAGCCGCGAGGCGGCCGAGCAGGTTGCCGCCGACGTGCGTACCCTCGGCGGCCAAGCGCTGCTCGTCGCCGGCGATGTCACCGAGAGCCTGCACGTCAAGCGCATCGTCGCCGAAACCCACGAGGCGCTCGGCCGCATCGACGTGCTGATCAACAATGCCGGCGGGCTGGTCGCGCGCACGCGGATCGAGGATTACAGCGAAGCTTTCCTGCAGCGCGTGCTCGCCCTCAACGTCATCCAGGTGGCGCTGTTCATGCACGCGACGATCCCTATCATGCGGCAGCAGAAAAAGGGCAACGTCATCAACGTGAGCTCGATCGCGGCGCGCCACGGCGGCGGCGCAGGCGCCATCATCTACGCCGGCGCCAAGGGCTTCATCGCGACCGCCACGCACGGCTGGGCCAAGGAGGTTGTCGGCGACGGCATCCGCGTCAACGCCGTTTCACCAGGCGTGATCGCGACGCCGTTTCACCAGCGCTACTCCACCGCCGAGCAACTCAAGGCCATGCAGGCTACCATTCCGATGAACCGCATCGGTGAGCCCGACGAGTGCGCCGGAACGTTTCTCTACCTCGCCTCGGACGAGCTCTCCGGCTACGTCACCGGGCAGGTGATCGAGGTCAACGGCGGCCAGTACATGCCCTAGCGGGGCGAAGCGTTTAGCGGCCGATCAACAGCGGCAGTTCGGCCAGCGAGGCGATGATCGCATCGGGGCGCGGGCCGTGGCGTTCGAGCGGTGCGCCGGCGCGGCTAACCCAGAATGCGGTCAGGCCGCAAGCTTTGGCGCCGACCACGTCCCAGCCGTTGGAGGAAACGAAACCGATTTGCGCCGGCGCGAGCTTGAGGTGGTCGACGGCGAGTTGATAGACACGGGGACTCGGCTTGTAGATGCCGGCCGCGTCAACGGAAAGAATGCCGTCAAGATGGGGCGCCACGCCGGTCGACGCCGCCAGGAGCTCGAGCATTTCACGGGTGCCGTTGGACAGGATCAGACGCGGCAACGGGGAGAGCGCCGCCAGGGCTGGCGCCACGTCGGGAAATGGCGACAGGTCGAGATACGCATCGAGCAGGCGGTGGCGCACGGCCACCTGCGGCGACAGCCTCAGCGCTTCGGCGGCATAATCGAGTGCGTGCGCGGTGAGGGCGGCGAAATCCTCGCGCCGCTGCGTGGGACTGAGCATCAGGCTTTGCAGCCAGCTGTACTCCAGTTGCTTGGTGCGCCACAACTGCGACAGGGCGGCGCCGTGGCCCGGAAACAGTCGTTCGGCCAAGGTGACCACCGACTGCACGTCGAACAAGGTACCGTAAGCGTCGAACACCAGCGCGTCGACCGGAATCACTGCCGAGGAGTTGACAATCATCGTGGCGTCTCGCAACCGAATTTTTACATCATCGTATGCAAAAATTAAGCGGATGGCGTAGGTTCCGCCGAACGCGGCCAAAAAAATAGGGGTTACACTTGCGTGCAACCCCTTGGTTCCATGGTGGGCGATACTGGGATCGAACCAGTGGCCCCTGCCGTGTGAAGGCAATGCTCTACCGCTGAGCTAACCGCCCGCGCGAACCCAGACAGGAGAGGGTATTTAACCATAGCGCCAAAACCAGGGTCAAACCGACCGTCGGGACTGTCCATGTGTGTCCTGGACAAAAACGGCACGAAAAGGGTGCGTCGGACGCGGTCCCGCCGGCGCCTTCTGCCCCCCTGGGGCGGGGTTTATTTCGGTAAGCTTATAGGTAGAAAAGCAAAAAAGTTTTTGGCTCGAGTCTTGCTAAAAGTCCACCGAATGTTCAATTAGGCCACTGTGTCCCGTCCCATTTACGATGAGATGTGCGCTGCCGATGGCGCCCTGCGGCCCCATTACCAGGCTTTCTCCGACTGGCTCAAGCGCACTCCGGTCGAGCAGATCGCGCAGAAGCGCGAGGAAGCGGAACGCGCTTTCCATCGCATCGGCATCACCTTCGCGGTCTACGGCGAGGACGCGGGCACGGAGCGACTGATTCCGTTCGACCTCGTGCCGCGGATCATTCCGGCGAGCGAGTGGCGCATCCTGGAACGGGGCCTCAAGCAGCGGGTGCAGGCATTGAACCTCTTCCTGCATGACATCTACCACGAGCAGAACATCCTCAAGTCGGGGACCATACCGGCCGAACGGGTGCTCGCCAATACGCAGTACCGGCGCGAGATGCAGGGCATGGACGTTCCCGGCGGCATTTACGCCCACGTCGCCGGGGTCGACATCGTGCGCGCCGACGAAGGCGCCTACTACGTACTCGAGGACAATTTGCGCGTGCCCTCCGGCGTGTCGTACATGCTCGAGAACCGGCGCATGATGATGCGCCTGTTCCCGGAGCTTTTCGCCACCCAGTCGATCAAGCCGGTGGAGCACTATCCGGACCTGCTGCTGGAAAACCTGCGCGCCGTGGCACCGGCCGGGGAGGAGGAGCCGGAAGTGGCGGTGCTCACGCCCGGCGCCTACAACGCGGCCTATTTCGAGCACGCCTTTCTCGCCCAGCAGATGGGCGTGGAGCTGGTCGAAGGCCAGGACCTGTTCGTGCAGAACGAGACCCTGTACATGCGCACCACGCGCGGGCCGCGGCGCGTGCACGTCCTCTACCGCCGGGTCGACGACGATTTTCTCGATCCGCGGGCGTTTCGACCCGACTCGATGCTCGGCGTGCCGGGGCTGTTCGCTGCCTACCGCGCCGGACGGGTCACCCTGGCCAACGCCATCGGCACCGGAGTGGCCGACGACAAGTCGATCTATCCGTTTGTGCCGGATATGATCCGCTTCTATCTGACCGAGGAACCGATCCTCAACAACGTGCCGACCTGGCAGCTGCGGCGGGAGGAAGATCTTCGCTACTGCCTCGACCATTTGACCGAGCTCGTGGTCAAGGAGGTGCATGGCGCCGGAGGTTACGGCATGCTCATCGGGCCCGCGGCGAGCAACGCCGAGCGCGAATCGTTCCGCGGCCGCATCGTCGCCCAGCCCGACAAGTACATCGCGCAGCCGACGCTGGCGCTGTCGACCTGTCCGACCTTTACTGCGACCGGAATCGCGCCGCGTCACATCGACCTGCGGCCGTATGTGCTGTCGGCCAAGGCGGTGAACCTCGTCCCGGGCGGGCTGACCCGAGTGGCGCTGCGCGAGGGCTCGCTGGTGGTGAACTCGTCGCAGGGCGGCGGCACCAAAGATACCTGGGTCATGGCGCACTGATGCTCTGCCGCACCGCCAACGAGCTCTACTGGATGGCCCGCCACATCGAGCGCGCGGAGAATACGGCGCGCCTGCTCGACGTGACCTATCGCATGTCGCTCCTGCCCTACGAGGCGATCGCGCCCGGGCTGGCGTGGGCAGAGCCCTGGGCGGTGCCGCTCATCACCTCCGGCCTGGCGACGTCGTTCTACGAGCGCTTCGGGGAGCTCTCGGCCGAAGACGTGCTGCGGTTCATGATCCTCGATGCGAGCAATCCGTCCTCGATCTACTGCTGCCTGCGCTCCGCGCGCGAGTCGGCGCGCTCGGTGCGCGGCGCGATCACCTCCGAGATGTACGAGGACCTGAACTCGGCCTGGCTGGAGATGCGCGGCCACGACTACCACCGCATCCAGGCGACCGGCGTGTCCGAGTTCCTCGACTGGGTGAAGATGCGCTCCCACCTGTTCCGCGGCGTGACCTTCGGCACGATGCTGCGCGACGAGGCCTATCACTTCAACCGCCTTGGCACCCATATCGAGCGCGCCGACAACACCGCGCGCATTCTCGACGTCAAGTACCATACGCTGCTGCCGTCGGCGGCCGACGTGGGGGGCGCGGTCGACTACTACCAGTGGAGCGCCCTGCTGCGCTCGGTGTCGGGGTTCGAGTCGTACCGCAAGATCTACAGCGACGTGATCACGCCGCGACGCGTCGCCGAGCTCTTGATCCTGCGCCAGGACATGCCGCGTTCGCTGCACTCGTGCATGAGTTTCATCCACCAGACACTCGAAGTCCTGTGCAACGACAGCAGCCGGGAGATCGAGCGCGCATCGGGCGAACTGTTCGCGCGCCTGCACTACGGCAAGACCGACGACATCATCAAGTTCGGGCTGCACGAGTACCTGATGGAGTTTCTCGACCGCATCTCGACGCTCGGCGGGGAAATCAACCGCTATTTCCTCGTCCCGACCTATTGAATTCCTATCCAGTAGAATCGCGGAATCGCTTGCGTCGCGACCTCCCCCCATGACCTATTGCGTCGCCATGTCGCTCGACGCCGGAATGATTTTTGCCGCGGACTCGCGCACCAACGCCGGCGTTGATCAGATCGCCCGCTTCTCCAAGATGCGCGTGTTCGCGCGCGAGGGCGACCGCGTGATCGTCACCCTTTCGTCGGGCAATCTGTCGATCACCCAGAACGCGCTGTCCGTGCTCGAGCAGCGGGCGCGCAATGCCGAGAACGAGGCCACGCTGTGGAACGCGACCTCGCTCTTCGACGTCGCCCGCCTGACCGGCGATGCGCTGCGCGAGGTGAAGACGCGCGACGCGCCCTATCTGCAGCAGAACAACATCGACTCCCACGCCAACTTCATCGTCGGCGGCCAGGTGAAGGGCGAAGTGCCGCGCCTGTTCGAGGTCTACAGCGAGGGCAACTTCATCGAGGCGACCCCCGACACCTGCTACTTCCAGATCGGGGAGAGCAAATACGGCAAGCCGGTCATCGACCGCGTCGTCAAGCGCTCGACGGGCCTGCTCGAGGCGACGAAGTGCACCATCGTGTCGTTCGATTCGACCATGCGCTCGAACATCTCCGTGGGCCTGCCCATCGACCTCCTGGTCTACGAAACCGACTCCCTGAAAATCCGCCTGCAGCGGCGCATCGAGGAGACCGATCCGTACTTCCAGATGATCCACTCGCAGTGGGGCGAGGGACTGCGCCGCGTGTTCGCGCAGCTTCCAAACCCCGACTGGTGATCCGCGCCTAACGCATGGCCATCCGCGTCGCGCTGCAGCACCGAACGTCGTACGTGTTCGACCGTCTCGTCAACGTGGGCCCGCACGAGATCCGGCTGCGTCCGGCGCCTCAGACCCGCACCCCGATTCTGGGCTACTCGTTCTCGGTCACGCCGGCGGAGCACTTTCTCAACTGGCAGCAGGATCCCTACGGCAACTGGGTGGCGCGGCTGATGTTCACCGGGCGCACGAACAAGCTCGAGGTGCGGGTCGCCTTGACCGCCGACATGACGGTGATCAACCCGTTCGATTTTTTCGTCGAACCCTACGCCGAGGCCTTTCCCTTCGTCTACGCCCCCTCGCTGGCGAAGGAACTCATCCCCTTCCTCGAGACCGCGCCGGTCGGGCCGCGCGTCGCGGCATGGCTCAGCGCATTCCGGGCCACGATCAAGCCGGGAGACAACACCGTCACCATGCTGGTGCGGCTCAACCAGCAGCTGCAAAAGGAGATCCGCTATCTGGTGCGCATGGAGCCCGGAGTGCAGGACCCGGAGCGAACCCTCGAGCAGGCCTGCGGCTCCTGCCGCGATACCGGCTGGCTGCTGGTGCAGATACTGCGCAATCTGGGACTTGCCGCGCGCTTTGCATCGGGCTATTTGATCCAGCTCGCGGCCGATCAGAAACCGCTCGAGGGCCCGTCCGGGCCGGAGCGCGACTTCACCGATCTGCACGCCTGGGCCGAGGTATACCTGCCCGGCGCCGGGTGGATCGGGCTCGATGCGACCTCGGGGCTGCTCGCCGGCGAAGGCCACATTCCGCTCGCCTGCACCGCCGACCCGGGCAACGCTGCGCCGGTGATCGGCTTCACCGACGTCTGCAACGTCGATTTCGCCTTTGACATGCAGGTCACGCGCGTGCACGAGGACCCGCGCGTAACCAAACCCTACAGCGACGCGCAGTGGACGGCGATCGATGCGCTGGGCGATGCGGTCGACGTCGATCTCGCCGCCCACAACGTGCGCTTGACCCAGGGCGGAGAACCGACGTTCGTGTCGATCGACGACATGGAAGGGGCGGAATGGAACTACGCCGCGGTGGGGCCGAAGAAACGCGAGTTGGCCGAAGCGCTGCTCAGGCGGCTGCAGGGACGCTTTGCCCGCGGCGGATTGGTGCATTTCGGCCAGGGCAAGTGGTATCCGGGCGAGCCTCTGCCACGCTGGGCGCTGGGCGTCTATTGGCGCAGCGACGGCGAGCCGTTGTGGCACGACGACGCGCTGCTCGCCGACACGCGTCGGCCCGGGAGCAGTGCGCTCGCGGATGCGCAGGCTTTCACCACCGGGCTCGCCACCGCGCTGGGCCTGCCCGACACACTGGTCATCACCGCCTACGAGGACGTGCCGAAGCTGCTCAAGGAAGAAGCGGCGCTGCCAGTGAATGCCGACCCGCTGCGCGCCAATCTGACCGATGGCAGCGAGCGCGCGCGACTGGCACGACTGCTCCAGGCCGGCTTGGAGCAGCCCTGCGGTTTCGTGCTGCCGCTCAAGGCGGCTGCGGTGCGCGGCGCGCGCCAGGCCGGCACCGTCTGGGAATCGAGCCCGTGGCCGCTGCGCCGGGAGCGGCTCTATGCCGTGGCCGGCGACTCGCCGCTCGGCTTGCGGCTGCCCCTTCATTCGTTGCCGGACGTGTTGCCCGACGAAGTGGAGCAGGACCTTCCCGTCGACCCCTTCGCGCCCAAGGATGCCCTGCCGCGGCGCGATGACTTGCGCCGCGCGCGCAGTGGACGCGTCCGCGGCGCCAAACCGCGCGAGGTGGTGAAGACCGCGCTCACGGTGCAGGTGCGCCAGGGTCACATCCACGTCTTCATGCCGCCGCTCGTGCGCCTGGAGGACTACGCCAACCTGCTCGTCGCCATCGAGGACACCGCACAGGCGACCGGGCTCGCGCTGGTGATCGAGGGCTACGCGCCGCCGCGCGACCCGCGGTTGCAAGTGCTCAGCGTCACGCCCGACCCGGGTGTCATCGAGGTCAACGTCCACCCGGCGGCGTCATGGCGTGAATTGATCGCCACCACGACGACGTTGTACGAGGAGGCGCGGCAAGCGCGACTCGGCACCGAGAAGTTCATGCTCGACGGCCGCCACACCGGCACCGGCGGTGGCAACCACGTGACCCTTGGCGGGGCCACGCCGGCAGACAGCCCGCTGCTGCGCCGCCCCGACCTGCTGCAGAGCCTGATCACCTACTGGCAGAACCATCCGGCGCTGTCGTACCTGTTCTCCGGCATCTTCATCGGCCCGACCAGCCAGGCGCCGCGCGTCGACGAGGCGCGCGACGATCGACTCTACGAACTCGACATCGCGTTCCAGCAGCTGGAGCGCAAAAATCGCGCCGGCGAGGAATCGGCGCAGCCCTGGCTCATCGACCGGCTGCTGCGCCACCTGCTCACCGACCTTACCGGCAATACGCATCGGGCCGAGTTCTCGATCGACAAGCTCTATTCGCCCGACGGTCCGACCGGCCGTCTGGGCCTGGTCGAATTTCGCGCCTTCGAGATGCCGCCGCACGCGCGCATGAGCGCGGTGCAGATGTTGCTGCTGCGCGCGCTCGTGGCGCGCTTCTGGCAGCAGCCCTATCGCGGCAAGCTGGTGCGCTGGGGTACGGCGCTGCACGATCGCTGGCTGTTGCCGCATTTCGTCGCCGCCGACGTGCACGACGTGATCACCGACTTGAACGGCTTCGGCTACCCGTTCGATGCGGCCTGGTTCGACCCGTTCCTCGAGTTCCGCTTTCCGCGCTTCGGCACCGTGAGCTACGACGGGGTGACCATCGAGCTGCGCCAGGCGATCGAGCCATGGCACGTGCTGGGCGAGCAGATCAGCGCCGCCGGGACCGCGCGCTTTGTCGACTCGTCGGTGGAGCGCCTTCAGATCAAGGTCCAGGGCATGGTTCCCGGCCGTCACGCGGTGACCGCCAACCGCCGCGCACTGCCGCTCGCCGCCACCGGCGTCCCGGGAGAATTTGTCGCCGGGGTGCGTTTCCGCGCCTGGAACCAGCCGAGCGCGCTGCACCCCACCATCGAAGTGCAGGCGCCGCTCACCTTCGATCTGGTCGACACCTGGGCAAACCGCGCGCTCGGCGGCTGCATGTACCACGTCGCCCACCCGGGCGGGCGCCACTATGCGAGCTTTCCGGTCAACGCCAACGAGGCCGAGGCGCGCCGCGTCGCCCGCTTCTGGACCCACGGGCACACGCCGGGACCGATGCTGGTGCGCTCCGAAGCACCCAACCCCGCGCTCCCCACCACGCTCGACCTGCGCTGGCAGCCGCTGCGCACGCGGCGCTAGCGCCGCGCCGCAGCGCCCGTCCTTCGCTCCCAAGATGGCTCCGGTACGCACCCGCTTCGCGCCCAGTCCCACCGGTTTCCTGCATCTGGGCAGCGCCCGCACGGCGCTCTTCGCTTGGCTCTTCGCCCGGCATCACGGCGGGCAGTTCATTCTGCGCATCGAGGACACCGACGTGGAGCGCTCGACCGCGCCGGCGATCCAGGCGATCCTCGATGCCATGGCTTGGCTGGCCCTCGACTACGACGAGGGCCCTTACTATCAGATGCAACGGCTGCCGCGCTACCGGGCGGTGCTCGACGACATGCTCGAGCGCGGGCTGGCCTATCGTTGCTATACCACGCCGCGGGAACTCGACGCGCTGCGCGCCGCGCAATTGGCGCGCGGCGAGAAGCCGCGCTACGACGGCCGCTGGCGGCCGGAGAACCTGCAACCCGGCCAGACGCCGCCCGCGGGTATCGAGCCGGTGTACCGCTTCAAGAACCCGACCCAGGGCAGCGTCGCCTGGGACGACCAGGTCAAAGGGCATATCGAGATCAGCAACGCCGAGCTCGACGACCTGGTGCTCGCCCGTGCCGACGGTACGCCGACCTACAACTTCGGCGTGGTCGTCGATGATATCGAGATGCGCATCACGCACGTGATCCGCGGCGACGATCATGTCAACAATACGCCGCGGCAGATCAATCTGCTCCGGGCGCTCGGCGCCGACGTGCCCGTCTACGCCCACCTGCCGACGGTGCTCGGCGACGACGGACACAAACTGTCCAAGCGCCACGGCGCGGTCAGCGTCATGCAATACGCGGACGACGGCTTCCTGCCCGACGCCATGGTCAACTTTCTCGCTCGTCTCGGCTGGGCGCACGGCGACGACGAAGTGTTCGTGCGCGAGCAGCTCGTCGCGTGGTTCGACCTTAAGCATATTCATCCGGCTCCGGCGCGCTTCGACGGCGCCAAGCTGCGCTGGGTCAATCACGAGCACATCAAGCGCGCGCCGGCGCAGGCGCTCGGCGCGGCGCTGCGGCCGTTCCTGGTGCGTGACGGCAGCGACAGCACCCAGGGCCCCGCACCGGCCGTGGTCGCGGACCTGCTGCGCGATCGGGCGACGACGCTCTCGGAGATGGCGGCGATGGCACGTTACTTTTATGTCGAGGTGAGTGTGCCCAATGCGCTCAAGGCAGCGCATCTCGACGCCGCGAACCGTGCCGCGCTGGCGACGCTGCAGCGCGAACTCGAAAAGGCTCCCTGGGAACGGGCGAGCATCGCCGCGGCAATCAAGGCCGCCGCCACCAGCCACCAGCTCAAGCCGCCACAAGTGATGATGCCGCTGCGCGTGCTCGTAGCCGGCACCGCCAGCACGCCCGCCATCGACGCCGTCCTGGCGCTCATCGGCCGCGAACGCACGCTCGAACGCTTGGCACGGGGTTTGGCAAGCTAGCGCGCTGCCGATTTGTGTGCGGCGAGCGGTTCGGGTAGAATTGGAATTTCCTGAACTTGTCGCCCATGACCAAGTTCGTGTTTGTAACGGGTGGCGTCGTCTCCTCGCTGGGGAAGGGCATCGCCGCCGCGTCTCTCGCCGCAATCCTTGCTTCCCGCGGCATCCGCGTCACCAATCTCAAGCTCGACCCGTATATCAACGTCGATCCTGGAACGATGAGCCCGTTCCAGCACGGCGAGGTATTCGTCACCGAGGACGGCGCGGAGACCGACCTCGATCTGGGCCACTACGAGCGCTTCGTCGACGTGAGGATGGGCAAGCGCAACAACTTCACCACCGGCCAGATCTACGAAAGCGTGATTCGTAAGGAGCGGCGCGGCGACTACCTCGGCGGCACCGTGCAGGTCATCCCGCACATCACCGACGAGATCAAGAGCTGGATCATGAACGGCACCGTGGCCAACGGCCAGGAGGCCGAGGTCGCGGTGGTCGAGGTCGGCGGCACGGTTGGCGACATCGAATCGCTCCCCTTCCTGGAAGCAATCCGGCAGATGGGCATCACGCTTGGCCGCGACAACGTCTGCTACATCCACCTGACGCTCGTGCCGTTCATCGCCACTGCCGGCGAGATGAAGACCAAGCCGACGCAGCACTCGGTCAAGGAGCTGCGCGAGATCGGGATCCAGCCGGACATCGTCATGTGCCGAGCCGACCGCCCGCTGCCCGACAGCGACCGGCGCAAGATCGCGCTGTTCACCAACGTCACGCCCGAGGCGGTGATTCCGGCGCTGGATACCGATTCGATCTACAAGATTCCGGCAGCCCTGCATGCGGAGGGACTCGACGAGATCGTCTGTCGCAAGCTCAACCTGTCTCCAAAGCCGGCCGACTTGTCGGTGTGGAACCGGCTGGTCGATGCGCTCGTGTTGCCGGAGCACGAGGTGCACATCGCGATGGTCGGCAAGTACGTCGACCTCACCGAATCGTACAAGTCGCTCTCCGAGGCACTGGCCCATGCCGGCATCCACACCCGGAGCAAGGTGCATATCCACTACGTCGACTCGGAGGCCATCGAGCGCGATGGCCTCGAGGCGCTGAAGGACGTGGATGCCATCCTCGTGCCGGGGGGCTTCGGCCCGCGCGGCGTCGAGGGCAAGATCAAGGCCATCCGCTACGCGCGCGAGAATCGGATTCCGTACCTGGGCATTTGCCTCGGCATGCAGCTCGCGGTGATCGAATATGCACGGCACCGCGCCGGGCTCGCGGGCGCCAACAGCACCGAATTTGACCCCCACACACCGCATCCGGTGGTTGCCCTGGTCACCGAATGGCAGAACCGCGACGGGACGGTGGAGAAACGCAGCGCGGACTCCGATCTCGGCGGCACGATGCGGCTGGGTGCCCAGCCCTGCCAGGTGGTGCCGGGAACCCTGGCCCAGCGCATCTACGCAGCGCCGAGCGTTGCCGAGCGCCACCGTCATCGCTACGAGGTCAACAACCACTACCTGCCGCGGCTCGAAGCCGCCGGCCTGGTCGTCGGCGCGTGGGCCAAGAGCGCGCTTGCCGGCGACTTGTGCGAAATGATCGAGCTCGCCGATCACCCGTGGTTCTTCGGCTGCCAGTTCCACCCCGAGTTCACTTCGAACCCCCGTCGCGGCCATCCGCTTTTCATCGCCTACATCCATGCCGCTCTCGCGCGGGCGCGCGAGACCCACGGCGAGCCGGCGCGCGCGCGCCCGCAGCTCGTCGCCTAGCCGCCTATGGATCGATGCGGATTGGAGGCCGGAGGGGTCCGGCCTCCGTTCCCCACGGGCAGCGCCATCGACCGCCACCGTGTAGGGCGCGGCGCCGACCGCGCCAGGCCGCTACCGCCGACCGGGAGGACGCGATGAGGCTGTGCGACTTCGATGTGGGTCTCGATCGGCCACTGTTCCTCATCGCCGGGCCCTGCGTGGTCGAGTCCGAGCAGCTGCAGGTCGACGTGGCCGGGCAGCTGAAGGAAATCTGCGCTGAGCTTCGCGTCCCGTTCATTTTCAAGTCGTCGTACGACAAGGCTAATCGCAGCTCGGCGCAATCGTATCGTGGCCTCGGCATGGCGGAAGGCTTGCGCATCCTCGCCCAGGTAAAGCGCCAGCTCGGTGTGCCGGTGCTCACCGATGTGCATACCGAGGAGGAGATCGCCACCGTGGCGGCCGTCGTCGACGTGCTGCAGACGCCGGCCTTTCTCTGCCGCCAGACCGATTTCATTCGCGCCGTGGCCAGGGCAGGCAAACCGGTGAACATCAAGAAGGGACAGTTTCTGGCGCCGGAAGACATGGTCAACGTCGTCGCCAAAGCGCGCGAGGCAAGCGGCCGCGACAACATCCTGGTGTGCGAACGCGGGGCGAGCTTCGGCTACCACAACCTGGTCTCTGACATGCGATCGCTGGCGATCATGCGTTCGACCGGCTGCCCGGTGGTGTTCGATGCCACGCATTCGGTGCAGCTGCCGGGCGGGCAGGGAACGGCCAGCGGCGGCCAACGCGAATTCGTTCCGGTGCTGGCGCGCGCCGCCGTCGCCGCCGGGGTTGCCGGCGTGTTCATGGAAACGCATCCCGATCCGGCCAAGGCGCTCTCCGACGGACCCAACGCCTGGCCGCTCGCCCGGATGCGCGAGCTGTTGGAAACGCTCGCCGCGGTCGACGCGACCGTCAAGCGCGCCGGCTTTCCGGAAGCCGACCTGCTGCCGGCGCACTAGCGCCAGGGATAAACGGAGGCGGTCGATGTTCGTGCACCTGGTTCTGATCAAGCTCAAGCCGGGCATCGAGCGCAGCGATCCGCGCGTGCAGGCGTGGGAGCGTGCCTTCAAGGCACTGCCGCAGCACTGCAGCGGCATCGTCCGCTTCGAACACGGCTGGAATACGACCGATCGCCCGATCGCCTACGACTACGGCGTCAACATGGCGTTCGCGACCCGCGCCAGCCTCGATGCCTACGGTCCGAATCCGAAACACCAGGAGGTGGTGGCCATCGAGCGCGAGGTCGCCGATTGGATCATCTGCGACTACGAGGTTGCCGGGTGAGCCGCGCCGCTGCGGCGACGACTCTGCAGGGGGACCCATGAGCGCCATTGTTGACGTCATCGCGCGCGAGATCCTCGATTCGCGCGGCAATCCCACCATCGAGGCCGACGTCGTCCTCGAGTCGGGCATCAGCGGCCGCGCCGCGGTGCCCTCCGGCGCGTCCACGGGATCGAAGGAAGCCATCGAGCTGCGCGACGGCGACCCCGCGCGCTACGGCGGCAAGGGGGTGCAAAAGGCGGTCGAGCATGTGAACACCGAAATCTGCGAGGCCATCATCGGCCTGGACGCCTCCGAGCAGGCATTCGTCGACCGGACGATGATCGAGCTCGACGGGAGCGAGAACAAGGGGCGCCTCGGCGCCAACGCGATCCTCGCGGTTTCGTGTGCGGTTGCAAAGGCGGCGGCGGAGGAGTCCACCCTGCCGCTTTATCGCTATCTCGGCGGCGCCGGGGAGATGGCGCTGCCGGTGCCGTTGATGAACGTCATCAATGGCGGCGCGCACGCCAACAACAGCATCGACATGCAGGAATTCATGCTCGTGCCGCTCGGTGCGCCGACCTTTCGCGAGGCGGTGCGCTACGGCGTGGAGGTGTTCCAGACGCTGAAGCGATTGCTCGACGGCAAGGGCATGGCGACCACCGTCGGCGACGAGGGCGGGTTCGCGCCCAATCTTGCGTCCAACGAGGCGGCGCTGCAGCTACTGCTCGAGGCGATCGACAAGGCCGGGTACACGGCAGGCAGCGACATCGCGCTCGCCCTCGACTGCGCCGCGTCGGAATACTACAAGGACGGCATGTACGAACTCGAAGGCGAAGGTGCCAAGCTCACCCGCTCGCAGATGGTCGACTACCTTGCGACCTGGGCCGACAAGTACCCCATCATCTCCATCGAGGACGGCATGTCCGAGCACGACTGGGAAGGGTGGAAGCTTCTGACCGATCGCCTGGGAAAGAAGGTGCAGCTGGTTGGCGACGATATTTTCGTGACCAGCACGAAGCTGTTGCAACAGGGCATCACCAAGGGCATCGCCAACTCGATCCTGATCAAGATCAACCAGATCGGCACCCTGACGGAGACTTTTGCCGCCATCAGCATGGCCATCCGCGCTCGCTACACGGCGATCATCTCGCATCGTTCCGGCGAAACCGAGGACAGCCTGATCGCCGACATCGCCGTCGGCGCCAATGCCGGACAGATCAAGACCGGGTCGCTGTCGCGTTCGGACCGGATCGCCAAGTACAACCAGCTGCTGCGCATCGAGGAAGACTTAGGCGACGTGGCGAGCTACGCCGGTCGCAGCGCGTTTCACCAGCTCAAGTGATCCGCTACAGGCAGCGACCTTGCGCACCCTGGCCATCCTCTTCGTGCTGTTGATCCTCGCGCTGCAGTACCCGATGTGGCTCGGCAAAGGCGGCTGGCTGCAGGTGCGCGAACTCAACGCCCAGGTCGCGGCGCAGCGGCGCACCAACGCCGGGCTCAAGGCCGACAACCAGGCGCTCGACGCCGAAGTGCGCGACTTGAAGCAGGGCTACGAGGCGGTCGAGGAGCGCGCGCGCTCGGACCTCGGCATGATTCGCCAGGACGAAATATTCTTCCAGCTGCCGGCGCAACCGGCGGCAACCGTCACCCTGCCGCAAAGCGCGCGCTAGCGCGCCCGCGACCGTCCGCCGCTCCATGCCGCGCATCACCTCGCGCGACAACGCGCGCCTGAAGCAGGTCGCACAGCTCCTCGCCTCGTCGCGCGCGCGGCGCAAGGCGGATCGCTGCGTGCTCGAAGGCGAGCATATCGTCGCCGCGTACGCGCGTCTGCACGGCACACCGGAAACGCTGATCATCGCCGAGACCGCGCTTGAGCGGCCGGCGATTGCCACGCTACGGGCGCGCGTGCCTGCAGCGCAGACGCTCGTCGTCGCCGAGCAGGCGTGGCCGGAGTTTGCCCAGCTTCCCGCCGCGGTTGGCGTGCTGGCCGTGGTGGCCACGCCGAAGCCGCGCCTCGAGCGGGCGGCCGATTTCTGCCTGCTGCTCGAAGACGTGCAGGACCCCGGCAATGTCGGATCGATCTTGCGCAGCGCCGCTGCCGCAGGCGTGGCGCAGGTGTTCCTGTCGCCGTCGTGCGCGTTCGCCTGGTCGCCGAAGGTGCTGCGCGCCGGCCAGGGAGCGCACTTCTACCTCGAGATCTACGAGGGAGTCGACCTGCCGGCATGGGCGCGCAACTTCCGCGGCCGCACGCTGGCGACCGTTGCCGCCGGCGCCGGGGCAATCTATGCCGCGGATCTCTCCGGCCCGATCGCGGTGGCCATCGGCAACGAGGGCAGCGGTCTGTCCGCGGCGCTGCGCGGCGCGGCAAGCCTTGCCGTAACCATCCCGATGCCGGGCGGGTTTGAAGCGCTCAATGCCGCCGCCGCAGCGGCGATCTGTCTGTTCGAGTGCGTCCGCCAGCGGCGGCGTGGCTGATCTGTCGGCGCTACATCAGCACGCCGGAGAAGGCGGCGGACTCGCCGCAGCTCGCACTCCCTTGGCTGCCCGACGGGGCCAAGAAAGTTGCCTCGATACCCTGCGCGGTGGCTTTGAGCGCGTCCATGCTCGCGGTGGAATTGGTCCCGTCGCTGCATTGATACGATGCGTTGGGCACTGAATAGAGCTGGCCGTATTGCACCAGCGTGCCCGACCAGGTGCAGCTGATCTGGCTTTGCAGATAGGTAAACTTGAAGCTCACGGTGCCGTCGCCGGGCTGCGTAACCGTCAAGTTAAAGGTGTCCGTGTAGCCCCCTTGAGCGCCGCAGCCGTTACCGTAGTAACTCCCGGATTGGCCGCCGATGTAATTACTGGCCAGGGCGATCGTCGCCAGGACCTGGCGCTGGATCAGCTTGGTCACCGTGGTGCCGGCGGTGAAGCTGTAGGTGAGAGTCCCCTGATAGGGGCTGGAGGGAGCGAACGAAGCCGTGCCGACCTGCGTGTTGACGACGTTTCCCGGTACCCAGGGTGCCCCGAAGTAGGTACCGACGGTCGCGTACAGATTGCCGGAGAAGCCGCCGTTGGGGTCGCTGTAGAGGATCGCCGTGTACCAGGTTGGCACATTAGTGGGTCCGTAGACGAAAAAAGTCGCGAACATGACGCTGTCGGCCTGGACGAGATTGACGCCCCAGCCGCTTTCGCTCGGCAGGTACCAGATGTCGGTGTAGTCGACGAGAATGGCAGCGGCGTGCAGCGGCAGGGTCAATAACGCCATAGCGAGGGCGGCTGGCAACAGGCGCTTGAGCATGGTCAGTACTCCGGATCCGAAAGTTTCAGTGTAGCAGCAGACGCGAATTTCGCTGTAACAGAACGTTACCTCGTGCGCATGCCGGTGCGCGCACGCGGTAGCTAGAAGACATGCCGCTGCAAGCCCGCGCGATGCAGGATAGTCGTGGCGATTTCCTCGATCGAACGGCTGGTCGTATCGATGGTGGAGATGCGCTCGCGCGCCATGATCTGCTCGGCCTCGCGTACCTCGTGGCGACAATTGTCGAGCGCCGCATAGCGGCTGCCAGGGCGGCGCGCTTGGCGGATCTGCTGCAGTCGCTCCGCATCGATGGTCAGGCCGAACAGGCGGTCGCGAAATGGAACGATCGACGCCGGCAGCTTGCGGTCGACGAAATCGTCGGGCGTCAACGGGAAATTGGCGGCCAGCACGCCGAACTGCAGCGCCAGGTACAGCGTCGTCGGCGTCTTGCCGCAGCGCGAGACCCCGACCAGGATCACCTGCGCCTTGCCCAGGTCGCGTGTCGCTGCGCCATCGTCGTGCGTCTGGGCGAAATTGATCGCCTCCATGCGGGCCAAATAATCGGGGCTGTTGGCGATTCCGTGCGAGCGTCCCGCGGCGTGGGATGACTTGGCGGCAAGCTCCGCCTCGAGCGGCGCGATAAAGACCTGGAACAGATCGAGGAACAGCGCATTGGCCTGGCCAAGCTGCGCGCTCATCGCTTCGTCGACGATGGAGCTGAACACCAGCGGCCGGGTGCCGCTGTCCGCGCCGCTGCGATCGATGCTGCGCACCACCTCGGCAATCTTTTCCGGCGTGTCGACGAAAGGGATCGTGCGGCGCTGGAAATCGATGCCGTCGAATTGCGACAGCAGGCTGTTGCCGAGCACCTCGGCGGTGATGCCGGTGCGGTCGGAGACAAAGAAAACCGCGCGCCGATTCGACGGCCGTTGGCCCGTGGTCGGGTCGCTGCTCACCAGTCCTGCCAAACCGGAATGACACCCGCGGGCAGCGGTGGCATGCCGCCCAAGTCCACGCTGCTCTCGCCCGGGCCGTGGTAATCGGAGCCCGACGAGGCGGCGAGCCCGAACGCCCGCGCCTGGCGCGCGAACTCGGCCACCTGCGTCGCGCTGTGGCTCGGCGACTGGACTTCGATGCCCTCGCCGCCGGCGGCCCTGAATTCCGCCAACAGCTCCTGCATTTCACCCGGGCGCACGGGGTAGCGGCCCGGATGCGCCAGAACCGCCTGGCCACCCGCGGCATGGATCCAGCTGATCGCCTGCGCCAGGCCCGCCCAGGCGTGCTCGACATAGCCTGGCTTGCCCGGTGTCAGGTAGCGCTGAAAGACGTCCTTGGTGCTGCGCGCATGCCCGGCTTCGACCAGGAAGCGCGCGAAGTGGGTGCGGCTGATCAGCCGCTCGCTGGTAACCAAGCGCAGCGCGCCCTCGTAGGCGCCGGGGATACCCGCCGCGGCGAGTGCGTCGGCCATGCGCCGGGCGCGCGCCAATCGGCCGGCGCGAATCGTGGCCAGACCGGAGCGAAGGGCAGCGCAATGCGGATCGACGCGCAGGCCCAGCACATGCAGGGTCACGCTGCGCCAACTCACCGACAACTCGGCGCCGGGGATCAGCCGCAGCTGCGCCAGGGCAGCCTCCTCCTGCGCCTCGGCAATGCCGGAGAGCTCGTCGTGGTCGGTGAGGGCGAGCACGTCAACCCCGCGTTGCGCCGAGCGCCGGACGAGCTCGCGCGGCGTGAGCAGCCCGTCCGAGTGGGTGGAATGGCAGTGTAGGTCGTAGCGGAGCATCGACGGGCACGAAACGCCTGCCCGCCAGGGTATTTGGCGAGCCGCTCGCAGTTTCGTGCCGCTGGCATGATAGCAAACGCGTTTTTCGCCGTTTGGCGCTGTCCCGACGATCGCGCGCTTCCCGGCGCCGGGCGGCGCCAAGCCCCGGGGCGCCGCCCTTGCGCGAATCGGCGCTTTGGTCAACAATTATGCCAATGGTATTGGGTGGCGTGGGCTCGGCCCGTGCGCCCGGCCTAGCCCTTGCCCCAGAAAGCGAAACGAAGCGCACCGTGAAGCTTTTCGAACGCGTCCTCAATCCGCGCGAGATCCGACGCCGACTCGGTCTCAACCAGGAGCAGTTCTGGACCCAGATCGGGGTCACCCAGAGCGGCGGCTCGCGCTATGAAAGCGGACGCGAAATGCCCAAGCCGGTGCGCGAGCTCCTGCGCCTGGTCCACGTCGAACAGGTTGACCTGTCGCAGGTGAAGCGCGTCGACTTCGAGATCATCAGCTACCTCAAGGAATCGCACCCCGACCTCTACCGCAACCTGCGTCGTGCCGCGCGCAACAAGCACAAGCTCCCCGACAGCGACGGCGACGGCAACGATGACCTCGGCCGCGAGCGGCACCCGGAGATCGTCGACGATAACGAGTGAGCTTCCCCCCCAGGGGCGGGCAGGGGCGTGGTCGAGCGCTTAAACCCGGTTCTTTCTGCCTCGACGCCGTGCCGCGGCGCAAATTCTTCCTGAGTCAAGGCTCGACCGGCTAAAATTCGCCGCGCCAAGGGAGCAAGGCGATGCCGCAGACGCGGCGTTGCAGCGCACGCGGGGAATGGTCATGGCTGAGCAGCAACGGGTGGTCGGCTTCGATCACCTGCGCATGTCCGACGTCGATCGCGTCGGAGGAAAAAACGCCTCGCTGGGCGAAATGATCAGCCAGCTCCGGACAAGCGGCATTCGTGTGCCGGGCGGCTTCGCCACCACCGCCTTCGCCTTCCGCGAATTTCTGCACGACAACGGGCTCAAGAAGCGCATCGACCGTGCGCTCGATGCGCTCGACGTCGACGATGTGGCCACGCTTTCCCGCACCGGAGCGGAGATCCGCAGCTGGATCGCCGCCGCAGCGCTGTCGCCCGCGCTCGAGGCGGAAATCGCTACCGCCTACGCCGCGCTGTGCGCGCCCTCTAAGGCCACCTGCGTCGCCGTCCGCTCCTCGGCCACAGCGGAAGACCTGCCTGCGGCCTCCTTCGCCGGTCAACAGGACACCTTTCTTAATATCAGTGGCTTAGACAACGTACTTCATGCTGTAAAAGAGGTGTTTGCCTCGCTCTACAACGACCGCGCCATCGCCTATCGCGTGCATCAAGGCTACGCTCAAGCGGAGGTCGCCCTGTCGGCCGGCGTGCAGCACATGGTGCGCAGCGACACCGGTGCCGCGGGCGTGATGTTTTCGATCGACACCGAGTCCGGCTTCGACCAGGTCGTCTTCATTAACGCGGCATACGGTTTGGGCGAGACGGTGGTCCAGGGCGCCGTCAATCCGGACGAGTTCTACGTCTACAAGCCGAGCGTCCTTGCCGGGCGACCGGCGGTTCTGTCGCGGACGCTCGGCGCCAAGGCGACCAAGATGGTCTACAGCAGCGACACCGCGGCGGGGCGCTCGGTCCAGACCGTCGAGGTGGCGCTAGCCGAGCGGCAGCGCTTCGCGATCAGCAACGCCGAGGCGGAGGAGCTTGCGCGCTACGCCATTGCCATCGAGCGCCATTACCAGCGGCCCATGGATATCGAGTGGGGCCGTGACGGAAACGATGGCCAGCTCTACATCCTGCAGGCGCGACCGGAGACGGTCGTGTCGCAGCAATCGGGCGCCGAGCGCCTGCGCCGCTACCGGCTCGGCAAGCGCTCCGCGGTGCTGGCCAGCGGGCGCGCCATCGGCCAGAAGATCGGGCAGGGCAGGGTACGATTGATCCAGTCGGCGCGTGAAATGGAACGTGTTGGCGAGGGCGATGTGCTCGTGACCGACATGACGGACCCGGATTGGGAGCCGATCATGAAGCGAGCCGCCGCCATCGTCACCAACCGCGGCGGCCGGACCTGCCACGCGGCGATCATCGCCCGCGAGCTCGGCATTCCCGCGGTGGTCGGTTGCGGCGATGCGACGCGCACCCTGACCGAAGGCGGCAGCGTTACGGTTTCTTGCGCCGAAGGCGACACGGGGCACGTCTACGACGGCCTGCTGGAAATCGAGGTGATCGACGTCGCGCTCGATCGGATGCCGCCGGCACCGACCAAGATCATGATGAATGTCGGCAACCCCGAACTCGCCTTCACCTTCAGCCGGCTGCCCAATGATGGCGTCGGCCTGGCGCGGCTGGAGTTCATCATCGCCCGCAATGTCGGCGTGCATCCCAAGGCATTGCTCGAATTCGACGCCCAGCCGGCGGCGCTCAAGGCTGACATCGCGGCACGCATCGCAGGCTATCCGGGACCGGTCGACTTCTACGTGTCCAAGATTGCCGAGGGCGTGGCGACTATCGCCGCGGCGTTCTGGCCGAAGAAAGTGATCGTGCGCCTGTCCGATTTCAAGTCGAACGAATACTCCAATCTCCTGGGTGGCGAGCGCTACGAGCCGCACGAGGAGAATCCGATGCTCGGCTTCCGCGGTGCCTCGCGCTACGTCGCGCCCGAGTTCTACGAGTGCTTCCAACTCGAGTGTCGCGCGCTCAAACGCGTTCGCGACGACATGGGGTTCACCAACGTGGAGGTCATGGTTCCGTTCGTGCGTACCGTCGGCGAAGCGAAAGCGGTCGTCACGCTCCTGGCCCAGAACGGTCTCGAGCGCGGGGGCAACGGGCTCAGGCTGATCATGATGTGCGAGATTCCCTCCAATGCGCTACTGGCTGATCGCTTTCTCGAGCACTTCGACGGCTTCTCGATCGGGTCGAACGACATGACGCAGCTCACGCTGGCGGTCGATCGCGACGCCGGCGGGGCGATCGCGACGACCTTCGACGAGCGCGACGACGCGGTCAAGGCGATGCTGTCGATGGCGATCGCTGCTTGCCGCAAGGCCGGCAAGTACGCAGGCATCTGCGGTCAGGGGCCTTCCGATCACCCCGACCTCGCGCAGTGGCTGGTGGAGCAGAAGATCGAGAGCATCTCGCTCAATCCCGACACCGTCGTCGAGACTTGGCTGGCCTTGGCGAAATCCGCGCCGGCGCGATAACGGGCACGCACCGAAATGACTGGACTCGGAAGCATAACCAAGGGCGCGAGGAAGAGGGTGCTGGTCACCGGCGGGGCGGGCTTTCTTGGCTCGCATCTTTGTGAACGCCTGGTTGACGAGGGCCATGACGTGATCTGTGCCGACAATTTCTTCACCGGCGTGAAGGAAAACATCGTCAAGCTGATGGATAGCCCATACTTCGAGCTGGCGCGGCATGACATTGCCTTCCCCCTGCACGTCGAAGTGGACGAGATCTACAACCTTGCCTGTCCGGCATCGCCGATCCATTACCAGTTCGATCCGGTGCAGACGACCAAGACCTGCGTTCACGGTTCGATCAACATGCTCGGACTGGCCAAGCGGCTGCAAGCGCGGATATTCCAGGCGTCGACGAGCGAGGTGTACGGGGATCCTGAAGTCCACCCCCAGACGGAGAGCTATGTCGGGCGCGTCAATCCGATCGGCGTGCGCGCCTGCTACGACGAGGGCAAGCGCTGTGCGGAGACGCTTTTCTTCGACTACCGGCGCCAGCACCGGCTCGAGATCAAGGTCGCACGAATCTTCAATACCTATGGGCCGCGCATGCACCCTGGCGATGGGCGCGTCGTTTCGACCTTCATCGTCCGGGCGCTGCGGGGGGATCCGATCACGCTCTACGGCAAGGGAACCCAAACGCGCTCATTCTGCTACGTCGATGACATGATCGATGGCTGCATCCGAATGATGGCGAGCGCGCCGGGCTTTACCGGCCCGGTCAATCTAGGCAGCCCGGACGAAATATCGATGCTCGAGCTGGCGGAGCAGATCAGGCGGCTTATCGGCTCGCGCTCGGCAATCGAATTCGGACCCTTGCCGGAAGATGACCCGACACGGCGCCAACCCGATATTCGACTCGCAGGCGAAGTCCTGAACTGGGCGCCCACCACCGGGCTCGAGGAGGGCCTGAAGAGGACGATCGCGTACTTCGACCAGCTGCTGGGAACGCCGTAGAATCGTCGCGGGATGGATTGACTCCGACTTTGACTCTCGATTGCTCACCTTGCGCCGGGTAGACGACCGATTGCCGGTTGCGAGCTGCCAGTGGGAGACTCTGGTCGGTCCGTTGTTGAAGGCTCCTGCAGAGACCCTGTGGCGTGTGCACAGCGACGCAGTCAATGCCGCACTCCTGGTCCGTTGGCTGGCGCGCGAGCGCTGCGGATGGCTGCTCAAGACCGACCTCTTTGACGAGGCGATGGGCGAGGGCCTGTATCCGCTGCTCGCCCGGCATGCCGACTACGTTGCAGCGCTGGATCTCGCGCCATCGGTGCTCGCAGCCGCGGTCGCGCGCTATCCGCAGCTGCTGACAGTGGCAGCCGACGTAAGGCGGCTGCCGTTCGCCAGCGAGTCGTTGCAAATCGTCGTCTCGAATTCGACACTGGACCACTTCGCGTCACGCCAGGACATAGCCTGCGCGTTGCGCGAGGTGCATCGGGTATTGTGTCGCGGCGGACGACTGCTGCTGACCATGGACAACCTTGCCAACCCGCTGGTGGCCCTGCGCAACGCCCTGCCGTTCCGGCTGCTGCGAAGGCTCGGTTTGGTCTCCTACCCAGCCGGCGCCACGTGCCGCCCTCGGCAACTGACGCGTTTATTGCAACAAACAGGATTCGAGGTGGGCGAGACCGTGGCCCTGTTGCACTGTCCACGGGTTTTGATGGTGGCCCGGGCGCGCCGCCTCCAGCGCCATGGCACCGCGGCTGAGCGGGCGCGGTTCTTGCGGCGATTACATCGCTGGGAACAACTGGCGCGACTGCCAACCCGATACGTGACCGGGTCCTTTATCGGCGTCGATGCGCGCAAGGCTTGACACCTGTATCGACCGCGCAGCGCGTTGCCGTGCTCCGGCGGGGGCGGCGGCGACCCCTGGCGAGGGCAGGTCACGGGCGCTCGGGTAACGACAAGCGCCGCGCATGACAGCCACCCATCCGGAAAGTCATTGGGCCCGACGCGCGGTCACGGTGCTGCGTGACGAAGGCTTCGCGAGTTTCTGGTTCAAAGGAATGAGCGAGCTCGGCTACCGGCGCCTCCTGCTGCTTGAACGCTACCTGACGCCGACGGAGCCACAAGTCGCGCGCGGACTGTCGCTTTGCATCGCGATGCTCGAAATAAGCGATGTCGATCACTATGTCGCGTTTCGTCCGGAAACGACGCGCGCGCAGATTCTGGATCGCCTCCGGAGCGCGCAAGCCTGTTTTGTTGCGCGCCACGAGGGTCGCATTGTTTCGGCATGCTGGAGCACGACACGGCCGGCGTGGAACGAATTTCTGAACCGCGAGATCGGCGTGGCTGAGGGCGACGTCTACCTGTTCGATGCCTTCACGCTCGCTGCCTGGCGTGGGCGGGGTATTGCTCCGGCGTTATGCGTGCAGCAATTGAGGCATTCCCGGCAACTGGGGTTGCGGCGGGCGATTCGAGCCACGTTTCCGGAAAACGCCCCGGCACTGCACGCCCACGCCAAGACAGGCTTCCATCCCTACGCCTTGCTGCGGACGCTGCGAGTCGGGCCGTGGCAGGCGACGTTCCAGCGACCCTGCCCAGGCGCGGCTCGTCGCCCCTCGAGCGGGGCGATGTGCCGCTGAAGGCACGACCGCGCGCCGACCATGTCCTGCTACGGGCGATGCGCGTGCTGCGCGATGAAGGACTGCGCAATTTCTGGTTTAAGCTGATCGGCGAGCTTGGCTATCGGAGGATGCTCGTGGTGGCGTATCGGTTGGAAGAACCCATTCCGGAATTTGTGCCTCGGCTGGCAGTGCGCAACGACGTGCTCGGAAAAAGCGAAGTCGATGCCTATCTCGCCTTTCGTCCGGAGAGCGATCGCGCCGAGCTCATCAACAGGCTCGATTCCGGACAGCTCTGCTTCGTGGCCTGGCACGAGGGCCAAATCGTGTCCGCGTGCTGGACCGCCGCCCGGGCGACCCGCATCCCTTTCCTGGATTGGGACTGCGAGCTTGCCGATGGCGACGCGTATCTGTATGACAAGTTCACATCCGAGGCCTATCGGGGCCAGCGCCTTGCCAATGCCGTGCGCGTGTACCAGTTGCAATATCTTCGCAACGCGGGCTATCGCCGCGCGATTGGCGCCGTCGTCCCCGAGAACAGGCGCGCGATGCTGGAAAATCGCAGGGGCGGATTCAGGCCGGTGGGCTTGATCGGAAGGATCAAGATCGGACCGTGGCAGCGCCACTTTCGGCGGCAGTGGGAATGATCAGGCGCGCACGTCCGGCGCCGCGCGATGCGGCAGCGCGCGCGCAACTGCGGCTAGCGCCGGCACTCGGCGCCTTTTCGATCGTCCGGGCCTAAGCCATGTGCGGCATCGCCGGGCTCGTCTACGATCAAGCGGAGCGCCCGGTCGACCGGGAGAGGCTCGGGCGCATGACGCAGATCCTGCGCCATCGTGGCCCGGATGACGATGGATTTTTCGTTGCGCCGGGAATCGGCCTGGGCTTCCGGCGGCTCAGCATTGTCGATCTGAGTACCGGCAACCAGCCGATTGCGAACGAGGACGGATCGATCGTGGTCGTTTGCAACGGTGAGATCTACAACCACGTCGAACTGCGGCAGCAGCTGGTGGCCGCGGGCCATCGGTTCAGCACCGCGTCCGACGTCGAGGTGGTCGTGCATCTCTATGAGGAACATGGGGAGCATTTCGTGCGCTACCTCAGAGGCATGTTTGCGCTGGCGCTGTGGGATACCCGCCGGCGGCAGCTGCTGCTGGCACGGGATCGCATCGGGATCAAACCGCTGCATTACGCCGTCACGCCGGAGGGCTTGTTCTTCGGCTCGGAGCAGAAGGCGATTCTCGCCTCAGGCGCGGTGGCGCCCCAGCCGAACATCCAGGCGTTGCGGCAGCTTTTCACCTACGGTCGCGTCATCACGCCGCGTACGTTCGTTGCAGGCATCTGTCGACTGCCGGCAGGCCATTGCCTGACATGGCGTGACGGGCATGTGGCTATTCAGCCTTACTGGGACGTCGAGTTTCCTGCCGCCGACGCATACGATGAGCGTGTCTCGGCGCAGGAATGGGCGGAGGGCGTGCGCGAAAAGCTCACGGAGAGCGTTCGTCTGCACCTGAGTAGCGACGTGCCACTGGGCGCCTGGCTTAGCGCCGGCATCGACTCCAGCAGCGTCACGGCCCTCATGTCCGGCATGCTCAGTGCGCCCGTCCCCACCTTTACGCTGCGATTCGACGATCCGAGATTTGATGAACTGGGCCATCAGAAGGGTCTTGACGACTACCCGCAATACCGGCTCGTGGGGCACCGGATCGTCTGCAGGCACGCTGACTTGGAACGACTGCCCAAGGCGCTCTGGCACGGCGAGGACGCAACGCTGGGCGGTTCCGCAATCGGCCAGCTGCTGATTGCGGAGGCGACGGCGGCGCAGGTGAAGGTGGTGTTGACCGGCGAGGGGTCGGACGAGATTTTCGGCGGCTATTCCTGGTACACGACGCTGCGAACCCTGCAGCCGCTTTTCCTGCTGCCGCAGCCGCTGCGTCGGCTGCTGTCGAGACTGCCCCCGATCCGTCGCCGTTGGCCTGGTGCGGCGGGCACGATTGCCGGCGCGCGCGAGATGAGGTTCGAGCGCTACTCAGGCAGCATTTCGCACCTGCTCAGTCAGGCGGCGGACAAGGAGCTGCTCTCGGCGGAGATCCAGGAGGAGCTTCGCCGGCAGGGCAGGGTGCAAGACGCGCCGGCCTATCCCGCAGCATTTGGCACCTGGCACCCGTTCGCCCAGATGCAGTACCTGGACATCAAGAACCGGCTGGGCGACGGTGTTGTTCAAAGCCTGGATCGAATGTCCATGGCCTATTCCGTCGAAGCCCGGGTGCCCTTTCTCGATCACGAGCTGGTCGAATTCTGCGCGCGAATTCCGCCGCGCGTGAAAATGAAATGGCTGAATGAAAAGCACGTGCTCCGGCGGGCGATGGAGGGCGCCCTGCCACCGGAGATCGTCAACCGGAAAAAATGGGCGTTTCGCCTGCCCACGGAGGAGTGGCTGCGTAACGATTTGCCCCCGTTCGCCGCCGAACTGCTGTGTGAACGTGCACTGAAAGAGACCGGTTACTTCAACCCGGAAAAAGTGGCGGCCATGTTCCTGCGCCACCGGCAACGGCAGGGGGATTTCGGCCACGCCCTCGCCGGCGTACTCTCGGTGCAGATTTGGCACGACCTGTTTCGGCGCTCCACGCTTGATCGAAGTGGCCTTGCGTGCGCTACCGTCTGAGAGATATCCCGGCCATGCTGCAGACGCCGGCCGGCCATCGACAGCTCGTCGATGGCGTCGTCTATCGGCTCTGGCCTGTTCTCTCCAGGCTGGCTTGGATCCACCGCCGAACGAGCCTGCGCAAGACGCGCGTCATTGCGGTCGTGGGGTCGTTCGGCAAGTCCACGACCACGCGCGCGGTGGCGGCCGCCCTGGGCCTGCCTGCGCCCCGGTCGCTACTGGCCAACGCCTGGGGCTCGCTCGCGCTGGTCACCTTGCGGATCCGGTCCGGGCCACGTCACGCGGTGATCGAAGTAGGGATTGCGGGTCGGGATCAGATGCGGCTCTATGCCCGGATGATCCGCCCCGACGTAACCGTAGTGACCTCGGTTGGCAGCGAACATATCGCCAATTTCGGAACGCTCGAGGCAACACGCGCCGAGAAAGCGCACATGGTCACGGCCCTGGCGAAATCCGGCACCGCCGTGTTGAACGGCGATGACGCCAACGTGATGTGGATGAAGGAACGAACGCCGGCGAGGGTAATCACCTTCGGCTTCGGCGCAGGCTGCGACGTGCGCGCCGAGGACGTTCAAGTCGAGTGGCCGCGCGGCACGCGGTTTCGGCTGCGTGCATTCGGGCAGGAGCGCGAGGTGACCGTCCGCCTTATCGGTCGGCACATGATCTATCCGGCGCTCGCTGCGATTGCGGTAGCCCAGCTCGAGGGGGTGCCCTTGGACACGGCGCTTTCACGCCTGCGTGCCCTGGCACCGACACCCGGTCGGATGGAACCGATGCCGCTACCTAACGGCGCATTCGTCCTGCGTGACGAATACAAGTCGACCCTGGAGACCATCCACGCGGCGCTCGATGTGTTCGCAGAAATCCCGGCGCGGCGCCGTATCGTCCTGCTGGGCGACGTGACGGAGCTGCCGCCGCCGCAGCGACCGATCTACCAGTCGCTGGGCGGCCGGGCGGCCCGAATGGCTTCTTACCTGGTTGTTGTTGGCGACGGCCTGCGGCGCTACCGCTCCGGAGCGAGGCGCGCTGGCATGCCGCGCGAAGCGGTCATCGCCGGCGGACCGGCGCCGCAGCAAACTGCACAAGTACTAGCGCAGATCCTCCAGCCCGGCGATGTCGTGCTCATCAAGGGGCGGCGCAACCAACGCTTAGATAGGGTGCGAATGATTCTGCAAGGACGGCGCGTGATGTGCGATATTCGTTTTTGCGACCTGCGCACCGTCGATTGCGAGGATTGTCCGATGCTCGAGACCGGCTGGACCAAGCATCGAGTGATCATCTGACGGGTACCGGGGCAGTCACCCGCCGACCTCGCCATACGCCGGCAGCCGCGCGGGTTGCTATCTTTATTGCCCGACCGGAAGCGAGATGTCGTGCGCTATCGCCTGACCGATCTGCCGGAAATGCTCCAGACGCCGATAGGCAGGCTGCAGCTGCGAAAAGGTGTCGAATACCGGATTTGGCCGTTTACCTCGCGGCTGGCGCGGCTCTATCGATCGACCGTCGTCCATCGCACTCGTGTGATCGCCGTCGTCGGGTCACTGGGCAAATCGACGACCCTGCGGGCGGTGTCCACCGTCCTCTCGCTGCCCTTTCACTGGCGCATGCATGACAACGCCTGGAGCTCGGTCGCATACGCCATGCTGCGCGTCCGACCGCGTCAGAGCCACGCCGCGGTTGAGGTGGGAATTGCGGATCGCGGCCAGATGCAGGCCTACGCTCGCGTTGTCCGGCCGAGCGTGACGGTCGTGACATCGATCGCCAGCGAGCATCATCGCAGCCTCGGCTCGCTCGAGGTAACGCGCGCCGAAAAGGCCTGGATGGTACGCGCCCTGTTGCCATCGGGGACCGCGGTTCTGAACGGGGACGACCCAAACGTCATGTGGATGCAGGGGCAGACGCGCGCCCGCACGGTCACGTTTGGCTACGGCGAATCCTGCGACGTGAGGGCGGAAGCGGTTCGCCTCGACTGGCCGCAAGGTACGCGGTTTCGCGTTCGGGCGTTCGGCCAGGAGCGTGAGGTGGCGATACGACTTTTGGGGCGGCAGATGGTCTACTCTGCGCTGGCCGCCATCGCAGTCTCGCAGCTTGAGGGCGTTCCACTGGATGAGGCGCTTTCAAGGCTGAAAGCGCTTGCCCCAACACCGGGGCGGATGCAACCGGTCATGCTGCCAAGCGGCGTGCTGGTGCTGCGGGACGATTTCAAGTCAACGCTGGAAACGATGCATGCGGCTCTGGACGTGTTCGCTGAGGTTCCTGGCCGTCGCATTGTGGTGCTGGGCGACGTATCGGAGCCCCCGGGGCGCCAGCGGCCGATCTATCAGGCTCTGGGCCAACGCGTAGGAAAAATCGCTTCGTATTTCGTCATCGTCGGGCATGGCCTCGAGCCATATCACTCCGGTGCCAGGCGGGGAGGAATGCCGGCATCCCACATCATCGATGGCGGGCGCAGCCCGCGGCAGACTGCGGAGGCCCTGGCCGGAATTATTCAGGCTGGCGACGTCGTGCTTCTGAAAGGCCGCGACACACAGGCGCTCGATCGCGTGCGCCTGATACTTGAGGGGCGCCGCGTGAGCTGTGACATCCGCTTCTGCAACATCCACACAGTGGCTTGCGAGCAATGCCCGATGCTGGAGCGTGGGTGGGGGACGCATCGCGTCATCATGTGAAATTCGGAGCAGGGGTTCGCCTCATCCGGTGCGCAGGCAAGTGCGAGGACTCGACCGAGGCCGCCGATGGCACCGGTATTGACGACGATTCGGTCTTCGAGTCGCACGTGCGGGGGAGGCGAGCGAGGGTGGCGGCACCGTCGGCGACGCAGGGCCACGCGACGATAGCCGAACTGCCCGGGCGACTCACTTCGCGTGCCGTCGTAGCCGCACCCTCGCTGGTTTGCTAGAGCAAAGATCACGCCTTATAATTTGGGGTTAGCCGTGGGGCTATAGCTCAGCTGGGAGAGCGCTTGCATGGCATGCAAGAGGTCAGCGGTTCGATCCCGCTTAGCTCCACCACCGGCCCTTCCCGTAATTCGCCTCGTCCCCATCGTCTAGAGGCCTAGGACATCGCCCTTTCACGGCGGTAACAGGGGTTCGAATCCCCTTGGGGACGCCA
>DASZFQ010000191.1:0-1509 GCA_035939595.1 Casimicrobiaceae bacterium
ACCGGCGCAGTGCCAAACAAGCGCCGCTCGCGGATGGTTAATGCGACGACATGCCTTTATTGGCGCAGCATTGAATCGATGCGTCGCGTTGTTACCTGTTGCTCATCAGGTCGGGCCGGGCGGCCCCATCCCCGATACCCCGCCGCCCGGCTTAGAAAGCCTGAATGAGGCAACAAACTGCGTACCCCCAAGCGCGTAAGTGGTCTTGGGGTTCTTTTTGCGGCGACGCTGTGGCTTAAAGCGAATTACTTCTTACCAACCGCCGGCGCGAGCGCTTCGCGCAATCGCTCACGATCTACGGCGATCTCGAGGCCAGCGCGTTCCTGTTGTAAGAGCATCACGACGCGCGAGTCGCGTCCGCCCCATCCGCGTGCGAGCGCCTCTGTCATTTCGGCGAGCGTAAGATTGCAGAGGCGCATAGGCATACCGAGCTCGCGACCGAGTGCGTTGGCGAGCGATACATCCTTGTGAGCAAGCTTAAGTGCAAATGCCGGCGGGTCGTACTCACCGGGCAGGAATTGGTCAATCAGCGCATCGAAGGTAAATCGGCGTCCAACCGCACCTTGGCGGACCGCCTGCCAAAGCGTAAGCGGATCCATGCCCGCCTTCACGCCCAAGGAGAAGGTTTCGGCGAGCGCGCAGACAATTGCATAGCCCGACATATTGTGGACGAGCTTGGCCACCGTGGCGCTGCCGATCGGGCCCACATACGCGGCCTTATCCCCGATCGCGTCGAGCACGGCCTTGTACTGGTTGAAGACGTTTTCGTCGCCGCCAACCCAGATCGCGAGTTTGCGGGATGCCGCGCCGGCTGGGCCGCCGCTCACAGGGGCATCGAGCATGTGCAGACCCTTTTCGGCAAAGGCCGCGTGCACTTTCTTCACGACGCTCGGCGAATTCGTCGACAGGTCGAAATAGGCGGCGCCGGGTTTCATGCCGGCGATAAGTCCGTCCGGTCCAAGCGCGACCGCTTCAACATCGGGCGGCTCCGGCAGCGAGGAGAAGATGACGTCGGTGCGGCCAGCGAGGACGCGCGGATTATCTGCCCAGGTCGCGCCCGCATTGAGATGATGACTGGCTGCTTGTCTCTGTAAGTCATGGACGACCAGCTTGTAGCCGGCCTTTTGCAGGTTGGCGGCCATGCGCCCGCCCATGATGCCCAATCCGATAAATCCCACCACCACGTCGTTCGTAGTCATCCCGAACCTCATTTCCGGTTTTTGGACCCAATACGGCACCCCGCGCTTGCGAGTCTTTTTGCTGTTCCATCGCTAGTGCCTTTAAGGTGGTCTACATCAGCCGCTCATCGAGTCCGATGAGGTGAAGGGGTGCCTCGCCGGTCAATGCGCGGCGACGGTTCTCAACTGCGCGGCGCAAGCTGATGTCGTGCGCACCGTCACCCTGTGCCGAGTTGTGCGGTGAGGCGATGACGTTCTCCTTTACATGCGCCACAGAACCGGATTCGTTACCGCTGCGGATAGTCCTGGCCAGCACAACAGCGGCTGCGGA
>DASZFQ010000192.1:0-2004 GCA_035939595.1 Casimicrobiaceae bacterium
GAACTTCCTCAACCAGTACCAACAGGCGGGCGGCAATGCCCACCTCATCGGCGGCTCGATCATGGTCGACCAGACCGTGCTGTCGTCGAAGGGCAAGGCCAAGGACGCTCTGATCGGCACGCCTGCCGCAAGCGGCTTGGCCGACGCCGACCCAAGCCCGAAATGGCAGGCATTCGTGAAGGCCTACCAGCAGATGCCGAAGGAGGGATACTTCAAGAATCCGTTCGGCAGCCCATCGCTTCTGGCGATCAGCTACTACAACTCGGCGGACGCCGTGTTCAAAGCGCTCGACGAGGTCAAAGGCGAACTCAGCGACGGCAACAAGAAGTTCCGCGCGGCACTGCAGAGCATGGTGCTCGACGCGCCGAACGGAACGATCAAGCTCGACGAAAATCGCCAGGCGATCGGCACCAGCTTCGTCACCGAGGTCGTTAAGGACGACAAAGGTGAACTGGTCTCCAAGCTCGTCAAGACCGTGCCCAACGTGCAGCAGCGGCTCGGCTTCTCCAAGGCGGTGTACGACAAGTTCATTCCGCCCGGACGCGACAACCCGCCCTGCGAGAAGAGCTACAACTGAGGTTTCGCGGCAAACAACAATCTCGGCCGCGCGCGGCGCGGCCGAGAATTTGTTGTTGAGGCGGCGGTCTTGGTCGCACTGGCGCGCAATCGCCCGGCGTTGGATTGACGGCGCTCCGCGCTTCTTGGGCGGTGCGGACAATCTGTAGGCAAGCGCTTTCCGCTTTAAGGGGTCGGCAGTCCGAGGCGCGAGGCGGCATTGCCGAACGCGACGTCTTCGCGAACACCCGGCGCGAGCGGTACTTCGTCCACGAACTGCCCCGCTTCCTGCGCCGGCTCGAACGGGTAGTCGGCGGCGAACATCACGCGGTCGGTTCCGAGCGCGGCGAGCGCGCAGTTCAGCGGCTCGGGCGAGCACATTCCGGATGTCGTCACCACGATATTCTGCCTGATGTAGTCCGACGGCCGCTTCTCGAGGGCGACGCGGTAGAGCTTGGCGCGGCTGTCGAAACGCCGCAGCAGGTAAGGGAGCGTCTCGCCGAGATGGCCGAGGGCGATCCGCACCCGCGGGAAACGGTCGAACACGCCGCCAAAGACAAGGCGCAAGGCATGCGAGCCGGTCTCAAAGCCCCATTCCCAGGTGGCGCGCCGCAGGCCGTCGTGGCCCTCGAG
The DNA here is from genome assembly GCA_035939595.1 of Casimicrobiaceae bacterium. Lineage (GTDB taxonomy): Bacteria > Pseudomonadota > Gammaproteobacteria > Burkholderiales > Casimicrobiaceae > PALSA-1003. The sequence goes on from DASZFQ010000192.1 coordinate 1,189, forward strand.
CGCCGGCGAGGGCGTGATCGGGTCTGTCGGATGAATGTAGATCGTCGCCTGCAGCGCCTCAGCCCGGTCCCAGAACGGGTGCAGCGCCGGGTGATCGAGATACTGGCCGTTGGTGTGACCGTTGACCATCGCCCCGCAAAACTTCAGCTCGCGCAGGCAGCGCTCCAGTTCATCCGCTGCAGCCCGCGGGTCCTGCATGGCAAGATGCGCGAAGCTGGAATAGCGGTCGGGACGCTTCTCGACCTCGCGCGCCAGGAAATCGTTGGCCTCGCGCGCCCGCCGGCGCGCGACCGCCGCATCGCGCTGCTCTGCACGCCCGGTCCGGCGATGGACAGGACGGCGCGCGCGATCCCGGCGCGATCCATCGCCTCCAGGCGCATCTCGCCGAAGTCCGTCAAGCGCGCGAGCAGGCCGCCGGCGACCGTGGGATCAATGCTGCCGGTCGTGGCGCGCCAGTAACCCTCGAACCCGGGACACAGGAAGTGCTCTTCGAGCGCGATCTTGCTGATCATATCAGCCCCGGGCGATGCGCCGGCTTCGTTGGCGGCGGCTTTGATGGCGCGTCCTTCTGTACCGCATCGCGGCGATCCTGTATCAAACCGCAAACCGGGCAGCAAGATCGCGGAGCAAACGGCGGGACAGCGCATGCAGGCGGTTGGCGGACAAAATTTGAACGACAAGACCCAGGTGCAGGTGATCGCGCGGGCGGCGGCGATCCTGCATGCGCTCGAGGACGAGGCGGACGGCTTGAGTCTCGGGTAGATCGCGCAGCGCGTGTATCTTGCGCGCTCGACTGTGCAGCGCATCGTGGCCGCG
>DASZFQ010000193.1:0-1653 GCA_035939595.1 Casimicrobiaceae bacterium
CGCGGCATTCGCCGAACTGGTCAAGACCTACGGCGAGGACGCGGTCGCGAAATTCGTGGAAGGCCTGCCCACCCGCGTCCGCAACGGCGAATTCTCCATCGCGCTGGCGAAGCAGTAGCGACTACGCCCTCAGCGTCTCCAAAAACCGCACCGGCTCACCCAGCGACGGCGTCATCAATTCGCCCTGCCACATCACCCGCCTGCCGCGCAGGAAAGTGCCGACCGGCCAACCCTTGACGCGAACGCCGTCATAGGGCGTCCAGCCGGCGCGCGAGGCGATCCATTGGTTGGTGATGGTCTCGCTGCGCTTGAGATCGACGATGGTCAAGTCGGCATCGTAGCCCGCAGCGATGCGGCCCTTGCAGGCGATGTTGTAGAGCCGCGCCGGACCGGCGCTGGTGAGGTCGACAAAGCGAGCCAGCGACAGCCGCCCGGCGTTGACGTGATCGAGCATCACGGGCACCAGCGTCTGCACCCCGGTCATGCCGGAGGGCGAGGCCGGATAGGTCTTGGCCTTTTCCTCAAGCGTATGCGGCGCGTGATCGGAACCGAGCACGTCGATGATGCCCTGCTCGATGCCGCGCCAGATGCCGTCGCGGTGATCGGCCGAGCGCACCGGTGGATTCATCTGCGCGCGAGTGCCGAGCCGCTCGTAGCACTCCGGCGCCACCAGGGTGAGATGATGTGGCGTCGCTTCGCACGACGCCACATCCTTGTGATCCCTCAAAAACTCGATCTCCTGCTTGGTCGAGATGTGCAGCACGTGAATGCGTTTGCCGCTCTCGCGGGCGAGCTTGACGAGGCGCTCGGTCGCCATCAGCGCCGCGGTCTCGTCGCGCCAGACCGGGTGCGAGCGCGGATCACCTTCCACCCGCAAGCCCTTGCGTTCGTTGAGACGATATTCGTCCTCAGCGTGAAACGCGGCGCGGCGCCGGATCACCGCAAAAATCCGGCGCAGGCTCTCGTCGTCCTCGACCAACAGCGCGCCGGTGGAGGAGCCGATAAACACCTTGACGCCGGCACAACCGGGCGCGCGTTCAAGTTCCGGTAAATCTTGAACGTTCTCTCGGGTGCCGCCGATGAAGAACGCGAAATCGCAATGCATGCGGTGGCGGCCGCGCTTGACCTTGTCCGTGAACGCCGCTTCCGTGACGGTCAGGGGATCGGTGTTCGGCATCTCGAACACCGCGGTGACACCACCCATCACGGCGCTGCGCGAGCCGGTCTCCAGATCCTCTTTTTGCGTCAGGCCCGGTTCGCGAAAATGCACCTGGGTATCGATTACGCCCGGCAGGACGTGTAATCCCTTGCAGTCGATGATCTCGGCAGCGGAGGCATGCGCAAGTCCGCCGATCTCGGCGACGCGGCCGCCTGAGATGCCGATGTCGCGGACGCCCTCGCCGTCCTGATTGACCACGGTGCCGGATTTTAGAATGGTATCAAAACGTTGATTCATTGCTCCTCAGCGCCCGCTTCAGGCAATTGGAGGTCGCAGCAGGCCTTGTTCGAGCTAGCTTAGCGCCTTACCTTCGGAACTGATATGCGCTACTTCCCTTTCAACAAGAACTTCAAGAGCAACCCCTGATGAAAGCGGCGTTTCTTCCCGACCGGGGCGTGGTCAAGGTTTCTGGCGAGGACGCGCGTGACTTCCTC
>DASZFQ010000194.1:0-2260 GCA_035939595.1 Casimicrobiaceae bacterium
GCGCTAGGGCATGCACACATCTCTGAGCCCCCAGCCTATGAGGATGACGCGGAACTGCTCAAGGCCGTACCTGAAGGTGATCGGCCCGGGAGGTTTGGAGGATGGATAACCGTCCCATCCGCCGAGACGAGCAATGATCCACGCGGCCCAGGCGAGACTCCTCTTGGGATGCGGATTTTTTTGCAGGGTGGTTTTGCCTTCAATGCGCGCGTTCAGGGCTTCGAGCACAGTAATTTCGTCCATGGGGAAGCTCACAGTCGCAGGCTCGCCACCTTGTCCGTCGCGTGCTTGCAGCAGTTGGAGAGTGACGGCCGCTGCCTTGGCGGCGACGGCAGCGAGCTTGATGAGGCGATCGGCGGTCTCAATCTGACTGTCTTCGAGCCGCAAACCTTGGCTCTTCATCAGCCGAAAGAGCTGTTCGATGATCCAGCGGCGCTTGTACCAAGCGACGATTTGCCAAGCCGCCGTAGCATCCGGAACGTCGTGGGTGGTGAGCAAACGCCAATGCACCGGCTCGGCATTCTTCGGGCATTCGCTCTCAATCACTTCGACAAGCGTGAGGGAGACGCTTTTGGGGAGATCTCGGTAGACCGGATTTTCGGGTCGCCGCAGCTCGATTTTGCCAAAGCGCAGATTGAGCACCGCAGTGCGCGCCGGACGATTGGGAGCGCACGCAGGCAACTCGACGCGCTGCGTATCGGCGGTCGCAAAGGCCGCGCCGGCGGCGGACAGGCTGCTGCCGTCTATCAGGCAGCGTTCATGCATCACTCGCAGAATAAGGTGGAAGTTCGGGCCCGGCAGGGAGGCCCATGCGGGATAGATGTCGCTCTCGCGGTCACCAATGACGGTGACCATGACGGCACCGACCAGCACCTGTTTGGCCGTTTCGCCGGTACACACCCAGCGCTCGGATTCCTTCTCGCTCAGTGGGCGTTGTCCGTGTGGGACGACGACACGGCCCTTGCGGGTCCAGATTCGACCGCTCACCAATCCCAGGCAGCTGCCGCTAACTGCGTCCAGCGCCAACATGGCGTGTACAAGCACGCCGCGGCCGACGCCCTTGCCGATCTCGCCCAATCCACGTCGCCGTTCGGGCGTAGTGCGGAAATTGATCTCGCTGGTGTCCTGGATCGCCAGCACATGCCGGCCGACCGCGGCGGGAGCAGTCTGCTCACTCCAGCCCTCGATCAGGCGCTCGATCGTGACTTTGCCATTCTTCAAAAAGCGACCGAACCGAACTTCCTGCGATCGCTGACCACTGCCGACGCGGCGCAAGCACACGCTCGCGCGCGTGACCATGCCTTCGAGCAGCGCCGCCCCCCTTTATCGAGGCGGCGATCCCCGAACCGTCCCAGCGACCATTCTGCGCAAAACATGGCGACACTCCGGTTTGCCCAAAGTGTCGCGCACAGAATCACGCGTCGGCCGACAAAGGGAATCCCAAATCCCTGCCCTGAGTCACTCCGCCGCACCAAGATGTGTGCATGCCCTAGCGCGTAGGCGGGGAGCGGGGCATCCAGTATCCACCGCCGGCGCAGGAAGGGCGAGACCGGTGATTACTGGATCGCCCGCTTTCGCGGGCGATGACGAGCGAGATGGCTGCTTCGGGGGTCTTGCGGCAACGCCCTCGTATCGGCAGTGTGCGCCCCAACAATCGTTGCGTTCGGGAGGACTCCGCATGCCCACCAACCGCAAGCGCCTGGTCGTGCCCACCCTCATGGGGGCGGGCGGGTTCGAGGTGCTGAAAACCCGCGACGACGTCGAGGTGGTCCCGTTCCCGCCCACGATCTCCTCGCCCGATTTCAACGCGCTCTTGCGTGCCGACGGCGAGGTCAACGGCGCGATCCTCGGGCTCACCCGCTTCGGCGAGAGCGAGGCGCAGAGCGCCAAGGGCCTGCAGGTCGTCTCGCGCATCGGCGTCGGCTACGACACCGTCGACGTGCCCGCGCTCACCCGCCACAAGGTGCCGCTGATGGTCGCCGGCACGGCGAACTCGCCCTCGGTCGCCGAGCAGGCGATGCACTTCATGTTCGCGCTCGCCAAGCGCGGCGCCGAGCTCAACGCCATGGTCAAGGCGAACCGCTGGGGCGACCGCATGAAGGCGCTGCCGATCGACCTGATCGCCAAGACCTTGCTGATCGTCGGCTTCGGCCGTATCGGCACGCGCGTCGCCCGGCGCTGCCTGGCGATGGAAATGACCGTGCTGGTGTACGACCCCTACGTGACCGCCGAGGTGATCCGCGCGTCCGGGTGCGAGCCG
>DASZFQ010000195.1:0-27140 GCA_035939595.1 Casimicrobiaceae bacterium
GCCGTTGCTGGCGACCGCAATGGTCGCGGCGAAGGGCGATATCTACTTCGGCCTGTGGTATCCGATCGTTGTGGCGTTGATGACCTTCGTCGTGGGGTTGATCTTCCTGCGCGACCACAAGGACCGCGACATCGAGTCGGAATTCGTTACCAACTAGGTCCAGACCAGCGCGAAGTTCAGGCTCGAGGCCCCGAGATGACCGTGGCCTCTTTTTTGCTGGCCTGGTGTGTTGGCGCTCGTGCCAAGCGCTCTAGTGGTGCTCGCCCACGCGCACGATCTTGAGCGCGTTGGTGCCGCCGGACTTGCCCATCGGCTCTCCGATCGTGAGGACGATGAGGTCGGTCGGTCGCACCTGCCCCTTCGCCACGAGCAGGTCTTCGGCAGCGCGCAGGACCGAGTCGCGGTCCGCGCTTTGCTCGAGGAAAAGAGGGCGTACGTTGCGGAAAAGCGCCATTTTGCGCTGCGACGATACTTCAGGGGTCAAGGCAAAGATCGGGCAGCCGCAGTTGTGACGCGACATCCATAGCGCGGTCGACCCGGATTGGGTCAGCGCCGCGATCGCCTTGACCCGGAGGTGATGCGCGGTGAACAGTGCGGCCATCGCGACCGACTGGTCGATACGGGTAAAGGTCCGGTCGAGAAAATCGCGCTCGAGTTCGACTACATCGGTCTTCTCGGCCTCGATGCAGATCTGGCTCATCACCTCCACGGTTTCGACCGGATAGCGACCGGCGGCGGTTTCCGCCGAGAGCATCACCGCGTCGGTGCCGTCGAGGACCGCGTTGGCGACGTCAGACACCTCGGCGCGCGTTGGCACGGGGTTGACGATCATGGATTCCATCATCTGGGTCGCCGTGATCGTCAGCTTGTTGCGCTCGCGGGCCAGACGGATCATCCGCTTCTGCAGCCCCGGAACCGAGGCGTTGCCGACTTCGATTGCCAGGTCGCCGCGGGCAACCATGATGGCATCGGAGGCATCGATGATCTCTTCCAGCGCGGAAATCGCCTCGGCTCGCTCGATCTTGGCCACGAGCAGCGCCCGGCCGCCAGCGGCGCGCAGCAGCTGACGCGCCATATACATGTCTTCCCGGTTCTTGGGGAACGAAACGGCAATGTAATCGGCCTCGAGTGCGACCGCGGTCTTCATGTCATCCATGTCCTTGGCCGTGAGCGCCGGCGCGGTCAGGCCGCCCCCTTGACGGTTGATGCCCTTGTTGTTGGAGAGCACGCCGCCGACCTCGACCCGGGTCATGATCTCGTTGCCCAGCACGGACTCGACGCGCAGCCGGATCAAGCCATCGTCGAGTAACAAAACCGCGCCGGGTGTGACGTCGTGAGGCAGTTCCTTGTAGTCGAGCCCGACGCGCTCCTCATTGCCGAGTTCGCAGTCGGCATCGAGGATGAAGCCCTGCCCGGTCCTGAGCGTAACCTTGTCGTTAGCCAGCTTGCCGATGCGAATCTTGGGGCCCTGCAGGTCGGCCATGATGGCGACTTCACGGCCGAGGGCGCGCGCTGCGTCGCGCACCAGCTTCGCGCGCAGCCCGTGGTCGGCCGCGGTGCCGTGCGAGAAGTTGAGTCGCACGACGTCAACGCCCGCGGCGAGCATGCGGCTCAGCACGTCGGCGGTGCTGCTCGCGGGTCCGATGGTGGCAACAATCTTGGTAGCGCGCTGCATTGTCTCTCCTAGCACTTCAGGGCGCGTTCGACCGCGCGGTGATCGTACGTGGTGATTTCCACCGCGTTGCCTGGATCGGCAACGTAGAGCAAGTGCCTGCTGCCGTCGTCGACCACATCCTCGGGCGTGACCCGGCCGCCGCCGGACCCACCTAATCCGAGACGTGCCGGAGTCGCGGGGGGCCTCATGGCGCCAGAGCGCGCTGCTCCAGAATCGCCACCGCCGGCAGGGTTTTGCCTTCGAGGAACTCCAGAAAGGCACCGCCGGCGGTGGAGATGTAACCGATGCGTCCGGCGACGCCGAACTTGTTGATTGCGGCAATCGTGTCGCCGCCTCCGGCGATCGAAAAGGCGCTCGACCCGGCAATCGCGAGCGCGAGCGCTCGCGTGCCCGCGGCAAAGGCATCGAACTCGAATACCCCAACCGGGCCGTTCCAGACGATTGTGCCGGCGCCGACGATCGTCGAGCGCAGTGCCAGGATACTCTGCGGTCCGATATCGAGAATCCGGTCGCCGCCACCGACCTCGCTGACCGCCTTCACCGTCGGGGTTGCCGTCGCGGACAGTTCGCGCGCGGTGACGACATCGACCGGCAGAGGTATCTTGCCCGGGTACGCGTTGAGGATCGCCCGGGCCTCGTCCGCGAGATCGGATTCTGCCAGCGATTGGCCGATATCGCCGCCGGCGGCCAGTAAAAACGTGTTGGCGATGCCGCCACCCACGACGAGGCAGTCGACTTTGCCCGCGAGGGCGGCCAAGACCCCGAGCTTGGTCGACACTTTGGCGCCGCCGACGACGGCGACCAACGGCCGCTTCGGTTGCGCCAGCGCCCGCCCCAGCGCGTCGAGCTCCGCCGCCAGCAGTGGGCCGGCGCAGGCGAGGCGAGCGAAGCGGGCGATTCCGTGCGTCGTCGCCTCGGCACGATGCGCAGTCGCGAAGGCGTCGTTGACATAAACGTCGCACAGCCGCGCCATCTTCCGCGCCAGCGCCTCGTCGTCCGCCTTCTCGCCACTGTTGAAACGGCAGTTCTCGAGCAGCACCAAATCGCCCGGCCGCAGCTTGTCATGCCAGGTTCCGCCATCGACCCAGTTTGCGATCAGGGGAACCGTGCGCCCGAGCAGGTCTTCCAGGCGCGAGGCGATGGGCGCGAGCGATTCGCGACTGTTGAACTGCCCCTCCTGCGGGCGGCCGAGATGTGAAGTTACCATCACGGCGGCGCCGCGCTCGAGCGCGTCACGGATCGCGGGCAGCGATGCACGGATGCGCGTGTCGTCGGTTATCGCCCCACGATCATCCTGAGGCACGTTGAGGTCGGCACGGATGAAGACGCGCTTGCCCCCGACGTCCACATCGGCGAGGCGCATGAACGTGGGCATGTTATCGCGGGGGCGGTCCGGCGCGCGCCGCGCGCGCGGCGTTGCGGTCGCGCATGGCGTTGAGTTCGTCGAGTGCTCGGCTGGCCCTCGTTATGAACAGGAAGGGAAGCAACGCATGGATCGCCGCCGCGAGCCCGCCCAGTGTCATTCGCACACCGAACGTCAGCGCAAAACGGAAGTGCTGGCCGTAAGTCTCGCCAACGCTGGCCGGATGAGCGGTGAAGGGATTGGCCATGGCAGCAAGATGCCCTATTTCGCCGCCATCAGGGCCATCGTCGTGTCCAGCATCCGGTTCGAGAACCCCCACTCGTTGTCATACCAGGACGATACCTTCACCAGGCGACCGGATACCTTGGTGAGCGTCGCATCGAAAACCGACGAGCGCGGGTCGTGATTGAAATCGATCGATACCAGCGGCCCGGTACTATAGCCCAGAAGACCGGCGAGGGGACCCGACTCTGAGGTCGCTTTCATGATCGCGTTGACCTCGTCGACGGTCGTGTCACGCGCGGCAATGAACGACAGATCGACGATCGAGACGTTGATTGTTGGTACGCGGATGGCGTAACCGTCGAGCTTGCCGTTAAGCTCGGGGAGGACCAGTCCGAGCGCCGCCGCCGCACCGGTCTTGGTCGGAATCATGCTCATCGTAGCCGAACGCGCGCGGCGCAGGTCCTCGTGGTAGACGTCGGTGAGCACCTGATCGTTGGTGTACGCGTGAATGGTCGTCATCAGACCGTTGACGACGCCGATCGCGTCGTGCAGCGGTTTGACCAACGGGGCGAGGCAATTGGTCGTACACGATGCATTCGAGATGACGGTGTGCGCAGCCTTCAGGGTATGGTGATTGACACCGTAGACTACCGTCGCGTCGACGTCCTTGCCACCCGGCGCTGAGATCACGACTTTCTTGGCACCGCCCTTGAGGTGCGCGGACGCCTTCTCCTTGGTCGTGAACAATCCGGTGCTCTCCAGCACGACGTCCACGCCAAGGGTAGCCCATGGCAGGTCGGCCGGATTCTTCAGGGCCAAAACCCTGATGCGATCGCCGTTGACCACCAGCGCATCGGCGTCAACCTCGATCTTGCCGTGGAACTTGCCGTGTACCGTGTCGTAGCGGGTCAGGTGGGCGTTCGTCTCCGCGCTGCCGAGGTCATTGATGGCGACGATCTCGAGATCGTGTTTTTTGCCATCTTCGTAATGGGCGCGAAGGATGTTGCGGCCGATGCGCCCGTAGCCGTTAATCGCGACTTTGATAGTCATGGTCCTTTCCTGAGGGAGGAGCTGTTCCGATCACCCGCCGCACGGCGGCGACGACGTTGTCGACGGTAAACCCGAAGTGCTTGAAGAGCGCGGCTGCGGGCGCGGACTCGCCGAAGCTGTCGATGCCGACGACGGCACCGTCGAGGCCGACGTATTTGCGCCAGTAGTCGGTTATACCGGCCTCGACTGCGACCCGCGGAATGCCGCGAGGCAGCACCGAGTCGCGGTAGGCCACTGGCTGGCGGTCGAAAAGGCTCGTACAGGGCATCGAGACGACGCGCACCGCGACGCCCTCCGCCGCCAGCGCGTCGCGAGCGCCCATCGCCAGCGCGACTTCGGAGCCGGTGGCGATGAGGATGACCGGTTTCGCCGCCTCCGCCTCGGCCCAGTCGGCGAGCACATATCCGCCACGCCGGATCGCCGCAATCTGCGCCTCGTCGCGCTTCTGAAACGGCACGTTCTGGCGGGTGAAAAGCAGGCACGTGGGGCCGTTGTCGCGCTCGAGCGCGACGATCCAGGCCAGGGCCGCTTCGACCGTGTCGCAGGGGCGCCATAGGTCGAGATGGGGAATGAGGCGCAACGCCGCCGCATGTTCAATCGATTGGTGCGTCGGACCGTCTTCGCCCAGGCCGATCGAGTCGTGCGTGTACACGAACAGGGAACGCAGCCGCATCAGTGCGGCCATGCGCACCGCGTTGCGCGCATAGTCCGAGAAGGTCAGGAAGGTACCAACATACGGAATGAATCCGTGGTGCAATGCCAGGCCGTTGGCGATCGCGCTCATCGCGAATTCGCGTACGCCGAAATAGATGTAATTGCCTGTTTCGGTCGCGCTGATCGTCTTGCTGCCCGACCAGTTGGTGAACACCGACCCGGTCAGATCCGCGGCGCCGCCGATCAACTCCGGCAGCGCGGGAGCGAGCGTTTCGAGCGCCTGCTGCGAGGCCTTGCGCGTCGCGATCGACTCGGCCCGGTCGTTCTGCTGCCGCACCAACGCCGCCGCGCGCGCTGCGAATGCCGCCGGCAAAGAGCTCGCCATGCGGCGCTGGAATTCGGCTGCAAGCTGCGGGTGCGCCGCCCGGTAAGCGGCGAAGCGAGCATTCCAATCGCGCTCCAGCCGTGCCCCGGACTCAGCCGCGTTCCACGCGTCGTACACGGCCGGTGGTATCTCGAAGGGCGGGTAGTTCCATCCGAGTGCGGCGCGCGTCAGCGCAACTTCCTTTTCTCCCAGCGCCTGGCCATGCGCCAGTTCGGTGCCGGCGCGGTTCGGCGAACCCCTGCCGATGATTGTCTTGCATTGAATGAGCGTCGGACGATCGGCGACCGCCTGCGCCGCGCGAATGGCGGCGTCGACCGCGTCGACGTCGTGACCGTCGACGCGGCTGATGACATGCCAGTCGTAGGCCTCGAACCGCCGCGGCGTGTCGTCGGTAAACCAGCCCTTGCAGTGGCCGTCGATCGAAATCCCGTTGTCATCGTAGAAGACGATGAGCTTCCCCAGGCCGAGCGTGCCGGCGAGCGAGCAGGCCTCGTGCGAGATGCCCTCCATCAGGCAGCCGTCCCCCACGAAAACATAGGTGTGATGATCCACGACGCGATGACCGGGACGGTTGAATTCGGCCGCGAGCAGCCTCTCGGCGAGCGCCATGCCGACCGCGTTGGCCAGGCCCTGGCCCAGTGGACCGGTGGTGGTCTCCACGCCGGGCGTGATGCCGACTTCGGGATGCCCGGGCGTCTTCGAGTGCAACTGGCGGAAGCGCTTGAGCTCCTCGAGCGGCAGGGCGTAACCGGTCAAGTGGAGCAGCGCATATTGCAGCATCGACCCGTGGCCATTGGACAGGATGAAGCGATCGCGGTCCGGCCAGTGCGGATCGCCAGGATTGTGCCGCAGATGGCGCTGCCAAAGGGCAACGGCAATCTCGGCCATGCCCATGGGCATGCCGGGATGCCCGGAGTTCGCTGCCTGCACCGCGTCCATCGCAAGCGCGCGGACGGCGTTAGCGAGCAACGCCGTATCCCGGAGCGGCTTGGTGGCGGTAGCGGACGCCGGGGTCGGTACGGTCAACGGTGCGGTCATGGGCGAGGAAACGACACGGTCGGGACGCGGGTCGGCGCCCGGGAATATTCGGGCCCACGTCGCGCTGCTGCACAGCATTAAAATTATCGCCTAAGCACCGATTTTGGGCAATAATACCCAGTTTCACTAAACTGTAACCAGGCACTATGACGCTGGGGGAGCACAAAAATGGACGGGATCCATCTGCTCGGAGAATGGTATGGCTGCCCGGCCGAACTGCCGGAGATGCTGGGTGCAGGGCCGTTGCGGGCGTTATGCCTGCGTCTGGCCGAAGCATCGGGCATGACCGTCGTCGGGGACCGCTTCTTTCAATTCGAGCCGCAGGGGGTGACCGGCACGGTGCTCCTGGCCGAATCGCATCTCGCAATCCACACTTGGCCGGAGCACGGCTTCGTGACCATCGACGTGTATGTATGCAACTACACGACCGACAACACGGCCAAGGCCGAGCAGCTTTTCCGCACGATGCAGGACGTGCTTGCACCGCAGCACACGAGATTTCAGGCGATCCATCGAGGAGGACGCGATGCCTGATGGCAAGTCCTCCGGCGACGTGCAACCGGGGCTGCTCACCGAATACCTAACCGAGGATACCGGCTTTTTCGTGCGCTCGGCGCGCGAGTTCGAGCGCTTTCAGTCGCCCTTCCAGGCGGTCGAGGTCCACGACACCGTCGCCTTCGGCACGCTGTTCCGGCTCGATGGCCACTTCATGACCTCGGAAAAGGATGAGTTCTTCTATCACGAGAACCTCGTCCATACGGCAGCGATCGCGCATCCTGCGCCGGAAAGGGCGCTCATCATCGGCGGCGGTGACGGCGGTTCAGCGGAAGAATTGCTGAAATACGCGACGATGAAGTCGGTGACCATGGTCGAGATCGATCTTGCAGTCATCGATATCGCGCGCAAGTACTTCGAACGGGTGCACCGGGGCGCGCTCAATGATCCCCGTCTTACGCTCAAGGTCGAGGACGGGTTGGCGTTCGTTCGTAGCGCGACCGAGACCTTCGACCTGATCGTGCTCGATCTCACCGATCCGGGCGGGCCGTCGGAGCCACTCTACACCGCCGATTTTTACCGCGCGTGTGCCGCAAGGCTCAATCCTACCGGCGCTTTGACGCTGCACCTCGCCTCCCCTATCGCGCATCCGCAGCGTATTCGCGCCGGGATTGCCAGCCTGCGCGGCGCGTTCGCAATTGTCACCCCGTACCTCGTCTCGGTACCGTTGTACGGCGGGATGTGGATGATGGCGAGCGCGTCGGCTACGCTCAGTCCGGCCTATCTGACACCACTTGACGTCGATCGCCGTATAGCCCAACGCAAGATTCGCGACCTGCAGTACTACAACGGCGACGTGCACCGCGCCGGTTTCGCCCTCCCCAACTTCGTCCGCGAACTGGTTGGCGCCGCCTGAGCCGCCGTCGGTACGCGGCTGCAGCACCCCGCCTGACTTGAACCGGCGACAAACAGCCTAATCTTGGCGTTGTCGGCGGCCCTTCCCGGGCACCGCCAGGGACGAAACGATGAAGTCTGGCTCCATACCCTTGGCCGAGGCGATGCGCGGCGCGGATTTCGTGCAAGTGAACGGCGTCGTGTTCGAAACGGAGTACGTGCGCATACCGGATAGCATGACCGTGGCCGACGACGTCGTCATGGAGCTCAAGCTCGGCGCAACCGAGGTCACGTTTGTGCGCGAGGATCTCGACGACGCCGAGTACGTGGGCGACGGCGCCTACCGGCTCAAATCCGGCGCTCTGCTTCGCTTTCTCGCCAACGCAACGATCCACTGACCGTTCCGCCTCGGCGCTGCCACGCAAGACAACGCGGGCGCGAGCCGGAGCGTTTGTCGTGGGAGCTCCGGACGCGGCTTGCTAGAATGGCGAGTGCATAGCCGGAGATGCGCAATGGATCGACGCCGCAGGGTACTGGTGCAATCGGGAGCGGGCGTCACGCTCCTCGGCCTGCTTGCGGCGGCCGGATGGCCCAAGCCCGCAGACGCCGCGGAGCTACGGGCGCCGCCCTGGAACCGTGCCGCGTTCGACACCCACAGCCCGGCCGAGGCGATGCAGGCGCTGGGAAGCGTCGAGGCAAAGCAAAGCAAGGACATCGTCTTCCTGCAAACGCCGGAAATCGCCGAGAACGGCGCGGTGGTTCCGGTCGGCGTCGTCAGTAACATCCCTAAGACCGAGTCGATCGCGATCCTGATCGAAAAAAATCCGAACCCTCTCGCCGCAGTTTTCGATATACCCCCGGGTACCGAGCCGGCCATCTCGACGCGGGTCAAGATGGCGCAAACTTCGAACATCTACGCCTTGGTGCGGGCCGACGGAAGATACTTCCTCGCAACCAAGGAAGTAAAAGTCACCCTGGGCGGCTGCGGGGGCTAAAGATGGGCGAACCGATGAAGATTCGCGCCAGCCTCGTCGGCGACTCGACCGAGGTCAAGGTGCTCATGAGCCACGAAATGGAGACCGGGCAGCGCAAGGACGCGCAGGGCCAGACGATTCCGGCGTGGTTTATCCAGACCGTCACCGTGACCTGGAACGACAAGACGGTGCTCTCGGCACAATGGGGAACCGCGGTATCGAAGAATCCGTTTCTGTCCTTCAAGTTCAAGGGCGGAGCAAAGGGCGACAAGATAACGGTGTCGTGGACCGACAGCCGCGGGGACGCGCGGACCGACGTCACGGCAGTCGCATGAACAGCGCGCGCGGTGTGGTCGCGTTGTGCACGCTGGCGCTGGCCTCGGGCGCGCTGGCGCAGGGCTCGACCAGCTACGAGATCGCCAAGTATCGCGCCCTGCTGCAGGATGGCAATCCAGCCGAGCTGTGGGAGCTGCGCGGGGCCGATCTGTGGCAGCAGAAGCGAGGGCCGAGGCAGGTGTCGCTGCAAGGCTGCGATCTTGGCCTGGGCGAGGGCGTGGTCAAGGGCGCCTACGCGCGGCTGCCGCGCTACTTTCCCGACGCCGACCGGGTGCAGGATCTCGAGACCCGCCTGGTGTGGTGCATGGTCCGGCTGCAGGGTTACACCGAGGCGGACGCCAGGCGCAACCCTTTCGGCGACGGCAACGAGCACAAGTCCGACCTGGAGGCCCTCACGGCTTACGTGGCGTCCGAGTCGCGGGGCGCGAAAATGGATGTTTCATTGCGCCACCCGAAGGAGATCGAGGCCTACCGCGTCGGCGAAGCTTTGTTTTTCTTTCGCGCTGGGACCCACGATTTCGCCTGCTCCACCTGCCACGGCGAGGAAGGCAAGCGCATTCGGTTGCAGGATCTGCCAGACCTCATGACGCCAGAGGGCGCGCAGAAGGCGTACACGACATGGCCCGCCTATCGGGTCTCGCAGGGCGAGCTGCGCACCTTCGAGTGGCGGCTCTACGATTGCTTTCGGCAGCAACGGTTTCCCGAGCTGGTGCTCGGTTCCGACGCGGCGATCGCGCTGACGATGTATCTGGCGCGCAATGCCAACGGCGCGCCTTTCGATGCGCCCGGCATCAAGCGATGATTGCGCCGCGATGCGACCAGCGGTGAGATGGTTCTTCCTGGGCTTGGGCGCGTTGATCACCGGCGGCTGTAATACGACCGGCAGCGAGGATGAACTTGCGCCCCGGGTCGCGGCCGCCCTCAAGGGGTCGTTTGTCTCCGCCGGCCAGGCGGGGATCGATCGCCTGCAGCAAGACGACACGCAGCGGGCATGCAGCGCTGCGCGCGGCGCGGCGCTGGCGCCGGACGTTGCGGCGCGGATCGAGCGGGCGAACCTGGCGACCGTCCGCTACCCGGCCGACGGCAAGCTCCTCGGTGACTGGAAGAATGGCGAGCGCATCGCGCAGGAGGGACGCGGCAAGCAATTTTCCGACGACCCCCAAGCCCCCGCCGGCGGCAACTGCTACGCCTGCCATCGGCTGTCGGGGACCGAATTGGCGTTCGGCACGCTCGGACCCAGCCTTTACCAGTACGGCAAACTTCGTGGCCTAAGCGTCGAAGTGCAGCGCTACGCGTTTGGCAAGATCTACAACTCAGAGGCGTTTGCCGCTTGCTCCACTATGCCGCGCTTCGGCTACCAGGGAATCCTCACCGAACAGCAGATCAAGGATGTCACCGCGCTGTTGCTCGATCCGGCGTCGCCCGTCAACCAATGAGTGACCGACTGCGCCCGAGCAGCGATGCTATAGTCGGGCGGTGAACCGCCGCGAGTTCCTGCACATCTTGACCGCCGCGTCGGCCGCCGGTCTCGCCGTCGAGGCGCATGCTGCCGACCCCGGGGGTGCAAATCGTGACGGGGAGGCGTTTTACGCGCTGCCGCGATTCGGCAACGTTCACCTGCTGCACTTCACAGACTGCCACGCACAGCTGCTGCCCAATTTCTTCCGCGAACCGGACTGCAATCTCGGTGTGGGCAACGCGGCGGGGCGGCCGCCGCATCTCGTCGGGGAGGCGCTGCTGAAGCGCTACGGGGTTCAAGCCGGAAGCCGTGACGCGTACGCCTTGAGCTGCGTCGACTTCACGCACGCGGCGCGCGTGTACGGTGCGGTTGGCGGGTTTGCCCACCTCGCGACCCTGATCAAGCAGCTGAAGGCCGAACGCCCCGGCGCGCTGGTCCTCGATGGCGGCGATACCTGGCAGGGCTCGGCCTTGGCGCTATGGACCAGGGGCCAGGACATGGTCGAGGCGACGCGCCTGCTCGGGGTTGACGTCATGACCGCGCACTGGGAATTCACCTATGGCGCGGAGCGGGTCAAGGAAATCATTGCGCGCGAGTTGAACGGTCGGATCGATTTCGTCGCACAGAACGTGCGTACCACGGACTTCGGCGACCCGGTATTTCCCGCCTACACATTGCGCGAGGCAAACGGGGTTCTGGTCGCGATCATCGGTCAGGCGTTTCCGTACACGCCGATCGCACACCCGCGTTCATTCGTTCCCGATTGGACCTTTGGGATTCGCGAAGAGGAGCTGCAGGCCACGGTCGATGAGGTGCGGAGCAAGGGCGCGCAGATCGTCGTGCTGCTGTCGCACAACGGCATGGACGTCGATCTGAAGCTCGCATCGCGTGTCGGCGGCATCGACCTTATCCTTGGCGGCCACACGCACGACGGCGTACCGCAGCCGATCATCGTCGCCAATTCCCGCGGCAAGACGCTGGTTACCAACGCGGGTTGCAACGGCAAGTTCCTGGCGGTGGTCGACATCGGCTACCGCAGCGGCGCGCTCGCGGAGATCCGCTACAAGCTGCTACCCGTGTTTTCGAATCTCCTGGCTGCCGATGCCGACATGGCGGCACTGATTGCCAGGCTGCGCGCGCCTTACGCATCAAGGCTTGCAGAACCGCTGGCCGTCACCGAGGGCCTGCTTTACCGCCGCGGCAATTTCAACGGCACCTTCGATCAGCTGCTCCTTGAAGCGCTGATGGCTGAGAAGGATGCCGAGATTGCCTTCTCACCCGGGTTTCGCTGGGGTACCACGCTGCTGCCCGGTCAGGCGATCACCTACGAGCATCTGCTGGAGCAAACGGCCATCACCTATCCCACGGTCACGGTGACGGCCTTCAGCGGCGAGACAATCAAGGCGATTCTGGAAGATGTTGCCGACAACCTCTTCAATCCGGATCCTTATTATCAGCAAGGCGGGGACATGGTGCGCGTGGGCGGCCTGCAGTACACGTGTGATCCTGGCGCACGCATGGGCGCGCGCATCAGCGGCATGCAGCTGCGCGGCAGGCCCATTGAGGCGGGCAAGCGCTACAGGGTAGCCGGCTGGGCCCCGGTGACGGAGGATGCACGCGCGAGCGGCGGCGAGCCGATTTGGGAGCTGGTGGGACGCTATCTCAAGGCGCAGAAAACGATCGTGCCACGGGTGCCCAGTCGCCCGAGACTCGTCGGCGTGACCGGCAATCCCGGGGTCATGTAGCCGGGCTAAAGGATCGCCACTCGCGCGAACTTGCGCTTCCCGGCTTGGACGATCACCGTTGCCCCCGAGGGCACGACGAGCGACTTGTCGGTAATCACTTCGCCATCGAGTTTCAGACCGCGCTGCGTAATTAGGCGCAGTGCCTCAGACGTCGAGTCTACAATCCCCGCCTGCTTGGCCAGCTGGGCGATGGGCAGGCCCACGCCGTTCGTACGCAGCGTGACCTCCGGCATCGTTTGTGGAAGCGCGCCCTGCTTGAAACGTGCTTCGAATTCCGCGAGAGCATGTTCCGCGGCCGGCTGACCATGAAAGCGCGCCACGATCTCCTGCGCCAGCATCACCTTGGCGTCGCGCGGGTTGCGTCCTTCTGCGCATGCGCGGCGGAGCGACGCGATTTCTTCCTGCGGTCGAAACGACAGCAGATCGTAGTAACGCCACATCAGTTCGTCGGAAATCGACATGAGCTTGCCAAACATTTCCGCCGCCGGCTCGGTGATGCCGACGTAATTGTCGAGTGACTTCGACATTTTATTTACACCGTCTAGCCCTTCGAGCAACGGCAGCGTCAGGATGACCTGTGGTTCCTGGCCGTAATGCCGCTGCAACTCGCGGCCGACCAGCAGGTTGAATTTCTGGTCCGTGCCGCCAAGCTCGACGTCTGCCTTCAGGGCGACCGAGTCGTAGCCCTGCGCCAGCGGATAGAGAAACTCGTGCACAGCGATCGGCTGGCCCTCGCGATAGCGCTTGGCGAAGTCGTCCCGTTCGAGCATTCGGGCAACCGTGTACTTCGCCGCGAGGCGGATCATGCCGTCGGCACCGAGCGCGGCAAGCCACTTCGAGTTGAACGCAACTTCAGTCTTGGCGCGATCCAGGATGAGGAATACCTGATCGGTATAGGTTTTGGCGTTCGCCGCAAGCTCCTCGGCCGTGAGTGGCGGTCGGGTCAGATTGCGACCGGTCGGATCGCCGATCATGCCGGTGAAGTCGCCGATTAGGAAAATGATGTGGTGGCCAAGATCCTGCAGCTGCCGCAATTTATTGAACTGCACCGTGTGCCCGAGGTGCAGGTCCGGCCGGGTCGGGTCGAATCCTTCCTTGATGCGCAGAGGTTTCCCGCGCCCGAGCTTCTCGACAAGCTCGGCCTCGACGATCAGCTCGTCGGCGCCGCGCTTGAACACGGCAATTTGATGGGCGAGGTCGGGTTTCATCGCGTCATTCTTCTGTTACAATCCGCACCGCGCGAGGCGCATGGGGGCAGATCGGCCGGAGCCGTATTGAGCAGATTCGTCGCAATTCTAGCGCAAAGCGCTTCGGTCCTCGTTGCGCGCAGCGGCACTCCGCATATCGTGGTGGCCATCGTGATCACGACGCTGAGCGCGGTGGCCGCGTTCGGACTCGCACCGGGGACGACGACGGAGATCGTGCCGACGGAGCCCATTGTGCGCGGCCTGTCGCGGCCCAATGTTGCACCGCCGACGGTCGACGAAACGTATTGGCGCGAGGAGCGCGTCCGTCGCGGTGACACGCTCGGCGGCGTGCTGGCGCGGCTAGGCGTGGCCGATACGGCGGCGCAGAACTTCCTTCGTACCGATGCCCGAGCGCGCCTTCTGTACCAGCTTCGCCCGGGCAAGCCCCTGCGTGTCAAGACCGATGCCGACGGACGCTTGCTCAGCCTTCGCTACCCGGCTCAGAACGGCGAGATTCTGGCCATTGATCGAGACGGTGCGCTTTTCTCGGTGCAATCGCTGCAACCGGAGGTGGCGGTAAGCCTCGAGTTGCGCGCCAACGAAGTCCGCAGTTCCCTTTTTGCCGCGGCCGATGCGGTCGGGCTGCCCGATGCGGTCACGACCCAACTCGCGGACATCTTTTCCGGCGATGTCGACTTCCTGCACGACTTGCGCCGCGGCGACCGGTTCAGCGTCGTCTACGAAGTGCGCCGCAGCGACGGCGAACCTGCCGGGGCCGGACGAATCGTTGCCGCCGAATTCGTCAACAAGGGAGCCACCTATCGGGCCTTCCTGTGGCGTTCGCCCGACGGCAGCGACGGCTATTACGGCGAGGACGGCCGGAGCTTGAAGAAGGCCTTTCTGCGTTCGCCCGTTGCGTTCACGCGTATCACCTCGGGGTTCTCGCTGGAGAGATTTCACCCTTTCCTGAAGATCTGGCGCGCACACAAGGGGGTTGATTTTGCCGCGCCGACCGGAACGCAGGTGTATGCGGCGGGCGCGGGCAAGGTGACATTCGCTGGCTGGCAGGGTGGCTACGGCAACGTGGTCACGCTGCAGCATGCGGGCTCGTATTCGACCGTTTACGCGCACCTGTCCCGGTTCGCGCCTGGTTTGAAGCGCGGGATGCACGTGAGCCAAGGCGAGGTGATCGGCTATGTCGGCATGACCGGCTGGGCGACCGGCCCGCATCTGCATTACGAATTTCGCGTCGACAACGTGCAAGAGAATCCGCTTACCGTCGCACTGCCCAACGCTCAGCCCGTCCTTGCGGCAGAGCGGGCCGCGTATCGGGCGCAGATGGCGCCCCTCGGCGAAGAGCTCGCTCTGGGGCGGGGCATGGTACTCGCCGGCGGCGAGTAAGCGCGGTTTGGCCCCCGAGCACTATATCGGCCTGATGTCGGGGACGAGCGTCGACGGGGTCGACGCGGTCCTTGCCGATTTCAGCGCTGTTCTACCACGCACGCTCGCCCGGGCGCATGCAACATTCCCCGAACCGCTGCGACTTGAACTCCACGCGCTGCAACGCTCCGGGGTCGACGAGATCCATCGCGCCGGCCTCGCGGCCAACGCGCTGATGGACTGCTGCGCGGTCGTGGTCGACGACGTTCTCGCCCAGGCTAGCCTGGCTGCGCGCGCAATCACTGCGATCGGACTCCACGGCCAGACGGTCCGCCATCGCCCCGAGCTGGGGTACACCATGCAACTCGCCAATCCGGCGCGGCTGGCCGAACTCACGAACATCACCGTCGTCGCCGACTTTCGCAGCCGCGACGTCGCCGCAGGCGGCCAGGGCGCGCCGCTTGCGCCGGCACTCCACGCGGCGCTGTTTGGCACCGCGGACCGGCACCGCGTGGTCGTCAATCTCGGCGGCATCGCCAACCTCACCGACTTGGCGCCGGGCGGGCGCGTGCGCGGCTTCGACTCCGGGCCGGGCAACACGCTGCTTGACGCCTGGTGCGAACGCCAAACAGGCGCGTCGTTCGATCGCGACGGTGCATGGGGCGCCGCCGGCCAGGTCATTGCCGGGCTGCTCGCCGCCTTCAAGGCCGACGCCTATTTTGCGCTGCCGCCGCCGAAGAGCACCGGGCGCGACCGGTTCCACCTGGCGTGGGTCGAACAGCACTTGGCG
The DNA here is from genome assembly GCA_035939595.1 of Casimicrobiaceae bacterium. Classification (GTDB taxonomy): domain Bacteria; phylum Pseudomonadota; class Gammaproteobacteria; order Burkholderiales; family Casimicrobiaceae; genus PALSA-1003. The sequence goes on from DASZFQ010000195.1 coordinate 15,651, forward strand.
CGGCTGCAGGCACCGGTGCGTGCGGTGGATGTGCAGCGAACGCTCATGGCGCTGACCGCGCAGACCGTCGCCGATGCGGTCACGGTGCATTGTGGCGCCGCGACCGAGGTTCTGGTCTGCGGAGGGGGGACGAACAACACCGCTTTGATGCATGACCTCGAGACCGCACTGTTGCCGCGGCGCGCGGCCACTACCGCCGTGCTCGGCGTTCCGGCGCACGACGTGGAGGCGCTCGCGTTCGCCTGGCTCGCGCGCGAAGCACTTGCCGGGCGCGCCGCGGGCCTGCCCAGCGTGACCGGTGCGCGCGGCCCGCGCATTCTCGGCGCGATCTACCGTGCCTAGGCCGCGCGGCTATGAATGCAAAACGGGGGCTCACGCCCCCGTTTGAGTTCCGTCCACCACGCCCTAGACGGAGAACGACGACCCGCAGCCACAGGTGGTGGTCGCCTGCGGGTTCTTGATCACGAACTGCGCGCCTTCCAGGCCTTCCTGGTAGTCGATCTCCGCACCGACCAAGTACTGGTAGCTCATCGCATCGATGAGCAGCGTGACGCCGTTCTTTTCCATGCGCGTATCGTCTTCCGCGGCTTCTTCGTCAAAGGTGAAGCCGTACTGAAAACCGGAGCAGCCGCCGCCGGTGACAAACACCCGCAGCTTGAGTTCGGGGTTGCCTTCCTCATCGATCAGTGATTTCACTTTCGTCGCCGCCGCGTCGGTGAAGACTAGCGGGGCGGGCATCTCCGTAATTGCGTTCATTGCCAACTCCTGGGTTACTACGCACAACTTAGCAGACAGCCGTGGTGTGGTCAACGCCGCGCGGCGAGAACTCACTCGCCAGTCGCGCGCCTGAGCTCGACCACCGCCGCCGATTCCTGCTCGGCGTGCATCAGTTTGCCCTGCACGACGGCGCCGACGTGCATTTCCAGCGTTCGGTACACCACATCACCGTTGACCCGCGCCTTCGCCTGCAGTTCCAAATAGTCGTTGGCCGTTACCGGCCCGTTGACTACCCCGTTGATAACCACGTGCGAGACCCGGACTTCGCCTTCGATCCGCGCCTGCTCGCTCAAGACCAAGGTCGCCGGCTGGCTGTCGACTGTGGCAACCTTCCCGCGCACTGCGCCGTCGACGCGCAGGCCGCCGGAAAAGGTCACATCGCCATCGACGATCGTGCCGGCGCCGATGAGGCTGTCAATGCGCTTGGGCTGGGGCGGCTTCTTGCGTTCAAACATGGGACTCTCCTACATGAGATTCAAGTTCCGTGTCGCCTTGGGTAACGATTGTCCGGGTTCAACGACACGCGCCTGAAGGCTCCGCAGCTGACCGCCGGGGGGAACGCGGAAGGTTCCTTCAACTCGCTGATAATACTTGAATTTTAGCGTCAGCGCCGTCGCGGTGTCCGGCTGGTCGTCGGGAAGTGTCAGAGTCGCGCTGTGCCCGCCCGCGGCGACGTTGGCGAGTAGCGTCAGCTGCCCGGAGAACTCATCGCTTGGATTGCCGCCACGCACCACCAGCATGCTGAAACGATACACGTCGTCGCGATCCTTTTCCGCCTTGAGGTGCTGAATGGATACCGTGCCCGGCTTGCCTGAATCGCTGAACAGCGTACGCAGGAACGCGAGATCCTCCTGCATCTGCGTATTCTCGCTCTGCAGGTTCAGCACCTGCTGCGACAGCGTCGTCTGGGCGCCGCGTGTCACGTTAAGCTCGCTTTCGAGCGCTGCGAGCCTGGTGCGCAGGCGGATGTTCTCGCCCTTCAGCGCGGCCGCTTCGGCTTCCAGCTTGGCCTGCTGCTCGGCGACCGCGCCGCGGTTGAAGCCGCCGAGAAACTGGCCGAAGTCGAAGCCCCACCACCACATGCCAGCGATCAGTGTGAGCAACCCAAGCAGCGCGGGCAGACGCCAGCGCCACGACAGGCGCGTGCGCACCGCCATCCGGGGTGCGCTGATGCCAAAGGTCTGGCGCACCCGTCGTCCGAGGCCGCGCAGGGTCGGCAGCATTAGGGCAGCACCGGTGGCGCCAACAGGCCTGTTGTCTCGGGCAGACCAAACATCAGATTCATGTTCTGCACCGCCTGGCCTGCCGCCCCCTTGACCAAGTTGTCCACGACCGCAAGGACAACCACCGTGTCGCCGCCTTGCGGGCGATGCACGGCGATCCGGCAGATGTTCGATGCGCGCACCGACCGCGTTTCGGGATGGCTTCCCGGTGGCATCACGTCGACGAACGGCTCGCCGGCGAAGCGCGCCTCGTAGAGGCGCTGCAGGTCAATGTCGGGCTGGGTCAGGCGCGCATACAGCGTGGCATGAATTCCGCGAATCATCGGCGTCAGGTGCGGCGTGAACACCAAGGTAACAGGGCCCTTGCTGAGGCCGTTCAAGCCCTGCACGATTTCAGGATGATGGCGGTGACCGCCAACGCTGTAGGCCTTGAAGTTGTCGGCGGCCTCGCTGAACATGAGCGCGAGTTCCGTTTTGCGCCCCGCGCCGGAAACGCCCGACTTGGCGTCGGCGATCAGGTGCACCGGATCGATGACACCGGCTTCCACCAACGGCAGGAAGCCCAATTGGATGGCGGTCGGATAACACCCCGGATTGCCGACGATGCGCGCGGTTTTGATCGCCTCGCGATGCATTTCCGGCAGGCCATACACCGCCTCGGCTAAAAGCTCCGGGCAGGCGTGCGGCATTTTGTACCAGCGCTCGAACTCCGCCGGGTCATGAAGCCGGAAATCGGCCGCAAGGTCGATCAGCTTCACGCCCGCCGCCGTCAACTCGCGCGCTTGGGCCATCGCCACTCCATGCGGGGTGGCGAAAAACACCAGATCACAGCCCTTCAGGTCCGCTTGTTCTGGATCGCTGTAGCGAAGATCCCGCCCCGGATCCACGCCGCGCAAGCTGGGGAACATCTCGGCGACCTGCATCCCGGCTTCCTTGCGCGAGGTAATCGTGCGCACCTCCGCCTGGGGATGCCGGGCGAGCAGGCGCAGCAGTTCGACCCCGGTGTAGCCCGTCCCGCCGACAATGCCGACCTTGATCATGATGCCCCTAAGCCTCGGCGGATTCTAACACCGGCACCGCCAGTTTATGACAATGGAATATAACGCGCCGCAGCTTCGGTGCCCTAATTGTCCCCCACAAAAGCTGAGGGCCGCGTCGTGGCGGCCCCCGGGGATATCCGGCCGGCGAGCGGCCTACCGCTTAACGTTTGGAGAACTGCTTGCGCCGTCGGGCCTTGTGCAGACCGACCTTCTTGCGCTCGACCTCGCGCGCGTCGCGGGTTACCAAGCCGGCCTTCGACAGCGTCGGCTTGAGCTGCACGTCGTAGTCGATAAGGGCACGGGTGATGCCGTGCCGCACCGCGCCTGCCTGACCCGACTCACCGCCGCCATGCACGTTGACCATGATGTCGAAGGTCGCCTCGTGGTTGACCAGCTTAAGCGGCTGGCGCACGACCATGCGCCCCGTTTCGCGGGTAAAGAATTCGTCGACCGGCTTGTCGTTTACCGTGAACTTGCCCGAACCCTGGCGAATGAACACCCGCGCCACGGCGCTCTTGCGCCGGCCGGTACCGTAGTAGTAATTACCGATCATCGATAAGCCTTAGAGATCAAGGGTCTTTGGCTGCTGCGGCGCGTGCGGGTGCGCCGCACCGGCGTAGCACTTGAGTTTCTTCAGCATCGCGTAACCCAACGGCCCCTTGGGCAGCATGCCCTTGACCGCGTGCTCGAGCACACGGCCTGGAAAGCGCCGTTGCAACTTGCCCAGAGTGGTTGTCCGGATCCCGCCAGGGTAGCCGCTGTGGCGGTGGTAGAGCTTGCCCTCCAGCTTGTTGCCGGTGACCCGGATCTTGTCGACATTGGTCACGACAATGAAATCCCCGGTGTCGATATGCGGCGTATAGATCGGCTTATGCTTGCCCCGCAGGCGGTGCGCGATGGCGCTTGCAAGACGTCCGAGCACCTTGTCGCTCGCATCGACGACGTACCAATCGCGCTGCACATCCTGCGGTTTGGCGGAATAGGTCTTCATGCCGAAATACTCCGAAAAGCCCGGAAAAAGTCGGGACCCCGTGCCAAGAGGTACTCCGGGTTCAATTTTGCAAAGTCTTGGATGATAATACGCCGCTGCTCGGGGTGTCAAACCGGGGCCCGCGCCGAGACGGGTGCGCCGCAGTGCAAAAAAACGCGGCCGAGGGGCCGCGTAAGCATTCCGCCATAGGAGGAGGATGGAGGAATGACCTGTAACCGAGGCGCAAAGGCCCAAGCCACAAGGTTGAAAAGATCGTCGCATATTGCAGCGCACAACGCAAGTGGCCTGCCGGTTCCCGCCGCCGCGCCGTTGGCATGAATGCAACAGTTGCAGAGCTTTGATTGGGCTTTGATTGCGCAACATAAATCATGTTGTTGGTGGCCGGGAGGTGCGGCATGAAGGCGCGAATCAAGTGGGTCGAAGGGGTGCACTTCGTCGCAGAAACGGGCAGTGGCCACGCCCTGATTGTCGACGGCGCTGCCGAAGCCGGCGGCCGCAACCTGGGCCCGCGGCCGATGGAGTTGGTGCTCGCGGGCACGGCGGCCTGTACCGCATTTGACGTTATCTGGATCCTGCGCAAGGGCCGCCAGCCGGTGTCGGACTGCGTGGTCGAGGCCGAGGCCGAGCGGGCCGAAGCGGACCCCAAGGTCTTCACCCGCATCCATCTGAAATACCGGGTGACAGGCAAAGGGCTCAATCCGGCGCAGGTGGAACGTGCCGTGAAGCTATCGAAGGAAAAGTACTGCTCGGCGACCTTGATGCTGGCCAAGACCGCCGAGATCACCTTCGAGATCGCCCTCGACGATCTCGCCGCCCACTAGCGGCGCACACCGCGTCCCGGGCAGGGCGCTGGGCAGCGGCGGCCTGTAGCCGGCTGCCGTTGCCGCGGCGCAAAGATGGGCGAAGGGTGCGCTAGGCCGCGTCGCGCAGCAGGCGGATCAGGCTTGACGTATCCCAGCGTCCGCCGCCGCGTGCCTGAATCCGGGCGTAGAACTGATCGACCAGCGCGGTGACGGGCAGCTCGGCGCCGTTGCTCCTTGCTTCGGCAATGGCCATCCCCAGATCCTTGCGCATCCAGTCAACGGCAAAACCGAATTCGAACTTGTCTGCGGCCATTGTCTTGCCGCGATTGTCCATCTGCCACGACTGCGCCGCGCCCTTGCCGATGACGTCCAGGACACGCTCGACGTCGAGCCCGGCGCGCCGACCGAATTGGATGCCCTCGGCGAGGGCTTGCACCAGGCCGGCGATGCAGACCTGGTTGACCATCTTGGTTAGCTGTCCCGAACCCGGCCCACCCATCAGGGCGACCGCGCGCGCGTAGCAGGCGATGATCGGCTCGGCGCGCGCGAACACATCGGCATCGCCGCCGACCATGATGGTTAGCTTGCCATTCTCCGCCCCCGCCTGGCCGCCCGAGACCGGCGCGTCGAGAAAGCCCACGCCATGCGCCTTCGCCGCGGCATAGAGTTCACGCGCCACGATCGCCGAGGCCGTGGTGTGATCGACCAGCATCGTGCCGGAGGCCATCGCTGACAGCACGCCGTTCTCGCCCAGCGTCACCGCGCGAACATCGTTGTCGTTGCCGACGCAGAGCATGACGCATTCGGCGCCCATGGCGGCGGCAGCCGGCGTCGGCGCGGACTTGCCGCCGTGCTTTTGCGTCCACTGTGCGGCTTTGGCCGGAGTGCGGTTGTAGACGGTGACGTCGTGCCCGGCGCCGGCGAGGTGACCTGCCATCGGGAACCCCATCACGCCCAAGCCGATGAAGGTAGTTTTCTTTGCGTTCGTGGACATTGGACTTACTCCTGACTGGTTGGGTGGCGTTGTGGCCCGATGCGGTTTCCGCCTGCCGCGCCCGGGAATGGCACGTCGAGCGCCGCGCGCGCGGTCCGTGCGGCGGCACGTACCTGGAGCGGCGCGGTACCCCCCGGGTGATTGCGGCTGGCTACCGAGCCGTCGAGGGTGAGCACGGCATAAACGTCATCGTCGACGAGCGGCGCGAAGCGGCGCAAGTCGGCGAGCGTAAGCGCGGACAGCTCGCAGCCCTGGTTCTCGGCGTGTCGAACGGCGCGCGCCGCGGCCTCGTGCGCGTCGCGGAACGGCAGGCCTTTGCGCACCAGATAATCGGCGAAGTCGGTTGCCGTGGCGAAACCCTCCATCGCTGCTGCGCGCATGCGCTCAGGCTCCGGCTCGAGCCCGGTTGCCACGAGGTCGGTCATGATGGCTAGGCAGTCGTCCACCGTGTCCACGGTGTCGAACAGCGGCCGCTTGTCTTCCTGGTTGTCCTTGTTGTAGGCCAGCGGCTGCGCCTTCATCAACACCAGCAGGGCCGTAACGTCGCCGATGACGCGCGCGCTCTTGCCGCGCACTAACTCGGCGACGTCCGGATTCCTTTTTTGCGGCATGATCGAACTGCCGCTGCAGAATCGATCGGCGATTGTCACCCAACCAAAACGCGGGTTCGACCAGATAATGAGTTCTTCGGCAAAGCGCGACAGATGCACCATGATCAGGGCCGCGGCGGCGGCGAATTCGATCGCGAAATCGCGATCGGAAACGGCGTCGAGGGAATTGGCACCAAGCGCCTCGAAGCCGAGCTCCTCCGCAACCCGCTGCCGATCGATCGGATAGCTGGTGCCGGCGAGCGCAGCGCTGCCCAAGGGCAAGCGGTTGACCCGACGCCGGCAATCGCCGAGGCGTTCGGCGTCGCGGGCCAGCATCGCTTCATAGGCGAGGAGGTGATGGCCGAAGGTCACCGGTTGGGCAACCTGCAGGTGGGTCAAGCCCGGCATGACCGTGGCAGCGTGCTGCTCCGCGAGGTCGATGAACGCGACCCGAAGCGCGCGCAAGCGCACGACCAGTGCATCGATTGCACCGCGCAGCCACAGCCGCGTGTCGGTCGCGACCTGGTCGTTGCGCGAGCGCGCCGTGTGCAGCCGCTTGCCGGCATCACCGGCGAGTTCCGTCAGCCGCATCTCGATATTCATGTGCACGTCTTCGAGCGCACGCTTCCAGACGAATTCGCCGCGCTCGATCTCGCCCTGTATCTGCTTCAGGCCACGCTCGATGGCCGCGAGATCGGCGGCGGAGAGGATGCCGGTGGCCGCGAGCATGTGCGCATGCGCAAGCGATCCGGCAATGTCGACGGCGGCCAGGCGGCGGTCGGTGTCGACCGATGCGTTAAAGCGCTGCATGCGCTCGGACATCGGTTCACCGAAACGCCCCGACCAGGCGCGCTCGGGCGCTGCGCCAGCATCTGGCTTGTCGCGGGACGTGTCTTTGGACATAGCTTGCCTCGCCGCAGGCTCTTCCCCACAATAGCCGGACGGCGAAGCCCCGTTCACGCCGCCTGCAGCGGCGGAATTGCGTGACAACTGCGGCGCCAGGCCGACAGCAGCAAACGATGCGCGCGATTATAAATCAAAAGCCAAATCCGCCTCGGCTCCCCGAGCTACGTAATCTGGGGACGGTGTTGCGCATCCTGCTCGCGGTTAACGGCCTCGCGCTCGTTGTGGCCTTCGACCGCGAGCCGCGCTGGGACGCGTTTTCTGCGGCGTGGTTCGACACCGCGGCGATCGTTGAGCCGTACCTGCTGGCGAACCTGCTGCTGCTGTACGCGCTCGCGCCGTGGCTCGAGCGCCTGCCGTATCGCACCGGCGTGATGATGATCCTTGGCATTAACCTGGGAACGACGATCGCGCTCGATGCCTTGCTGGCAACGCTCGGCATAGAGGTCGGGTCGACCGGGGTGCTCAGACATGCCGTGTTCTCTCTGCTTACCGCGGGCCTGTTGCTGGGCTACTTTCACCTGCGCACCAAGGCGTTGTCGCCGGCAATCACCGAGGCGCGGCTGCAGGCGCTGCAGGCGCGGATACGGCCGCATTTCCTGTTCAACAGCATCAACGCCGTGCTATCGCTCGTCCGTTCCGAACCTCGACGCGCGGAGACCGCATTGGAGGACCTGGCCGACCTGTTTCGGGTGCTGATGCGCGACAACCGGCAGCTTGCGCCGCTCGCCGACGAAATCGAACTGTGTCGGCAGTATCTCAATCTGGAAAAACTTCGCCTGGGGGACCGTCTGGAGGTCGAGTGGCACGTGGAGAACATGCCGGGTGACGCACTCGTGCCGCCGCTGGTGCTGCAGCCGCTGCTGGAGAATGCCGTGTATCACGGTGTCGAGCCATCCGGCGCGCCCGGGGCCATCGCGATCAACATCTTTCTGCGCCGCGGCGAGATTCACGCCGTCCTGAAAAATCCGTATAAGTTCTCCGGCAACCACCACGCGGGCAACAAGATGGCGATGGACAACATTCGCGAGCGCCTTGCACTGCACTTCGATGCCGAGGCAAGCCTCGAGACGCGCGCCGGCAGGGATCGCTACGAGGTGCACATCCGCATGCCCTACCGCCCGGCGGCGCGGATGGAGAGGGCACATGCTTGACGCGCCGCTGAAGATACTCGTTGTCGACGACGAAGCCCCCGCGCGCCGCCGCCTGCGCGAACTCCTGGAAGATTGTGCCGGCGCGCTGCCCCTCGCGGTCATCGGCGAAGCCGGAAGCGGTCGCGAAGCGCTGGAGCTGTTGAGCGGTGCCGCGGCCGACCTCGTGCTAAGCGATATCCGCATGCCCGACATGGACGGCATCGAGTTGGCGCGCCACCTGCTCAAGCTGCCGCATCCGCCGGTGCTCATTTTCACGACCGCGTACCACGAGCACGCGATTGCCGCGTTCGAGGTACATGCGGTGGATTATCTGGTCAAGCCGGTGCGCGTGCAGCGCCTGCTCGCGGCGTTGCACAAGGTCCCGCGCCTGAGGCCGCTGTCGGATTCGCGGCTCGACCGCTTGCCCGCGGCGTCGCGCCGCTATCTGTCGGTCACCGAGCGTTCGCGTGTCGTGCTCGTGCCGATCGAGGAAGTGATCTACCTCAAGGCCGAGCTCAAATACATCACGATTCGCACATCCGAGCGGGAGTACCTGCTTGAAGAATCGCTGACCAAGCTGGAGGAAGAATTCGGTTCACGCTTTGTGCGTGTGCACCGCAATTGTCTGGTTGCGCGCGACGCGATCCGCGGTTTCGAGCGGCACGTGAGCGCCGAGGGCGACGCACACTGGGAAGTTCTCCTGCGCGACGTGCCGGAGGCACTGCCCGTGTCGCGGCGCCAACAGTTCATCGTGCGCGAGATCGGCCGCGACGACGCGTGAAGACAGTGTCTGCGCCGCGCACCCTCATCTGCGGCTCGCTTGCGCTCGACACGATCATGGTTTTTCCCGACCGTTTCGCCCGGCACATCCTGCCAGGCGAGGCGCACGTGCTCTCGGTGTCGTTCCAGATCGGCGAGATGCGACGCGAATGGGGCGGCTGCGCGGGCAATATCGCCTACAACCTCAAGCGCCTCGGTGGCGAGCCGGTGGTGATGGCGACGGTGGGCGACGACGGCGGCACCTACGTCGAGCGATTGAAGGCGCAGGAAATCGCCGCCGACGGAGTGCGCGTGATTCCCGAGACCTACACCGCGCAGGCATTCATCATCACCGACCTCGACGACAACCAGATCACGGCCTTCCACCCTGGCGCGATGAACGAATCGCACCGCAACCACGTGACCGACGTCGCAGACATCGCGCTCGGTATCGTGGCGCCCGATGGCCGCGAAGGCATGCGCGAGCACGTGCACGAGTTCGCGGCGGCGAAGATCCCGTTCGTGTTTGATCCCGGGCAGGGGCTGCCCCTGTTTTCCGGCGCCGAGCTCATCGAGATGATCGACTGCGCCGATTACCTCGCACTCAACGACTACGAAGGAAGGCTGCTCGCCGAACGCACTGGGGTCTCGCTCGAAACGATGGCGGCGCGCGTCGAGGCCCTGATTGTGACGCTGGGCAGCGAGGGTTCGCGCATCTATGCCGACGGCAAAATACTCGACATCGCCGCGGTCAAACCAAGCCGGGTGGTCGATCCGACCGGTTGTGGAGACGCCTACCGCGCCGGTCTGCTCTACGGCATCGGGCATGGCTGGGATTGGCAGCGCACAGGCCGCCTCGCCTCGCTCCTGGGATCGGTCAAGATCGCAGCCCGGGGCGGACAGAACCACGCGCTCAGCCGCGAGGCAATCGAAGCGCTCTATGTCGGGTGCTTCGGCCAGCCGTTGTTTTGACCACGGCCCCAGATCCCGCGCTCGTCCCCAGCGCCGGCCCCTGCCGGCCTTCGGTCCCGCGATCCTCACTGCGTCGGTTTGGGAGCGATCCCCGAGCGGCTCGGCACCTGGAATACGCGTCCATCGTCAAGCCTGACCGCGGTAAGCGTTCCGCCCCAGAGGCAGCCCGAATCGAGCATCATCACGTTCGGCGCAAACATCAGATCGAGCGTCGACCAGTGTCCGCACAGGACGGTGACCCCTGCCGACTTGCGCTCCGGCTGGGCAAACCATGGCGCAAAGCCCGGCGGTGAATGCCGCGGGCCGCGTTTTTCCTTGAACTCCATCGCATCGTCGGCGGAGCAGAAGCGTAGCCGGGTAAAGGCGTTGATGATGACACGTAGGCGGTCGTGGCCGACGAGCGCCTCGTCCCAGCGTGCCGGTTCGTCGCCATAGAGGCAGCGCAGCAGGTCGTCATACGCAGCCGAGGCAAGAACCGTCTCGACCTCGAGCGAATGCCGGACAGCGTCCGCCGGCGTCCACGACGGCAGAAGCCCGGCGTGAACGAGCAGCAACCCCCCATCCTGCACCGCCAGCGGACGCCGTCGCAGCCAGTCGAGCAGGTCATCGCGGTCGGGTGCTTCGAGAATCGGTGCGAGCGTGTCCAGACGATGCGCGGCACGATGCCCCGCGGCGACAATCAGAAGATGCAGATCGTGATTGCCGAGAACCGTCGTTGCCGCGGCGCCGAGAGACTTCACGCGGCGCAGCACGGACAGCGAGTCGGGTCCACGATTGACCAGATCGCCGACCAGCCACAGGCGATCGCACGCAAGGTCGAAGCCAATCAGGTCGAGCAGCTGCGCGAATTCGGCGTAGCAACCCTGGATATCACCGATGACGTAGTGGCTCATGCGCGAGGATCGCGCTGGCGAAGCGCGGGGCGCTGCGCCGGGCTCCCGCAGCCGCTCACAACGCTCCCCGGCGTTATTTCTTCAGGGTGAGGATCCAGCTCACCAGCGCCTTTATATCGGCGTCAGGCACCTGCGTGTTGGGGGGCATGGGAATCTGGCCCCATACGCCGGTTCCGCCCGACTTCACCTTCTGCGTGAGCTTCGCGAGCGCGCCAGCGTCGCCGCGGTACTTGGCGGCAACGTCCTCGTATGCCGGGCCGAGCACCTTCTTGTCGACGGCGTGACACGCAGAGCAGCCATATTTCTGCATCATCGCCTGTCCCGTTTTGAGGTCGAGGGGCGCAACTGCACCGGCTGCCGCCGCTGTGGCATTGGCTGCAGTTGCAGCAGGCGCGGCGGGGGCAGCCGTCGC
>DASZFQ010000196.1:0-1535 GCA_035939595.1 Casimicrobiaceae bacterium
CACGTCGCGAAGTATCTCGGTGACGGCGTGATGGCATTTTTCGGCTATCCCGAGGCGCACGACAACGACGCGGAGCGCGCCGCGCGCGCGGGCCTGGCGATTATCGACGCCATCGCGAAGCTCAACGAGCAACCCGGGCGCCCCAAGCTGGCCGCGAGGGTCGGGATCCATTCAGGTACGGTGGTGGTGGGCGCGGGCGCCGGCAAGGACGCCGACGTATTCGGCGACGCTCCCAATATTGCAGACCGCGTCCAGGAAGCCGCTGCTCCCGGCACCGTAGTGGTAACCGAGGATACCCATCGGCTGATCTCGGGGCTGTTCGTGGTCGACGCACGTGGAGCGCCGACACTCAAGGGCATCGAACAGCCAATTCAATTATACCGGGTAATCCAGCCCAGCGGCGTGCGCGGGCGGCTGGAAGCGGCGGCGGCAGCCCGCGGACTGACTCCATTCGTCGGGCGCGAGGACGAACTGCGTTCGCTGATGAACCGTTGGGAGCGCGCGCTGGATGGTGAGGGTCAGGTGGCGCTGATCATCGGCGAGGCGGGGATCGGCAAATCGCGCCTGGTGCAGCGCTTCCACGAGCAAATCGCGGGGACACCGCACACCTGGATCGAGGCGGCGGCGGCGCCATTCTTCCAGAACACGCCCTTTTACCTGGTTGCCGAAATGCTTCGCGAGCTCCTGGCATGGCGCGGCGACGAGCCGGCCGAGGAGCAGCTCGCTCAACTGGAGGCCGCGTTGGTGATGGCAGGACTTCAGCCTGCTGAAGCTATCCCGTTGATCACTCCGCTCCTGAATCTGCCGATCCCGGTGAAGTATCCACGTTCACCGCTTCCACCCGAGCAGCAGCGCCGCCGCCTGCTGGCCACGCTGGTCGACTTGGCGCTGGGCACGGCCCGCGTGCAAGCGACCGCAATCGCGATCGAAGATTTGCATTGGGCCGACCCTTCGACGATGGAACTGATCCAAGTTCTCCTCGAGCAGGGGGCGACAGCCCGGCTGCTGCTCCTGTGCACGGCGCGCCCCGAGTTTCGCGCCCAATGGCCGATGCGGGCCCATCATACGCAAATCACGCTCAACCGGCTGAACGCCCGCAACGTGCGTACGATGGTGGGGCAGGTGGCGGCCCGCAAGGCATTGCCGGAGGAGACTATCGCTGCGGTCGTCGAGCGCACCGGCGGAGTACCGCTGTTCGTCGAGGAGTGCACGCGGGCGGTGCTCGAGAGCGGCGATGCGCAACTCACCGGGCGCGCGATCCCGGTAACGTTGCATGACTCGTTGATGGCGCGGCTGGACCGGCTGGGGGCGGCCAAGGAAGTCATCCAGGTCGGCGCCGTAATTGGCAGCGAATTTTCATACGAATTGTTGCACGCGGTCCATGCAATCGCCGAAGAGGATCTTCAGCGCGCCCTGCGCGCTCTCGCCGATGCAGAACTGCTTTACGTGCGCGGCATCGCTCCGGAGGCGACCTACCTCTTTAAGCACGCGCTGATCCGCGACGCCGCCTACGAAGCCCTGCTCAAGAGCCGCCG
>DASZFQ010000197.1:0-79841 GCA_035939595.1 Casimicrobiaceae bacterium
GCAGGCGTCCGCATTGTTGCCGCCGGTGATCGGCGTGGTGTAGTTGTTGCCAGGGGTTCCATAGTTGTACGGATAGTTGTACGCGCCGGCGGTAACAGCAGGAACACTGCCCACAGGCGCATACGACTTGTTGTTACGCCGGCACACGACGCCGTTGTTCTCTGCGTCCTGGCGCAGGTCTGCGGTCGCCACGCCACCGACCCCGCCGCTGCTGCAGGTCGCCGCGCTTGGAGGCAGCGGTCCGGGCAGGGATGGGCAGAAGAAATTGAAGGTAACACCGTTATAGAAAATACATTGCGCGCCCGTGATACTGCACGTGCCGAGGATCGGACATTCTGGGTAATCAAAGCCGGGAACTGAGCAGCTGTGGGTCGTCTGCACGCTGCAAGTACCGGCCACGCTCGTGCACGAGCTGCTAGCCAGGCAGGACAGGCCGGGCGGGTTGTTGCACGTGCCTGGCGTCGGTGAACAATCCCCCGGTCCGTTAGGGCAGGACTGGGCGGTCGGCGTCACGCAGGTGCCCGGGGTGTTCGAGCACACCGGCCCCGGGTTACAGGCCAGGCCGCTGGTGTTGCACACGCCCGGTGTGGGCGAGCAGGCTGGAAGTGTTGGACTGCACGCCTGGGCGGCGGGGGTTACGCAGGTGCCATTCTGCGACGGGCAATCGGTGTCGATCGTACAGGCCGCGCCGCCGACCGTGCAGTGGCCGCTGCCCGCCGTCTGCGTACACTGCGACGCCGTCTGACAAGGAGTCCCCGGCGGGTTCGCGCACGTGCCGTTCACGGCCGGGCACGTCGCGGCCGAGGTACAGGACGCAAACGGCGGGTTGTTGCACGTGCCCGGCGTCGTCGAACACTGCGCGTTGGACGTGCACTGCGTAGCCGAAGGCGTGACGCAGGTGCCCGCCGGGACGCATGGATTGGTGGTGCCGTTACAAGCTGCGTTGGTGAGACTGCAGGTGCCGCCTTGGATCGCGCAGTTGCTCGCCGTCGTACATGACAGCCCATCGCTGCTGCAATGCCCGATCTGGGCACAGTCACCCGCGCTCATGCAGCTTGTGGCGCTGACGCTGCACAGGCCGGGCTGATTGGGACACTGCGACGATGTGGTGCACGTCGCCCCGGTGAGGCTGCACGTCCCCGGGTTGGGCGTGCACACCGGGGGCGGGCACGTCGTTACCGGGACGCAGGGATTCTCCGGGTCGGGCGGGAGCAGGTTGCAGCCCGGCGGGTTGTAGGTGGTCGTGCATGGCGGCGTCGTGCAGGTCTGCGTACCCGGCAAGTTGCAAACCTGAGTGAATGGGCCGCTGCACGTCTGGGGCGATAGGTTGCAGGCTTGTGGAGTCCCGTTGCAAGTCTGCGGACCCGTATTACATTTCGGGGCCTGGACGTTGTTGCACGCGGCGGGCACGTAGCCATTGCAAGCGGGCCCGGCAACGCCTTGGCACTGCGGCGGCTTGTAGCCGACGCAGTTCGGGGGAGCCGAGCCGTTGCATGCTGCGCCAACGAAGCCGTTGCACGCCGGTGGAGCGCCACCGCTGCAGGTCCCCGTGACAGACCCGCCGCAGGTCTGGAAGACGAGATTTTCGCAAAACTGCGTCTCCAGCGGCCCGGTTTGCGGCCAGGACGGGCTCGTCGGATCGCACCAGAGGATGTTCTCGTTCTCGTAGAAATACTTCGGGTCCTGAGAGGCCGTGGTCGGACCGGCCGCCGTCGCCCAGAGGGCCGTTGTGTAGAGGTTACTGTTGCCCGCAACAATGTCCGCGGCAAACGTCGTCGCATCGATGCTGACCTTCTGCGCCGCGTAGGTGAGCTTGGTCGACGTCGCGCGGGCATAGGGATTGGTGCCGTTGCCGAGGAAGGTGTCGCCGGTCGAGGCGCTGATCGTGAACCCCGGCGGCGCCCATGGATAGGTGTAGTCCTGGCCATCGGTTGCTCCGCCGCTTCCGATCGACGGCGCGGCGGTACCGTTGCGGCGGCATTGCGTTGGGTCGATCGTGAGCTCACCGTTCACCACCTGCACGGCGCCCATCGACCAATCGGAGTTGCACCACACGCCGACGGTCACCAGGGCCGTCAGGTCGATGTTGATGACGGTCGCCGCCCAGGGATCGGCGGGCACCTGCGTCCACGTTGCCGTGTTGGCGGCATTCATCTGCGGGAAGCTGGCACCGGTCGAGTCGACCGGCGGATCGTAGGTCAGCTCCGGGTTGTAGTAGAGCGCATTGACGGCTGCGTTGTGCACCGGGGCCGGCCACAGCTGCCAGTAGGGGTACGGCTGCCCGGCCAGCGGCCAGCCACCCGGCGGGCTCGTCGCGTCGTTGGGGTCGTTGACGGGGAAGTTGCCGATGCCGTTCGGCTGGGTCGCGCCGCCCGGCAGATTGACCGGGTCGACCCCGTGATAGCACGTCGGCGTCGCCCCGGCATAACAGCCGGCACCCGGTCCGCTGGCGCTATAGGGGATCCCGGCGGCGATGCCGTTGTTTCCCGTAGTTTGCGGAAAGGGGTAGGCGAATTGCTGCGCCGTCCAGCCCGGGGAGAAGTACTGGTCGGTCGCGCCGCCAACGATGTGGAAGTCGTTGGCACCACCCGGGCTCCCGCAGACCGACGTCATCGCGCCGACACCGTCCCGACAAAAGGCGTTGATGTCAAAGTCGTCGCGGGCGACTGCCTCGGGGAGCCAGTCGGAAAGCATCGACGACGAGTCGTCGACCGTGAGCACGATATTGGGCGGGGCGAGGTTCTGGATACCGATGGGTTCGTTGGCGAGTGGGGTCAGGCCCGCCGCGTACGCCGGTGTGAGCAACGGCCCGCAGGCGATCAGCGCTGAGAGCAGCGCCGCAAGCCAACGCCGGCACAGCTGCGACAGGGGATGGGGCATGGCGATAATCCCGGGCCGCCCGTCAATACGGTAATGTCTGCATGAAAGGCCGCCGCTCGCCCGCTTCGCCGTGCTCCGATTCGGGCGCACGGGCGGAAAAAAAGCATGCGGCTGTGGCGTGGAACGCGGTCTGGGTTGCGCCGCCCGGCTGGTTCATGAGATTCGAGATTCCCCTTGCAGACGGTCGCATGGTATGTTGCCCCCGCGCGACAAGCAAAGCGGCCTGATATGAGGTATCGCTCGCGGAACAAACGGTTAGAACGTTCCGCGGATCCTTCGCAGGACCCGATGTTTTGTGCGGGATTGTCTACGACACCCACCCTCGCAGGCGGACTGTTCCGCGCGCCACCGGTGGGTACTCCTGCGGCCCTCGATCGCTTCCCCCGATCGACGCCGACCGATCCGAAACAACAGAATGGCCGAAGCATCGCGCTAGGGCATTGTTTTGCCGCGATCTTCGAGCCTGTTTACGGCTGCAACGCGCCCTGGAGTCCGCCCTTATAGGGAATTATTGTATGCGACAATCGGGTGGCGGCTCGGGAGGTTTGACCTCGGTTGCGGGTGTATTCCCTTGCTGGTTGGGGTTTTTCCTAACCGGCGCGACATCGATCTCCAGGTTCGCGCTTCGCCCCTTTGCGTCAAGGCGCGGCGGGGCTTTAAGCTTGGTCGCTTCCCCAACTGCCGAGGGTGCGGAGAGGCCTGCCGCCCAAGGTGTCTGTCACGTGGCAGGGTCGATCGGGGCGGGTCCATGATCGGTCGAGCGCCGCCGGAACGGTGGCGCTCAAGCCACCGCGCGTATCGGGGTCGGCCACGGCCTGGGCGAGGGCATCCGGGTCGACCCAGACCGGCTTCCCGGACGCGACGCGCAAGTAAATACGGCCGCTCGCCTGGTCGGCGAAGTTGATGCCTCGACACCGTTCCACGCATTGGCGCAGGAACCCCGCGTTCTGCTGCGCGGCGAGCGCTGCGCCGTCGGGGAAAAGCTGCTCCGCTACGGCGGCGTCGACGTTGACGTGCTGGTAGCGTTCGATGTCGAGCATCCCGCCGACGTCGAACACGTTGAACTCCTCGTTCCAGCCGAAGGCGACCGTTCGCGGCCGTTCGCCGAACCGCACGCTGTTGTCGAGGAATTCGACATGCACCCGCTTGTCGGTGCGCTGCGACCAGGTGAAGAACAGTTGCGGCATGCCCCGGTACGCCTCGACCGCGTGCGCGAGCGTGTCGTCGACCGCCTTGTATCGGCCGACCTCCAGGCCACGGTTCCAGGCGCGCTCGACGAGCGATTCGGGCGGCGTCAGCATGAAGAACAGGTAGACGATATGCCCGAATCGCGTGAGCAGGTTACTGCCGGCCTCGTCCGAGTCGGGAGCGAAGCTGTCAAAACGAAAACGATCGATCAGCAGGTGCGAAACGCTGCCGCGCTCGCCCTTCCTCGCCATGTACCGGTCGAGCTTATGGTCGATGATCCGCAGCTCGTCCCCGGTGAAAGGGCCGCCGTACCTGTAGTCGGACCCGAGCGAGGCGTAATCGAGCAGTTGCTTACGCCAGATGTCGGGGCTGATCACCGCGAAATCGCCCCAGCTTACGCCCAGAGCGCCAGCGAGCGCTCTTTGCAGCGGCCTTATGGTGCTCTTGCCGGAGGCGGAAGGACCCTTAGTGTTCATGACCACGGGATGCGCCTGCGGCGGCAGCAAGCGATAGCCTTCTGCCGCGGCTGCCGCCGCGAGACAGGGCTCGATCTGCCGGCCGATCTGCTCACTGCCGAAATCGTTCCACGCAAGATCGGTCGCGATCGAGGCGATGAGCTCGTGGCTGCCCCAGATTTGACCGTGCTGCACGAGCAGCGCCCTGACGACGCGCGAGAGCGCGTGGTACGCGGCCCGGTGCAGTGCGTCACCGCTCGCGTGCGCCTTGGCCTTCCATGCTTCGGCGCATTGCCTTTCCCATTCGAGGGGCGCTTCGGCAACGGCGGGCTGCGCGCGTCGGCCGGCGAGTCGCGTCAGCCGCGCGGCGAGCGATTGCCCGGGCGCGGGCCCGGCGGCCTGCGCCGGCCGGCTCGTCAGCGCCGTCAACTCGGCCAATATTATCGCCGCTAAGTCTCGCCTGATCCCGTCGCAGGAAGAGACGATGGCATTCATCTGCGGTTCGACATACTGCGCAAGCACGTGGCTGACGACGCGGCGAAAGTTGATGCCGAGATCCTCGATGCGTGGTCCATCGGGTACCGAATAATCGGCGGTGACACGGATCAACAATTCGTGCAGAGCGAGGCGCTGGGGCCGCAACGCGGCCAGGTCGCTCGCTTCCAGGCCGGTGAGATCGCCCAACTCGCGCGCGCTGGCCCAGCTGGTGGTCGAGTTCTCGGAGCGAAAAATCGTGCACAGGTGCCGCAGGTGCTCCGGCACGGGTGACTCGACTCCGGGTGCCCAGGGCCCGAACGCGGCAACGCCCGCTTCCGCCGTCTCGTTCATGTGGCAATCATCGCTTGGCTAGGGCTTCTTTCGGCTCGCCACCCCTGTTCGCGGCGGCGCGTAGGGTCGGACAGAAAAATCTCGATACATCTTACACATTCTTACAAATGCCGTTGTCATCCTTGGCGCGGGTTGCGCCGTTGAGGCAACTACACGCCGGGCATCGGTCACGTCGCCATGCCACGCCGTGGGGCAACCGAATCGCGTCGTCGATCCGCCTCCAAGCGGACGACGCCGATAGATGACCCGACCGCGCACAAGGGAGGTTCGCGTATGAATGCTACGGCAGCAACTGCAGTAACGCCTTCGCTGCGCCAATCCAACGCCGAGACCCCGCATCGACTGCGCCGCGCAAGGTGGCTGGGTGCGATCGCGGGCGGCTCTCTGGCCCTGCTGCCGATGGCGGGCTTTGCCGCGGCGCCGCTCATGGATCAGGCGGACGCGACGCGCCTTCTGGAGCAGACGACCTTCGGACCGACTGACGCTTTGGTCGCGCACGTGCAGGCGGAGGGCCTCCAGGGCTGGCTCAACGAACAGTTCGCCGCCCCGGAATCGCACTATCCCGCCTTAGCTTATGCCCCAGCCGACCCCACCACTTTCTGCGCAACCAGCAGCGACCCCAACTGCCTGCGCGACAACTACTCGATGTTCCTGGTGCAGAACGCGTTCTTCGTCAACGCCCTGACGAGGCCCGATCAGCTGCGCCAGCGCGTGGCGTTTGCGCTCTCGCAGATCTTTGTGACGTCCGGGGTCGAAGTCAATTTCGCCTACGGGATGGCACAGTACCAGCAGATGCTTCTGGACAACGCCTTCGGCAACTTCCAGGACTTGCTGACCAATGTCACGCTGTCCTCGGTGATGGGTAATTACTTGAACATGGTCAACAACGACAAGCCATCGGGTTCGGTGGTTCCCAATGAGAACTATGGGCGCGAGGTGATGCAACTGTTCTCGATCGGCGTCTGGGAGCTCAACGACGATGGCTCGCTCTTGCTCGATGCCCAGGGCACACCCATACCGACGTATACACAAGACACGGTGGCCAATTTTGCCGCACTTTTCACCGGCTGGACCTATCCGCTGCCGCCCGGAGCCAAGCAGGGCAACCACAATCCGAAGAACTTCCTCGGCAACATGGTCGCCGTGCCGGCGAACCACGACTTCGATGCCAAAACGCTGCTCGAAGGCAGCGTTGACGCCGCAGGCAAAACCATGCCCAGCGACTTGGCCTTCGCCATGCAAAACCTGTCGCAGCACCCGAACGTCGGTCCATTCATCGGCCAGCAGCTGATCCAAAAGCTTGTAACCAGCAACCCGTCGCCACACTATGTCGCTCGCGTCAGCGCGGTGTTCGACAACGACGGTACGGGGGTAAGGGGAAACTTGAAGGCAGTCATCACGGCGATTCTCAGCGACCCCGAAGCGCGCGGCGACGTGAAGACCGATCCGAGCTACGGCAAGCTGCGTGAGCCGGTACTTTTTCTGACGGCGGCCGCGCGCGCGCTGGGCACCACTTCGGATGGCGTCTTCTTTATGCAGCAAGCCAGGAATCTGGGCCAGGACGTATTCGACGCCGCATCGGTATTCAACTTCTACCCGCCCGATTACGTCGTCCCGGGGACGGATCTGCTAGGCCCCGAATTTGCCTTGCAGAATGCCAGCACCGCGATCAACCGTTACAACTTTGCCAACGCCTTGGCCTTCGGCACGATCGCGCCCCTGTCGACGCTTCCGGGCGCCACCGGCACCCAGCCCAACTGGGCGTCGCTGCAGCGCCTAGGCGGAAATCCGACGGCGCTGGTCGGCGAGCTCAACAATCTGCTGCTGCACGGCACGATGCCAGCCGCCATGCAAGCGACGTTGTTGTCGGCCATCGCGCAGGTCCCGGCAGCGGATGCCTTGCTCCGGGCGCAGACAGCCTTCTACCTCACGATCACCTCACCCGAATATCAAGTGGAGCGCTGATATGGACCAACCACGGCAACCGTCGCGTCGCTCGTTCCTGCGCAACGCAGTGGCATTATCGTCCATGGGTCTGGCATCGCGCCTGGACCTGCTCAGCCTGATCGCCTCGGCCCAGGCGCAGACTGCTCCGGCAACAAGCTACAAGGCGCTTGTTTGCGTCTTCATGTTCGGCGGCAACGACGGCAACAACACCATCATTCCCCTCGATACGGCTGGCTATGCCTCCTACGCGAGTGTGCGCACGGCGGCTTCGGGAGTGCAATTGGCGCAGTCCGCGCTACTGCCTATCGAGCCGGCAAATGTGGGCACCCCGTACGGACTGCATCCGTCCCTCGGTGAGCTGCAGACGCTGTTCAGCGCGCGCAAACTGGCCATCCTCGCCAACGTTGGAACGCTCACCGAGCCGACCACGCGGGCGCAGTACAACGCCGGCATCCAGCCCTTTGCCCTGTATTCGCACGCCGACCAGCAGGCGCAGTGGCAAAGTTCCATATCAACCACAGACTCGCAGACCGGCTGGGGAGGACGCGCCGCTGACCAGGTCAGCGCGCTCAATGCCGGCAGCGCATTCCCGGTCATTACCACGTTGGACGGAGCGGTGCTGTTCACCACCGGCGCGGCAACCCTCCCGCTGTCGATTCCGGTTTCCGGCAGCTTTGCCTTGCAGGGCTACAGCGGCTCGACGCTCGCCAACGGTCGCCTGGCCGCGGTCAAGCAGCTCCTGGGCCAGTCTTCGAGCAACGAACTCGTGACCGCCTTGAACACGATCGGCAATCAGGCGCTGACTCTTTCGGCAACGGTCAACCCCATCCTCTCCACAAGCTCGCCCCTTGTCGATCCCATCTTTGCCGGCTTGACAAGCGACATCGCCAAGCAGTTGCATCAGGTGGCGAAGATGATCGCGGCGCGACAGGCAACCGGAGCGGCGCGGCAGATATTTTTCGTCCAACTCGGCAGCTTCGACACGCACAACGATCAACTCAACCGGCAGCAAGCCCTGTTTGCCGACCTGTCTCCAGCCCTCAAGGCGTTCTACGACGCCACGGTGGCCGTCGGTGCGGGCAGTCAGGTGACCACCTTTACCCTGTCCGATTTCAACCGCACCTTTCAGCCTTCATCCGGAGGCGGAACCGACCACGCGTGGGGCAATCACCACTTCATCCTCGGCGACGCCGTCAACGGCGGCAACATGTATGGCGCCTATCCGCAGCTTGTCCTCGGCGGACCGAGTGACGCCGAACAGCGAGGGCGCTGGTTGCCGAACTTCGCCGTGGATCAATACGGAGCGACGCTGGCGAGATGGTTCGGCGTGGCGCCCACAGCCCTGGGCCAGGTTTTTCCGAACCTGGCAGCCTTTCCCAGCAGCGACCTGGGGTTCATGACCTGATTTCGGCGCCGCAAGTCCGGCATCCGAAAGCAGCGATTCGCCCGCAGTGTGAAGAGCGGCGACGTCGGGCGTTGCCGGGTCGCAATTTATCCCGCTCGCCTCACAATCCAGCGACCACGATCATGCGCGTGCGCGCGCTTCGCTGCCGCATGGCCTTGATCGACGCAGCCTCGGGCGCAGACCACCAGGCGCGGGCTCGCTCGGCACTGGGGAATTCAAGCAGCACCAAGCGCGCGGGGTTCCACTCCCCTTCGAGCGTTTCGATCGCGCCGCCGCGCGCCAGATAGCGACCGCCATAGGCGGCGATGGTCGGCGGGACGAGTGCCTTGTAGCGCTCGTAGGTCTCGGCATCGTGAATGTCGATGTCGACCACGACGTAAGCTGACATGTCCCGCTCCGAAGCGAAGAGTTGAGCCCCAACGGGCGCTGCCAGCATAGTCGATAAGCTCCGCTTCAGGGGTCGTCGCATGCAAGGCCGCCGCTTGCACCGAGATCGACCGACGTGTTCACCCTCTGCGCCGTCTTCGTGCGGGTCGGCCAGCCGCATTCGCTCCCAAGCGGCGAAAATCGGCCTCGGCCGGGTGCCCCCACGTTGCAAAACAACGCCTTGCTTTTTGGCGCGGGGCAATGGGCACGACCGGCACACCCATTGCTAGTGTCCCACGCGGTATACCAGTGAAAAAGCGTCTTCTATGGCGATGCCCGCATCGGGTGGAGCAGATTCGGATGTGTGTGCCACGATACGAGCGGCGAGCGAGCTGGCGCGGA
Source organism: Casimicrobiaceae bacterium (assembly GCA_035939595.1). Classification (GTDB taxonomy): domain Bacteria; phylum Pseudomonadota; class Gammaproteobacteria; order Burkholderiales; family Casimicrobiaceae; genus PALSA-1003. Next base: position 9,472 of record DASZFQ010000197.1, read on the forward strand.
CCTCGGCGCATGGACCGGTATGGCTTGCGCTGCGGGAACATGACGACCTGATGGCCCGCGCGGAAAGGCTTCAACGCTCGGCGACGGGCGGGAGCGAGTTTCCACTCTACGGGCTCGCCTTCGCGGTCAAGGACAATATCGATGTGGCCGGCCTGCCGACAACGGCGGGATGTCCTGCATTCGCCTATACCCCGCGCGAGTCCGCGCTGGTCGTCGAGCGACTCGAACGCGCCGGCGCCGTCTGCATAGGCAAGACGCACCTGGACCAGTTTGCAACCGGACTTGTCGGGACGCGCTCGCCGCGCGGCCCGGTTCCCAATCCGTTCAATGCCGGCTACGTGTGCGGAGGATCGAGCAGCGGATCGGCAGTCGCCGTCGCGCTCGGGCAGGTCACCTTCGCGCTCGGCACCGACACTGCCGGATCCGGCCGCATCCCTGCGGCCTTCAACAACCTCATCGGCATCAAGCCGACCCGCGGCCTGTTGAGCACGCGCGGCGTGGTCCCGGCCTGCCGCTCGCTCGACTGCGTGGCGATCCTGGCGCGGGATCTCGCCACGGCGTGGAAAGCGTTGCAGGTGGCAGCGTGGCATGACGAAGACGACCTCTGCGCGCGCAAGGTGCGGCAACGACCCGTATTCGGTCCGCTTGTCCGGCTGGGTCTGCCCGCACCCCTGGAATTCTTCGGCGACGCGTTGGCCCAGGCGCAGTTTGCTGCCGTGGTCGCGCAGTGGCGGGACCTGGGCGCCGAAATAATCGAAGTACCTCTCGCGCCTTTCAGGGAGGTCTCTGACCTGCTCTATGAGGGTCCCTGGATCGCCGAGCGCGATGCAGCCATTGGGGCGTTTCTGAATGCCCATCCGGACGATTGCGATCCTACCGTGCGCGCGATCGTGGCCGGCGCCGCGCACTTCAGCGCCACCGATGCATTTCGGGCCCACGACCGCCTGCGCGAGCTCTCCGCGCAACTCGCGCCGATGTGGCGCTGTGTCGATGCGTTGCTCGCACCCACTGCGCCGACGATTCCGACACTCGCCGCGGTGGCGCGTGAGCCGGTCGTCGCCAACGCGCAGCTCGGGCTGTACGTCAATTTCGTCAACCTGCTCGATCTGGCGGCGATCGCCGTTCCGGCCGGATTTCGTGGCGACGGGCTGCCCGCCGGCTTCAGCCTGATCGCCCCGGCGGGCAGCGACCACGCGCTCGCCGAGCTCGCTTACCGCTATCTGTTGCAGCATTCGAACCGGGTAGGCGTAGGCGGGACGATCGCGCCGACGGGTGCGCCTCCGCAACCGCTGCCTGACGACCGTGATTGGGTGCGGCTGGCAGTGGCCGGCGCGCACATGCGCGGCATGCCGCTCAACGGTGAGCTGTTGGCCCAGGAAGCACGCTTTGTGGACGCCGCGCGCACGGCCCCGCGCTATCGCCTGCATGCGCTGCCCGGGCCGATCCCGAAGCCCGGGCTGGTGCGCGTCACCTGCGGCGCGAGCATTGGCATCGAGCTCTGGGATGTGCCGGACGACCGCTTCGGCCGCCTGGTGGCGAAGATCCCGGCGCCGATGGCAATCGGCAACGTCGAGCTCGAAACCGGCACCTGGGTCAAGGGCTTCGTCTGCGAGCCGATCGCCCTCGTCGAAGCCATCGATATCACGTCCTACGGCGATTGGCGAACCTATGTCGACTCGCGTCGCCCCGGACTTGCCGCGGTCAAGTAAGCCGCGTTCTCTTGTCCTGCACTTTGGAGATCGCCATGTCCTGCCGCCGTTGCCGTTCCCGTCGCGCCGAGGCTGCATCGCACGCTGTCGCCACGCCCGTCAATCCGATGCGTCGGCGCGTGCTCCTCGCCGCCGGCGCGGCACTGGGCACGCTCGCGGCGTCGCGGGCAGCCAGGGCGCAGCCCAGTGAAAAGATTCGCATTGGCTATTGGCCCATCGCCGCAGGTCTGCCGTTCTACGTTGCCGTTGATAAGGGCTTCTTCAAACAGGCAGGCGTCGACGTCGAGCCGCTCAAATTCGCCGGCGCCCAGCAGGTGATGGAGGCCATGCTATCCGGCCGCGCCGACGGGAGCGCGAACGGCACGGGCTCGGCGAACCTGGCGATCGGTGAAATTGCCTCGCCGGGATTGTTCAAGATCATCGTCTCGAACCCGAGCAATGCCCAGCATGTACTCGACGAGTTTCTCGTCGCCAAGGACAGCACCTTCAAGGCGATCTCCGAGCTCAAGGGAAAAAAGGTTGGCTCGGGACCGGGGATTCAGAATGTGATCCTGTGCAAGACCGTGCTCGAGCGCAGCGGCGCCACCGACACCACAGTGGTCGAACTGCCGATCGGCCAGCATGTCGCCTCAATCGCCGCCGGGCAGATCGACGCGGTCTACACACTCGAACCGACCGGTACCGTCGGTCGCCTCAGCGGCATCACGCGGGTGCTCGAAGCCGGGGTGATCGCGAAGTACATCCTTGGCAACCCGATGGCCCCCTGGTTCGGCGGCTCGGCATCGCTTACCACCGAGTTCATGCGCAAGGCGCCCGAACTGACGAAGAAATACATCGCCGCCTACGCACGCGGCGTGGAGTTCGTGCGTCAGCAGCCGGGCGAGGCGCGCCAATATCTCAAAGGCTACACGGCCATCGAAGGCCAGCTCACCGCCGAGGTTCCGCTGGCCGCGTACACGCTCTACAACGAGTTTACGAAGAGTGACATGGAAATGTTCCAGAAATTCTTCGACCTCTTCACGGAGAAGAAAATCTTCGACAAGCGCGTGCTGGTCGAGCCGATGATCTACAAAGCCTAGGGACAACGCATGCCCGCTTCCGCAGCCACGGGAAACTCGTTCGCCTGGGGCAGGCTTCTCCCAGTGCTGGGTCCCATCGCGCTGTTCGTCGTCTGGGACGTCGTCGTGCGGATGCGCTGGGTGAGCCCCGTGCTGCTTCCGTCACCCGCTGCCACGCTGGGCGCGTTGGCGAGCGGCATGGCCGGCGGAGACCTGCTGCGGGACTTTCTCTACACCGTTCTGCGCACCCTTGAAGCCTTCGCCATCGCCGCGGCGCTCGGCGTGCCGTTGGGGATCCTGCTCGGCAGCAACGAGCGCGGCTATCGCAGCGTCGAGTTTCTGATCGACTTCTTCCGCTCGACACCGTCGTCGGCGCTGATCCCGCTGTTTCTGCTGATCTTCGGCGTGACCGACGTCAACAAAGTGGCGATCGCCGCGTTTGCTGCCGTGCTCGTCATCCTGTTCAACAGCGCGTACGGCGTGATGAATGCGCGCAAGCAACGTGTCATGGCGGCAAAGGTGATGGGGGCGTCGCGCTGGCAGATTTTTCGCGACGTATTGATCTGGGAGAGCCTGCAGCCCACCTTCGTGGGTTTGCGCAGCGGCGTTTCGATGGCGCTCGTCATCGTGGTCGTTGCCGAAATGTTCATCGGTTCCGACAATGGGCTGGGGCACCGGATCATCGACTCCCAGCAGGTTCTCAACGTGAAGAGCATGTACGCGGCGATTCTCGCGGCGGGCATCCTGGGCTACCTGCTCAACGTGCTCTTCCTCCTGATCGAGAAATCGGTGGTCCACTGGAGCGGGCGATGAGCTTCGAAACCGTGGCGAGGGCGCCGGGAGAGAGGGTCGTCCGCGATCTACCGTTCGTGCCCGGCCCGATCGGGACCCATATCACGATTCGCGGCCTCACCAAGTACTTTGCCGGTGCGCCGCTGTACGACCACTTCGACCTGGATTTCCCCAAGGGGGCGATCGTCTCGATTTTCGGCCCTAACGGTTGCGGCAAATCGACGCTGATCAATATGATCGCTGGCCTGATCCCGATCGATGCGGGCCAGATCCTGTTCGACGGCAAGTCGCTGCGCGACACCAAGATCGGTTACGTGTTTCAGAATTACCGCGAGGCGCTCTTTCCATGGCTGCGTACCGTGGACAACATCGGCTATCCGCTGAAGCTCGCGGGCGAAACGCCGACGGAAGTCGCGCGCCGCGTCGAGGAACTGGTGGCCTCCTTCGAGGTGAAGTTCGATCTGCACCGCTATCCCTACGAGCTTTCCGGAGGGCAGCAGCAAACCGCGTCGATCATGCGCGCGCTCGCCCCCCGGCCTGAAGTCCTGTTCCTCGACGAACCGTTCTCGGCCCTGGATTTCGAGATGACGCTGTTCATCCGGGAGAAGCTGCAGCAAGTATTCCTGCGTACCGAGACGACGATGATCCTCGTCTCGCACGACCTGGAGGAAGCGGTTTATCTGGCCGACAAGATCCTGCTGCTCACCAAGCGGCCAACCCGAATTGCGGAGATCGTGCCCTTCGCTGCGCCGCGGCCGCGCACGACTGCGACGCTGTCCGATCCTTTGTTCATTCGCACCAAGGCGCACACGTTGGAAACCTTCCAGCGCGAGGTGCGCAAATAACGTGGCGCAGCCTTCCGACAACGCGACGGTCGATCCCGTCATCTCGGCCTACGTTGTCGCGGCAGCTGAGGTGCTGGGCCTTCGCCTTCACGCCGAGCAGCGCCCCGGTGTCGAGCGGCAGTTTGCACGCCTCGCGGCGCTCGCGCGCCTGGTCGAGGAGCATCCCCTCGACTGCACCGACGAGCCGGCGCCGTTTTTTCATCCCGGCACCCGGCGATGAAATCGGCGCTCGAGATCGCGCGCGGCGTGCGGGGCGGAACGTTGCGCGCCGTGGACGTGATCGCGGGGACGCTTGCGCGAATCGATGCGCTCGACGCCGAAATCAACGCCTTCACCAGCCGCCTTGACGCAAAAGCGCGTTGCGACGCGACCGCGATCGATGATGCCATCGCCGCGGGCCGCGACCCCGGCCCCCTGGCGGGCGTCCCATTCGCGGTCAAGAACCTCTACGACATCGCCGGCGTGACGACGATAGCGGGGGCGCGCATTCACGCCCAGCGGCCACCGGCGGCGCGCGACGCGACGCTGGTGCAGCGGCTCAAGGCGAGCGGCGCCATTCTGGTCGGCGCCGTCAACATGGACGCCTATGCCTATGGCTTCACCACCGAGAACACCCATTACGGCGCGACCCGCAACCCGCACGACACGAGACTCACCGCGGGCGGCTCGTCGGGCGGGTCCGCTGCCGCGGTAGCAGCCGCAATGGTGCCGCTCACCCTGGGCTCGGATACCAACGGCTCGATTCGGGTACCCGCTTCGTTTTGCGGGGTCTTCGGCCTGCGGCCGACGTTCGGTCGCTTAAGCCGGACCGGTACGCTGCCCTTCGTGCACGACCTCGACGTGCTGGGACCGTTCGCGGCAAGCGCAGCCGATCTGGCGCTCGCCTACGACGCGACCTGCGGCCCGGATCAGGAAGATCCGGTGTGCAGCGAGCGGGATTGGACGCCGCTGGGGCCTACGCTCGCGCAAGGAATCGACGGGCTGCGGATCGCGGTTTGCGATGGCTTTTTCGAGCACCCGCTCGACCCGCACGCGCGCAGCGCGGTGCAGCTCGCAGCCTCGGCGCTCGGCGCTAAGCGCCGGATCACGATCGCGGAAGCCGAGCGCGCCCGCGCCGCGGCATTCGTCCTCACGGCAAGCGCCGCCGGATCGCTCTATCTGGATAACCTCAAGGCGCGGGCGGACGACTTCGAGCCGCTGTCGCGCGACCGGCTTCTTGCAGGCGCGCTCGTGCCGGCAGCGTGGGTTCACCGCGCGCAGCGATTTCGTCGTTGGTATCACGCCGCATTGCTGTCGCTGTTCGATTCGGTCGACGCGCTTATTGCGCCCGCGACGCCGTGCCCGGCCTTCGCGCTCGGGACCGAAACCCTTGCCTTCGATGGCGTGAGCATGGCGGCGCGTCCGAATGTGGGCATCTTCACCCAACCGATCTCCTTCGCCGGCGTGCCGGTGGCCGCGGTCCCGATGGCGATCGACGGGCCGCTGCCGGTCGCAGTCCAGGTCATCGCAGCCCCGTGGTGCGAGCATGTCTGCCTCCGGGTGGCGGCCGAACTCGAACGCTGCGGGTCGGCGCGCGCCTGGGTCCGGTCGTAATCGGCGCGCAATATCGCCGCGAACCTGAACGTCGCGCAATGGGCCCGCCCACCCGAAGCAACTGCCGAGACGAAGCGGTGAAGCCGCCGCGCATCGGAGAGCGTGCCGATCACGCCTATGATTGGATCAAGGCCGACATCTTCGAATTTCGTCTGCTGCCGGGCGACCGCTTTTCGGAGCCCGAGCTGGCGCTAAGACTGGGTGTGAGCCGCACGCCGGTGCGTCAGGCGCTGCTGCGCCTGGCCAGCGAGGGCTATGTCACCGTCGCCTCACGCTGCGGCTGGCAGGTGCGCCCGCTCGACTTCGAGGCGTTGGACGATCTCTACGACGTGCGTGTAATACTGGAAAGCGCCGCGATCCGCAAGCTGTGCGAGATGACGCCGCAGCCGACGCTCGACGCGCTGCGCGGACCCTGGTTGGCCCCGCGTTCGCAATGGCACAGCGATGCACGGACGGTCGCCAGCCTCGACGAAGCGTTTCACGCCACGCTGGTCGCGGCGACCGGCAATGCCGAGCTGTCGCGTCTGCATGGCGAGGTTTCCGAACGCATCCGCATCGTGCGCCGCCTCGATTTTCTGCATCTCGAACGCATCCGCGCCACCTACCTGGAGCATGCGCAGATCCTGCGCCACGTGCTGCGCCGCCAGGCGGACTCCGCGGTGTTCCTGCTGCGCGCGCACGTGATGGCGAGCAAAACGGAAGTGCGCAAGATCACGCTGTACATGCTCTACGAGGCGCGGCGCGGATCCGCCGAGCATCGCGCCGCCGGCGACTGACGCGCCCGCCGCCAAGGCGTGTGCCGCCACGCGCCGTCGCCAACCGCAGTCGATCAATCCGCGGTGCCGGCCAGCGAAGCCGTTTCCGGTGCGGCGGCGGGCCTTGCCATGGGGGTCGCGCGCAGCGACGCCCACGCGCAGGTGAACAGGATCAGCGACACGACGGCATAACTGAGCGCGACCAGCGGCGCCTGCCCCACCCCGATGGCCTCGCCATGCATGAAGCCGAAGAAACTGAGTACCGCGCCCGCGAACGCGAACCCCGCCGCCTTGCGGAACGCCCGATCGATCGTGTACGCCGCGATCGCGCCCAGGATCAGCCCGGCGAGGATCGCACCGCCGCCCATCACCGCGAGTCCCTGGTAGAGCACGCCGACCTGGCCGAGTTTTTCGGCGCCGATGGCCGCGGCGCTGGTGCCGGCCGCGCCCAGGGAGTTATCGATCAGAAGCTTGCCCCAGGCCGCGAGATGCGGGGTGAGCGCGAGGATGATCGCCGGCGCGTGAGCCTTGGGCGACTCCTGGAACGCCTGTGCGCCGATCAACATGCCGATGTAGAGAAGGATCGGCGAAATCGCCACCAGTGGGATCAGCGACGAGATGAGCGCGATGACGCCGAAAAACGACAGCACGATCACGATGATGCCGGTCGCGGCCGAGTAGCCGATGCGGCCGCCCATCGACTTCCACCCCGGGTGCCCGATGTAGACCGCGTTGATGAAAGGATTTCCCATCAGGCAGCCGACCAGGCTTACCACGCCGTCGGCGGTCAGCACGCGCGTCGTGGGGTACTCGTCGCCCGCGGCGGCGGCGCTTTCGACGTTGTTGGTTGCTTCGACGAGGTCGTAGATGCCGAAGGGGATCGCCGTGACGAGGATGACGGCAATGAACTGGAAGCCCGAGAACACGTGGTCCACTGCGGGCAGGGGAACGGAAAAGCCGAAGCTCGACAGCGATTTCGTCACGTTAGCGAGGCTCATGCCGCCGAATGACAGACCGGCCGCGCTGGAGACCCACGCGATGAGCGTCCCAACACCGATCGCGACCAGGCCGGCAGGCAGGCCGCGGAAATAACGCACGCCGCCAAGCCAGCTCGCGAGGATGATGGCGAAGCAGACGATTCCGATCACCGGCGTGAGAAACATCTCTTCCGCCGGTCGCATCGAAATGAAGGCGATGGAAACGCCGGCGAGTGTGCCGAGGAGGGCGGCGCGGGGCGTGATCCGCCGCACGATCGGCGCGATGAACCCGCCCGCCATCAGCACGAAGCTCTGGATGAACACCCAGGTAAGGCCTGCCTCCCAGCCCTTTACCGGGTCTCCGGTCTTGAGCGCGATCGGGAGCATGATCACGAACACGACCACGAACATGTGCGGAACGCTGATGCCGGAGGGCAGCGCGCACACGTCCTCGCGACCGGTCCTCTTCGCCAGCCGCCAGGCGAGCCACGCGTAGTAGAGCGTCGACAGCGCCATCATCAGGCCAGCCGCCGGAATGATGCGGCCGAATACGAGCTCGTCGGGCATCTTGAGCACGAAGCGCAACAGACCGGTCAACACCAGCAGATTGACGAGGATGTTGGTGCCGAAGCCAAAGAGCGCGTTCCAATCCCCTGGCGTCCACAGTTGCGGCTTGTGCTTTTCCATCTGCAGCTCCCTTTAGTCAGGTGTGATTTGCCAACCGGTATGCCGCTCGCCCGTCAGCACCAGGCCGCGAGCACGCGACGCGAATCCGAAACCCAGCCGAAGATCCCACCCTGCGCCTTGATCATCTCCAGGCCCATGGCGTGAAACTGCGGAAAGTAGGAAGCGCAGGCGTCACCCGGCACCACGCAGCGATAGCCCCGATCGTTCGCCTCGCGCACCGTGGTATGCACGCACACTTCGGTCGTCACGCCACAGACCACAAGCGTGTCGATGCCGCGATTGGAGAGCATGGCGTCGAGGTCGGTGGCGTAGAACGCACCCTTGCCGGGCTTGTCTACGACGGGCTCGCCGGCGATCGGCAAGAGCGCCGGCACGATGTCGTGGCCCGGTTCGCCGCGCACGAGGATGCGCCCCATCGGGCCCTTGTCGCCGATGCGCTGGCGCGGTGCGCCGCGTTCGATCTTGGCGCTGGGTGCATCGGCAAGGTCCGGCCGGTGGCCCTCCCGGGTGTGAATGACCATGACACCGGCCTTGCGTGCGCCGTCGAGCAGCGCGCGGCAGGGCGCGACCGCGGCGCTCAGCAGCGCCACGTCATTGCCGAGCGATTCGCCGAAGCCGCCCGGCTCCAGAAAGTCGCGCTGCATGTCGATGATGAGTAGCGCAACGCGTTCGCGGTCGATTGCGACGGGTGCAGGCTCGGCATCGATCACCGTGGTGGGCATGCGGCCCCATGAGGACTGGAAGAAACCCGGCCCGGCGCAGGCTTCACGCAGGCGCACACGGTGTTGCAATAAACGCGCCATCGTTGCCACGGTGCGCGGCGGCACCCCGCCCAGCGAATTCAATTAGTTGCTGCAGTGGCTCGCTCCGGGACGCCCGCGCCGGGCAGGCCTACCCGCGCTGAAAGAGTGCGGTCGCACTAAATCAGGTCAGGGCAGTCCCTCGCCGCCGAGATAGGCCTCCCGGACCACGTCGCTGTGCAGCAGCTCCTGCCCCGACCCTTCGAGCACGATGCGGCCGGTCTGGATCACGTAGGCCCGATGGGCAATCGCCAGCGCACGCTGCAGGTTCTGCTCGACTAAGAGGACGCTCACTCCCGCGGCATTGATCGCGACGATGGTGTCGAGGATCTTGGTGACCAGTTTCGGCGCGATGCCCCACGAGGGTTCGTCGAGCAGCAGCAGTTGCGGTCGCGCCATCAATCCGCGCCCGATCGCGAGCATCTGTTGCTCGCCGCCGCTCATGGTGCCGGCCAACTGCGCGCGCCGTTGTGCAAGGATCGGGAACAGCGCAAACACCTGCACCAGGGTGGCGTCGATCTCCGCCGCGTCGGAGCGCGTGTAGGCGCCGAGCTCGAGGTTGCGAGCGACGGAGAGTCGTGGAAACAGGTGTCGGCCTTCGGGCACCAGCGAAATGCCCCGTCGCACGCGCTCATGCGGCGGGAGTGTGCCGATGTCGCGCTCCGAGAAGATGATCCGGCCGGCGTCGAGACGATTCAGACCGGCGATGGCGCGCAGCGTCGTGGATTTGCCGTTGCCGTTGCCACCGACCAGGGCGATGATTTCGCCGCGCTTGAGCGCGAGACTCACGTCGTGCAGCGCTGGCACGCGACCGTAGCTCACCCGGATGTGCTCGACGGTGAGCATCTCAGGCTCCGAGATACGCGGCGAGCACTGCGGGGTCCTGTGCGATCGCGCCGGGCAGGCCTTCGGCGATCTTGCGTCCGGCGTCGAGCACGACGATGCGATCGGCGATGGGCATGATCGCCTCCATCACGTGCTCGACGATGACGCAGGCGATGTTGCGGCGGCGAATGTGCAGGATGAGGCTGGCTGCCTCGCGCACCTCGGTGGGGTTTAATCCCGCCATGACTTCGTCGAGCAGGAGCAGCTTCGGCCCGGTGGCGAGCGCGCGGGCAACCTCGAGCCGCCGCTGTTCGGCCACGGTCATCGTTGCCGCAACCGCCGCGGCCCGCCGCTCGAGGCCGACGAAGGCCAGCGTATCGAGGGCGAGGCTGCGCGCCTCGGCGACGACCTTGTTCCGGATCATCGCTCCGACCATCACGTTCTCACACGCGGTCATCGACGCGAAAGTGCGGACGATCTGAAAGGTCCGGGCGATGCCCCGTGCTGCGGCACGCTCCGGGGTAACGCGCGCCAAGGTCTCGCCATCGAATGCGATGCTGCCGGCATCGGGCGCGTGGAAGCCGGCGAGGCAGTTGAACAAGGTCGTCTTGCCAGCCCCGTTGGGCCCGATCAGCCCGACGATCTCGCCTCGACCCACGGTGAAGCTGATATCCTCGTTGGCGCTCAATCCGCCAAAGCGTTTAGACAAACCGCGCACGTCGAGCAATGGGGCGGTCACGGCGCGCCCCTTGTGCCGCCTTCACGCCGGCCTCGCCTGGGGCCGAGCCGGCGTCGTTCGAACTCGCGCCAGGCCGCGGTGACGCCGCCGGGATAGAAGACGGCCACGCCGATGATGAGCAGGGCGTAGATGACGAGGTCGGTGCCGCGACCGGTGCCGCCAAACAGGGCGCGAGTCGCCTCCTCGATCGCGGTCAGGATCACGGCGCCAACAACCGGTCCGCCCATGCTGCCCACGCCGCCCAGAATCGCTACCAGGGCGATCTTGATCGACAACGAGGTCGCCATGGTCGAGCCGGGATCGATGAACAGCTGCTTCTGGGCGTAGAACGTGCCGCCGATGGCGGTCAGGAAACTGCTGATCGCAATGGCGATCAGTTTGTAACGGGTGAGGTCGATACCGACGCTGCGCGCTGCATCGGGGTCATCCTTGATGGCGCGAAAATAGTAACCGAGGAAACTGCGCTCGATGCAGAAGCTTATGCCCAAAGTCAGGAGCAACAGCCCCAGCATGATGTAGTAATAGGGCACGTTGGATTTGTTGAAGACGAGCCCCCACCAGCCAGCTTCGGCAACGGGCAACGACAGCCCGACCGCGCCTCCCAGCCAGTCCCAGTTGGTGACCACGACCTGCAGGATTTCGGCAATGGCGATTGTCGCCATGGCGAAATAGTGTCCCTTGAGACGGAAGCAGGGCCAGCCGATGGCGAGCGCGAAGACGGTTGCCATCGCGCCGCCGGCGAGCATGCCCAGCCACGGCGAGAGGCCGAACAGCAGCAGCAATTGGGTGGAGGTGTAGGCCCCGATGCCGTAGAAGGCGGCGTGCCCGAGCGACACCTGTCCGGCATAGCCGCCGAGGATGTTCCAGGCCACGCCGGCCTGCGCGATCATCAATACCAGGATCGCGTAGTTGAGCTGGCTGGCATTGGCGACCAGCAAAGGCAGAGTGATGGCCAGCGCGAGAAGCGCGAGCAGCGCGGCGCGTTTTGCCATCGCGTACCCGGGGCTCGAGCGCTCGGCAGCCGGCAGGTTGGGCGGCATCGCGGGCTGGAGCGGCGAATTCAATGTGACGCGAGGCGCATTCGAAACATGTCAGGCGCGTCCGAGCAATCCCTGCGGCCGCAGTAACACCACGAACAGGTACAACGCGAGTACAAGCGCGAGCTTGTACTGCGGTCCGACCAGAAAGCCGCCGAGCACCTCGACGATGCCGACGATGATTCCCGCCCAGAACGCCCCGGCGACGCTGCCGAAGCCGCCGAGCGCAACGGTGACGAAGGCGACCAGGATGAAATTTGCGCCGACTTCGGGAAAGATCGGAAAGAACGTCGACAGCAGCGCGCCCGCGACGCCGGCACAGGCGGCGCCGATTCCCCAGGCAAGGGCAAACATTTGCTGCACGTCGATTCCCATCAACGCCGCCGCTTCCTTGTCGGCGGCGGTGGCCTCAAGCGCCGCGCCGAGGCGCGTGCGTTGCAGAAACCACCACACGAGGCCCGTCACGATGATGGCTCCCGCGGCGGCGGCGAGTTGCGGCAGGCCGAACTGCAGTCCCGCGAACGCCACTTTTCCCTGGACGATGCTGTGGTTGATGCTGCGAAAGTCCGGCGTCCAGAAGAACTGGGCCAGGCCGCGGAACAGGATCATCAGGCCGAAGGTGGTGAAGATCTGCGACAACATCGGGGCGTTGATGATGCGCCGGATGACCAGGTGGTAGATCGCGGCGCCAAGCGCAAACAACAGCAGTGCCGTCAGCGGCAGGGTGAACATCGGATCCAGCGCCCACAGGGCGAAACCCCAGAAGCTCGCGTACATGCCGAGCATCAGAAACTCGCCGTGGGCGAAATTGACGATGTCCATCACGCCGAAAATCATGGTCAGGCCCACCGCGACCAGCGCGTAGATCAACCCGATCAGGACCCCGGAAAGCAGGGTCTGCAGCAGGATGTCGAAGGAGGCGCCCATGGTGGCGGTCGAGTCGTCGCGCGATCAAGGCGCGAGCCTGGCGCCAATCGGCATGGGAGATTGGCCGGCGCGGGTGCCGCGGCAACGCGGCGCGCCGGATCGGGCAGGAGTTATTTGCGCTGGTCCCACTTCGGCATCGGCCAGATGACCTCCTTCGAGGCCAGGTCAAACGGCCAGACCGTCGCGTACTTGCCGTCCTGTACCTGCACGATGATGCCGCTGCCCAGCGTATTCTGGCCCGTCGCGTCGAACTTGATCCCCTTCCACGGCATGATGAGCTTGCTGCCCGGGATGTTGGTCTCGGCGAGCGCCTTCTGTATGGCTTCGGGCTTGGTGCTGCCGGCGCGGTTGATCGCCTCGGCCAGGGTGATCAGACCGGTGAAGCTCCGGGCCGAGTTGCCGTTGAAGTTGGTCTGGTAGCGCTCGAAGTACAGATCGTTGACCTGCTTGATCAAGGGATTCTTGCCGGCAAGATCGAGCGCCCAGACTTCGCGGCTAAGAATGTATTCGCCGTCCTTGCCCAGCGTCTTCAGGAACTCGGAGTCGTTGAACCCGGCGTCGTTGGCGAGCAGGGCGTCGGGGGACACGCCAAGCTCCTTGTACGTCTTCATCGCCAGGATGGCGTCGCCGAGGTAAGACGATTGCATGATCAGATCCGGATTCGCCGCCTTGATCCGCTGCACCTCCGCGGTCAGCTGCGTGCTCTTGGCGGGGTAGAGGATTTTCTCGACGATCGGATATTTCTGCTCGCCCGCAAGTTTTTCTTCGATCTTGGTCGTCTCGGTGCCGAAGAGCGTATTTTCGTTGAACAGCGCGATACGCTTGACGGAAATATTCTTTCTTTTCTCGACGTCCCTGAGGAACTCGAAGAAGTTGCTGACGAATAACTCGTCGTGGGGTGTGGTGCGGAAGAACCACTTGAAGTTGCGCTGGGTCAGCGTGACCGAACTCGACTCCGGGTTCAGAAAGGGAATGCCATTGCGTTCCGCAACCTGGCTTGCGGTGTTGGTTACATTGCTGAAATAGCAGCCGATCAGCGCGACCACTTTCTCCTGCGAGATGAGCCGCTCGGCCTCGGTCGCGCCGGTTTGCGGGTTGCCCTGATGGTCGCCAAAGATGAGCTTGATCTTGGCACCCTTGAGGTTCGGCAGCCCGCCGCTCGTCGTCAGCGGGAGATTGAGTCCCCGCGTGCCGTTGTTGATCAGGTCCACCGCGAGCTCCAGCGCGTTCTTCATTTCCAGTCCGGTCGACGCCGCCGCGCCGGTGAGCGGATAAATGGCGCCGATCCGGATCTCCTCCTGCGCCAGCGCCGGTCGCACCAGCATCAGCGCGAAGGCAAGGCCGAACCCTGTCCAAAGACGTTTCATCAGCGCTCCTTGATTCGAACGAACACGAGGGGGACGCGCCAAGGGGCGCAATGGGTCAAGCATCAAAAGGATGCCAGTTCGTGATTCAGCCGGTCGGTCAGCAACATGCAGCCCGGTGCGTGCGTTATGCACAAGGGCGGACGAGCCACGGCAACGACCGCCTGCGGCGTCACGCCGCAAGCCCAGAAAACGGGCAGCTCGTCGGCCGCCACTGCGACCGCGTCACCGTAATCGGGCCGCGCCAGGTCCTCAATGCCTATCAGTTCGGGCTTGCCCAGGTGTATGGGTGCGCCGTGCACGGCGCCAAAGCGCGAGGTGATTTGCACCGCGCGAATTGCGTTCGCCGGCGTGAATGGCCGCATCGAGACAACCAGAGGCCCGTGGAAGCGACCCGCCGGCTGCGTGGCGGCGGAAGTACGATACATGGCGACGTTGAGCCCCTGTTCGACGTGCCGCAGCGGAAGGCCCGCGTCGAGGAGCGCCTGCTCGAAGGAAAACGAGCAGCCGATGACAAAGCTCACCAGGTCGCTGCGCCAGTAACGGCCGATTTGGGTGGGCTCGTCGACGAGCGTTCCATCGCGCCAGACGCGGTAGCGCGGAAGGTCGCTTCGGATATCGATGTCGACGCCCAGGGTCGGCAATGTCGCCTCGCCGGGCGCGGAGACGGCCAGCAGGGGACAGGGCTTGGGGTTGCGCTGGCAAAAGAGCAGAAAATCGTGCGCGGCATCGGCCGGAAGAATGACGACGTTGCCCTGGATATGCCGCGGCGCGAGCCCGGAGGTATGCCCGCTGAAGAGTCCCGCTCGGATTCGTTGCCGGATCGCGCCGACGTCCAGCGCAGGCTCGGCAGGTACCGGTTTCACTGCGGCGGTCGCCAGCATGTCAGCACGTCCGAGATTGATTCGACACCGACTGATGGGCAACCCGATTCATGGTGCGGCGACGAGCAGTCAAATCCGTCGTGCCATTTGATTACCCCGGGCACGGCTGCGCCGAAACGCACAAGGGGCTGATTGTACAGCAGAAAGCTCGACGTGGGCGCGGCCGACCGCGGACCGTGCCCCGCGCGTGGCACGCGTAGCGTATCTATTGCGGGCGTGAACGACGCCGCGAGAGCATGGTGCCGCGACAGCTCGGCGCGCCACAGCGACAGGCAAACGCGGCGATCGCCCGCCGCGTCATCCTGCCTTCGTACTCCAGCCGATAATCGTAGCGCAACTCCTCGCCGGCGCGAATGGTGCGCTTGGCAAAGATGAACACACGGCCATCATCGTATTCCATCGCCACACAATTCGGATCGCAGCCGTGGTTGATCCATCGCGCGGCGTTGCCATGCAAGCTGGCATCGATGACGTTGCCGTCGGCGAGCTCGAATAGCATGGTGTGATAGAAATCCGTCGGGTCGCTCGCCGGCCGCTCGTCGGCCACATCGCGCGGCAAGCGCGCGCCGCGATATTCGATAATGCGGGCTCCCTTGCGAATGGTCCGCGTGGCGAACACGCCGCGGCCATGCGTCGGCGAAACGCGAATGACGTAGGGCCTGGGTGATCGGGGTGCAGGCATGGAGGCTCAAAGGCCGTGGCGGCTTTGGCCCGGCGTCGCGGCGGAACGGGAGCGATCGAGAGGCGCCATCGAGTTAGACGGAGGTTCTACCAATCCAATGTAAGGTCCGGCTCTAAGGGGTTAACTAACAATCACAAAAAGCGCTGCAAACCTTTCTCCGCGCGGTTATCGAACGCATTAATGATAAATGCCACAACTTTCCGCCGCGCTCAATTGTCAGCTGATGGATAATCGTCCGCATTAGGGTGACGGGCGGCTTGGTTGTTTGCACTGCGCCCTCATATCGCCACCGCAAGAGTCCGTAGACTGTCTCAATCCATCCCTCTGGAGTAGCGCAATGCCCGATTCGTCCGATCGTAATGAAGACGCGATTAACCAAGACGCCATTACGAGCATCGCCAAGGAAATGCACTATCCGTTGCCCGTCGTAAAGCGGGTCTACGACGCCGAGTTTGCGCGCCTGAAGGCTGGCGCGCGGATCACCGACTATCTGGTTCTGTTTGCAGCGCGCCGCACGAAAGACGCGCTGCTCGCCCGTCACGCCTGAGATCGGGCGCGCGATACCGCGCGCAATGCGCCCCCTCGTGGCGGGGTGCCGGCCAAGCATGGCTCGATCGGGTGACAATTCGACATCCTTCGCTTCATCCTGTATCTGCACCCCGGCCGACTGCCTCCTTTCGCCGCATCCTGACCGGAGCGAGACCCCGTTGCCGAAGCCTTCGCGCCGGCGACGAGCGGCTTCAGTCAACAAGCAACGTCTCGCCGGCGCGCACGCGATCGCCCGGCTTCACCCACACCCTCAGGTCATCGCGCCACGGCACCACGATATCGACCTGCGAGCCAACGCGGATCATGCCAAAGATCGCGCCCCGCTCCACGGCATCTCCGCTCTTGACGTAGCTGTCGATGCCGGCGACGGTCTTGGCCGCAATCTGCACCACGTAGCACGAGGCGTGGGAGCCCTTGAGCGTGCCGTTGATCTTAGTGACCGTGCGCTCGTTTTGAACGAGGTGCACGCTGCCTTCGTAGTAGGGCCCGCGTCGCGCGAGCACGCGTCGGTGCATCACGCCCATGTCGACGTTGCGCCCATGGCCTGGATGATGGCGGACAAACTCGACCTTGCCGGACAGCGGTGCGCGGTTGTAATGCACGTCGAATGGGCTCATGAACACGCCGATGAGCAGCTTCGGCAGCGGCGAGTCTTCACGCGTGATATCGACGAGCTTGGCGGAGAGCCCGCGCTTGATGCTGATGACCTCGTCGGCCTGGGTGAACTTCTTCACGTAGACGACCGTGCCGTCGGCCGCGGCCAGCAGGCCCTCCTGCGCCGGCGGAGTGCGCGGTGGATTGCGCCAGAACCAGACATAGCGCCAGAACAGATACGCCGCGGCGGCGCCAAGCGCCGCGCTCAGGACGACTTGAGCGGGTCCAGGAATCGCCATGCGTCATTTTCCAGGATGCGCACGATCGCCACGCCGGACGAGAATGGGAAATCCACGAACTCGAAGAGTTCCTTCTCGCGCTTGACTTCCTTGAGCCAGCGTTTGACGCCGGCGTGCCGCACCAGCTCACGCACATAGATGTTGGTGTCGTGGAGCAGAACATAGGCATTCTTGTGCGCGTAACGGACGGTAGAGACGAAGTCCCGCCTGACGTCATCGTAGGCGTGGCTGCCGTCGATGAAGGCGAGATCGATCTCCGGCAGTCCCGAAGCGGCGTAAGCGGCGAAGAACTCGTCGCTGCGCAGGCGATAGTGGGTCAGCAGGTGCTCGACACCGAAGCGGGCAAAGTGGCGCGTGACCTTTTCCGGCTCATCCCATTGCGCGGTGCCGCCGACGGTCTTGAACGGTCCGTCGGTAAGCACCGAATAGGACGGATCGACGAAACTCAACTGGCCCTTGGCGTTGTCCCGGAGCCCGAGCGCAAGACAAACCACGCTGAAGCCGAACCCCGACCCGATGACAACCACGTGCTTTGGGCGCAGGGCCCGCGCGAGTGCGTAGTAGAGGAATCCGAAGCCCAGATTGAGCGTTTCCGGGGCCTCGTGATGGCCAAGCGGCTTGGCGTGCGTCAGAACCGCTCGGATAAGCTCGGCATTAAGACAGAATCCCTCGCCAGCCGGATCCGGTTGAGCAGTCGGCCGGCGTGCGCGCAGGATGGTCGGTAGCGCCATGCGTCCTCCATCTTGGGTCGGAAAATGACAAAGCTACGGAGGATTTGTGACGGCGGTTTTGCGCCCGGGGCGAAGCGGGGCCTCGGGATCAATTCCTCTCGCCCGGGTCGACGCTGGATGAGGCGTTTGCTCGGCCGCCGAAGGCGACAGGCTAAAGCGGGCGGCGCCCGCAACGGCGCGGCCTTAGCGCACCGGATTTACCGCGGCGCAATCCAGTCGCGCATGCCCAGCGTGTTGTCCTGTGCCTGCGCCGGCGCGACGGACGAGCGCTCTGCATCATCGGCTGCTCGCCGTCGTTCCAGCCGATAGATCCTCGACTCGCCGTAGTTCTTGGCCAGCGGCAACCTGCCGACGTACTCGAGTGCGTAGTCGCCCTGACCGGTCGCGGCGAGCGTGGCGGCGAACGCTTCGCTCACGTACACCATCCCGGGTTGTGTCACAGGCTCGATGCGCGCCGCCTTCGTGACCCCCGAGCCGAAGTGGCCCTCCCGGCCCATGACCGGATCGAAGCTGCGAAAAACCGGTCCCGCGTGCAGGCCGACGCGAATCTGGCTTTCCGCGGGTAACCCGGTCGCGCGCCAGTCGACAGAGAGCATCCTCGCGAGCAGCCCGAGGGCGAACTCCGCCCCCTCGTGCGGCGACTCGAAAACGATGTAGAGCGCATCGCCCCACGTCTTCGCCTCGAGCGGCTTGACCCCTGCTGCGGCGATCTGCTGCGCGCCGATCTCCAAGAAGCGCTGCTGGAACAGCGGCGCAAACTCATCATGCAGTCGGCTGTAGCCGGCAAAGTCGGCAAACAGCAGCGTCTTGACTGTCCGCTGCGGCCGCGCACCCAGCGCCACCGCTTGGGGCGCGGGGCGCGTGCCGCCTGACCCTGCGCCCCCCGCCGCCGTAGCGGCGCCGCCTGCTGCCTGCAGCTCGGCGTCAAAGCGGCGGCGAATCGGCTGCAGCTCGATGAGCTCCGGGGTCCCGACATGGCGAATCCAGCGTTCGCAGGAGGCGAGCGTTCCGCCGACGCGCCCGGGCGCTGCGCTATCGACCACGCACAGCAGCGCGGGCGAGGTCTCCAACTGCGCTGCTCGCAGCACGCACAGGCCCTCGACAAGCATGGCTGCGTGCTCGAACAATATGTCGTCATCGAGGTAACGCTCTTCGGTCGCCATGATGACCCGCGTCGCACGCGATATCGCGTGCTCAAAGCGGCGCGTCCAGGACTCGCCGCCGGGCGCCACGCTCGTGCGCAGGAAATCCTCGCGATCGAATGGCAGCACGACGTTCACCTCCGCGCCGATATCGAGCGCGGCCTCGACGAAAATCAGGTCCGCGCCACAGGCGGCCGAGGTGTACACGACGGGCAGATGCATGCGCGCAAGGCGGGCGCTGATCGCCGCCGAGACCGCGGGCGCGAGGGCGGTGGGAAATCGCGGCGCCGCGCGCACGGGCGTGTCGATCAAGTGGCCGGCGAAGGCCAGCACGTCGGCGGCGGGCAGCACTTCGAGCACCTCCGCTGCGCGCGGAATGACCCGGGCGAGCAGGATCACCTGGCGCCGCATCGTGGCGATCGCTCCGGCGTCGTGCGCGGTCAGGGCGCGCGCCGCCGCGTAGCGCTCGCGGGCGCGATCGAACGCACCGAGCAATAGCGCGGTCTCGCCCGCGGTGGCGTGGTCCCAGCCGGTGGTCGACCCGGTGGGCGCGGGCAGCCGGGCGGCAATTGCGGTGGCCAGTTGCCGGGCCGCGTCGGCCTCGCCCAGCAGCATCGACAGCGTCGCCGCGTTGATCCCGGGATACGGGTCTTGCGCCTGCACATAGGCAGCCAGGTATTCGTCGCGCGCCCGCTTGGCCAATGCGGCTGCGGCTGCCGGCTCGGATGCACGCGCGAAGGCGTCTTTCCAAAGCCTGCCGCGCAGGCTCAGGATGTCGGCCAGCCGGGACGAGGAATGCGGCGAAGCCTGCGCCTGGTCGAGCAAGGCGTGGGCACGGCTGCCGGCACCGGCGCGCGCATGCGCGAGCGCGCCCCAATAGAGCAATTCCGCGTCGTCCGGAGTGATCGCGATGGCCTCGCGAAAGGCATCGCAGGCATCCCAAGGCGCGCCCCGCGCGAGGTGGGCGCGAATCGACTCGCAGGCTTCGCCCGGCGTCATGCGCGCTAACGCCGTTTCTTCAGCTCCTCGGCGATGCGGTCGCGCCAGAGAGCGACACTGATACGGCGCCGCATCATCGGCGGCAAGCCGTCGATGAGGCTTGCCGCCTCGGTCAACTGCGCCGCTCTTTGCCCGGGCGTGGCGAGAGCAGAAACATACAGCGCCTGTGCGAGCTGAACATGCTGGAGGAGATCGTCATGGTCACGCGTGTTGAGCCCTTGGTGGAATTTCACCACCGGCTCGATTATCTGCTGCGCCTCGGCCGGCCGCTCCAGCCGTACGGCGATCAACGCGGCGAGAATCAGGTCATCGTCGGCTTCGAGCTGGTCCTGCAGCGTGCGCTTCGGCAGGTGTCGCCGGTAGTCGATCGCCAGCTTGATCTGCTCGTCTGCCGCGGCGTAGTCCTTGAGATTATAGGAGGCGTCGGCCAGAAGCGCATAGGTTCCGGCGAGACCTGCGTTCTTGATGAACTCCTGCAATGGGTCCTTCGGTTTCAGCGCTTGACCACGTTGCACCCCGGCCTGAGCCATCTCGCGCACCGTCACATAATCGCCGGCGGCCAAGGGGAGCGCAGGGCGGGCCATTATCCCGAGTCCGAACGTGCCGAATTGCTCCAGGGCCGCGCGTAAGAATGAATCCGGAGGAAGGTCACGGACTGCAAGCGCGTTCAGCCTGGTGTAGGTCGCAAGGTCTGCCTGCGCTGCCTGCCGGTCGCCCAGATCAGCCTCGAGACGCGCGAGGCCGGCCGCCGGAAGCGAGAGCATCGAACCGATCATCGCCGAGGGCTGCGTCTGCTGCTCGATGGCCAGCGTCGAGCGCCATTGTTGCTGACTTTCGCGCAGGCGACCCATCCTCAGCAAGTAATATCCCGTCCCGGTCCTGCTGGCACCGAGATTGTTCCAGGCGATCTGGTTGCTAGGGTCGATCTGGAGTATCGCTTCCCAGTCGCGTGCGCCCGCTTCAGAAAGGGCCAGCGCCTTGCCCAGGTGAAGGCTGTTGAGTTCGGCAGATGCGAGCGAGTCCGAGATCAGCGCCCGGGCCCGGATGGCGACCATATGGCCGGGGCGCAGCGCGATGATTTCTCCGGCCACCTTGGCCGCTTCCCCTCCAACGCGGCGGGCTTCTTCGTCCCGTCCCAGGGACTCCAACGCCTCAACCTGCCAGGCGGAGGCTTCGGCAAATCCCGCCGCCGACGGCAAATCGCCGAGCTTAAGACCGTCGATACTGCGGTAGGCCTCGCGCGATTCTTCGAGGGAGGTCACCGCGGCGTCTTGCCGGTTGCGGCGCAGTTGCGAAAAACCAGAGTACGTCATCGCCAGGCCATAGGCACGCCGCAGGGCAATTGTCGGCTTGGGCGTGGCCATCAGCGGGCGCAGGATGTCGACTGCCTGCGCGGTTAACGGCTCCGATTCCGTATACTCGCCGAGGCTGTCCGCGACGCGCGCCTGTGACACCAAACCGAAACTGAGCCCAATAGCGGTAATCTCCGACTGGTCGCCTTCGCGCCGCATCTTGCCCAGCACGCCGACGGCTTCGGCCAACGCTTTCCGGCTCTCGTCGAGCTTGGACTGCGTGCGCAATACGGAGCCGTATCGAACCAGCGCGAGCGCGCGGTTGCGGTCGGTTTCAGGCGTGCGCAGCTCCGCTGGCAGTGCGCTGTAATAATCCACGGCACGTTTCGACAACTGGGCCAGGATGTCGAGCCGGCCGACCGGTTCAAGCTCGAGATAGAAATCGTCGAGCAGATAGACGATGAGTTTTTCCGCTTCGCCGCGCGCGCTTTCAGCCATCGCCCGCGTCTGCACCGCCCGCGCTTCGGCCAGCTGGGCCCGCTTCATGCTGTAGTAGCCGAAAATGGCACCGGCTAGGGCGCCGACTGCGAGCACCGCGCAGACCGCGGCAATCTGTCGCGCGCGGATGAGCGCCTTGCGCGTCGCCTGCTCGCGCGCGCGCTGCTCGGCAAGCTTGCGCTCCGCCTCCTCGCGCGCTTCGCGCTCATGGCGCGAGTCGCGGCTGGCCCGCACGACGCTGCATAGCACGTCGTGCGTGAGCTCGACCCGCCGCACATCGAGCCGTTCCTCGATGCGCAACAGGCGCCGGTCGACCAGTGTGGCGAGCGCGTCGGGCCGCGCACCGGCCTCGGCAAACGCCTTGCGCACGCTTTCCTCGGCGATGCTTTCCCGGAAGCCGGACTCGGTGAGCAATTCGTCTTCGATGAAGTGGTGCACTGCAAGCGGCTGGTCGGCGAGCGCGCGCTCGTAGAATTCGGCCAGGATCGTGCCGTGCGAGCCGGCGAGCAGGTCGGCCGAGATCTCGGAACGGCCCTGGGCGATGCGAGTGTTGTTGAGCTCGCGGCAGATCAGGCTCAACAGCGACGGCTCGACCTCGGCATTGCGCAACTCGGAGCCGCCGGCCGTGAAGCGGACGATTGCTTCGGCGACCTCGGCCGACACGAGCTTGCCACCCGGCCTGACCACGGCGGCGAGCGCCTGCTCGCCGGTCATGCGGGCGAGCCGCATCCGGTTCTGCGTTATCGAAGGCATTCCGCCCTTGAATGCCTCGAGATGCGCCAGGTAATCTTCGCGCAGCGCGATCAGGATGCGGTAATCGCTGCGCGTGAAATCGAACCGCTCGGTAGCCGATTCGTCATACTCGATGCGTGCTTCGAGTGCCTTGGGCGCACGGTTCTCGACCAGATCGGCCAGGTCTTCGATGAACTGCGCCGCCCGCTTGCGCCCGAAATCGTCGCTCTGCGCCAGGGTGAAGATCTCCTCGAACTGGTCGAAGATCAACAGCGGGATCACCGTCTTGCCGGATCCGTCGCGCAGGATGTCGTCGCGATGGTGCAGGAACTCCCACAGCGATTCGCCGGCCACTGCCACGCCCGGTTGCGTCCACTGGCCGGATTCCTGGGTGGCCCGGAGGATGGCCGCCTTGATCTGATCGGAAGGCGGCGGCGATTCGCGCGAATAATCGATGCGCACGTACACCGGGCAGTAGCCCATCGGCCGCAGCCGCGGCACGATGCCGGCACGCAGGATCGAGGTCTTGCCCAGACCCGACTGCCCGAACAGCACGGTGAGCGTCTTGCGCTGCACGCGGCGGTCGAGCTCCGCCACCTCTTCCTCACGGCCGTAGAAATAGGCGCGCGTCTCCTCGGTGAACGACGCCAGGCCCAGCCACGGATGCTGCGCGTCGACCGACGCCTGCGCAGCCGCGCCGCCCGCCGGCTGCTTGGCGTCCTGGGCCGCCGCGGAAGCCTCGGGCGGCTGCGTTTCGGCCGCCGCGTCGGGCGCCGCCGAAGCCACGGAATCGTTAGCCATGACGGGCGGCAAGAAAATCCTGCACGCGGCGCACGAATTCGGGCGACACTTCGCCGCCCGGAAGGCGGGTGAAATTGAGTGCCTTGAACTTGTCCGGCACCTGGGCCGAGGCCACGTTGGTGTCGTCGATGCATACCGGCAGAATGAACAGCGCGCCCTCGGCGATGTTGCGCGCGCGGTCGATGGCATAGCTCCACTCGCGACGGAAATAGGCCTCGACCCGACGCTGCGTGGCCGCCGAGACGACCGGCACGAAATACGAGCAGCGGGCGATATTGCGCTGGATCTTGCGATCGTAGTCGTCGCCGCCCTCGAGCCGTTCGAGGTCGAACCATGTGGTGATGCCCGCCGCGTCGAGGCCGGCTTTCATTTTCTGCACCGCGGGCAGGTCCTCGCGCGCGTAGCTGATGAATACCGCGTTGTCCGGCATGTCGCGCTCGGGCGGCAGAAACCGCTGTGCCACGCCGAGTGGAATCACCTCGCCGGGACGGCGCCGCGCTGTCCAGCGGCGATGCAGCTCGTCGACAAACTTCTCGGCGCCGCTGTAGACGCGGGTGCGCACGCTGACCTGCTGCAGGAAGTTCATCAGCCGTCCGTCCTTGCCGGAATGGTTGTCGGCGAGCACCTCGCCGACGTCGCGCGGGTCGGAAAGGCGGTGGCGCTTGGCCATGCGCAGGAACAGGCGCGCAAGCCAGTTGGTGAAGGTGCTGCCGATGAACAGCAGGTGGTTATGCTCGAGTTCGTGAAACAGGCGCTCGGGTGTCAGGTGCTCGCTTTGCAGCGCACAGATGAACTCCAGCGTGTCCTCATCGGAAATGACATAGGTCGGCGACGCCGACAAGCGGCCGAACAGGTGGTAGACCACCGGACGCTGCAGCTTCTCGCGTTCGCTCGGCAGGTCGACTACGCGGTTGGGCGCATAGGCGAGCACCTCCGTCGTTTGGGTGCCCTGGAAACGCTCTAGGTTGATCGCCTGTTCCAGCAGGGGATCAAATGTGGTCGTGACAAAGAGGTCGAAATCGGTGATCTGAGCAAGCTGCCGCAGCGCGGGCGGCGGCGGAAAGTTCGCATCGCGGAAGATGCTGCGCACGCGCGTGTACGCTTCCTCGCGCCGGCCGCGCGAGGCGAGGAACCAGCACACGACATCGTTGAGCGTATACGACGGCGGGAGCTCGGCCGGATCGATGTTCAGTCGGGCGGGGAGCTTCTCGGCGACCCAGTCGTAGAGCAGGCGCGGCCCGCTTTCGGTCTCGACCTGCAACAGCTCCGGGCCGATGATCGGAATGACACGCCGCTCTTCGATAAAATTAAGGAGGTCTTCCCAGGCTTCTTCGTCGAGTGTGGCAACCGTGGCCCGCATGGGCAACGGGCTACTCATGCACACCGTCTTTCGTTAGCCATCCTGTCGCCATGTCGCGCGGGCCCGGTAGGCGGGCATTCTGTAGTTCAGCGTCGAAGTGTCCACGATTCCCGCATCAGGGTCAAACGCGCAAAGCGATCGTCGCCGGGCTGCGCTCGAGGCGCGGTCACCATGACGAGAACAGGCCGTGTTAACCTCAAGCACGCGGCGGGGGGCAAGCTCCCGCCCAAGCGCTGCGCCTCTTCGACAGTGGTCTAGCTGCCAAGCGACTGCTGGCTTGGGGGTTCAACCGGAGCCCGATCGGGCGTGGCGGTAGCGCGCATTCAGGATGCGCCGCGGAGAAACAGGCATGTACCGGGTAACGCTCGATTGGGTCTCGAGGTTTCTGCGACTGGAGTCCGCCGGTGGATTGGTTCTCATCGTCGCGGCGCTTGTCGCCCTAGCGATCAGCAATTCGCCGCTTGCAGGAGCGTATCGCCAATGGCTGTCTTTGCCGTTGGAGTTTCGAGTCGGCTCCCTCGAGCTGGCGAAGCCGCTGCACCTGTGGATCGACGACGGACTGATGGCAGTGTTTTTCCTCCTCGTCGGTCTGGAGATCAAGCGCGAGGTGGTGCAGGGCGAGCTATCCTCGGTGGCGCAAGTCGGCCTGCCATTGGTCGCAGCCGTTGCCGGCATGGTGGTGCCGGCAGCGGCCTACTACGGGCTCAACCACGACAATGCGGACGCCGTCAAAGGCTGGGCGATTCCCATGGCCACGGACATCGCCTTCGCGCTGGGCATCATTTCGCTGCTCGGAAAGCGGGTGCCCCTGTCGCTCAAGATTTTTCTGACCGCCATCGCGATCGCCGACGATCTGGGCGCCATTCTGGTCATTGCCTTCGTCTACACCGAAAGCGTCTCCACGCCGATGCTGCTGCTCGCCGGCGTGGCGATTTTGGCCCTGGTCGCACTCAACCTTTGCCGCGTGAAGGCGTTGTCGGCGTACGCCTTCGTCGGCATTTTCCTGTGGCTGTTCGTGCTGAAATCAGGGATCCATGCGACGCTGGCAGGCGTCATTCTTGCGTTCACCATTCCCTTGCGCGTCAAGGACGGCGATCAGCCCGCGCCGCTGGTGCAGCTCGAGCACGGCCTGCATCCGTGGGTGGCGTTCGGCGTGCTGCCGATATTCGCGTTTGCCAACGCCGGCGTGTCGCTCTCCGGGGTCAGCCTCACTACGCTCGCCGAACCCGTGCCCCTCGGCATCGTCGCGGGCCTCGTACTGGGCAAGCTGATCGGCATTTTCGGCGCCTGCGCGATCATGATCAAACTTGGGCTCGCGCGTCTGCCCGAGCAGTCCGGCTGGACGTCGCTGCTCGGCATCGCGGCCCTCTGCGGCATCGGCTTCACGATGAGCCTGTTTATCGGCGGCCTCGCGTTCGAGGATGGAGAGCTTCACATCCAGGGGGTCCGCCTGGGCGTGCTTGGCGGTTCCCTGATCGCGGGCGTGCTGGGGGCGTTCCTTCTGGTCCTGGGCACCAAGCGTGCGCCCGCCTAACCGTACCGGAACGGTGCGTTGTCCGCAGGAACTAATTTCGAAAGGCAAGATGGGTTGAAGCGGAGGCGGGCGTTTGCCATGCCGCTGACCAGTCCCGCGTTTCCGCCTTGACCGTATCGCTTACTTCAAGCGCGAGTTCCGGATCATCGGCTACCGGGCCGGCCCCGACGCAAACACCAGCCGGCATCTGTTCCTGGGGCGGCCGCAGCCGCGCGCAGGGGCAATCGATAAGTCCGCGAGCATGGAACCGCGCTTAGTTCGCGGGAGCGAAATCCTCCAGGCTTACCTGCGGAAAGTACAACCCTTCGAATCGGCGCACCCACCACTGCCCGGTTGTTGCGTGGAGATTCCAGTCGGCAAAGCGATAGTCATAGAACTTCGCCTGTACGAGTTTCGGCGGATGATCGGGAAACGGATTGGCATCGAGCAGGGCCAGTACGGACGGACTGCCTTGGAGCAGGCGCAGCATGAGGTTTTGGAACCAGGGGTTCGACTCGGCGTTGCCCAGTGCGGCAAACCACATCTGCCAGTCGAGTCGCGGCTGGTGCGGAATGTTCCACGACAGCCCGCGAAGCAGGGGTCCCGGCTTGTCGCGAAACACGTACTCATGCCAGGCGTGCCCGTCGGAGGAGCCCTCAATGACGATCTCCGGCCGCGTTGTGGTCATGACGGCAAACAGTCCGTAAGGGTTGACGATGAGCAGCGGCGATACGACGTCCGACAAGGCGCCGGCCACGGGCAGGTCGCTGTGCATGAGGGTCTCCCAGATGCGGTTGACCCCGATCGGCACGACCAACAGCGCCACCGCCATCGCGATCGTGCGGGCGACGCGTCCGGGGTGCGGTGCCCGACTTTGCGCCCATGCTTGGAGCCGCACCGGGATAAGCCGGCGCACAGCCGCGTCGTCGAACAGGAAGACGCACATCAGCATCGTGAGCAGATTGAAGAAGTTGTAGTTGCCGGTCACCAGGATCAGAGACTGAAACAGCAGGGTGCAGGCGGCCGCCACGGCCCGCGGGCGGCGAGGTAGAAAGATCAAAAACACGATCCCCAGTTCGACCACCAGCGTCAGCGCGGTGCCGCTGCTCAAAAGCGACGCGGGCAGCTTCGCGGCGTACCATGCGACTGGGGTGGGCAGCGGCTGCGTCCAGAAGTGATACTCGAGCGCGGTCCAGTCGCGCCAGGTCGCGTCGCCGGAGAGCAGCTTCACCACGCCGGACAGGAACAAATAGCGGAAGACCAGGCAGCGGTAGAGCCAGACGACGATCCGGGAACCGCCGGTGAGGAACGGCGCCAGAAATCCCGCCTCGAGCAGCAGCGCGTCCCATTGGAAGCTCATGAAATCCTGCCCGGCGTAGGTATAGGACAGATAGAGCACGAACAGGCCGATGAGCGCCGGCCGCGTCCAACGGTCGAGGATGACGAGCAATCCGAGCAGGATGCCGACGACGGTGCCGGCGATGAGCGCAGCATCGCTCGCGTCGAGCCAAAACAGCGTGGGTAGGACCCAATAGGCTCTGCTGCCGAGCGCGACCTTTGCCGCGTCGAGGTAGTTGGTCAGCGGCAGGATTCCATCGTGGCCTACCAGGCCCACGATCTGAACCGCCAGCGACGCGAACGCCGCGACATAGATCGCGCCGAACAGGCGCAGGAACACCCAGCTCACCAGCACGTAGGTTTCCGCTTCGAGGCGGGGCCCCCAGAGAAGCCTGGAGACGCGAGCGAGGAGCTCGCGCCGGCGGGCGAAGAACGCATAGGCCCATTCGCTCGCCTTCGCGAACCCTGGCAGATGGCGGTACAGCCACCACCAGGCGCCGCGGCCGGGCGCCTGACGCAACAGGCGGTAGGTTGCAGCCGCGCCGGAATACACCTGCCCGTCAGGCTCGATCAGCTGGATGGAACGCGCAAACTCCGGCAGGGGAATCCGCGGAAAGTCCGCCGCGGCCTCCTGATAAGGGCGGTAGAGCACGCCTGCGCCGGTGAGCCCCTGCCAATAGTCAACCCAGTAGCGGCAGATGCCGCAATCACCGTCGTAGACCAGCGTGGAGGGCGCCTCGGCCATCGTTGCGCAGAGCTATCGCCGGCCAAGCGCGGCAGGATGCCCTCGCGTTACCGGATCAGGCCGCGTGTTCCATCTCCGGCTTCCATTGGCCGTTGCGCGCGAGGCTGTTCATCGTGAGGCGTCGCGACAACGCCTTTTGCGCCATCGACACGTTCTCCACGCGGCCCGCCCAACGCTGCATGGCAGGATCTTGCAACGCCCGCGCATACGAGAACGACAGCACCCACGGCGCACGCGGAAACAGGACATTGATCGCGTTGAGATTGGCTGTTGCCTCTTCCGGAGCCTGACCGCCGGAGAGGAAGTTGATGGTCGGCACCGCCGCAGGCACGGATCGGCGCAGCACCTTGACCGTCGCGGCAGCTACGCTCTCCGGTGGCGCCTTGGGACGGTGTTCCTTGCCGGGGAGCACCATGTTGGGCTTGAGCACCATGTATTCGAGCATGACGTGGTGCCGCCACAGGGCGTCGAATACCGCGTGCAAAACCGCCTCGGTCACTTCCGTGCAACGCTCAATGCTGTGCTCGCCATCAATGAGAACCTCTGGCTCGACGATGGGCACGATGCCTTCTGCTTGACAAAGGGCAGCGTAACGGGCCAGCACTTCGGCGTTGGCTTCGATGCCAAGCCGCGTCGGGTTCTGGTCGGTGATGCCGTAGACCTCGCGCCACTTGGCGAAGCGCAGGCCCTGCGCCTTGAAGCTCTTCAAGCGTTCGGCTAAGCCATCCAGGCCTTGGGTAATCAGATCGCCCGCTGCGCCAGCCAGGGGGGTCGTGCCTTTGTCGACCTTGATCCCCGGCATGATGCCGCGGCGGACAAGGAGCCGCGGCAGTGGTGTGCCGTCATCGGCATTCTGACCGAGCGTTTCTTCGAACAGGATCACCCCGCTCAAGAATTGTTCCGCGTCGGGCGTCGTAATGAGCAGTGAGCGATAGGCACGGCGGGATTCGTCGGTGCAATCGATGCCAAGGGCCTTGAACCGCTTGGTGATCGTCGGCACGCTCTCATCGGCGGCGAGTATGCCCTTGCCCGGCACAATCATGGCGGCGATGGTCGCACTGAGTTCGTCCTCTGGCGTCATGTTTGCATTCCTTGAGCTCGATTATCGGTCCCGCCAGACTTGCGTTGCGGGCGTGACCGCTGGAGATTGCCGCCGACCATGATCTCGCCCTCCTCGCGGCGGCGCGCGTCCGCTTGGGCATCGAGTTCTACGCACGGCCGCAAGGGGTTCTTGCCGGCATCGAGATAGCCCGTCAGTTCAAGCGTGCGCGAAAGCGAGATTCACAACCTCAAGCGCGCCCGAATCGTAACGAAAGGCGAAGCGCTGAGCAAGCCGCCGCGCTGACGAGACAAGCGTCTGCAAGCCACTCGGAAACGGACTGGGTCGTGGGCGCCTTGGTGGCGCGCAAGCACCGCGCCGTCAGCGCGTTGCCGACCGTTCCCATCCGCGGCAGCCGTTCAGAAACAGGTTCACCACGTCGCCCACCCAGGCATCGAGCGCTGCGGAAGACAGCGGCTGTCCGAGGCCCAGGGCACGCCGCTGCGGCCCGGCGACGAGCATGTGCAGGAACTGCTCCGCAGCGAAGGTCGGATTATCCAAGCGCAGGTTGCCTGCCCGCGCTTCGCGCTCGAGCAGCCCCGCGATCAGGCGAACGGCTTCTTCGCTGGCTCCCTGGTTGTTGACCGCGGTCGCGAGATCCGGGAACCGGCTCGATTCGGCGATGATCAGCCGATGCAGTTGGATCGCGGGCGCCGACAAGGCAGCGTGCAGGATCAGGTCCGCCAGGCGGCGCAGCATCTCGGAGAGATCCGCTCCGTGAAGCAACGGCACATCGGCGGGCGGACGCAGGCGTTCGATGGTGCGTCGGATCACCGCGCCGAAGAGCGCCGATTTGTCGTCAAAGCGATGGTAGAGCGTTCGCTTCGAAACGCGCGCCCGTCGCGCGACCGACTCGATCGTCGTCGCGCCGTAGCCCAAATCGAAGAACTGCTCGCTTGCCGCATCGACGATACGGTCCACGAGCAACTCGGCGGCGGCCTTCGATGGCCGGCCGCCACGGCGCAGGGCGACGGCGCCCTTGGCCCCTGCTGGCTTGTGCCCGCGAGGCGGCAGCGCCTGCCCGGTCAAGGGCGAACGCGCGCCGCCAGCATGCGCCTAGCGTGGGTTGTAATAGCTGGGCCCAGCCAGCGGAGCGTCATAACGAGGGGCGGATGCATAGTAGGCCGGATGCGGGGCGGCGTAAGCCGGACGCGGCGCATAGTACCGCACCCCAGGTGGACCGTAATACACGGCTGCCGTTTGCGGCCCGTAGTAAGCCGCCGCCGGGGCCGCAGGGTAATACGTCGCGGGCGGCGGCGCATAGTACGCAGGCGCCGCTGCCGGCGCGCCATACGGCACGCCCTGGGGCGCCCCATAGTAGGCAGGGGCAGGCCCGTAATACCCGGCACCCGCTGGCGCCGCACCGTAAGCCGGACTCGGTCCGTAATAGGGCGGGGGCTGGGTAATAGCAGACAAAATGGCAATCGGGGCCGTGATGATCGCCGCCGCCGTGGCAGCGACCGCGCCAGCGAGACCCCAGATCAGGCCGCCGCCATAGTAGCCGCCCCGGTAGTAGCCGCCGTGAGGCCCCCCGGCGAAAGCAGACGACACAGGGAGCACGGCGAGAGCGAACGCAAGAACACCGGTAACCAGGAGGGTTCGGTTCTTCATCATCAGTGCTCCTTAAGAAAACGCCGTCCGGATCGGGGCGACAACCCGCATGTAGTACCAACTTAGCACATCTCGAAACGCAACGCAACCGTATCGTTTCAATTCTGGCGGCTGCCGCCCTGAAGCCGCAACACTTTATTCGTCCGCCACCTCGTCTGTTTCGACCTCCCAGGTGTAGCGATGCCGCGGGGGTACGTCCAGGCGCCGGAAGGCGATCGCCAGCACGAGTCCGATCAGTGCCGCGGCGAGGTGCGTTTCCCATGAAACGCCGGGTTGGATCGGTAGCACGCCCCAGACCAGGGCGCCATACATGAAGCTGACGACCAGCGACGCGGCGATGGCGCGCCGATCGCGTCGAATCAGCCCGGCAACGAAGATATAGCTCACCAGGCCGTAGACCAATCCGCTGGCACCGACATGGACGCCGCCGCGAGCGAATAACCAGACCACGACACCGGGTCCGAGGTAGACCGCCGGCACGACGCGCAGCGCCGCATGCGGATAGAGGTACAGCATGGCGGTTCCAACGAAGAGCAACGGGACGGTGTTGGCGATGAGGTGGGCCAACCCTGCATGGACCAGCGGCGCGAAGAGAATGCCGGGCAACCCCGCCAACTCGCGCGGACGGACGCCGAAATCGTCGGGACTCAGATCGAGCCCCCAGTTCAATAAGGCGATGACCCAGATCAGGGCAACGAAGCCGAGTGCAATCTTGACCGCGAGGCGGAAATTGAGGCGGGAGCGCTCGGAGTCGGTGTAGGCCGGGTCGGGTCGGTGTATCTCCATCGCGGCACAGGATACCAGCCGGCGGCTCGTGCCCAGGGTAGGGGCGAAGGCTCCCCTCGGGCTACCTGCCGTCAACCCGCCACCGGCGCTGGAAGAGGGCGCGCTCCGGGCGGCAACTCGCCCACCTCGAGGCCCGGTGTTTCAAGGATCGCGCGCTAAAACCGGGTCGCCATAAGAGATGCGGCCGCGCGAAACGCGGGTGCCAGTACCGCACCCGTTCGGCGGCCACATCAGTGCGCCAGGAGCGCCAAGGCGAAGACGACCTGGGCGACGAAGCCCACGACAAAGGCGAGCGTGCGTACCCAGGGCAGACCAAAGGTGTAGGCGGCCACATGGACGACACGGGCCCAGAAATACGCCACCGATGCATCCGCGGTATGGCCGTTGCTGACTCCAGCGGCCTGGGCTACCAGCACCAGGGTCGCGAAGACCACCAGGTTCTCGACCGCATTGACATGCGCCTTCATGAGCCGTCTTGCCCAGGGCGACTGCGGTTTTGGGTTGTTCGGATACCCCACCGCATCGGTTAGACCCCACACCGTGGCGCGGTCCAGAATGTACGGCACCCACAGCAATCCGGTCAGGACCGTTACCCAGGTCAGGTACAAAAGCTCGGTTTTCATCGTTTTCTCCTCTGGCTGATCAGACTTGCGTCGCCGGCGCGCGAGCCGGCGCTTCGCACGTCGCCTTCCTCTCCACCCGGCCGCGCGCCGAGCAGCAGCGCTTCGATGACCTCCCGGGCCGAGCGGCCATCGCGCATCAACCGCCGCAGGGCGATGGCAGCTTCCACCCCGAGAAATATTTCCACCCGTTTGTAGGCACCTTTTTTCTCCTGCGCCCGACTATGCGCCTTCACCGCAGCGGGGTGACCGCGTCGTGGACGCGGCGCGAGCCCTTCCGCTTGGCGCGGCCGTTGCCGCGTGACGACGCTTTGCGCGCTGTGCCCGGGCCTCTTCATCGACGCTCACTCCCGCGGTTGTCGCGATTCGAATGGCGTTGCACCTGGCTGTTGGTGCCGAGCGCGAGCGAGGGGCCCGAGCCTGGCGCCGCCTTCAGGCGGGATTGCCTATAATCGCCTGGCGCATGATAAGGCCGCATCATGATGATGCCCAACCGCGGATGAGCGCCGACGGGCCCGTGCTGGTGACCGGAGCCACCGGCTTCGTCGGGTCAGCCGTGGTCCGCGCCTTTCTTGACGCGGGCTATCCGGTGCGAGCCCTGGTTCGCGCGGCGAGCTCGCGCGCCAACCTCGCCGGGCTCGACATCGATTGCGTCGAGGGCGACATCTGCGACGCCGCCGCGCTCCCGCGCGCCATGGCGGGCATGCGCTATGTCGTTCACGCGGCCGCCGACTATCGTCTCTGGGCGCGCGACCCCGGCGCAATCATCCGCACCAATGTCGAGGGCACGGAGAGGGTGATGCGCGCCGCGCTCGACGCCGGTGTCGAGCGCATCGTGTACACGAGCAGCGTTGCCACCCTGGCGCAGCGGGCCGACGGCCGGGCGGCCGACGAGAGCTCACCTCTGGCCGAGGTGGCGGCCCTCGGCGCCTACAAGCGCAGCAAGGTCGCTGCCGAAAGGCTGGTGGAGAGGATGATCGCGCGCGATGCATTGCCGGCGGTGATCGTCCATCCGTCGACACCGATCGGTCCGCGCGACAGCCGGCCGACGCCGACGGGCCGGGTGATCGTCGCGGCGGCCTGCGGACGCATCCCCGGATTCGTCGACACCGGGCTTAACCTGGTCCACGTCGCCGACGTCGCCTCCGGCCACCTCGCCGCGCTCGTCCGCGGCAAGGTCGGTGCGCACTATATACTCGGCGGCGACAACGTCTTGCTCGCGGACATGCTGCGCCATATTGCGATCCTGGTCGGACGGCGACCGCCGCGATTCAGGCTGCCGCGCGCTCCGCTCTATCCGCTGGCGGCGGTGGCGGAAATGCTTGCCGTGGCGACCGGACGCGAACCGTTGCTCACGCGCGACGGCCTGCACATGTCTCGGCAGCACATGTTCTTCAGCAGCGCGAAGGCCGAACGCGAAATCGACTACCGCGCCCGTCCCTGGGCCGAGGGCCTGCGCGACGCGGTGGACTGGTTTCGCGGTGCAGGGTATCTGCGATGACGACACTGTTCATCGCCATGCTCTGCTGTGCCACCTGGTTCTACCTGCTGGCGGGGCGCGGGGGTTTCTGGCGCGCGCTGCCGCGCGACGATAACGGGCGGACCTTGGCCGCAGATGACCTGGCCTGGCCGGCGGTGGTTGCCGTCATACCGGCGCGCGATGAGGCGGCCGTAATCGCGGCCACTCTTGGTTCACTGTTGCGCCAAGACTATCGCGGCAAGCTTTCGATCATCGTTGTCGACGACCACAGCAGCGACGGCACGGCGCTCGTCGCCGCCCGTGCCGCCGCCGCGGCAAACGGGTCCGAGCGGCTGACCGTGCTCTCGGCGCCGAGCCTGCCCGAGGGGTGGAGCGGCAAGCTCTGGGCGGTGCAGCAGGGCATCCGCCATGCCCAGTCTCGGCCCGACCCGCCCGATTACCTGTTGCTGACCGATGCCGACATTCACTATGCCGAGACCACGCTGACCGGACTGGTCCGCCGCGGCCTGCGCCACCACCTCGTGCTCACTTCGCTCATGGCCCATCTGCGCTGTCAGAGCCTGGCCGAACGGGCGCTGATCCCGGCGTTCATCTTCTTTTTTCAGATGCTCTACCCGTTCGCCTGGGTCAACCGGCCGCAGCGGCA
This sequence comes from Casimicrobiaceae bacterium, assembly GCA_035939595.1. Classification (GTDB taxonomy): domain Bacteria; phylum Pseudomonadota; class Gammaproteobacteria; order Burkholderiales; family Casimicrobiaceae; genus PALSA-1003. The sequence goes on from DASZFQ010000197.1 coordinate 43,981, forward strand.
GACGGCCGCGGCCGCGGGCGGATGCATGCTGGTGCAGCGCCAGGCGCTGCAGGCAGCAGGCGGCATCGAGGCGATCCGCGGCGAGCTCATCGACGACTGCGCGCTGGCGCGATTGCTCAAGGCCCACGGTCCGATCTGGCTTGGCTTAAGCGAGCGCGTGACGAGTGTCCGCGCCAATGCCTCGCTGCCCGAAATCCGCGCCATGGTCGTGCGCAGCGCCTATGCCGAACTGCGTTTCTCGCCCTGGCGCCTGGCAGGCACCGGCGCGGCCATGATCGTCACCTATCTCGCCCCACCCATGCTGACGCTGCTTGGCAGCGGCGCGTCGCAATGGCTCGGCGCGCTTGCCTGGACGCTGATGGCGCTCTCGTTCCAGCCGACCTTGCGTCTCTATGCCCGGGCGCCGTGGTGGGGTTTAGCCCTGCCCGCGATTGCGGCAACCTACCTCTGGTTCACCTTCGACTCCGCCTACCAGCATCTGCGGGGTCGGGGCGGCGCGTGGAAGGGACGTGTCCATGGCCAGGGCTCCGCGCGCGCGGCCATCGGGCCGATTCGCTAGACTGCCGGCGATGCAGTTCGGTGTCCTCTCTCACCCGGAAGCGGAAGCCGCGGTTTCCGGCAGTTCGTTCTACGCCGCGATGCGCGTGCTGCCGACGCAGCAGCGCCACGCCATGTTCGCCATCTACGCGTTTTGCCGCGCGGTCGATGACGTGGCCGATAGCGATGGCGAGCGCCAGGCGCGCTTGGCCAAGCTCGGGCAATGGCGGCGGGATATCGATGCGCTGTACCGCGGCGAGCCGCCGCAACAACTGCGGGCGCTGACCGAAGCGTTGCGCGCTTTCGACCTGAAGCGCGATGACTTCCTCGCCATCATCGAGGGCATGGAGATGGATGTGCGCGACGATATCCGCGCGCCCGACCTCGAAAGCCTCGACTGGTATTGCGACCGGGTCGCCTGTGCCGTGGGGCGCCTGGCGGTGCCGGTGTTCGGCATTCAGGGTCAGGACGCGGGCGCGCTCGCCTTTCACTTGGGAAGGGCGCTGCAGCTGACCAACATTCTGCGCGATCTGGACGACGACGCCGCCAAAGGGCGTCTCTACCTGCCGCGCGAAGCGCTGCTCTCTGCGGGGATCGGCCAGACCGACCCCGCCACCGTGCTCGCGCACCCGGGGCTGGGCAAGGTCTGCGCACCGGTCGTAGAACGTGCGCGCAGCCACTTTGCCGCGGCGCGCCGTCTCATGGTCAGCTACCCCTTGCGCCGGGTACGCGCGCCGCGGCTGATGGCCATCGTCTATGAGAATATACTTGAGCGCCTGGCCGCGCGCGGCTGGGCGCCGCCGCGCCGTCCGATCCGCGCCGGACGCGTCAGGCTGCTCTGGATGGTGTTGCGGCACGGACTTTTCGATTGAACCTGCACCGGGGGATCTGACCGCTTATGCATTCTTCATCGCGAGAGGCGCAACTGGCGCTGGACATCGAGGTTGTTCCGCGCCAGGTGCACAGTGACCCCGCCCGGTCGAGCCTCGAGCGCGCAGTCGAGACGGCCAGCGCGGCACTGCTGAAACTCAGGCGCGCGGACGGGCATTGGGTGTTCGAGCTGGAGGCCGACGCTACCATTGCGGCCGAGTACATCGTCCTGCAGCACTACCTCGGCGAGAGCAACCCGCCCCTCGAAACCAAGATCGCAGCCTATCTGCGCCGCTTGCAGGGTCCCCACGGCGGATGGGGGCTGTTTCACGGCGGCGGGTTCAATATCAGCGCGAGCGTCAAAGCGTACCTGGCGCTCAAGCTCGCCGGCGATGCGTCCGACGCGGCGCACATGCTGCGGGCGCGCGAGGCTATTCTGGCCCACGGCGGTGCGGGCACGACCAACGTCTTCACGCGCATCCTCCTGGCGCTGTTTGGCGTCATCTCCTGGGCGGCCGTGCCGATTATTCCAGTCGAAATCATGCTTCTGCCGCGGCGGTTTCCGTTCCACCTGACGCGGGTTTCGTATTGGAGCCGGACGGTCCTCGTTCCCCTGCTGGTCCTGCAGGCACTCAAGCCGCGGGCGCGCAATCCGCGCGGCGTGAAGATCGACGAGCTTTTCCCGGGGCGACCGCGCGCGCGGCGCTGGGCCATCGCTCCGCATCAATCGCGCGCGCGCTTCGTTGCCTTTGCCGCCATCGACGCGCTCCTGCGCCTGATCGAGCCGTTGCGCCCGCAACGTATCCGGCAGCGCGCAATCGAGCGCGCGGTCGCGTTCGTGACCGAGCGACTCAATGGGGAAGACGGCCTCGGGGCGATCTTCCCGGCCATGGCGAATGCGGTAATGATGTTCGACGCCCTGGGCTATCCGCGCGACAACCCGCACCTCCTCCAGGCGCGCAGGGCCATCGACAAGCTGCTCGTCGTCACCCGCGAGGAAGCGTACTGCCAGCCTTGCGTGTCGCCAGTATGGGATACCGTCCTGGCGTGTCAGACCCTGCTCGAAGTCGGCGGCCGAGAGGCCCGCGCGGCGGCGCAAAAGGGCCTGTCATGGCTCGAAGCAAGGCAGGTGCTCGACACCGTCGGCGACTGGTCCGACCAACGGCCCCACGTTCGGCCTGGCGGCTGGGCGTTTCAGTACGCGAATCCGCATTATCCGGATCTCGACGACACGGCCGTGGTGGTGATGGCGATGGACCGCTTCGCTCGTCGCCGCGTCATGCGCGGCGAGCCGGATTTCCACGAATCAATTGAGCGCGGGCGAGAGTGGGTTCTCGGTCTGCAGAGCGAAAACGGCGGGTGGGGCGCTTTCGACGCCGACAACACCAGTGAGTACTTGAACCATATCCCGTTTGCCGATCACGGTGCGCTGCTCGATCCGCCGACCGCCGACGTCACCGCCCGTTGCGTCAGCATGATTGCCCAGCTCGGCAACGCGGCGGACGCCCCGGCGCTGGCGCAAGGGCTCGCGTTCCTGCGCCGGTGCCAGGAAGCCGACGGCACCTGGTACGGACGCTGGGGAATGAATTATGTCTATGGGACCTGGTCGGCACTGTGCGCACTCCATGCCGCCGGGGTCGATCGTGAGGCGCGCGAAGTTCGCGCCGCCGTCGCCTGGCTCTTCGCGGCGCAGAACGAGGACGGCGGCTGGGGCGAGAGCGGCGACAGTTACCACCTCGATCACCGCCAGCATGAGCGCGCGCCGAGCACGCCGTCGCAGACGGCCTGGGCCTTGCTCGGGCTGATGATCGCAGGCGAGGAACGCAGCCCGGCAGTCGCGCGCGGCATCGATTTTCTGCTCTGCCAGCAAGCGGCAGACGGTTTTTGGCGCGAGCCGCAATTCACCGCGACCGGTTTCCCGCGCGTGTTCTATCTGCGCTATCACGGCTACGCCAAGTTTTTTCCGCTCTGGGCGCTGGCCCGGTACCGTAAACTCACCCAGTCCGGCGAGCGCACGGCGCGTTGCGGCATGTGAATACCCGCCCGGAGGCGGCGCGTGCGGTGGTTGCGGTGACGGGGCTGGGTGCGGAAGCGCGCATCGCCGCCGGGCCCGGGGTGCGGGCCATCGCCGGCGGAGGCAGCGTCCCGGCGCTCTTTGCCGCGCTCGAGCAGGCGCTCGCCCAAGGCGCCAGTGCGGTGATGAGCTTTGGCATCGCCGGCGGCCTCGCCGAAGAGCTTGCCTGCGGGACGTGGGTGATCGCGCGCGCCGTCGTCACGCCTGAGAGGCGCTGGCCGTGCGACGCGGCCTGGCTGCGGGTTCTTGCCGCACGTCTTCCCGGCGCACGGACCGTCGATCTCGCTGGTGTCGATGCACCCTTAAGCGAGCCGGCGGCAAAACGCGCCTTGCACCGCGCCACGAACGCCGCGGCGGTCGACACCGAGTCGCATATTGCGGCGGCGCTCGCCGCGGCGCACGGGTTGCCCTTCGTTGCCTTCAGGGTTGTCGCGGACAGCGCACGGCGGATGCTGCCGCCTGCTGCCCTGATTGCGCTCGCACCCGATGGCAGCATTCGCGCCGGCGCGGTACTGGGATCGCTGGCGCGTGCACCCGCGCAGCTGCCTTCGTTGCTGCGCACCGCCCTTGATGCCCGCACCGCCGTGCGGGCACTCTCACGCGGGCGTCGACTCCTTGGCCACGGCCTTGGCTTCGCGGATCGCGGCGAGCTTCTGCTCGACGTGCCGTGAAAAGACGTACTGCGCCGGGCGCTGGTACTGCAGCGGGATCTCGGGCGCCATCGCACCCTCCGTGCGCACGCCGCGCCAGCTGACCGAGAGCGCCTTGAACGGGTGGCGCACCGCATCCTGTACCGCGCTCGCTTCGTAGCCGCTGTGCACCATGCAATCGGCGCATTTCTCGTAGTTGCCCGTTCCGTAGGCGTCCCAGTCGGTTTCGTCCATCAGCGCGCGAAACGTCGGCGCGTAGCCTTCGCCGAGCAGGTAACAGGGACGCTGCCAGCCGAAGACGTTACGCGTCGGGTTGCCCCACGGCGTGCAGCGATACTCCTGGTTGCCGGCAAGAAAGTCCAGAAACAGGCTCGACTGGCTGAACGACCAGGCGCGCGCGCCGCGGCCGCGACGGAAAATGTCACGGAACAGCTGCTTGGTGCGCTCGCGGGTCAGAAAGTGCGTCTGGTCGGGCGCGCGCTCATAGGCGTAGCCGGGCGATACGGTGATGCCGTCGACACCAAGCGCCGCGACCTGGTCGAAAAATCGGGCGACCTGCGCCGGATCGGCATCGTTGAACAGCGTGCAGTTGATATTGACCCGGAAGCCGGATGCTTTCGCGGCACGAATCGCTGCCACCGCCCGCTCGTAGACGCCGTCTTCGCACACCGAGCGGTCATGCATCTCCCGGTCGCCGTCCAGATGCACCGACCAGACGAAGTACGGGCTCGGGCGGAACAGGCCCAGCCTCTTGTGCATCAGCAGCGCATTGGTGCACAGGTAGACGAACTTGCGCCGGGCCACGATGCCGGCCGCGATGGCGGCGATTTCCTTGTGCAGCAGGGGTTCGCCGCCGGCGATGGAGACCACCGGGGCGCCGCATTCATCGACCGCCGCCAGGCATTGCTCGACGCTCAGGCGCTGGTTGAGGATCTCGTCGGGATAGTCGATCTTGCCGCAGCCCGCACAGGCAAGGTTGCAGCGGAACAGCGGCTCGAGCATGAGCACCAGCGGATAACGGCGGCGCCCTGCGACCTGTTGGCGGACGATGTAGGCGCCGATGCGCGCCTTCTGCAGGAGGGGAATTGCCACGATTGCTCCGTGAGGCGTTGGGCCCGATCAGCGCGCGCGCGCGGCGGCTCGGCGGGGGCGCAGCAATTCGGCGGGCAGGCGGAATTCCACCTTTTCTTCGATCCCGGGCAGCGTCGTGACCTCGATCGGGCCGAGCTGGCGCAGCGCCGCGATCACTTCATCGACCAGCTCCTCGGGCGCCGAAGCGCCGGCGGTGATGCCGACCACCGCAGCCTCCTGCACCCAGGCGGGCTGGAGCTCGCTGCCGTCGGCGAGCAGGTAGCTCGGCACGCCCGCTTCGACGCCTATCTCGCGCAGGCGATTCGAATTGGAGCTGTTCTCGGCCCCGACCACCAGGATCACGTCCGCGATCTTGGCCAGCTCGCGCACCGCCGACTGGCGATTCTGGGTCGCGTAGCAGATGTCATTGATGTCCGGTCCTACGATGTCGGTGAAGCGATGCTTGAGCGCGGCGATGATCGCTCGCGTGTCGTCGACGCTCAGCGTTGTCTGCGTCACGTAGGCCACCGGCGTGTCGAACGGGAGCGTCAAGTTCTCGACGTCCTGCGTGGTCTGCACCAGCACCACCGGTCCGGGCAGCTGGCCCATCGTACCTTCGACCTCCGGGTGGCCGGCATGGCCGACGAGAATCACCACCCGTCCGTGCGCGACGTAGCGTTTGCCCTGACCGTGGACCTTGGCCACCAGCGGACAGGTTGCGTCCAGGACGCGCAGGCCGCGTGCGCGCGCATCATCCTCGACAGCGCGCGCGACACCATGCGCGCTGAATACGGTGATCGCCCCAGTCGGCACTTCCGAAAGGTTCTCGACAAAACGCGCGCCCTTGGCGCGCAGGCTCTCCACGACATGACGGTTGTGGACGATCTCGTGCCGCACGTACACCGGCACGCCAAACTTGGCCAGCGCCTGGTCGACGATATCGATGGCCCGGATTACGCCGGCGCAAAAACCGCGCGGCTGGGCTAGCACTACACGCAAGACAAAGGCCTTTCTCGCAAGGACCGGGTAAGGGTTCGAGTATATCATTGCCCCATCGTTCACCTGGTCTGCGGGCGTCCACCCAGAACCATGCTGTATGAGCGCGGAGGCGCCCATGTTTTTCGTTCATCCGCTGTCGGCGATCGTTGGCTTCGCTTGCCTGGCTGCGGCGGCTGGTTATGCCGTGCTGGCCCTCGTCGCGGTACTCATCTGGGACAGGCGGCGAGCGCCCAGCAAGTTGCGGCGGCTTCCTGCGGTGACGGTGCTCAAGCCACTTTGCGGCGCGGAACCGGGCTTGTATGCGAACCTGCGCTCGTTCTGCGAGCAGGACTATCCGCAACACCAGATCGTCTTTGGCGTTCGCGACCCGGCTGATCCCGCCTTGGCGGTGGTCGAGCGGTTAGTGACCGATTTCCCGTTGCTGCCGATCGACGTGGTGGTCAATCCACAGGTGCACGGCAGCAATTTCAAGGTCAGTAACCTGATCAACATGATCGCGCGGGCGCGCCACGATGTCCTGGCGATTGCCGACAGCGACGCCTGCGTCGGAGCGGATTACCTTCGGCTGGTGACCGCGCCGCTGCTCGATCCCAAGGTGGGGCTGGTCACCAGCGTCTATCGCGACGTGCCCACGAAGTCGATCTGGTCGCACCTCGGCGCGATGTACATCAACGAATGGTATATGCCGTCGGTGTTGCTTGCGTGGCTGTTCGGCTACCACGGCTATGTTTCCGGCCAGACGATGTGCCTGAGGCGGGAGACGCTGCAGGCGATCGGCGGCCTGCAGGCGATCGCCAACTATCTCGCCGACGACCATCGTCTGGGCGAGATGGTCAGTGGCCTCGGACTGCGCATCGCGCTGTCGCCCTATGTGGTCAGGGCGGAGCACCACGAACCGAGTTGGGATTCGCTCGCGCGCCATGAACTACGCTGGATGCGAACGATACGCGTGCTGCGACCGCGCAGCTATTGTTTCCTCTTTCTGAGCTTCAGTTTGCCGCTGGCCATACTGGGCATCCTGCTCAGCGTCGCGCAGAGCCCGGCGTCGATGGCCGCGTGGGCGCTTTTCCTGACCACGCTGCTGGCGAGGCTGGTGTTGCATTTCGTGCCCTGGCTGCGTGGCGATCGGCCGCTGTTGGCGGATCTGTGGCTGGTGCCGGTGCAGGACCTGATGATGGTCTGGGTCTGGGTGCGGGCCTTCTTCACCTCCCGCGTATCCTGGCGCGGCAGCGAGTTCGACATCGGCGCGGACGGCGTCATGCGCAGGCTGTCCTGAACGCCCGGCAGAGCCGGGAGTTCTTCGCTGCCATGGCGGCCGAGCGCTAGGAGCGCGTTTGAGAGTCGCAGCCTATATCGGCGGTGTCCTCGGTCTCGCGCTGCTGATCACGCTTGTCGTTCGAGCTGATTTCGCGGCCATGCTGCAGACACTGGGCAGCGGCGGCTGGGCGCTGCTGTGGCTGGTACCTTATCGCGCCCTGTACTTCCTTCTCTACGCCATCGGCTGGTTCATTCTGCTTCGCCCCTACGATCGCGACCGGCGCGCCGGGCTCGGCTACGTTTTCTGGGTGACGACGGTACGCGAGGCGGTCGACCGCCTGCTGCCGGTGGCCAGCGTCGGTGGCGGTGTGGTGGGTGTTCGCCTGATGCGTTGGCGTGGGCTCGCCGCGGCACCCGTCGGCGCCACGGTAATCGTCGAGATACTGCTGACGCTGATCGCCCTGTACCTGTTTGTGGCGCTCGGTGTGTTCCTGCTCTTCGACTACGACGCGACCGGTTCGCAAACTCGTCGCGTGCTCCTTGCCTTGCTGTTCGCCCTGCCGGTGCCGGTGATCACTGCGCTGCTGCTGCGCTACGGCGCGATATTTGCCCGGCTGCACAAGCTGCTGCGGCCGCTGCTGGGCGCGGGCGCGCTCTCCGTCGGCGCGGCGGCACTCGATCTCGAACTGCGCGCCTGCTTCCAGCGCGGGTGGGCCTTGTTTCTCACCGGCGCCTTGCAATTGGCGGCGTTCCTCTCCGGATCGTTCGAGATCTGGCTCGCGCTGCGCCTCTTTGGACACCCCGTGGGGGCGAAGGCCGCGCTGGTGCTGGAGAGCATGACACAGGCGATGCGCCATCTGGCTTTCGTCGTTCCCGCAGGGCTCGGCGTGCAGGAAGCCGGCCTGGTACTTTTCGGGCACGCGCTCGGCATCAGCAGCGAATTGGCGCTGGCCGTTTCCATGGCCAAGCGCCTGCGCGAAGTGCTGTGTGGCCTGCCCGCGCTCGTGTCCTGGCAATGGTTGGAGGGCCGTCGACTGCGCTGAACAACGCAGTCCTTGGCGCGAGAACCGGGGACGCGATCGGGTATATCATCGCTTCATCCTTCATCGGGTGAAGCCCAGCCATCCCACGATGCTTTATCTCTGCAAGCACCGCGCATGATGCGGCGAAGGCGGTCGTTTTCGAAGGCGTCGGCGGGCCGAGCGCTGCATTTCGCTCTCCTGCGGCGCCAGGCGACGTGCACATGGGCGGCATTGCTCTGCTTCCCCGCCATCGCACTTTCCCTGGAGCCTGGGAACGCGCTGGCGCATGCGATCATCGTGACCGCACAACCGGCCATGAACTCCGTTGTGGCGCCCGGAAAGATAGCAATCCGACTCGACTTCAACAGCCGCGTCGACAGCCAGCGCTCCGGCCTCGTCCTGCAGCGGCCGGACGGAACCGAAGCGGCGCTCGCGCTCGCGCCGGACAGCCCGCCGGGCGTGCTCGCCGCCAGCGCCCAGGTCCATCAAAGCGGGCGCTGGAGGCTGCACTGGCAGGTTCTCTCGCTCGACGGTCACATCACGCGTGGCGAGGTGGATTTCTCGGTACGTGACGCAGCCGGCGCGCGTTGAGCACGCTGTTCGACCTCTTCGGCTTGCTCAGTGTTGTCCTGCATGGCCTCGAGTTGGTGGCGCAGTCCGTTCTGCTTGGCAGCGTGGCCTTCATCGTGTTCGTGCTCACCCCGGGGCCAAGCGGTGACGTGGGAGGAGAGGCCGGCGCGCTGCACGCGAGCTGTCGGCACGTCCTTCAGGCTGCGGCGCTGGCGACAATTGTTTGCGTCGCCGCGGCCGCCGCGGTCAACGCCGCCGTCCTGGCCGCGTCGCTGCCGGTATCCTGGCGCGATATCGCAGGGGCCGGCTTTGTGCTCGCTGCTTGCGTCGAGGTTCTCGCCGCCGCCGCCATTGGCGCGGTGGGCTCGCTACGGAGCGCAAGCGCCCTCTCGACTCGCATCGTGCTCTGCGTGGCCGGTCTGATCTTCGTCGCTGCGGCGCTCGCCGACAGCCATGCCGTGGCACGACTTCAGGACAACGACTTGCTGCTGCTTGCCACCGGCGCGCACGAGCTGGGTGCCGCGCTCTGGCTGGGCGGGCTGCCCTGCTTCTGGGTGGTGCTGCGCGGCGCCGAGCGCGATGAAAGGGCAGCGCAGATCGGCCAGCGCTTTTCGGTGCTCGCGGCCACCGGCGTTGCCTTGATCCTCACAGGTGCGGCGGTTTTTGTACCGCTCTACCTCGGCGCCTTCAGTGCCGTGTATGGCACGGCCTACGGCTTGATGGCGGTGACCAAAGGCGTTTTGCTGGCGATGCTGCTGCTGCTCGGCCTGGCCAATTTCCGCGCCGTGCGCCGCTTTGCCACCAACGCCGGCACTGTCCGCCAGGTGCGGCGTTTCGTCGAAGTCGAGATGGGCATCGCGGTGGCCGTGTTGCTGGCGGCCGCGTCCATCACGTCGATGCCGCCCGCGATCGACTTGCGCGACGATCGCGTCACCCACGCCGAAGTCGTGGCGCGGTTCACGCCGGCGAGCCCAAGGCTCGTCAGTCCGGACCCCGCGACCCTGGCCATTCCCGCGCTGCAGGCCCGCCTCGATGCGGAAAGGCAGGAGGGTAGCGAATCGACACGGGCGCGCGCCTTCGTGCCGGGCGGCGGCGCACTGCCGCCGCGTAACGCCCAGGACATCGCCTGGTCCGAGTACAACCATCACTGGGCCGGCTTGCTGGTCATGTTGATGGGCTTCGCCGCACTCGCGCAGCGAACCGGGCACGCCCCCTGGGCCAGGCACTGGCCGCTGCTCTTCCTCCTGCTGGCCGGGTTCCTGTTGCTGCGCGCCGATCCCGAGGTATGGCCGATGGGTGATATCGGGCTCATCGAAAGCTTGAAAGACCCCGAGGTGCTGCAGCATCGCCTGTTCTCGCTGCTCATCGTCGCCTTCGCCCTGTTCGAATGGGGTGTGCGCACCGGTCGCATTGCCGCGCAGAGCCTGCGTCGCGTCTTTCCGCTGCTCACCGCGCTCGGCGCCACCCTGTTGCTGACACATTCGCACGCGCTGGGCAACGTCAAGGACGAGGTGCTGGTCGAGATGACGCACCTGCCGATCGCGCTGCTGGGTATCGGCGCCGGGTGGGCACGCTGGCTCGAGATCGAGGCGCCGGGAGAAGAGGGGCGCTGGGCCGGTTGGCTATGGCCGGCTTGCTTTGTGCTGATCGGTTTGCTGCTGCTCGACTACCGGGAGGCGTGAATCGGCCGCGCCATGGTGCACGCGTGATGGCAACCGGGGTTGAGCTTTGAGGACGCTGATCATGGGCGTGGTGGCGTCCTGTGCGCGCCGTCCCTGGACCGTGCTCTTGGTCGCCACACTGCTTACCGCCGGGGCGCTTGTCTACGCGGCCAAGCACATCGCCATCGATTCCGACAACACCCGGCTGATCGCGTCGGATGTGAGCTGGCGGCAGCGCGAACGGGCCTTCGATGCGGCCTTCCCGCAGCACGCGAACCTGATCGCAGTCGTCATCGACGGCGCGACCCCGGAACTCGCCGAGCAGGCGGCCGCCACGTTGACCGAGAGACTGGCGCGCGAGAGCGGGCTTTTTCGCGTCGTATGGCGGCCCGACGGCGGGCCATTCTTCGATCGCGAGGGTCTGCTGTTCGAATCGACCGCCGCGCTGGCGCAGACCATGCAGCGGCTCATCGCCGCGCAGCCGCTGCTGGGGAGCCTGGCGGCGGATCCGAGCCTGCGCGGGCTCATGCACGCCCTCGACCTGCTCGTCGAGGGCGTGCACCAGGACAACGCGCAAACCGACGAGCTCCTTCCACCGCTGTCGCAGTTGGCCGCGGCCTTCGAGGCCGTCGTCGCCGGCCAAAGGCCTGCTTTCTCGTGGCACAGCTTGTTCGCCGGGCGCGCCCCCGATGCGCACGAGCTGCGGCGATTCGTGCTCGTGCAGCCGATACTCGATTACAGCGCGCTGCAGCCCGGTGAGCGCGCCAGCGCGGCGATCAGGGGGGCCGCGCATGAGCTTGGACTCGACGCCGATCCGCGTCTGCGGATACGACAAACCGGTCCGGTTCCGCTCGCCGACGAGGAGTTCGCCACGCTTGCCGATGGCGCCGCGCTCAACGTCACGATCATGCTCTTGGCCGTGGTGGCGCTGCTGTGGATGGCGCTGCGCTCCTTCCGCCTCATCGTCGCGATCATGCTGAGCCTTGGCGCCGGATTGATCGTGACGACCGCATTTGGTCTGTTCGTGTTCGGCACGTTCAACCTCATATCGATTGCCTTTGCCGTGCTCTTCGTCGGCCTGGGCGTTGATTTCGGTATCCAGTTCTGTGTTTGCTATCGTGCCAAGCGCCACGACCACGGCGATCTGCATCGCGCGCTAAAGGAGGCCGGCGGCGAGGTCGGTGGCGGATTGGCGCTCGCCGCCGCCTCGATCGCCGCGGGCTTCTACGCCTTCCTGCCGACTGCGTACCGCGGCGTGTCGGAGCTCGGCGTCATCGCCGGTACCGGCATGTTGATTGCGTTCGTTGCCAGCATCAGTCTGCTTCCGGCGCTCGTCGCGCTCTTGCGCCCACCGGGGGAGCGCGCCGCGGTGGGCTATGCGGCGCTCGGTGGGCTCGACCGACTCCTGCTGCGGCAACGCCGCTGCGTGCTCTTTGCGGCGGGAATCATCGCCGTGGCGAGCCTCGCGCTCCTGCCCTGGCTGCAGTTCGATTTCAATCCGCTGCACTTGCGCAGCGCGAAGGTCGAATCCATGGCGACGCTGCTCGACCTGATGGGTGACCCGCAGACGACACCCAATACGCTCGACGTGCTGACCCCTTCAGTGGCCGCTGCAATGACCCTGGCGCGGCGCCTCGAGCAGCTACCCGAGGTCGATCACGCCCTTACGCTGGCGAGCTTCGTGCCGGAGCGGCAGCAAGAGAAGCTCTCGTTGATCGAGGACGCGGCGTTATTGCTCGCGCCGGTGCTCGATCCGGGGCAAACCCTGCCGCCGCCGGGCGAGGCGGACGCCGGGCGCGCCATGCAGCACACCGCCGAGGGACTGGAGCGAGCGGCGGCCGCGCATCCGGGATCGCCCCTTGCCAGCGTGATGGCGCGGCTGGGCAGCGCGCTGCGCGCGTTGGCAGAAGGCACGCCGGAAGCGCGCGAGCGGGGGCGCGCGCTCTTGATCCCCGGCCTGGTCACGACGCTTGGGCAACTGCGCGCCGCCGTGCAGGCGAGGCCCGTGACCCTCGAGACCCTGCCCGACGATCTCCGGCGCCAGTGGGTCGCCGTCGACGGCCGGTCACGAGTCGAGGTATTTCCCAAGGGCGACGCCAACGACAACCAGACGTTGCGCCGCTTCGTCGCCGCGGTGCGCGCGGTTGCGCCCGAAGCAACCGGTGCGCCGGTATCCATCCAGGAGTGGAGCGGCGCCATCGTCCGCGCCTTTCTGCAGGCTGGCGTGTGGGCGCTGCTCGCGATCACGGTGCTGCTCGCGTTCACCTTGCGCCGCGCGACCGACGTGCTGCTCACGCTCGCCCCGCTGCTGCTGGCGGGCCTCGTCACGCTGGGCATCTGCGCCGCGGTCGGCTTTCCGCTCAACTTCGAAAACATCATCGCCCTGCCGCTGTTGTTCGGCATCGGCGTCGCGTTCAATATCTATTTCGTGCTCGCCTGGCGCGGCGGCAGGCGCGAACTGCTGCAATCGAGCCTCACGCGGGCGGTGATCTTCAGCGCGCTGACGACAGGAACCGCGTTCGGCAGCCTGTGGCTGTCGCACCACCCGGGAACGGCGAGCATGGGCAAGCTGCTGGCGCTGTCGCTCGCCTGCACACTGGTTGCGGCGCTACTCTTCCTGCCTTCGCTGCTGGGAGAGCCGCGGCCGCGGCGCTAGGGCGGCGGCCGGTACCGGCGCCCGCGTTGCCCGCCCGGCCGTGGCGCGGCCTGGGCGCTGTTCTTCATCGGCTGAGAAAATCGGCATAGCCGCCGCTCTTCGCGCCCGTTGCGCGCAGCAGCACCTTCACTCCCGGTGCGGTCAACGCCGCGAGTTCATCGGCGTAGCGGTAGCCGCTGGCCGCACCGGGAAACGCGGCGCTCGTTGCCGGGTGGGAATAGATTTCGGTCAACCCGTCGGGCAATTGCCGCAACAAGCCGGCCAGGCGCGCTTCGGTCATGGCGCCCGACCAGGCCAGACCGAACACCCGATCGGCTGCCGTCAGGCCGCGGCGGCGGACCCTGTTCCTCAGCACGGCCACCCAGGGGGCCTCGAGCCATTGGTTGCGCGGGGTACGGGGCTCGATGCCGGCCAGGAGGCGCTTCGCTTCCCACGGCACGCGCACCGCACGCATGCCGTAGCGCTCGCCGATGGCGAGCACCTGCGCACTCACGGTGGGATGGAGGTGGAAGTGATGGTGCGCGTTGACGTGGTCGAGCGCCAGCCCAGTCGCCTTGAAGGCACGAAACTGCGCCTCGATTTCCGCCGCCAGCTGCCTGCGCACGCTCGGGCGCAGGAACATGCCCACGCCCGCGGTCGCGATGTCCCTGCGCAAGCGCGCCCGGGCGTCGACCAGGTCCGGTATGCGCTCCGGCGGCAACAGCGGCGGGCCATCGACGAGCACCAGGTGCAGGCCGATGCGCAGCGACGGCAGGCGGCGCGCGCGCGCCACGGCGTCGCCAGCTGCCGGTCCCGCCACCATCAGGCTTGCCGCCGTCAGGATGCCCCTCGTGTGCGCGAGCTCGACGCCCTCGTTGACCTCCGCTGCCAGACCGAAATCGTCGGCCGTGACGATGAGCGCCTTCAGTGCGCAGCCTCCCGCCGCTCGCGCAGAAAATGAAAGAACTCGATGCCCTCGCGCAGTCGACGCTTCATCATCTGCGGGCTCTTCACCATCTCGCCGACGATCGACGCGATCTTGCCGCTGCGGAAATAGAAGCGCCGGTAGAACGTTTCCACCGAGTCGAATATTTCGCTATGGCTCAGGTGCGGATAGTGCAGGGGGGCGATCTGCACGCCGTGGGCGTCGACGAGCTCCGCATTGGCGTTGTCGAGCCAGCCGTTTTCGAGCGCCTGGCGATACAGGTGCGTGCCGGGGTAGGGCGCGGCGAGCGACACCTGGATCGTGTGCGGATTGATCTCGGTGGCAAAGCGTATCGTCTGCTCGATCGTCTCCTTGGTCTCCCCCGGCAGGCCCAGGATGAAGGTACCGTGGATGGTGATGCCCAGCTCATGACAGTCCTTGGTGAAACGGCGGGCGAAGTCGACGCGCATGCCCTTCTTGATGTTGTACAGGATCTGCTGGTTGCCCGTCTCGTAGCCGACGAGCAACAGGCGCAGGCCGTTGTCGCGCAGCACCTTGAGCGTCTCGCGCGGAACGTTGGCCTTGGCGTTGCACGACCAGGTGACGCCGAGCTTGCCCAGCTCCTTGGCAATGGCCTCGGCGCGCGGCAGGTTGTCGGTGAACGTATCGTCGTCGAAGAAGAATTCCTTCACCTGCGGGAAGGCCTTCTGCGCCCAGGCGATCTCCTCCACAACGTGACCGACGCTGCGGGTGCGGTAGCGGTGTCCGCCAACGGTCTGCGGCCAGAGGCAGAACGTGCAGCGCGACTTGCATCCGCGGCCAGTATAGAGCGACAGGTAAGGATGCTTGAGATAGCCGATGAAGTAGTTCTCGATCTTGAGGTCGCGCTTGTACACCGGCGTGACGAAAGGCAGCGCGTCCATGTTCTCCAGAACCGGGCGGGCCTCGTTGTGCACGATGCGGCCGGCGGCGTTGCGGTACGACAGACCGACGATGCGCTCCCACGCGCCTCCCTCCGCCACTTCCTTGATGGTGAAATCGAACTCGTTGCCGGCGACGAAATCGATCGCCTCCGACGCGCTTAAGCTGCCTGCCGGATCGACCGCGACCTTCGCGCCGATGAGCCCCGCCTTCAAACCGGGGTTGACCGCCTTCATCGCCTCGATTGCCTTGACGTCCGAGGCGAAGGAAGGTGCCGAAGTGTGCGCCACCACCAGGTCAAAGTCGCGCGCGGTCGGCGCGAGCTCGGCGAGCTTCAGGCCGTGCGGTGGTGCGTCGACGAGCTTGCTGCCGGCCACCAGGGCCGCCGGCTGGGCGAGCCAGGTCGGATACCAGAAGGATCGGATCTCGCGTCGCGCCTGGTAGCGCGATCCTGCGCCGCCGTCGAAGCCATCGTAAGACGGCGCCTGCAGGAAAAGGGTACGCATCATGCCTTCAGCTCCACGTCAGGGATCGGGGTGCCATTCGCGCGAGAACGGGAAGCGCGGGCCTTGGCCGCAAAGTATGATCAACTTGTGGCCGCAGGACAAGGCGACGGACCCTTGCGGCCGCGACGCCGGCAGCGGATCGGGTCTATCGCCCGCGGTGGCGGTGCATTAACCTATGCCCCTTTGCCACCAAGGGTTGCAAACCCAGGCGAGGGCGCTCCGCCATACCCGGCGCATGTTTCCCTCTCGCGCCAGGGCGGAACACGATGCGCAACGCCGTCCGATGCAACACCGAGCGCCCGCTGCGCGCGCGAATGCGGTGGCGACGAAGCATTCTGGCGACGCTGGCTTTGGCCGCCCTTTCCGGCTGTGCCAGCTTGCCCGCCGAGCAGCAGGAACCCGCCGATCCGCTCGAGCCGCTCAACCGCGCCGTCTTCAATGCCAATACCGCGCTCGACGACGCGTTCATCCGCCCTGTCGCCGAGGCCTATCGCAACGTCGTACCTGCGTACGTTCGCGACCGCATCCGCGCGCTGCTCGATAATCTGGCGGAGCCGCGGATTTTCGCCAACGACCTGCTGCAGCGGCGCGTCCAGGCCGCGGCCATCACCTTCGGCCGCTTCACGGTCAACAGCGTGGCCGGGCTGGGCGGCCTGTTCGATGTCGCTACCGAGCACGGGCTGGCGAAGCAGTCGGGGGATTTCGGGCAAACACTCTATACCTGGGGTGTGGGCGACGGGCCCTACCTCGTGCTGCTGTTTTTCGGGCCATCGAACTTTCGCGACGCATTGGGCCTGGGTGTCGACCTGGTCACCACGCCGCCGGCGCTGGTGGTCACCGGGCACACCGGCACGGTGATCAACTTTAGCGTCGGCACAGTCGACGCCATGGACCTGCGCTCGCGCAATATAGAAACCCTCGATGAAATCAAGGCGAGCGCACTCGACTATTACACGCACTTCAAGAGCATCTACTGGCAACACCGCGAAGCGCAGTTGCGCGAGGCGAGCCAGGTCAAGGAGGAGCCGCAGGAACTCATCGACCCGGGTGCAGCGGCGCCGGAGCCGCAGAAACTCGTCGACCCGGGTGCACCGGCACCCGCCGCGCCGGAGCCGCGCCCGGAGTAGCGCGCAAGGCGCGACGCCGCTTGCGCTGGCAGTCCATACCGCTGCGCAGCCTCGCCGGGGCGCAGCGCTATCCTTGCCATCAGTGCGGTCCCGCTGCGCCCTCCGCCGAGGCGCCGCGCAGGAGCGCGTCGGTCTTTTGCTGCAGGCTTGCGATGAGCGCGCCCGGTCCACCGGACTTGAGGATCGCCGCAAACTCGGAGCGCCGCGTCGCCAGCTCGCTGATCGTACCGGTCAGATAGATGTCGACAACCTTCCAGCTGCCGCCCGATTCGCGCAGCAGGTAATTGAGTGCGATGGGCTCCCCGTTGGACTGGATCAGCTTGGTGTGCACGATGCGCCCGGTTGGGCGCGCTTCGCTTTCCGGCTCGACCTCGAAGCGTTCGCCGGAGTAACCGTCGAAGCGGCTGGCGTAGGTGGCAATCGTCATGCGCGTGAAGTTATCCGTGAGGGCCGTCTGGTCGGCGAGTGAGAAGCTGTTCCATTCGGGACCCACCGCAATGCGGGTCATCGCCGCAAGATCGAACGCGGCTCGAATCGGAGCGCTCAGCCGGTCATAGCGCCCGCGAATGCCCAGCTCTTTCGCCTGCTTCATCACCGCGAGCAGCGCATCGTAGAAGGCGCGAATGGGTTTGACCGCCGGATCGGCGGCGGTAGCTTCGCTCCAGGCCGCGGTGGCAGCCGCGGCGCAGAGCGCCGCACCCACCTGCAGCCATCGCCGGCGCTTGCGGTCGCACCGCATCTTCCCTCCCGATTCAGTGCCGGCACCGCGCTTGACCTTAAGCATGCCCGTATTGTAGTGGTGCCATGCCTCGAGGCCCAGAAGCGCCGCTGCGCGCGTCGGAACCACGGCTAGAATAGAGCATGACTGACTTGACTTGTGCCGATGTCCTTGGCGGACGCGCGCCCGCGGATCGCGATGTTACCCTCCACGGCTGGGTGCGCACGCGGCGCGATTCCAAGGCCGGCATTTCCTTTGTCCACCTGTCCGACGGTTCCTGCTTCTACCCGGTTCAGGTCGTGGCACCCGCCACGCTGTCCAACTACGCCACGGAAGTGCTGCGCCTGACGGCAGGCTGCGCCGTCGCGGCCAGCGGGAGGATCGTGCCTTCGCCGGCGAAGGGGCAACCCTTCGAGATGCAGGCAAGCGAGGTCAGGGTGGTCGGCTGGATCGAAGATCCCGACACCTACCCCATTCAGCCCAAGCCGCACACGCTGGAATTCCTGCGCGAGGTCGCGCACCTGCGCCCGCGCACCAACGTCATCGCAGCCGTGACCCGCGTGCGCCACAGCATCGCCCAGGCGATTCATCGCTTCTTCGACGAGAATGGCTTCGTCTGGGTGAATACGCCCATCATCACGACCTCGGACGCGGAAGGTGCGGGCGAGCTGTTTCGCGTTTCGACCCTGGACCTGATGCGCCTGCCGCGAACCGCCGAGGGCAAGGTCGACTTCACGCAGGATTTCTTCGGGCGCGAGGCCTTCCTGACCGTATCGGGACAGTTGAACGTCGAAAGCTACTGCCTGGCGCTGTCCAAGGTTTACACCTTCGGCCCCACCTTCCGCGCGGAAAATTCCAACACCAGCCGGCATCTGGCGGAGTTCTGGATGATCGAGCCGGAAATTGCATTCGCGAACCTGGCCGACAACGCCACGCTGGCGGAGGCGCTGCTGAAGCACATTTTCAAGGCGGTGCTCAGCGAACGGCCGGACGACATGGCGTTCTTCGAGGAGCGCATCGAGAAGGGCGTGATCGCCAAGTTGCAGGGCATCGTCGAATCGGATTTTGTGCGCATGGAATACACCGAGGCCATTGGCATCCTGGAGCGGGCGAAGCAGAAATTCGAGTTCCCGGTCGGGTGGGGCATCGACCTGCAATCCGAGCACGAGCGCTATTTGACCGAAGAGCATGCGCGCAAGCCGGTGATCCTGATGAACTACCCGAAGGCGATCAAGGCCTTCTACATGCGCGTCAACGACGACGGCAGGACCGTCGCCGCGATGGACGTGCTCGCACCGGGCATTGGCGAAATCATCGGCGGTAGCCAGCGCGAGGAACGGCTCGACGTCCTCGACGCGCGCCTGATCGAGACGAAGCTCGACCCGCAGCATTACGGCTGGTACCGCGACCTGCGCCGTTACGGCACGGTGCCGCACGCAGGCTTCGGCCTTGGCTTCGAGCGCACCGTTGCCTACGCAACGGGGATTGCCAACGTGCGCGACGTCATTCCCTTCCCCCGGACCCCCGGCAACGCGCGCTACTAGCGGCGCGGCGAGTCAGGCGTTGATGGGTCGCGCCGGCGCGGACGTCTGGGTGACCGATTGCACGGCGTTGCGAAACGCCAGCGGCGACTGGATATGCGCAAACGACTCCTTGGTCCCACCGGTGCCGGTGATGACGATGTCGCCGTAGCCGAAGACGCGCCCCATCAGGCTTTGCTCCACGGCGATAGCCTCGATCTTGCCCAGCAGGAGCTCGATCGAGCGCGTGCTGATCACGCCCACCTTGGTCATCACGCGTTTGTTGGTGACGGCGAATTCAGAGCTCTGCCGCTTCACGATGGCGGCGACGAGGAGGAGAGCCCCCAGCGCGAGGGGAATCCAGGCATAGCCGCTCCAGCCGTTGGCGCCGAGCAACCAGGCGATCGGCAGGAGCACGACCAGGGTGAACAGCACCGGAGAGAGAAAAAGCAGCCAGTGCAGCCGCGTCCGATAAACGACGCGCTCCTCCGGCAGAAGATTGGCCTCGATGTAACTCAACGTTTACCCGGCGCGAGGGTCATAATCCAGGGATCGGCACCTGCCTGGAACCGAGCTTAGCACGGGCTTGAATCGAACCGATTTGCCCACATTGTGGCCCTATGTGGATTCGCCCACGCCAGCTTGCCTCCCGGATGCCAAGGCGCGCAAAGGTGCGCGCAAGCCCCGCGCCCACGCCTTGCCACCCCGGGCCCACCCCGTCCAGCCCTACCTGTGACCATGACCACGCGTAATCCGACCGACTGGATGTGGGCCGAGGCCTGCGAGCTGCTCGCACAGGCCGAGCGCATGCAGCGCCAGTTCTTCCGCCTGGCAGCTTCCGAGGACCCGCAGGCATCGTGGGAGCCCCCGGTGGATGTTTTCGAGGACGAGCGCGAGGTGGTCATCGTCGTCGCGCTCCCGGGCGTTCCCGCGGATCGGATCGAGGTGACGAGCGAGCCGGGGGCATTGCTGATTCGCGCCGAAGGCCCGCTGCCGTTTGCGGGCTCCCGCCGTGCGGTGCGCCAGCTCGAGATTCCTTATGGCTACTTCGAGCGGCGCGTCATGCTGCCTGAAGTGCCGCTGGAAGCGGGAACGCGCGAGCTCACGCACGGCTGCCTGACGTTGCGGCTGCGCAAGATCGGTTGAGCCATGAACGAAGAGACCAACACCCCCACCAACACGCCTCCGGTCAACGCCGACGCCGGCACGCGCGTCGACGGCGCGGCAAGCGGCGTCCAGCCGCGGCGCGAAGGCGCCCCGCGGGCGCTGCCCGATGACGCGCTCATCATCGTGCCGGTGCGCAACGTCGTGCTCTTCCCTGGCATGGTGTTCCCGCTCACCGTCGGCCGCGAGCGTTCGCGCGTGGCGGCACAGGAAGCCGCCCGTTTGCAGCGCCCGCTCGGCGTGCTGCTGCAGAGCAAGCCCGAAGTGGAGGAACCGGGGCCCGACGACCTGCACTGGGTCGGCACCACGGCTACCGTGGTGCGCTACATAACCGCGCCCGACGGCTCGCATCATGCGATCTGCAAGGGCATCAAGCGCTTTCGCGTCCTGCAGTTCCTGGAAGGCTACCCGTTCACCGTCGCCCGCGTGCAGCTCATCGATGCACCGGACCAGGTCGACGCGGACATCGAGGGACGCGCCCACAGCGTCAAGGAGCGCGCGGTCGAGATCCTGCAGCTGCTGCCGCAAGTGCCCGAAGAGATGGTGGCCGCCCTGCAGGCCGTGGAGGGGCCCGCGCAGCTTGCCGACTTCATCGCCGCCCTGATGGACATCAACCCCGAGGAGAAACAGGCGCTGCTCGAGACCTTCGACCTCAAGGCCCGGCTCGACAAGCTGCTCGAGCTGTTGTCGCACCGCATCGAGGTGTTGAAGGTGTCGCGCGAAATCGACGAGCGCACGCGGGAATCGATCGGCGATACCAATCGCAAGCATCTGCTGCGCGAGCAGATGCGCACCATCCAGAAGGAGCTCGGCGAGGGCGACGAGAATGCGGCCGAGATCGCCGAGCTCGAGCAGGCGATCAGCGCGGCGCACATGCCCGAGGAGGTCGAAAAGCAGGCGCGCAAGGAGCTCAAGCGCCTGTCCCGCATGCCCGACGGCGCCGGCGAATATTCGATGATTCGCGCCTATCTCGACTGGCTGATCGAGCTGCCCTGGGCCGCCGAGCCGCCGCCGCCGATCGATATCGCCGAGGCGCGGCGCATCCTCGACGAGGACCACTACGGCTTGGAGAAGATCAAGCGGCGCATTCTCGAGTTTCTCGCCGTGCGCAAACTCAATCCCGCGGGCAAGAGCCCGATCCTGTGCTTTGTTGGCCCGCCCGGCGTGGGCAAGACCTCGCTCGGCCAGAGCATCGCCCGGGCGACCGGGCGCAAGTTCGCTCGCGTGAGCTTAGGCGGCGTGCACGACGAAGCCGAGATGCGTGGCCATCGGCGCACCTACATCGGGGCGCTGCCGGGCAACATCATCCAGAATCTGCGCAAGGTCGGGACCCGCAACTGCGTGATGATGCTCGACGAGGTCGACAAGCTCGGCGCCGGCGGCTTTCACGGCGATCCTGCGTCGGCCCTGCTCGAAGTGCTCGATCCGGAACAGAACTCGACCTTCCGCGACAATTATCTGGCGGTGCCGTTTGATCTCTCCAGCGTGATGTTCATCTGCACGGCCAACGTGCTCGACACCATACCGGGCCCTCTGCGCGACCGCATGGAGATCATCCCGCTGCCCGGCTACACCACCGCCGAAAAGCTGCAGATCGCCCGCCGCTACCTGGTGCCGCGCCAGCTCACGGCGACCGGGCTCAAGCCGGAGCAATGCACGATCAGCGATGCGGCGCTGCTTCTGATCATCGACGACTACACGCGCGAGGCCGGCGTGCGCAATCTCGAGCGCGAGATCGGCAACGTCTTTCGCCATGTTGCCATGCGCATCGCGGAGGGCAGCAGCGCGCGGGTGGACGTGGGCCCGGACGAGCTTGCGCCCATCCTCGGGCCACGCAAATTCGAGGCCGAAGTCGCGATGCGCAGCGGCGTGCCCGGCGTCGCCACGGGACTCGCCTGGACGCCGGTCGGCGGCGACATCCTTTTCGTCGAGGCCGCGCGCACGCCCGGCACGGGCCGGTTGATCCTCACCGGCCAGCTGGGCGAGGTGATGAAGGAAAGCGCGCAGGCCGCGCTGTCGCTGGTCAAGGCGCGGGCACGCGACCTCGGTGTCGAGGCGGAAGCCCTGGAGAAGTCGGACATTCACATCCACGTGCCGGCGGGCGCTACGCCCAAGGATGGTCCGAGCGCGGGTGTGGCGATTTTCGTCGCGCTGGCATCGCTCCTGACCGGGAGAAGGGTGCGCAGCGAGGTCGCGATGACCGGCGAGATCAGCCTGCGCGGCCTGGTGCTGCCGATCGGCGGGGTCAAGGAGAAAGTCTTAGCGGCGCTGCGCGCCGGCATCTCCACGGTTATCCTGCCGGCGCGCAATCGCCGCGACCTCGAGGAAATCCCCGCCGACGCGCGCGCGAAGCTCGAGTTCGTCTGGGTCGAGCAGGTCGATGCGGCGCTCGCGACCGCGCTCGCTCCCCAGTCTTCCGGCTAGACCGCGGCGGGCGTAGCGCACCGCTGCCGCGGGGCATCGGAACGCGGGCTTGGCGCGCGGCGCCGACGGCCGGCGTGCTTGCGCCGCGACTTCTCATCCCTTCGGCGACGCCAGGCCAGAAGCTCCGCCTCATAGCGCTCAAGCGCCGCATCGTATAAATCGAACACGCAAGGATCGCACCCGCCGCGGCAGCAGTCCGCGCTTGCCGGTCGCGACGGCGGGAGCGGCGGCGGATCATCGTCGGGCGGCGTCTCGGGCGTGGCGGAAGCCGATCTTGGCGGCGCGGGACAGTGGGGCATGGCAGGCCTCCCGCGCTCGATCATAGCTTAAGCGGCGCACCGTACCCGGTGAGCTCAAGATAGCCACGCCCGACTTCGTGTCCGGATTGTTCCGCGCGCACCGCGCCTTCCCAGTAGATGGCGCCGGTGCTTGGCCGCGAGTCGAGCTCCTGGTCGTCGAGCAGCGGCTCGAGCGCGTAGCTCGACATCGCGGTGTCGACGCGCATGGCGACCGGATACACGACGCCGGTTCGCGGCGATCGCCACTGTCGCCGTGGCTCGAAGCGGACTTCGTGCGGCTCGAAACGGCGCTGGCTGCCGTCTGCCGCGCGCAACGACCCGCCGGCCCAGAGCGTGCCGCCGGCGTGATCGCGCATGCGAAATGCCATCAGTGCCCCACCGTCGGCGAGATTGATGCCGATCCAGTCCCAGCCGGCGGCGTGTGCGGCCATGACCTCGCTCGACCATTCGTGATCGAGCCATGCCACGCCGGTGACGGCGAGCGCCGTGTCGGCAACGATCTGGCCGCTGACGGCGAGCTGCGGCTCGCTGTAGTAGGCGCTCGACTGGCGCAGCTCCGCTCCCTTGCGCGAGAAACCCGCATCGCCTTCGAGCAACGGCACTTGCGTGGGCGTGAAGCGCAGGTCGAAGGTGAAATCGCGCGCCGCGATCTGCGCCCGATAGCTACCCTGTGCGCGCTTGAGTGACCAGTCGTCGATCCACACGTCGGTCGACTCCTCGGCCGCTCCGGCGAGACCAAAGCCCTCGCGCGCGGCCCGCTGGTCGTAGCGCAGGCGGCCGCGCCGCGGATCGGCAACCGCCGCGTGCGCGAATAACAACTGGCGCGGCGCAAAGTGGCTCGCGCTATCCTCCGCCACCCGCGGGCGGTTGCGAAAAAAAGTAATCTGCACGCCGTAGGGAGCGCCGTCCGGGTCGGCAACCCAGGCGGTGACGTACCACCATTCGAGGCGGTAGTCGGGGTGGCTGCCGAAGTCGCGCGGGAACGCCAGTGCCCGTCCGGGAACCACTGCAGGGTAGTCGTCCGCCGCGCCGGCACCCGGGGTGACGAGCAGGCAGGCGGTGGCAAGAAAGCTGCGCCGCTTCACCAGTCGTCCTTGACCGCAGCCACCAGGTCACCCCCGAGCGCCCTGCGCCCGGTGGCGAGCGCGGTGAGGGTCGAGAGCACGAGCACAACCACCGCCGCCGCGGCGAGCATCGTCCAGGGAATCGACATCTCCATGCTCCAATGAAACGACTGGCGATTGACGACCTGGACCAGGATCAGGCTGATGACATAGCCGACGCCAAGACCTACCAAGAGCCCGATGCCGCTCAGCAGCAGCCCTTCGCTGGCAAGCATGACGCCGATCTGGCGCCGGGTCATGCCCAAATGGCGCAGCACGCCGAATTCGCGTCGGCGCGAGAGCACCAGCGCGCCGAACGACGAGGACAGTCCGCACAGTCCGATCACCACCGCGGCGAGCTCGAGCGCATAGGTCACCGCGAAGGTGCGGTCAAAAACATGCAGCGACACCTCGCGGATCTCGCCCGGGGAGGCGATGTCCAGCCGCGCGCCGCCGGGAAGGTCGTCGACGAGCGCGCGGCGCATCGCTTCGGCGGAGGTTCCCGGCGAGAGCCAGAGCGCGGCACTGCTCGCGGCCTCATCGCCGGTGAGCGCCACATAGCGCTCGCGCTCGATCACCACCGCGCCCTGCGGCCGCGCGTAGTCGCGCCACACGCCGGCAACGGTGAAGCGGGTGGGCTTCCCGGCGAGTGGAATCTCGACCACCTTGCCGGGCGCAAAACCGTACACGTCGACCATGGTCTCGTTGACCCACAGCGGCGGCGGCGAGCCCGCCGCCGGCAGCAACGCCGGACTCACCAGCGGCAACCGCCGCGCGGGATCGGCAGCATCGAGGGTGCGCGCCAGGAGGACCACGCGCGGGCGCGACGGATCGAGAACGAGCTCCTGTTCGCGCAGAAATTCGGCCCGCTGCACGCCGGGCAGGGCGGCGATGCGCGCTTGGTCTCCGGCACTCATGAAGCCGCTGTCGCCGCTGGCGTTGGCGCGCACATAGACGTCGGCCGGCAGGATGCCGACCAGCCAAGCATCGAGCGCTTGGCGGAAGGACGCCACCATGATCGCCATGGCCGCCAGGAGACTCAGGCTGGCCACGATGGCCGCCAGCGCCACCGCAACCGGCCCGGGCGCGCCGCGCAGTTGCGCCAGCGCGAGCCGCGGCGCGGCGCGGCGTGGCGTGGGCAGGAGCGCGAGAAGGAGCACCACCAGCCGCGGCAGCAGCAGCAGCGTGCCGACGAGCAGGAGCGCAATCGCGGCGTAGCCGAGCAGCGGCAAGCCTGCCACCGACGGGGCGAGCGCGCACAGGGCTGCGGCGATGAGCACGGCGATTCCCGGCCCAATCGGCCGCAGGTGGGTGAAGGCGCGCTCTTCATCGCCCGCGCGCAGCGCCAGCGCCGGCGCCGCGCGCGCGGCCTCCAGCGCGGGCAGCAGACCGCCAAGCAGCGCCACCGCGATCCCGAGCACGAAGCAAAGCGCGGCGGCGACGGGAACGAGTGTCAGCGTGGGCGGGATGCCACGGAAATAACCGGAGCCCAGATCGGGCCCGGTGATGCGCACCGCCAGGTACGCGAGGAGAAATCCGGCCGGAATGCCGAGCATGCTGCCGATGGCGCCGAGCAGCGCGCCTTCGGCGACGAGCAAGCACACGAGCCGGCGGCGCGTCACGCCGAGCACCCGCAGCAGGGCAAAATAACTGCGGCGCCGCAGCACCGAGAGCACCTGGGTGGAAAAGACGAGCAGCCCGCCGGTGAACAGCGCCACCAGCGCCAGGACGTCCATGTTGATGCGATAGGCGCGCGACACGCCCGCCGCGGTGGCGAGCGCGTCCTGCGCGCGCGCGACGGCGACGCCGGCAGGCAAGCGCGCCTGCAGGCGGTCGCGAAAGGCGCCTGCATCGACCCCCGGTTTGAGCCGCAGGTCGACGCGCGACAGCAGGCCTAGACGATCGAAGCTCGTCTGGGCGGCGGCGATGTCCATGCGCGCGAAGCGCTGCTGCGCGCCGGCGGGAACGAGTCCGCCCACGCGCAGCGAAACCTCGCCCAGGCCGACCTGGAAGCGCAGGCGGTCACCCGCACCGACGCCGAGCCAAGCGGCCGCGGCAGGGCTCAGGAACACGGTATCGGGCCGCAGCGCATCGAGCGCATCGCCCGTATCGAGGCGCGATGCGGGCCCCATTGCGGCGGCGCGAAACGGGTCCTCGCCGATGATCGGCAGCGCCTCGTCCCGATCGGCAAGCATGGCGTCGACTTCGACCACGGGGCTTGCGAGCGCAACCTCGGGCAGGCGCGCGAGCTCTGGATAGAGCGCTTCATCGAAGCCGCGTCGCGGCCCGCGCACCTGCAGATCGGCATCGCCGGCGAGCAGCTGGGTGCCGCGCGCGAGCTCGTTGACCGCCGATTGGGTGATGAGCTGCACGGCGTAACCGAGTGCCACGCCCAGGGCGATGGCGAGCACGGCGAGCGCGCTGCGCAGCTTGTTGTGCGCGATCGCGCCGGCGAAGACCGCGCCAGCGGCTGAAATCCGTGCCGCGCTCATGGCCTGATGTGCGGCGTCACAGCAGGCCGGGCTCGCGCAGCCCCGATGACGTCAAGAGCAGGATGCGATCCGCAGTCGCCGCCGCCGCGCGCGAGTGGGTAACGAGGATCCCCGCTGCGCCGTTGGCCTTGATCCGCTCGCGCAGCAGTCCCAGCACCTGGCCGGCGCTGTCGGGGTCGAGGTTGCCGGTGGGTTCGTCGGCAAGCACCAGCTGCGGACCGTGGATGAGCGCCCGAGCGATCGCGACGCGCTGCTGCTCGCCTCCGGAAAGCTCCCGCGGCATGCTCGCGCCACGCTCGCCCAGACCCACTGTCGTGAGCATCGCTGCCACCCGAGGCGCGCAAGCTTCGCCCTCGCCGCCCAGAAGTGTCAGGGGCAAGCCGACATTCTGCGCCACGCTCAAGTAGGGCAGCAGGTGGAAGGCCTGGAAGACGAAGCCGAGGCTTCGCCGGCGCAGAGTTGTCAGCGCGTCGTCATCGAGCGTGGTGAGCTCCACCCCGTCGAGCTCGATGGAGCCGCGATCGGCGCGGTCGAGTCCGGCGATCAAGTTGAGCAACGTCGATTTGCCGATTCCCGATTCGCCCATCACGGCAACGTAATCTCCCTGGCGGAGCTCGAGGTCGACCTCGGCAAAGACCGTGCGCGGGCGCGCTCCGGCGTAGGCCTTGCTCAGGCCGCGAACGACAAGCATGACCAGGGTGAGCGCAACACCTCGCGTGCGCAGCGGCTTAGAACACTCTGCATCGTGGATATAGCCGATTGAACTGACGGCTTTGGGGCCGGCTGCATGAACAAGTCTCGCGGGCGGGGATATAATCTCATTCCCGCACGTTCAACGCGGGGTCCCGATCCGAAATCCGGGTGGCCCATCGCTGCCACCGCGCGATGGCGGGGCATCCCGACCCCACAAAGGCAATGGAGAGCTAGCATGGCAATACGCATTGGTGACGAAGCCCCTGATTTCACCGCCGATACAACCGAAGGCAAGATCCGGTTCCACGATTGGATCGGTGACAAATGGGCGATCCTGTTTTCGCATCCGAAGGACTTTACGCCGGTATGCACAACCGAGCTCGGGTACATGGCGGGCCTCAAGCCGGAATTCGACCGGCGCAACACCAAGATCATCGGCCTTAGTGTCGATCCGGTCAGCGATCACACGGCCTGGGTCAAGGACATCCAGGAGACACAGGGTCACGCGGTCAACTACCCGCTCATTGGCGATGCCGACCTTTCCATCGCCAAGGCCTACGACATGATCCACCCCAACGCGAGCGGCGGCAAACGCACGGCTGCCGACAACGCGACGGTGCGATCGGTGTTCATCATTGGCCCGGACAAGAAGGTCAAGGCGATGCTCATCTACCCGATGAGCGCCGGGCGCAATTTCGACGAGGTGGTGCGCCTGCTTGATTCGCTGCAGTTAAACGCCAAGCACGCGGTCGCGACGCCGGTCAACTGGAAGCCGGGCCAGGACGTCATCATTCCCACCTCGGTGTCCGACGAGGAAGCGAAGAAGAAGTATCCGCAGGGTTTCAAGACGCACAAGCCCTACCTGCGGACCGTCTCGCTGCCGAAATAGTTTCCCGCCGCAGGCCCGAAGGGGGCGCCGCGGCGCCCCCTTCCTTCTTGTCGGACTTGAGCCGGGCCGCCGAGCCGCTACGATCTGCCCGCGCCTACCCGCCGCGCCCGCGGCGATGCGTTGGCGTGCAGCGCACGTCGCCTAGGCTCGACTGCGCTCACGGGAGCGGCGCAGCGTCTCCTGCAGTCGCTGCCGCTCGCCGAGGACCTTGTTGGCGTAGCCATTGCTCGCGTCGCCGGCGGCGCCGTTGTAGAGCTGTAACCCGGCCACTTCGGTGCCGGCGCGGCGGATGTATTCCTTGAGCACGCGCGCCCCCAGGCCGATGTTGGTGCGCGGATCGAGCACCGATTCGCCATCGCGGCGATCGAACTGGTCGGCGTGGTAGCGGGGGATTACCTGCATCAGACCGACGGCGCCGCCATCGCTTTGGGCGATGGGATTGAAGCGCGACTCGACCGCCATGACGGCGATGATGAGCAGCGGGTCCAGGCCGATGCGCCGGCCTTCGCCATAGGCGGCGCCGACGAGCTCGCGCGTGGCATCCGCAGAGATGCGGTAGCGCCGGGCGAGCGCACCGCTGACCGCCTCGATATCGGCTTCGGCCAGCGCTGCCGGGCGCGACGCCGCCACCGGGCTCGGGTTTGCCTGTACTTGCGCCGCGGCCGGGGCGTGGACCGTCGCGACCGGGGGCTCGTTACGCGCCGCCGAAGTCGGAACCAGGGTGGCCAGGCCAAGCACGAGCAACGCCGGGACGAGCCCGTGCGCCTGGTACCACGGCGCACGACTGTTGCCGCGCGCTGTGTTGCTGCCGATCCAAGGCAAGCGGATCGCCATCGGAACCTCCCTACGCTTTAAATCCCGGACGCCGGCCGCCAGAGCGCGGCGGCTCGCGTCGGCGCCAGCGCCGACGACCCCGGGGTTACCCTACCTCGGTAACGGGCCTCCTTGATTCCGGTGCCCCGCCAACCAAGGGCGCTGCGGATGGGACGGACCTCTTTTACGAACAGAACCCCGGTCTGGCCGGGGTTCGATGCGTTATGGACGCAGGCATGCTGCGACGCACAACGAGGATTCTAGGGGTCGATAGCGGCGGCGTCAAGCCCAAACCGCCCTGATATGCCATTAAGCGATTGAAAGGGCAGCAATATATTAGTCTCAGGCCTATGCAGGAGGCCTTTCTGCGCGCCGGGCGCGGCGGCCCGAGGCGCCAGGACCCCGTAAGCCGGGTCGCGTCAGGGCTTGCTGGCCGCGGTGACGAGGTTCAAGAGCTCGTTTGCCTGATTGTTGTGCACGCTCATACGCACCAGGATGTCGGTGGCGTGGACCGGCTTGCCATAATAGATGTCGTTCCACGGGTCGGATGGCGAGACGACGGTGCCGTCGAAATTGATGCCGCCGTAGACGCCGGTGGCGCGGCTGAAGGAAACCAGATCGGCGACGAGGTCGGCTTGAGCGCCGGCGCCTGCCGGACCGGCGGCAATGGTAGCGTCGCCGCCCATCTTGAAGCTGTCCGACAAGAGCGAGTTCAGGCCGCGGTCGCTCATCACCAGGGTGACCATCTCGGTGACGGCGACCCCTGCCTGAATGCCCACGCTGCCGCTGGCCAGGGTGTAGAACGCGGGGCCGACCCATTTGCCGCTTTTCGGGTCGCGCGCCACGACCACCGCCCGGCCCCCCGAGCCTCCGACGATAAGCCCGAGCTTGGTAAGCGCCGGGGCGATCATGACCGCCTTGGCACGCGGCAGATTGCGCTGCAGCCAGGTCATGCCCGGGTCGTTCCTGAACTCGGCAAAGGTCACTGTCGCCGCGGTGACCAGCGAGCGCTGATCTGCCTGGGCTTCGGCGCTCGCTGTAATGAGCGCCAAGAGCAAACCCGCGACGGCGCGAAGCAAACCTGGCAGTGAGTGGCGCATGGCGAGTCCCTTGGCGGCGCGTGGCACAGTATACTTTCCGTTGGTAGCATGATTGTAGAGTCCTGCGTGCGCACCGCCATGCGCCCCGGGCCAGGCAATGCTGCAAGCCTTAAGGAGGCAACGGAGCCCCATGAACGCCTCATCACGCGGGGCGCCGCGTCGACCCGGCGTAACCGCCGTGCATTCGATCGACCGCTTCGTCTTCACGGTGCCCGATCTGGCTGTGGCGAAGCGGTTCTATTCCGAATTCGGGCTCGACGCGCGGCGCGAAGGCGAGCGCGTCGACCTGTATGCCTACGGCAACCCGCAGCGCTGGGCATCGATTTATCCGGCGCCGGGGCCGAAGCGGCTTCAGTACCTGCGCTTCGGCGTCTACGCCGATGATCTCGCGCCGCTGTTGCAGCACATCGACCGTCTCGGGCTGGCAACCCGCCCACCGCACCGGCTTGGCGAGGACGCTGGCGCGTGGCTCGCCGACCCCGACGGCAACGTGTTGCAGGTCGTCGCCGCGGACAAGGTCTCGGCATGCGAACCAGCCCCGGCGGCGCCAGCCCCCGTGCATCCCGCCGGCCGCGGCGCCGCGCCCGGGCGCAGCCAGGCGGCCCGCGTCCACCCGCGGCAGCTCTCGCACGTGCTGCTGTTCTCCTCGGACGTGTCGCGCTCGGTGGAGTTCTACGCCGAAGTGCTCGGACTGCGGCTTTCCGATCGCTCCGGCGACGTAATCGCATTCATGCACGGCGCGCACGCCAGCGACCATCACTTGCTCGCCTTCGCCAAATCCACCGGACCGGGATTGCACCACTCAAGCTGGGTGGTGGCGAGCATCGACGAGATCGGGCTGGGCATGCAGCACATGGCCGACTGCGGCTACAACCACGTCTGGGGCGTCGGCCGGCACGTGATCGGCTCGAACTACTTCTGCTACGTTCAGGACCCCTGGGGCAGCTTCGCCGAATACTCGCATGGCATCGACTTCGTACCCGCGGATCTCGACTGGCACGCCGCCGATCATCCCCTCGAGGATTCCTTCTACGTCTGGGGGCCGCCACCGCCGGAAGACTTCGTCGTCAATCACGAGCTCGCGCCGAGCCCACCTTAGCGCGGGCCGATTCGGCCGTGCCGCGCCAGGGCGGAGGCTCAGTCGAGCGCGCCGTGGGCGACAAAGGGCGGATTGACCAGGCCGCGCTTGCCGTAGCGAAGCTCGGCGCCGTCAAGGTCGGTGACTCGGCCGCCCGCGGCACCAAGGATCGCATGGCCGGCGGCCGTATCCCACTCCATGGTCCGGCCAAAGCGCGGGTACAGGTCTGCCTCGGCGGCGGCGACCAG
The DNA here is from genome assembly GCA_035939595.1 of Casimicrobiaceae bacterium. Taxonomy (GTDB): domain Bacteria; phylum Pseudomonadota; class Gammaproteobacteria; order Burkholderiales; family Casimicrobiaceae; genus PALSA-1003. The sequence continues at coordinate 75,347 of DASZFQ010000197.1, forward strand.
GCAGAATTTGAGCGACGAGCCGACGTCTCGCCGCGCCGCGACCACGCGCCCGGCCAGATAGGCGTCGAGCGCTTCCCCGTCCGCGTGCGAACGGCTCGACACCACCGTGAGGCCGGCGCTCGACGCGCGCCGGCACACCAGGGGCTTGCGCCGCCCCGAACCTTCCTCTTCGAAGGCCTGCGCAGCGACGACGCCGGCGAAGAGGCGATCGACTGCGGGCGCGAACACGACCCCGAGCACGGCGCGACCGTGCTCGATGAGTGCCACATTGACCGTGAATTCGCCATTGCGGGCGACGAACTCGCGCGTGCCGTCGAGCGGATCGACCAGCCAGAAGCGCTCCGCGAACGTGGGCACCCGACCTGCGCCCACGGCCTCTTCGGAGACGATCGGCACATCCGGCGCGAGGCGCGCGAGCTCGGCCTCGATCAGCGCCTCGGCGCGGGTGTCGGCCTCGGTCACCGGCGAGGCGTCACGCTTGGCTGCGACCTCGAAGGCCGTCGCATAGACCTGCATGACGATCGCACCGGCGGCGCGGGCGATCGGGATCACCCTGTCGAGGCATTCGAGTTCAGGTAGCATACTCGGCCTGAATGATATAAGACATCGAGCTCGTTGATCGGCGGGGGTGCATCCGGCAGCCGGCGCCCGGGCAGCGGGCCAGCGGACGATACCACCGGGATGCCACTTAACCACCTGCAGCGACTCGAAGCGGAAAGCATTCACATCATGCGGGAGGTCGTCGCCGAGACCGACAACCCGGTGCTGCTCTATTCGATCGGCAAGGACAGCGCGGTGATGCTGCACCTGGCGCTGCGCGCGTTCTTTCCGGCCAAGCCCCCGTTTCCGCTGCTGCACATCGATACGACGTGGAAATTCCGCGACATGTACGCCTTCCGCGAGCGCATGGCGCGCGAGGTGGGCATGAAGCTCATCGTGCACGTCAATGCCGAGGGTCTGGCGCAAAACGTCAACCCGTTCACGCACGGCTCGGCGGTTTACACCGACGTCATGAAGACGCAGGCGCTACGCCAGGCGCTCGACCAGTACGGCTTCGATGCGGCATTCGGTGGCGCACGCCGCGACGAGGAGAAGTCGCGTGCCAAGGAGCGCATTTTTTCGTTCCGCACCGCACACCATCGCTGGGACCCGAAGACGCAGCGCCCGGAGCTGTGGAAACTCTATAACACGCGCAAGCACAAGGGCGAAAGCCTGCGCGTATTTCCGCTCTCCAACTGGACCGAGCTCGACGTCTGGCAATACATCTATCTGCAGCAGATACCCATCGTGCCGCTGTACTTCGCGCGCGAGCGACCAGTGGTCGAGCGCGACGGGGCGCTGATCATGGTTGACGACGAGCGCATGCCGCTTCGTCCCGGCGAGGTTCCGCAGCTGCGCAAGGTGCGCTTTCGCACCCTGGGCTGCTATCCGCTTACCGGCGCGATCGAATCCGCCGCCGACACGCTGCCGGCAATCATTCGGGAGATGCTTGCAACCCGGGTTTCCGAGCGCCAGGGCCGCGTCATCGACTACGATGCCGCCAGCTCCATGGAGCGCAAGAAGGTGGAGGGTTACTTCTGATGGCGCAGGACGCCGCCTTCGCCGCCGGCGAGATCGAAGACTACCTGCGCACGCAGCAGCAGAAGAGCCTGCTGCGCTTCATCACCTGCGGCAGCGTCGACGACGGCAAGAGCACGCTCATCGGGCGCCTGCTGTACGAATCGAACCAGCTCTTCGAGGATCAGTTGGCGGCGCTCGAGGCGGACTCGAGAAAGGTGGGGACCCAGGGAGAGGCGCTCGATTTCGCGCTGCTCCTGGACGGCCTCAGCGCCGAGCGCGAGCAGGGCATCACCATTGACGTCGCCTACCGCTTCTTCGCCACCGACCGGCGCAAATACATCGTGGCCGACACGCCGGGGCACGAACAATACACGCGCAACATGGTCACCGGTGCCTCGACAGCCGACGCCGCAGTACTCATCGTCGACGCCCGCAAGGGTGCGCTCACGCAAACCCGTCGCCACAGCTATATCGTCGCGCTGCTGGGCATCCGCCATGTCATCGTCGCGATCAACAAGATGGACCTGATCGCCTATGCCGAGCCGGCCTTCCGCGCCATAGTGGACGAGTTGAGCGGCTTCGCCCGGCGCATCGGACTAAAGGAGCTGACCTTCATTCCGGTATCCGCGCTGCGCGGCGACAACGTGGTCGCGCCGAGCGCCAACATGCCGTGGTATCGGGGCGCGACGCTCCTGGGTTGCCTGGAAACGGTCGCCGTCGATGATTCGCGACTGCAGCACGCGCCGTTCCGGATGCCGGTACAGTGGGTCAACCGCCCGCACCAGGGTTTCCGCGGCTTCGCCGGAACCATCGCCAGCGGCTCCATCCGCGTCGGGGAGGGCGTGCGCGTGCAGCCTTCCGGCCGCGAGAGCGCGGTGGCACGCATCGTCACCGCGGACGGCGACCTCGAGCAGGCGATCGTCGGAGCGTCGATCACCCTCACGCTCGCCGATGAGATCGACATTTCGCGCGGCGACATGCTGTCAACGGCGAGTGCGCCGGCCGAGGTCGCCGACCAGTTCGAGGCGACCATCATCTGGATGGCCGACGAACCGATGCTCCCCGGACGGCCATACCTGCTCAAGATCGGGGCCCGTACCGTCAACGCGCAGATTGGCGAGCTCAAGTACAAGGTCAACGTCAATTCGCTGGAGCATGTCGCAGCCCGGACGCTTGCGCTAAACGAGATCGGGGTGTGCAACCTCTCGCTCGATCACCCGGTCGCGTTCGACGCGTACCGCGACAACCGTGACACCGGCGGCTTCATCCTGATCGACCGCGTAAGCAACCATACGGTCGGGGCCGGGCTCCTCGATTTTGCGCTGCGCCGGGCGCACAACATCCACCTCCAGGCGCTCGACCTCAACAAGACGCTGCGGGCGCAGATAAAGGGGCAGAAAGCCTGCGTGCTCTGGCTCACCGGCCTCTCCGGAGCGGGTAAGTCGACCGTTGCCAACCTGGTCGAGAAGAAGCTGCATGCGCTCGGCCGCCACACCTACCTGCTCGACGGGGACAACGTGCGCCACGGCCTGAACAAGGACCTGGGCTTCACCGACGTCGACCGGGTCGAGAATATCCGCCGCATCGCGGAGGTGGCGAAGCTGATGGTCGATGCCGGCCTCATCGTCATCACCGCCTTTATCTCGCCCTTTCGCGCCGAGCGCAGGCTCGCGCGCGAGCTGATGGAAGCCGGTGAGTTCATCGAGATCTTCGTCGACACGCCGCTCTCGGTCGCCGAGACGCGCGATCCGAAGGGGTTGTACCGCAAGGCCAGGCGTGGCGAGATCAAGAACTTTACCGGCATCGATTCACCTTACGAAGTGCCCGAGAACGCCGAAATCCAGGTCGAGACCGCGCGCCTGTCCGCCGACGTTGCGGCCGATCTCATCATTCGCGAACTCGCCCGGCGCGGCGTCATCGCCAGCGTTGCCTGAAGCGGCAGGCCTTTGATCCATGAGGCAGCCAAGCGAGCCGTTTGCCGCGATCCGCGCCGCGATCCGGGCACTCTGCGCGAATTTTCCCGACGTGTATTTCCGCGAGCTCGATGCCGCGCGCGCCTATCCGGAAGCCTTCGTTGCCGCCCTGACCAAGGCAGGATGGCTCGCCGCGCTCATTCCCGAGGAGTACGGCGGATCGGGCCTGGGCCTCACCGAAGCCTCGGTGATCCTGGAGGAAATCAATCGTTGCGGCGGCAATTCCGGCGCCTGTCACGGGCAGATGTACAACATGGGCACGCTGCTGCGCCACGGCTCGCCGGCGCAGAAGCGCAAGTATCTGCCCGCCATCGCCGCCGGCGCGCTGCGCCTGCAGTCGATGGCCGTGACCGAGCCTTCCACCGGCACCGACACTACCCAGCTTACGACGACCGCGCAGAAGCAAGGCGATCGCTATGTCGTCAACGGTCAGAAAGTGTGGATCTCGCGCGTGCAGCACTCCGACCTGATGATCCTGCTCGCGCGCACCACGCCGCTGGCGGAGGTCAAGCGCAAGTCGGAAGGCATGTCGATTTTCATAGTCGAGCTCGCCCAGGCGATCGGCAACGGGCTCACGGTACGGCCCATCCGCAACATGGTCAATCACGAAACCAACGAGCTCTTCTTCGATCAGCTCGAGATCCCCGCCGACAATCTGATCGGCGAGGAGGGCAAAGGCTTCAAGTACATCCTCGACGGGCTCAACGCCGAGCGGACGCTGATCGCCGCCGAGTGCATCGGCGACGGCTACTGGTTCGTCGATCGCGCGCGGCGCTATGCGAGCGAACGCGTGGTGTTCGGCCGGCCGATCGGCCAGAACCAGGGCGTGCAGTTCCCGATCGCGCGCGCATACGTCAACGTCGAAGCCGCGAGCCTGATGCGCTTCAGGGCGTGCGAGCTATTCGACGCGCGTCAGCCTTGCGGCGCCGAAGCGAACATGGCGAAACTACTGGCCGCGGATG
>DASZFQ010000198.1:0-3558 GCA_035939595.1 Casimicrobiaceae bacterium
TTGACGGTGATGCCGCGCGAGCCGAGGTCGCGTGCAAGGCCCCGGGTGAGCGCCGCGACTGCTGCCTTGGTCATGCTATAGACCGACGCGCCGGGAAAGCCGCTCCGATCTCCCGTGACGCTGCCGACGGTGACGATGCGGCCGCCTTCACCCATGTGGGCCACTGCAGCTTGCGTGGCAACAAAGACGGCGCGGACATTGACCGCGAGCACGCGATCGAAATCCTCAAGGCTGAACGCGTCGATGGGGCCGCGCAACAAAATACCTGCGTTGCTCACCAGAATATCGAGATGCCCGAAACGGTTGACCGTCTCCGTCACAGCGCGTTGCAGGGCTTTCGGATCTGCGCTGTCGGCTTTGATCGCGAGCGCCTCGGCGCCGTCGGCCTGAATTGCGGCGACCAGGGCCGTAGCTTTCTCATCCGATGCCGCATAGGTGAAGGCGACGGCCGCACCATCGGTCGCCAGCCGGCGCACCGTCGCAGCGCCAATACCGCGCGAGCCGCCGGTGACGAGAGCGCATTTGGCGGAAAGGGATTTTGTCATTGTCGGGCTCCTTTTTTGGATTATTCAGTCTAGAATTAAGCACAAGAACACGCGATCTTCGCGTCTGTGGTTGCTATCTGAGGCTGCGCAGCGCCATGCGCGCGATATTGCGAAGCGTGTCCGCGGTCGCGCCGCCCCGCGCTGCGACCTTCATCCCGGTGATGGTCGCCTTGACGAACTGGGCGGCGGCGCGGGGATCGACGTCTTTGACCGTCTCACCCTTGGTTTTGGCCTCGGCGAGGCGTCGCTCGAGTGCGGATGACAATCTCTTGCCACTCGCAGCTATCAAGGCGGAGACCTCGGCGTCCGACTGGCCGAACTCGCAGATCGCGCCGATCCCCATGCAGCCCGGCGCACCGGCAATAGCAGCCTTGGACGCCATCGCCAGCAGCACGGCTTCGACTCCCTTCAGAGGGGAAGGCGGTTCATTCAGGGCCGCAATCTGGATGGCGACACTATCGTCGACGTACCGCTGCAACGCCTTGAGATAGAGCTGTCGCTTGCCGCCGAAGGTGTCGTAGAGGCTTTGTCGGCTGATGCCCATCTTGCCGAGGAGCGCATCGGTGGACGTGCCTTCAAAGCCATGGTCGCAAAACATCGTGATGGCGTCGTCCAGCGCGGTGTCACGTTCGAATTCTTTCGGTCTGGCCATGGTGACAGAGCCTAGCATATTGGACTAACTTGTCCATAACTGCTTTAGGCTTCGATCTCGGAGACTGCAACGGCATAGCGGACCTTGCCTTGTTTTCGCCCTGTGTTTGTTCGCCTGACGCGAGGGAGTGACACCGATTTAATTGTCAAACAGCCAAGCGCACCTGCATCTTCTCGCGGCGCGGAGTGCGCCCGAGTCGTGCGTGAGTGTGTCCTCCATAAAGAACAGAGGGTGCAGGGAAAGCCGGGTGCCCGTTGCGCCCGCAGCCTCGCGTGCCAAAGTGACAAAGCACACGAGCATAGTCACCACAGGTTCAGCGAAAACATCCGGCCGTTGCGTATGGCACGCGTGCACGCTTTGCCCGTCGGCAAATCAGTCTTCGTGCAAATCAATCCTGGCTTCGCTCGATGCGCTGCGGCAGACAGTGCCACAAATCGACCGCACATCTTGTTGTGACGTGAAAAACCAGGGGTGAGCCTTTTCACTCCAGGCCCTGAACCGGCGGAGCGGTGGATGCTGTTTTGGGAACGGGCGGCGGCGCCGCTTGCGAGGTCGGTGCCGGCGGCGGGGGCGTGGCCGGCTTGTTCGGCACAGGCTGGGTTTCAACAGGAGCTGCGGTGGCCGCCTCCTGCCTTGCGGATCTTCGTCGCTCGCGAGCGTAGCTTGACCGCCTAAAACCCCATGAATGCGCAATCGACGGTCCAGCGGTGTAACCGACGACCGCACCCGCCACGGCGCCGATAGGTCCGAACACCACCGCACCGGAGAGCGCCCCGAGCGCAGCGTCGCCGCCACGACGTTCGTCCGCCATCGCCGTCGAAGAGATCAGCGAGAGTGCCAACGCGGCGAACGCGATTGTCTTTTTCATGCGGGTTCCCCCTCGCGGCATGATCCGGAAAAGCCTTGGCCCCACTTCGGGGTGAACCGGTTCTCCGAAAAGATCATGCTCAAAATAGGTCTCTCAAAGCCGGACTACCCGCAAAATGCGGCGAGAAGGGTACAATTCTGGGCAATTCGCCAGGCCGATATGAGGCGCGTCAGGCCTCGCGAGGAATGATGTACAACAGCTGAGGCAGGATGACCTCCGGCGAATAGACGAACGGCCCTTCACCGATCCTGATGGTTCCCATCCGCCGATAAAACCCTTCCGCTGAAGGCTCGGCATAGATCATGAGGGCGCCTGCCTTGATCTCTCTTGCGCGAGCTATCGCCGCGGCGAAAAGCACCCGACCGATGCCGCGTTTCCAGCGCGCCGGATCGACAAAAATGCCGTAGAGCAGCGCTACTCCTTGCAGCATGGTTGTCGTGACCGCGACGACGCCGGCGAGCTCGCCGGAAGATTCTTGCGCCACGTGAACGCAACCCGCACTGATCAAGGGCAGAGTGATCGTAAGTGCCGGCATCGAGCGGTCGATGAACGCTTCGTCGTATCCGGCGTGCATGGTCGCGCGCACACAGAGACGCGTCAGTTCACGTTGCTCCTCGCGCTTGGCCTCTCGAACCGTATAGACGTCCGCCACGCAACCTGCCGTTTCTTAAAGCCCGCTAGTCCTGATTAATGTAAGGGTGGTTCTAACGATCGGCAACGGTCAAACAGGCAGCGAGATTCGGCGCGTGGTGATTTCGGCGGCGACGACATCGAGGAAAGCGCAAAGACGCGGTCGCGGCGCAGGTCGCGGTGGCTGAGCGATCATTGGGTACGTCGCACGTCAGGCGACGTCGGCTTTCGGGCTCGTCGTCTCCTCGGCCGCAAGCGCATCGAGATCGACGAGCTGCGGATCGTCGGCAGCGGGATCCTGACTTGTCCCTTCGCTGCCGCGCACATGCATCAGCGTCTGCACGCGGCGGGCATTGAGATAATCGACATGCTGATGCCGCAGCGCGACCGGCAGCAACCCCTTTGGCAGCCCGACCTTGGCGAAGGCGGCGACCCGGCGCACCTCGCTGCCCTCCCGCCAAAGCAGCGGATTGAGCGTGTAGATCATTTGCCGCTCGATTTCCGGAGATGGCGGCCGCTCCGGCTCGGGTGCCGCGCCGAAGGTGATGTTGGCGTTGCCGGCGCGCGTGCGCACCGCGGTGGATCGCAGCTCCCAGCAGATCAATTCCGCAGCCGACAGCACCTCGCGGCGCACCGCATCGACATTGGCCGAAAACCTGGTCGCTTCCGGCACCGACGCCGCGCTCCTGGTGACCGCGGCCACCAGCGCGGCGGCGCCGGCGCCAAATCCCGGGGCTGCCTGCTCGATCGCCGCCGCCATCGCCTCGATGCCGTCAGCGGTGACGTCGCGGTCGCGCTGCGCCTTGGCGTCGGCGAGCGCGCGCTCGGTCGAGACGATCTGCTCGTCGAGTTCTGCCAATTCG
>DASZFQ010000199.1:0-65064 GCA_035939595.1 Casimicrobiaceae bacterium
CTGCTCAAGAATTGGGAGGCCCGGGGCCGCCAGAGAAACGCACTGATTGGGGAAGGTGTCGGCATAGACGTGAAACACCTCTTCCCATGCGCTTAAGTATTTACCGGGCGTATAGGAGTCATTGACCCATTTCTTGCGCGCCGGCGGACCCTGCGGCAACGTCATCTCCGATGACACCGATGTCGGTCCTGCAGCCGCAATCATTCTGAAGGCTGGTGATCTTCCGTACCTTTCGCTCAGTTGTTTCACGAATGCGAACCAACGGGCGAGGTACACGCGATCCCAGGGCATCGGAAGCCTCGCGACGGTCCCATGATCGGGCCCATATGGGATCTCGAACAGATCGCTCGTTGCACCCTCCAGGGCCCAAGCAGGAGAGAAAAAGCCGGGGAAGATGTCGAGGTGTACCCACTTCTTTGACAGTTCCGCGGCGGCGAACAGCTCATCCAGCTTCGACCAATCCGGCTTTCCTTGGACCGGCTCGATGTCGCGCCAATTGATCTGCACCGAGACGCCACTCATGAAGGGATTATTCAAGACTTGCAAATTCATAGAGTGATAATTTTTCTCTCCTGAGTGTAAAACGACGGCGAGTCCTGTCGGTATCGTGTCATGGGTTGATGCACACGGCGGCCCGGGTTCTGCCATTGCAGCGGTCGGCAATAGCAACCAGGCGCTCGCCCAAGCAAGAGCGATGTGAACAGCAGACTTTGCAGATCGTGACGCAAGGTGCATCAACATTTATGCCTCCAAGTGGTTGCATTGCTCCAGCGAGGCTTGGTTCATGCGAGCTCCCAAAGATGCAAACTTTACCGTAAACGAGTATTGGCGCTTGTTCGGAGCAGCCCGTCAATGCGTGACCGCTGTCGAGCAGGCACTTTGACTTGAGTGACTTAATGCTGACCGCAAGCAACCGTCGTTCGATGGCCGTTCACGACTGCCGACGTAGGACTCGGACGAAGAGGCGTTGGTGTCCGTATCCTGTCCTCTAGAACGACGCTGAGGTCTCCATTACGACGAGCTACGACATGTACATCATGGATGGACCCCCATCGGATCGGTCATCGCTGCGCGATCGTCGCGCCGAACGCTAGCTCGATCGTCTCGCCGAGCGGCTTCTCGCGGCCTTGCCGCCAAGCTCGGTCAAATACACCTTCCTCTTGCGAGCCCGCACGGGCCACGGCAGCGTACCGGTCATTGCGCGACCGCTCGTTGGGTGAGATCGGCGATCCTATCTCCTGTCGCAGTTGCTCCGCGGCGCCCCACGTGCGCGCGGCTGCGAGTGAATCACCCCGAGCGGCGGCGAGCGCCGCTGCCCCTTCCAGCGCACGGGCGATTCCGAGCCGGTCGCCCAGCTCGCGCCGGATCGCCAGGGCCTGCCAGTAGAGCGAACTCGCGTCGCCAAATTCGCCACGCAAGAATGCGACGACCCCCAAACTGTACAGGCTCGATGCGATGCAGTCGCGGTCTCCCAGCTCGCGGCCAATTGCGAGACTCTTCTGATTGAGCGCCCACGCGGTGGCGAGATCGCCCTGATCGCAGGCGATGTTTCCCAGAGTGCTCAAGGCGTCTGCAACACGCCCTTGATCTTCCACCTCTCGCGACAGCGCTAGAGACTCTTGTGACAATGTCCATGCAGCGACAAGGTCCCCACACTCATGCGCAACCATCGCCAGATTTCCGAGCAAGCCGGCCGCGCCGCGCCGATCTCCCAATTCGCGCCACAATGCGAGACTCTCCTGAAAGAGAGTTTGCGCCGCCGGATAGTCGCCTTGCTCGATCGCCAAACACCCGAGATTGTTGAGCGTACGCGCGAGTCCCCGGCGGTCATCGAGCGCTCTCGAAAGCACGAGGCTTTTCTCGAGCAACGGCCGCGCGGCGAGAAAGTCGGTCTGATGCCAGGCGAGGCTACCAGCGACATTGACCGCCGTCGCATACTCCAATGTGGGCTCTGCAGGTGGGGGTTTGGCAAGCATCCGCGTACACCATTGCCTCCCCTCGGCAAGATATCCACGCGTGAACCAGAAGCGGTGCATCGCCCCGCAGAGGCGGAGATCCTCCTGCGCTCGCGCCTCCCCATGACTCCACTCGAGCGCCGAGCGCAAGTTGTCGTGCTCCTCTTCGAAACGTCGCAACGAGTCGGCTTGCTCCGCACCGAGCAATTTCTGGTCCGCCTCTTCGGCCAGTGCAAGGAAGTAGTCACGATGGCGCTGCCGAATCGCTTCGACGCCTCCGCTTTCCATGAGGCGTTCCCGGGCGTACTGCCGCACCGTCTCAAGCAGTTTGTAACGAAAGCGTCCGTCGCTCTGCTCGACCGACACGAGGCTCTTGTCGATGAGCGAAGTCAAGAGATCGAGCACATTGCCATCCTCAATGTGGTCGCCGGCGCAGATATGTTCCGCCGCTTCGAGCGTCCACCCTCCGGCGAACACCGATAGCCGCTGCAAAAGGAGCTTCTCCGGATCCTGCAAGAGGTCGTAACTCCAGTCGATAAGCGAGCGCAGCGTCTGCTGCCGAGGGAGCGCCGTGCGCGATCCTCCGGTCAAGAGACGGAAACGATGATCCAGCCTGCGATTGATCTCTTCGACGGAGAGCGATCGCACCCGTGCCGCCGCCAACTCGATGGCGAGCGGGATCCCGTCCAGCCGATGACAAATCGAAACGAGCGTCGCGGCGTTCTCGTGGGTGACCCGAAAATCCGGGTCGACATTAAGACAGCGATCGACGAAAAGCTGCAATGCCTCGAAGGGGACAATCGAGGTTGGCGTATGGTCTTCTTTGGGATCGGGTAGCGATAGCGACGGCACGCGATAGGTCTGCTCGCCGGCGATGCCCAGTGCTTCCCGACTGCTCGCCAAGATCGTTAGAGGCGGGCACAGCCGCACGAGGGAGTCCGCGAGTATCGCGCACGCGTCGAGCAGGTGCTCGCAGTTATCGAACACCATTAAAAGACGCTTGTCCTTGAGATGCTCGACGAGCGTCGCCGTGATCGCTTTCCCCGGTTGCTCCTCGAGTCCCAGGACCATCGCCGCGGTCCGCGGCACAAGGCCTGGGTCGGAGAGCGGCGCAAGCTCGACCACCCATGCGCCGTCGGGATAGCGCTCGAGGGAATCGGCGGCAAGCTGTAAGGCCAAGCGGGTCTTGCCGCAACCGCCCGAGCCGGTGAGGGTGAGCAATCGCGTGGCGCAGAGAAGCTGCTTCACCTCCGCTATTTCCTTGTCGCGGCCGATGAAGCTGGTCAGTTGTTGCGGGAGGTTGTTGGGGGTCGAGTCGAGCGAGCGCAGCGCCGGAAACGTGCGCGGAAGATCGGTGTGAAGCAGTTGCCACACGTCCTCGGGGGCCGCGAGGTCGCGCAGCCGCACACGGCCAAGGTGCAGAACGTCGGTGCCGGCGGGGAAGCGTTCCCTCGCAAGGTTGACGACGGCCTGCGACAGCAGCACCTGGCCGCCGTGCGCGGCAGCCATAATGCGCGCGGCGCGGTTGACTGTGCTGCCGAAGTAGTCGCTGTCGCGCTCTTCAGCGATGCCAGCGTGCAGGCCGCAGCGCATCTTCAACGGGATGCCGCAATCGATGCCGATGGCGGCCATCCCCCGCTGCAAGTCGACTGTGGTCACCACTGCGCTGGTGGGATCGTCGAACACGGCGTGCAGCCCATCCCCAATCATCTTTACCAGCCGGCCGCCACGTCGCTCGACGACCGCGCGGCAAAGTCGGTCGTGGCGGGAGAGAGCGTCAGCCATCCGCACCGGCTCCGTCTCCCAGAGCTTCGTGCTGCCCTCGATGTCGGTAAAGAGAAATGTGTTGGCGCCGCTGCGGCCACCGGAGTCCACAGCAATCCTTTTTTGACAGTGATCCTGGCGCTATGGTCCCTTACGGCAAACGCTGGGTCAATTCTGCTGCCGATCGCTTCTCGCAAGAATCGCCTCTTCGGGAGCGTCGCCTCCGGAAGAGGAGCTCGATGACCGCTCGCCGCCGACCCAGGTCTTCGAGGGTCAGCTATGGGGCAAGTCGCGCAAGGACCGGTTATGCTTTCTCGGTCATTGAATTACGCCGAAGCAGACGCCAGCGCCCACCCAATGGATCAAGTTGCGGCGCGCGGGGCCGCGGGTGGGCACCTGATAACCGCGAGGTTATGGCTCCGGTGTCTCGAGCGATGCTGCAAGCCAACCCCCAGAGAGAGCATACCGCGGAAATGTAACCCAATGCTCAAAGAAAAGGCGCGACATGAAATTGAGGGGGCCGCTGAAGGTTTGCGCTGGCACCGGCTCCAGACAGTTCCTGCATGGCCTTCTCGCCTTTGATTTCGCGTTCCTCGGCCCGTTTAGTCATCATCTGAACCCGCTTCTCTTCAGAGCCAATGACGTTGCTCAGGATTGCCTCATACTTTGCCTCGAGCCCGTCAAAGGTGGCCCAGTTCTTGTATTCCGTCAGGAACATCACGTCGAAGTCATCTCTTCCTGTTGCAGGCCCACTCAGGACGTGGCTGGAGAGGATCAGTCCTTGTTTCTTGGCTGCTTCTTCGATCTTTGCACGCAGTGGAAGAACGTCACGCATGTAGACATCGAACATCCCCGCCTTTACGCGAATCATTTCGATGTACCAGACCGAACCTTCTTTGTAAGGCTTCTCTTGTCCGTACACCATTGCCGAGCTCAGCGACAGGACGCCAAACAACAGGAAAGTTGAGCGACGCCAGAGTTTGTTGCAATTCATCATCATTCTCCTTGTGGTTGAGGTTGCGACCGGATCCCAGTCCGGGCAGCACATTGACGCCTGTTGCCGCGACCCCGTTGGGTTAGACATTCTTGCAGAAGCCCGAACCAGTTGCCACACAATGACTCGGTGACTATCGCGGTGGCTTTCTTGGTTACGTCTACCGAATTGCCCGGTCAGGCAAAAGCATATCCGTGGCAGCGTCGCGCGAATCAATACTGCTCTTCGGCGATCGGCCGCTCATGGCAAAGATGAAAGTGCGCGAGCAGATCAGGTGCGGCCCACGCCAAACCGCAGCCGGCCACCGCGTCGTCTCTTTAGCTTCGTATCAGCAACACTATTCCGGAAGCGATCGCAAAAAGCAGCACAAACAAGCGCAGCAGGCGGCCGCCGACCCGGTCATGAATCAGGCGACTTACCGCTGCTCCGATGGCTAGTGCGGGCACCAGCATGAGCGCCGTTTCGAAATGCGACGCACTCACGCGTCCGGCCGCAGCCAGAATGGCGAGCGACATCACTTGACCCACTAGAAAGCAGACGGCTAGTGTGGCGCGCAGCCTGGCTGCGCCTTGATGCTGATAGACCAAAGCAAGCGGCGGACCTCCGATCCCGGTCGCCGTCTCGGTGACCCCGGTGATGACTCCGGCCGCAACAAGGCTCCCGTGGTCCGGTTTGAAGGATGGGGCGATGAGCGTGGCGACCGCCGCCAGTATGGTTATGGCGCCGATCAGCGTGTTGAGAAAACTCGAGGTCAACGCCGTGAGTAGCCACAGGCCACCAAAGGTGCCGATAAACCTCCCGATCGTGATCCACGTCGCACCTGAGCGGTCCAACGCGCCCCACTCGCGCCAGGCGACGTAAACGTTAAGCGGGATCATCAGCATCAGCAGACTCACCGGTACGAGATCGGGCGCCAGCAGCGCCAGAATCGGCGCAACGATGAGCGCGAAGCCGACCCCGGTCGTTCCCTGGACGAAGCCCGCGACCATCACGCCCGTGGCAATCGGCGCGAACACAGCGAAACTCAATTACCAGTTTCCCATTCGAGACTGACGCCGGGTCGGACAATTGCCAACGCGCTCGCGACCGGTCTGATTGCGTCTACATATTCTGCCGCAGCGAATTTCCACGTCGTCCAAGGCACGGCGGCAGCAGCGCACGCCAAAAAATACGGCGCCGTTCATGCGGCGCCGTATTGGAATAGGCCCCCCGCCTGTGCCGTGCCAACCGTCATCTTGAACCTCGGTTCAAGAGGGTCGCCTGCCAGGACCATTAGGCACTTCCGCGTAGGGAGCGCACACCGGTCCGCTAAGGCGCGGCAACCTCGCTAACGTAGCATTGGTTCAAAGAGTATATGGCCAGCTCGAACACCGCAGGGGACGACTGTTGCAGCCTAGCAAGAGCGTCGCACCACGCCGGGAACCCGACGTCAGAACAACTTCTCCTGCTCCGCCATCGCGCGATCAATGGCCGTCTGCATGGAAGAAATTCTACGCTGAATGGCAGAACTGTCAAAGCCGCCGGTCGCCGGCGCTCCGCTTCTCGCGCGCAGCAACTCGTGCGTAATGTTGAGCGCCGCCATGACCGCAATCCGCTCGGAGCCTGCGACTTTTCCTGCATCCCGGATCTCGCGCATGCGCCGGTCGAGAAATTGCACCGCCTGCAGCAGCTCCTCGCGCTCGGACTCCCGGCACACGACGCGATACTCGCGTCCGAGAAGCGACACATCGAGCGTAAGCGAGTGGTCATCCATCGGTCAGTTCGCCGATTCGGGAAGCTGCTGCAGCAGGGAATCAAGGCGCGCCGTCGCGGCGGCCATTCGCGCTGCGAGGACACGATGCTGCTCCTTCGCCCGTCCCAGTTCGCGCTTGAGCGATTCGTTCTCGGCGCGCAACCGATGATAGTCAGCGAGCAGAAGGGCGAGCTTTTGCTCCAGCTTGGCCAGTTCGGAATCCATTAGGCACTATAGGCGGAACGTTTCCGCGCCGTCAACCGGCGCTAAGTGGCCGACGCGCGCTTTAGCCTGTGGCAAGGGGCTCGTAGCTAACCTGGAGAATTTCGAGCTGCTCGACGCCGCCCGGCGTGCTGAGCGTGACGCTGTCGCCCTCACGCGCCTTGATCAGCGCCCGCGCCATCGGCGACACCCAGCTGATGTATCCGCGCGTGGTGTCGATCTCGTCGACCCCGACGATGCTGATCGTGCGCTCCTCGCCGCGTCGGTTACTGACTCTCACGGTCGCGCCGAAAAAAATCTGGTCGGCGTTATCCGCATCGCGCCGCGTTAGCGGATCGACCACCTCGGCGCGATCGAGCCGCTTGATCAGAAAGCGGATGCGGCGATCGATCTCGCGCAACCGTTTCTTGCCATAAATGTAGTCGGCATTCTCCGATCGGTCGCCATTGCTGGCGGCCCACGCGACGGTCGCTACCACCTCGGGCCGTTCCTTGTCGGTGAGCCGACTCAGCTCACCCTTGAGGCGCGCGAATCCGCCCGGCGTCATATAGTTGCGACTTCCGGCTGGAAGGGGAGAAGCCGCCTCGAGCTCGTTGTCGAACTCGGCATCTTCTTCACGGGTAAAGGCTTTGCTCATGCCGAACTATCGCGATTCGACTCCAAGCGGAGTCGGATGCCACATCGCGACGGCAAATTATAAGCCCGGGCGTGACCGAGCGCGGGCCGAACGCGGGCTATAATCGCGGCTCCTCTCCGGCCCGTCCCCCTTCGGCGCGTTCGCCGCGATGCCCCGGATCTCAGCCGTTTTCGCCCTGCCAGCGCTCGCCGTCATTGCGGCCGCCGCCTTTGCCCTCGCGCTTTCGGTGGGTAGTATCGCGATCGATCCGGAATCCGTCCTGCGCGCGGTCTTTGCCTCCGGCGACGAAACGCAGCGTACGATCGTGCGCGAGCTGCGCCTGCCGCGCGCCATCGCCGCGTTCGCAACCGGCGGCGCGCTTGCGCTCGCGGGCGCGCTGCTCCAGGTGCTGCTCAGAAACCCCCTCGCTGACCCCTATGTGCTCGGCGTGTCCGGCGGTGCTGCAGCCGGCGCGCTGACGACGATGTTGCTCGGTGTAGCCGCGTGGCTCATTCCGGTCGGAGCCTTCGGCGGGGCGTTCACGTCGACGGTCATTGTATTCGGCTTGGCTCGCGGCAAAGGTGCCTGGTCGCCCACGCGACTGCTGCTCACCGGTGTCGTCGTCGCAGCCGGCTGGGGCGCCGTGGTCGCACTCATTCTGTCGCTTGCGCCGGAGACACAGTTGCGTGGCATGTTGTTCTGGCTCATCGGCGACCTTTCGTCGCCACCGGCGGCGTGGTCAACACTGGCGGCGCTGCTGCTGGCCCTTGGCGCGGTACTGCCATTTGCCGGTGACCTCAATGCACTGGCGCGCGGCGAAATCACCGCCGCCGCGCTGGGTGTCGATGTCGAGCGCCTTCCCTGGCTTGTCTTCGCGCTTGCCGCCTTCCTGACCGCCGCCGCGGTGACGACCGCCGGTGCGATTGGATTCGTCGGCCTGATCGTGCCGCACGCCGTGCGCCTTGTCCTCGGCAACGACCAGCGTGTACTGCTGCCGGCCTCCGCCTTGGCCGGCGGGGCCCTGCTCCTCGTCGCCGACACCCTGGCGCGGCAAGTCACTGCGCCGGCGCAGCTGCCCACCGGCGTCGTCACCGCGCTGCTCGGTGTGCCCACTTTCCTCTACCTGCTGCGGCGCGAGCAGCGATGACTGCGCCGTTGCTCGCCACCCGCGGTCTTGCGGTGACCATCGCTGGAATCCGCGTGTGCAGCGGTCTCGATCTCGTCGTGGCGCCCGGCCAATGCTGGGCCATTCTGGGGCGTAACGGCACCGGCAAAACGACCTTGCTGCACACGCTGGCGGGTTTGCGCAGCCCGGCGGCGGGCACGATTGAGTTTCTCGGGCGACCGCTCGCCGCCACGGGGCGCCGCGAACTCGCGCGCTTGCGCGGCCTGCTGCCCCAGGATGACAGCGACGCGTTTCCTGCGACGGTCCTCGAAACCGTGCTCATCGGACGTCATCCGCATCTTTCGCGTTGGCAACTGGAGGGCGCCGATGACCTGCGCATTGCGCGCGCGGCGCTTGCGGACACAGATATGCCGGGAACCGACGCCCGTGATATCCGCACGCTTTCCGGAGGCGAGCGAAGACGCGTTGCGCTGGCGGCGCTGCTGGCACAGCAACCGCAGCTGTTTCTGCTTGACGAACCGTCCAGCCATCTCGATCTCGCACACCAAATCGCGCTGCTCGATCGCCTCGTCGGCGCGGTGCGCCCTAGTGGTAAAGCGCTGGTGATGGTCGTGCACGACATTAACCTTGCGGCGCGCTATTGCGACCATGCCCTGCTGCTCGCCGACGGCATGGCGCTGGCGGGGTCCGCGCCCGATCTGCTTCGCGCCGAGCGGCTATCGGCCGTATTTGGCATTGGACTCCAGGCCGTTGCCGGGCCCCGTGGCAACATCTTCATGCCCGAATGATCAGCGCCGGTTCTCTCGCGCCCGATCAAGCGCCGCGCAAAGCTGCTCCGCTCCGGCGACGAACCGGGGCCCGGCGCGATGCAGCAGATTGGCGTCGACGACGAACAGGTTGCCGTGCGCAACGGCAGGAAGCTCGCGCCAGCGTTTCCAGGCGTCGAGCCAGTCCGGCCGCACCGCATCGTCGGTGCCGGCGATGATCGCCTCGGGTCGCGCCGCTAGCACGTCCTCGACGCCGACCTGGGGCGCCGGTGACGAGAGATCCGCGAAAACGTTTTCGCCACCGCACAGGCGGATCGCGGCGCTGATCAGATGTCCCCCGCCGATCGTGTAGAGCGGCTGGTTCCAGATTTCGTAGAAAACCGCAAGCTTGGGCGTGGTAACCGCCCGTCGTTCCAGCGCGGCAAGGCGGGCACGGAAACTCGTAGCCGCGGCTGCGGCCCGTGCGGTGGTGCCGGCGAGCACGCCCAGCCGCTCGATCTCGACCGCGATCGCCGCCGGCGTCCGCGGATCGGAAACGAAGATCGTGGCGCCGATGGCACGCAGGCGCTCAATCTGCGCCGGGGCAAGATACGGCCAGACGATGACCAAGTCGGGCTTGAGTGCAACGATGCGCTCGAGGTCGAGGCCGGCGGCAGTGCCGACCTGAACCAGCCGCGCCGCTTCCGGCGGCCAGTTGGCAGGTGCCAGGACACCGACGATACGATCGCCCGCACCGGCGGCAAACAAGAGCTCCGTCGCATGCGGGGCGAGGCTGACGATGCGCCCGGCAGGCGCGGCGAGCGTGATCGTTGCGCCGGTCGCATCTTCGACCGCCACCGGCCCGGCCAACGCCTGACTCCACACGGCCAGGAGCAGCGCCGAGGCGAGGTTTGGAAGCAAAGAGCGCAACACTGGGTACCGGTTACGGACGCCGGCGCAATGCGCTCGGCGATGCCAAGGCTTAAGCGTGTCGAACCCGTAGTCCCAGGGTGGGAGAGCGTCCGGCCGCAGCCGCGGGCGAATTATAGACCCCGGCGGCGGCGGCGAGCGCACGCCCCGCCCATCTGGCCCGAGACTGGTATAATTTTCGCCCTTTTCCTGGGCCAAGCCTCAGCCGGATAACCGCCGGCGCCGGGGTGCCTTGTGTGACGCAGAAGCTCTACATTCGCACGTTCGGCTGCCAGATGAACGAGTACGACTCGGACAAGATGGCCGACCTGCTGCATGAAACCGAT
The DNA here is from genome assembly GCA_035939595.1 of Casimicrobiaceae bacterium. Lineage (GTDB taxonomy): Bacteria > Pseudomonadota > Gammaproteobacteria > Burkholderiales > Casimicrobiaceae > PALSA-1003. The sequence goes on from DASZFQ010000199.1 coordinate 10,412, forward strand.
GGCCTCGACCTCACCGATCGCCCCGACCAGGCCGATGTAATCCTGTTCAACACCTGCTCGGTGCGCGAAAAGGCGCAGGAGCGGGTTTTCCACGACCTCGGCCGCGTGCGCGCCCTCAAGGCGGCGAACCCGGAACTCATCATCGGTGTGGGCGGCTGCGTGGCCAGCCAGGAGGGCGCGGCGATCGTGCACCGGGCACCGTATGTCGACATCGTGTTCGGGCCGCAGACATTGCACCGGTTGCCCGAGCTCATCGCGCGCCGGCGAAGCACGGGGCAGCCGCAGGTTGACATCAGCTTTCCGGAGATCGAGAAGTTCGACTCGCTCCCTCCAGCCCGTGTCGAGGGCGCCAGCGCGTTTGTGTCGATCATGGAAGGATGCAGCAAGTACTGCACCTTTTGCGTGGTGCCGTACACCCGCGGCGAGGAGGTCTCGCGTCCATTCGACGATGTGCTCACCGAGGTCGCCGACCTCGTTGACCAGGGCGTCAAGGAGATCACGCTGCTCGGCCAGAACGTCAACGCCTACCGCGGCGCAATCGGCCACGGGGCGCACGCCGGCGGCGAAACCGGCGACTTGGCAACACTGCTCGAGTATCTCGCCGAGATGCCGGGGCTCGAGCGCATTCGCTACATGACCTCGCATCCGCGCGAGATGACGTCGAGTCTGATCGACGCCTACGCGAAGGTTCCCAAGCTCGTGTCGGCGCTGCACCTGCCCGTGCAATCCGGATCGGATCGCGTGCTTGCAGCAATGAAGCGCGGCTACACCGCGCTTGAATACAAGGCGATCGTGCGCAGGCTGCGCGCGAATCGGCCTCAACTGTCGCTTACGTCCGACTTCATTGTCGGCTTTCCCGGCGAGACCGACGCGGACTTCGAGCAGACGCTGTGCCTCATCGACGAAATCGGCTTTGACGGCAGCTTCAGCTTCATCTACAGCCAGCGACCCGGAACTCCGGCGGCAAGTTACCCGGGCCAGGTACCGCGTACGCTGGCGCAGGCGCGGCTGGCTCGGTTGCAGACAGCCCTCGACGCCCAGTACTGCGCACAAAGCGAGCGCATGCTGGGAGCGGATGAACGTGTCCTCGTGACCGGCCGCGCGGCCAAGGATAAGCAGGAATTGCAGGCACGGACCGAAAACAACCGCGTCGTCAACTTCGTCGGCGACGCCGCGCTCATCGGCAGCTATGCCAACGTCACGATCACCGCCGCGCTTCGGCACTCGCTGCGCGGCGAATGGCATCCGGGCTGACCCGCCTGCGTCCGGCCGGTTGCACGCCCACTCCTTCTCCCATCCGCATCACTCTCCGTAAGAGCCCGAACATGTTTCAGCGACCGCCCATCCTCACACTTGCGCTTCCCTTCGTCCTCGTCGCGGCACTAGCCAGCTGCGCGAATGCGCCCGTCGCATCCGAGACGGCGGCCGCCAAGCCGGCTGCCGCGACCGACGGCGCACCCGCCGCCGCGAGCCAGCCACGTCCGTTCGCCGACGTAATCAAAGAGGCGAAGGAAACACCAGGCCTGTTCCCCGTTTGGCAGAAGGACGAGAAGGTGTGGATCGAGATCGCGCCCAAGCAGTTCGGGGTCCCCTACCTGTTCACCGCCAACCTCAGTCGCGGCGTGGGTGAGCAGGGTGTGTACGGCGGCATGATGCTGGTCGACCAGATCGTCGTGTTCAAGCGCATCGGAAACACGGTGCAGCTGATCGCGAAAAACTATGCCTTTACCGGTGGCACCAATGCGTCGATAGCCCAGGGCGTGAAGGAAGGTTTCACCGACAGCCTGCTGGGCGCGACGACGGTCGTGAGCCAGCCGCATCCGGACCGCCAGACGGTGCTGATCGACGCCAATGCGTTGCTGCTGACCGACATCCCCGTCGGCGAGAACTTCACGACCGGCATCCACATGCGTAGCTATACGTTCGACGCGAAGAACTCGAGTTTCGATGGCGTGCACAACTCGGCCGAGCAGTCATCCTTCATCGTTTCGGCGCACTATTCCAATCCACGGGCCACGCTGCCGCCGCCGCCTACGCCGACCCCACCGCCGCCCAATCCGTTTCCGCCGTTTACCACCCTGCCCGACGCCCGCAGCCTGTTCCTTGGCTATACCTACAATTTCGCCCAGCTGCCCGAGCCGATGCCCGCGCGCCGTGCGGATCCCCGGATCGGGCATTTCGAAAGCCAGGTCTGGGACTTTTCCACCGACACCAAATTCACTCCCAGGACGCACTACGTCAACCGCTGGCGGCTGGAGAAGAAGGACCCGGACGCGGCGCTGTCGGAGCCGAAGCAGCCGATCGTTTTCTGGATCGACCAGACCGTGCCTGAGAAGTATCGCGCAGCGGTGCGTGCTGGCATCCTCGAATGGAACAAGGCGTTCGAGAAAATCGGCTTCAAGGACGCGATCGTCGTGCGGCAAGCGGATGAAAACACGCCGATCGACACCTACGACGCGCGACATTCGACCGTGCGCTGGTTTGTCTCCAAGGATGCCGCGTTCGCGATCGGGCCATCGACGGCAGACCCGCGCACCGGCGAGATCCTCGATGCCCAGGTCGCCATCCCTGAAACGTGGTCGCGTGGCGACCGCACCTTCATCTCGGAGCAGGCCCCACCGGGTGGGCCGGTGTTCGACGCCGACAAGGAATCGCTCGACCTGGACGAAGGCAAATGTACCTACGCGTCGGAAGCACTCGCGGAAATGCAGTTCGGTCTCGATCTGCTGGTCGAGCGCGGTGAGATCGAGCCGGGCGGCCCGGAGGCCGATGCGTTCGTCGCGGCGTCGCTCAAGGCCGTAGTCATGCACGAGGTGGGTCACACGCTCGGCCTTCGGCACAATTTCCGCGCCTCCACCGTGTATTCGCTGGCGCAAATCCAGGATTTGGCGTTTACCCGCGAGCATGGCATCTCCGGCTCGGTCATGGACTACAACCCGCTTAACATCGCGGTGAAGGGAGAGCCGCAAGGCACCTATGTCGATCCGACGATCGGGCCCTACGATTACTGGGCGATCGAGTACGCCTACCGGCCGCTGCCGAAGGAAACGGAGAACGAAGAGCTGGCCAAGATCGCCGCTCGGGGCGCGACCGATCCGTTGCTCGCGTTCTCGTCCGACGAGGAATCGATTGCAGGCCTTGACCCCGACGCCAGCCAGTTCGACTTGGGTTCCGATCCGCTGCTCTACCTTTCGAAGCGACTCGTCATCTCGCAAGAGCTCTGGCAACGCCTGCAGGATCGGCGGCTCAAGCCGGGAGAATCCTACGACGTGCTGCGGCGTACCTTTGACGCCGGCTTCCGCCAGATCAGCCGTGCGTCAGGGCTCATCGTGAAGTACGTGGGCGGGGTTTACTACGTTCGTGACTTTGCTGGCACGTCGCACCTGCCGCTGACACCGGTCTCGCCCGACCAGCAGCGCACGGCGCTGAACCTCATCGCAACAGGCCTGTTCTCGGCCGACAGTTTCCGCTTCAAGCCCGAATTCCTGCGCAGCATGGGGATCGACTATCTCAATATCAGCGACGGGGGCGGCGCCCGCACGGCGGTCCGGTACAACCCTGACTTCAGCCTCAGGAGCCGCGTGCTGGGCCTGCAAACTGCGGTCCTAAACCAGCTCTTGAGCGACGCCGTGCTCTTGCGGCTGCTCGACTCCGAGATCAAGGTGCACAAGGCGGACCAGGCCCTGACCCTGAGCGAGCTGGTTGCCGCTCTGCATGGTTCGATCTGGAGCGAATTGAAAACCGGTGGCTCGATTCCGGCCCCGCGCCGCGACTTGCAGCGCGAATACATGCGTCACATCGTAACCTTCCTCACCCACCCGGCGCCGGGCACGCCGGCTGACGCGGTTGCACTCTTCCGCGAAGAGGGGAAGCTGCTTTCGGCGCAAATCAAGACAGCCGCCCACGTCGGCAACCGCGATGCCGTGACGCGTGCGCACCTCATCGAATCGGCGGGGGCGCTCGACGAAGCGCTCAAGGCCCCGCTGCAGCGACAGGGTGTCTAGCGGCGAGAACCTTCTTTGTGCCGGAAGCGTCCCGCTTGAAGCCGCATAGCGCCGAGCTTACGCTCGCGCCGCTCGACAACCGGGCACTCGCTAACCTCTGCGGGTCGCTCGATGCCAACCTGCGGCAGATCGAGGCTGCCCTGGACGTGACGATTGCCCGCCGTGGCGCCACGTTCACGCTGCACGGGGCGCGCGCAGGCGTCGAGCGAGCTGCTGCCGCGCTGCATCGCTTCTATGCCCAGGCGCAGGACCCGCTCACCGTGGACGATGTGCAGCTCGGCTTGGTCGAGCTGCGCGGTGCCGTGCAGGACGCTGCCGTCCCCGGCGATGGCGTGGAGCGCGGCATGCCTGCTTTGCGCACCCGCCGCGCCGACCTGCACGGACGCACGCCGAACCAGATCACGTATCTGCAGCACATTCAGGATCACGACATCACCTTCGGCATCGGGCCTGCTGGCACCGGTAAGACCTACCTCGCTGTCGCCTGTGCCGTCGATGCGCTTGAACGCGATGCGGTCAAGCGTATCGTCCTCGTGCGCCCCGCGGTCGAGGCCGGTGAGCGTCTGGGGTTTCTGCCCGGAGATTTCGCGCAAAAGGTCGATCCGTATCTGCGGCCGCTCTACGATGCCCTGTACGACCTGATGGGGTTCGACAAAACGGCAAAGAGCTTCGAGCGCAACACGATCGAAATCGCTCCCCTCGCCTACATGCGCGGACGCACCCTCAATCACTCGTTCATCATCCTCGATGAGGCGCAGAACACCACGCCCGAGCAGATGAAGATGTTCCTGACCCGGATCGGCTTCGGCACCCGGGCAGTCATTACCGGCGACGTCACCCAGATCGACCTCGCGCGCGGCCAGAAGAGCGGCTTGATCGAGGCCCGACGCGTGCTCGCCGACGTGCGCGGCATCGCGTTTACCGATTTCACCAGCGCTGACGTCGTACGCCATCCGTTGGTGCAGAAGATCATCAGCGCTTACGAGAAGCATACCCGTAGCGAGCGCATCGATGCCCCCGACGGCGATCGACGCCGTGAGCGCTGATGGTGCCGTCCCGGCGCGCGGGCGGAGCGAAGCGCTCACCGCGACCGCAGGCCGCCGTGGCCGTGCAGTACGCGGCCGCAAGCGATGACTTGCCGGCACGTCCCTTGCTTCGGCGCTGGGTACGAGCCGCGGTAGGCGCCGACGTCACGGCGCTATCCGTCGTGCTGCGCTTTGTCGAGGAGATCGAGAGCCGCGCCCTCAACCGAGACTACCGCGACCGTGACCGCCCTACCAACGTGCTGGTGTTCGTGTACGATGATGTGGGGAGCGCCGAGGGTCCGATGCTGAGCGGCGATATCATTCTTTGTGCGCCGGTGCTGCGACGCGAGGCCACGAAACAGGGCAAGTCTCTGGCTGCGCATTGCGCGCACCTGGTTGTCCACGGCATGCTGCATCTGCAGGGCCACGACCACGATCGCGCCGACACGGCGGTGCAGATGGAGGCGCGCGAAACTGCCATTCTCGCCCGCCTGGGCTTTGGCAATCCATACCTGATGACGCCGGGGCCGCGTACAAGCCCTTCCCGGCGCGCTTCCCGATGAGCGGATACGCGGCCAGCAAAGACCCTCAGCGACCCACGCTGCTCGAGCGGCTTTCGGCGTTCCTGATTCGCGAGCCGGAAGACCGCGAGGAACTGCTCTCGCTGTTGCACGGCGCGTTCGAGCACAAGCTGCTCGACGCCGACGCGCTGTCGATTATCGAAGGGGCGCTGCAGGTTTCCGAAATGACGGTGCGCGACATCATGATTCCGCGCGCCCAGATGGACGTGGTTTCGATCGACGACGAACCGGACCAGTTCATCCCCTTTGTGCTGGAGACTCGCCATTCCCGCTTCCCCGTCGTCGGCGAGAACAAGGACGACATTGTCGGCATCCTGCTCGCCAAGGAACTGCTCAACTATTACGCCAACCCGGAATCGTTCAACCTGCGCGATACTCTGCGCCCCGCCGTGTTCGTGCCGGAATCCAAGCGGCTCAATGTGCTCCTGCGCGACTTTCGCGCCAATCGCAATCATATCGCCATCGTCGTCGACGAATATGGCGGCGTGTCGGGCCTGGTCACCATCGAGGACGTGCTGGAGCAGATCGTCGGCGACATCGAGGACGAGTATGACTTCGACGAAGCCGAGGACAACATCATTCCCGAGGCGGGCGGGCGCTACCGCGTGAAAGCGCAGACCGAGATTGCCGATTTCAACGAGACGCTGGGTGCCAAGTTCAGCGACGAGGAATTTCATACCATCGGTGGGCTGGTCGTGCAGGCGTTTGGGCGGCTGCCCAAGCGGGGCGAGGCGACGACGATCGCCAACTTGCGCTTCAAGGTCGTGCGCGCCGACAGCCGCCGCATCTATACCTTGCAAGTGGAGCGTGTCGCGCCCGAGGCGGAGGAAAAATCCCCCGCGGGCGCTGCCTGATGCGCGCACCTCTGCCCGTCGTCGCCGCCGCCCTGCTCGGTGTCACGACGGTGCTCGGTTTCGCGCCGTTTGGACTGTCCGCGCTGCCGGTGTTCACCCTCGCCGGCCTGTTTTTGCTGTGGCGACGGGCGCGCTCCCCCCGCGCCGCGGCCGCGGCCGGGTTCGCCTACGGCCTGGGCTTGTTCGGCGCCGGCGTGTCGTGGGTCTACATCGCCCTGGCGCAGTTCGGCGGCATGGAAGGTGCGCTGGCCGCGCTTGCCACCACGGGTTTCTGCCTCTACCTCGCGCTCTTTCCGGCGTTCGTCGGCTGGGTGACGGCCCGCCTGGCACCCGCAGGCACCGGCGCGCGCCTCGTTGCCGCGGTGGCGTGCTGGTCCTTAAGCGAATGGTTGCGCAGCTGGCTTTTATCCGGTTTCCCGTGGCTTTCGGTTGGTTACGCCCAGACGCACGCGGCGCTCGGCGCCTACGCGCCGGTCGGTGGCGTGTTTCTGGTCGGCCTCGCCGTCGCTACTTCAGCCGCCGCGGTGGCCTACGCGCCCCAGGCGCTGCGCAACCGCCGCCGTGGCGCTGCGGCCGCGGCGGTATTGCTCGCCGTGTGGGGCACGGCTTGGGGCCTGCGCAGCATCGAATGGAGCCACGCGACCGGCGATCCGCTGACTGTGAGCCTGGTCCAGGGTAATATCGCCGAAGACATCAAGTTCGAGGCTGCCTATCGCGACGCCTCGCTTGCCGCCTATGCCGCCCTGGTCGCGCAGGCCAAAGGGCGATTGATCGTGCTGCCGGAGTCGGCACTGCCGATGTTCGCCGACGAAGTACCGGTCGACTACTTCGCCCAGCTGCAGGAGGCCGCGAAAGAACGCGGTGGCGACCTGCTTGTGGGGCTCTTTTTTTTCGAGCCCCGCGCTGCGGGCGAGGACGAGGACCGCTACTTCAACAGCGTGATCAGCGTCGGTATGGCGCCGACGCAGGTCTATCGCAAACGCCACCTGGTTCCGTTTGGCGAGACCATTCCGGCGAAGCCGATTGTGGGCTGGTTCATCCGTCGCGTACTGCAGATTCCACTCGCCGACCAGACGCCGGGCCCGGCCGATCAGGCGCCAATCGATGTTGCCGGCCAACGCGTTGCCGTCAACATCTGCTACGAGGACGCATTCGGCGCCGAACTCATCCGTCAGTTGCCGGCAGCGACGCTGCTGATCAACGTCACCAACGATGCGTGGTATGGGCGCTCGCTGGCTGCGGAGCAGCACGAAGAGATCGCCGCCATGCGCGCGCTGGAGACCGCGCGGCCGATGTTGCGCGCGACCAACACCGGGATCACGTCTCTCATCGATCACCACGGCATGGAGCTTCAGCGGCTGCCATGGTTCACGCGCGGGATCCTCGAAGGATCGATAGCCGGCCGCACCGGTACGACGCCCTACGTTCGCTGCGGGGACGCGCTCGCAGTCGCTGGCGCATTGCTCCTTGCCGCAGCATCCTTTGCAATCGGGCGACGACGCGCAAACGATTCCGGATAGCCGGTGGCGTGGCGCGGCGTTCATCCACTAGAATCAAGCCCTTCATGCCCGCCACGACGCCTTGATGCTCACCTTCCAGCAGTTCATCGCCAAGCTCCAGGATTATTGGGGCGCGCAGGGCTGCGCTCTGCTGCAGCCCTACGACATGGAGGTCGGCGCAGGCACTTCACACACCGCGACGTTTCTGCGTGCGCTCGGGCCCGAGCCTTGGCGCGCCGCGTTCGTTCAGCCTTCGCGGCGGCCCAAGGACGGGCGCTACGGGCAGAACCCGAACCGCCTGCAGCACTACTACCAGTACCAGGTGGTGCTCAAACCCTCGCCGCCGGATATCCTTGAGCGCTATGTGGGATCGCTCGCGGCCCTCGGATTCGACCTGACGATGAACGACGTGCGTTTCGTCGAAGACGATTGGGAAAACCCAACCCTCGGTGCCTGGGGGCTTGGCTGGGAAGTCTGGCTCAATGGCATGGAGATCACGCAATTCACTTACTTCCAGCAGGTCGGCGGCCTGGAATGCGACCCGATCACCGGCGAAATCACCTACGGACTCGAGCGTCTGGCGATGTACCTGCAAGGCAAGGAAAATGTGTTTGACCTGGTTTGGAGCACGTGGGAAGAGGGCAGTGAGCAGCGGGTGCTGACCTATGGCGACGTGTACCACCAGAACGAGGTCGAGCAATCAACGTACAACTTCGAGCAATCGAATGCGGTCAAGCTGTTCGAGCAGTTCGCTTACTTCGAAGGCGAAGCAGAGCGTCTGCTCGAGGCCGCGCTGCCCCTGCCTGGGTACGAGATGATCCTTAAGACCGCGCACACCTTCAACCTCCTCGACGCACGGGGCGCAATCTCGGTGACCGAGCGCGCCGGCTACATCGCCCGGATCCGCGCCCTGTCGCGCATGGTGGCCCAGGCCTACATCGCGTCGCGCCGGCGGCTCGGCTTTCCGATGCTATCCGCTGCGTGGCGTACCAACCTTCCCGCGCAGTACCAGGAATCCGCGGCATGAGCGCGGCAACGCTCGTGGTCGAACTGTTGACCGAGGAGCTGCCGCCAAAGGCGCTGAAGGGGCTGGGCGATACGTTCGCGGCCAGCCTAACCGCCGGCCTGCGCGCGCGCGATTTTCTCTCGCCTGACAGCGCGGCGACCGCCTACGCGACGCCGCGCCGCCTGGCGGTCTCGATTACCCATGTTCGCGCCGTCGCCCCCGACAAGCCGTTCAAGGAACGCCTGCTGCCAGTCAGCGTGGCATTCGACGCGGAGGGACGTCCGACGCCGGCGCTGCGCGGAAAGCTCAAGGCAAAGCAGCTGACGCACATCGACCCGGATGCGCTGCAGCGCGAACTCGACGGCAAGACCGAGGTGCTTTGTTATGCCGGCGTCGCCCCGGGCGGCCCGCTCGTCGGCGCACTGCAGGCGGCGCTCTCCGATACCGTCGCCGGGCTCCCGATTCCCAAAGTGATGAGCTACGCGCGACCGGGTAGCTACTACAACGATGAGAAATTCGTTCGGCCGGCACACCGGCTGATGGCGCTGCACGGAACCGAGGCCGTCGCGGTCAGCGTGCTGGGGCTGGCCGCCGGCCGCACCACTGCCGGCCATCGCTTCGTGAGCCGTCCGGACATCGCCATTGCGCACGCCGAAGCCTATGCGCCGACGCTGGAGGCCGAAGGCAAGGTGCTGCCGGGCTTTGCGGCGCGCCGCGACACGATCGTGGCCGCCCTCGTCACCGCCGCGGGCGACGCGAAGGTCCTCATGCCCGACGCCCTGCTCGACGAAGTAACGGCACTGGTGGAGTGGCCGAGAGTCTACACCGCCGGTTTCGACGCGGCGTTTCTCGAAGTGCCGCAGGAGTGCCTCATCCTGACCATGCAGCAGAACCAAAAATACTTCGCCCTGAGCCAAGCCGACGGCCGCCTTCAGAACCGGTTCTTGCTGGTGAGCAATCTCGACCCGCGCGATCCGCAGGCGATCATCCGCGGCAACGAGCGCGTGCTGCGCGCGCGGCTCGCCGACGCCAAGTTCTTCTATGACCGGGACCGCCAGGTCCGGCTTGAATCCAGGGTGCCCGGGTTCGACGAGGTCGTCTATCACCGCAAGCTCGGCAGCCAGGGACAGCGCGTGCGCCGGCTGCGCACGCTGGCGCGCCAAATTGCCGAGCAGATCGGCGCCGACGCATCCCTGGCCGATCGCGCCGCGTTGCTCGCCAAAGCCGACCTGGCCACTTTGATGGTGGGCGAGTTCCCCGAACTTCAGGGAACGATGGGCCGCTACTATGCGCTGCACGATGGTGAAGCGGCGCCTGTCGCCGATGCGCTGGCGCAGCATTACCAGCCGCGCTTCGCCGGTGACGATCTTCCCGCCGGCCCCGTCGCCCGAGCCGTGGCGCTCGCCGACAAGCTCGAGACGCTGGCCGGACATTTCGGCCTCGGCGAGGCACCAACCGGCGAAAAGGACCCGTTCGGCTTGCGCCGCAGTGCCATTGGCATCCTGCGCATCCTGATCGAGGGCAAACTCGCAGTCGACCTGCACCACCTGATCGAGCTTGCGTTCAACACCTTCGCTGCAATCCCCGCCGTGCGCAGCGCCGTCGACGAACTCGAAGCGTTCGTCCACGACCGGCTGCGTGCCTACCTTCGCGAGCGCGGCTACAGCGCGAATCAGATCGACGCCGTGATGTCACCGCCACCGCGGCGCATCGATCTCGTATCCGACCGGCTGGCGGCCGTGCAAGCTTTCCTGGCCCTGCCCGAGGCCGAGGCGCTGGCGGGCGCCAACAAACGCATCGTTAACATCCTGAAGAAGTCGGGAGGCGACGCCGCCGCGGCGATCGATCGGTCGCTGTTGTCCGATGGCGCGGAGCACGACCTGTTTGTGGCCGTGCAGAGGCTGGTTCCGGTGGTGCGCCAATACGTCGATCGGGGCGAGTACCCCGAGGCATTGCTCGCCCTGGCTTCGGTGCGGGAGAGCGTTGACCGGTTTTTTGATACGGTGCTGGTGATGGCCGAGGACCCCGCCCTGCGCGCCAACCGCCTGGCCCTGCTGCGGGGTCTGTCGACGGCGATGAACCAGGTCGCCGACATATCAAAGCTTGCTGTCTGACGGGGCGCCCGTGGTCCAATTCCTCTCCGAACCGGCTCCGCATACGCGCCAGGTCAAGCTCATCATCCTCGACCGCGATGGCGTGATCAATTACGAGCGCGAGCAGTTCATCAAATCGCCCGACGAGTGGCGCCCGATTCCGGGCAGCCTCGAAGCGATCACCCGCCTCAATCACGCGGGTTTCCGCGTTGTCGTGGCGACCAATCAATCGGGCCTCGGCAGGCGGCTGCTCGATACCGCGACGCTGATCTCGATCCACGAGAAGCTGCACAAGGCGCTCGCCCAGGTCGGTGGCCGGATCGACGCGGTGTTTTTCTGCCCCCACACCGCGGACGCCAACTGCGATTGCCGCAAGCCCAAGCCGGGAATGCTCGCCGATATCGGGCAGCGCTTCGGCGTCGAGCTAACCGGCGTGCCCTGCATCGGCGACTCGTTGCGCGACCTGCAGGCCGCGGAAGCATGCGGCGCGCAACCGATCCTGGTGCTTACCGGCAAGGGCGAAAAGACGCTGCGCGACGGCAACTTCCCTAAGAACACGATCATCTTTCCGGATCTGGCCTTTGCCGCCACGGCGCTCCTGGCCGGAGATTGAAGGAGCCGCACCCGATGTCCGCGCTGCGCTCGCTGCTGTTCGCTCTGTTCCAGTTAGTCGTCACCCCCATCTACGCAGTGCTCGTCCTGCTGTCATTCTGGGCCCCTCCCGTGCCGCGCTTCAAGTTCATCATCGGCTGGTGCTGGCTCAACCTGTTTGCGGCGCGATGGATCTGCGGCATCCGCGATCGGGTCATCGGCGCGGAGAATATTCCGCCGCGCGACAAGCCGCACATTGTCATGTCCAAGCATTCCTCGACCTGGGAAACGCTGGCGCTCAATTTTTTCTTCCCGCCGCTTGCGTTTGTCGCCAAGAAGGAGTTGTTGTCCATTCCGTTCTTTGGCTGGGCGTTCACGCTCGCATCGCCCATCACGATCGACCGCAAGGCAGGCGTGGACGCGATGCAGCAAATCGCGACGCAGGGACAGCAGCGGCTGGCGCAGGGATTCTGGATCGTTTTCTACCCGGAAGGGACCCGGATCCGGGCCGGTACCCGCGCACACTACAAGACCGGCGCCGCCCGGCTCGCGCTCTTGCTCGGTGTACCCGTCGTTCCGGTGGCGCATAATGCGGGCTATTTATGGCCCAAGGGTGTGCTGGGGAAGCGGCCGGGAACGGTGACCGTGTCGATCGGTCCGCCGATCGGTATCGAGGGTAAGGACATGCAGCGGCTGACCAACGAGGTCGAATCGTGGATCGAGAACGAAGTCGCGCGGCTCGGAAACCCGCTGCGCGAGACGCCGACAGCGCACGATTGATTCGGCGGCGCGAGGGCGCCGCGGACGAGAGCCTGCGCCGCTTGATCCTCGCCGGGCAGGATGTCGATTACCGTCTCATTCGTGCGCGCCGCCAGTCGATCGGCATGACCATCGACCACACGGGCCTGGTTGTGCGCGCGCCGCGCTGGGTGTCGATACGCGAAATCGAGCTGGCCTTGAAGGAACGCGCGCGCTGGGTCATCGCCATGCTCGCGGAATGGCGTGGACGCAATCGCGATTCGCTGCCGAGCGCGTGGCAGGAAGGCGCGTCGCTCCTCTTCCAGGGACGAGCCTTGACACTGGCTTTGTTCCCCGCGCGCAGGCAGGCCATTGCCGCGGACCTGCTCAATCTGACCGTGCTGCACCCGACACCTGGCGACGAGGGCGAGATCGCCGCGTTTTGCTGCCGCTGGCTGAAGGAGCAGGCGCTGGCGCTGCTCGCGCCACGGGCGTTTCACTTCGCCAGCCGTCTTCGGGCGCGACCGCCGGCAATCAAGCTGTCCGACGCGCGCTCGCAGTGGGGGAGCTGCAATCACCGTGGCGAGATCCGCCTCAACTGGAGGCTGGTGCAGCTGCCGCCGCGCATCGCCGACTACGTCGTGGCCCACGAGGTGGCGCACTTGGTCGAGCTCAACCATTCGGCCCGCTTCTGGGCACTGGTCGAATCGCTGCTGCCTGGACACATCGAAGCCCGGCGCGAGCTCGACGCGCTCACGCCGCTGCTGGACTGACGGGGAGCGTCTAGCTCGTCGGCAGCGCCGGCAAGCGGATGGAATTGCCGACCTGTGCGCGCAACAACCGCTCCAACGTGGCGCCGATCTCCTCGCCGCTGCGCGTATCGCGCCAGGCGCCACCCTCGGCGCGAAAGTGAAACCCGCCGGATCTGGCCGCCACCCAAAGCTCGCGATTGGGCACGTGGCGGTTGACGATGACCCGGCTGCCATCGCTGCATTCGATGGTCAGCACGCCGTCGTTGTCCGCCCAATCGAGGTCGCTGCCGGAGGCGTCGAGAGCGGTGCCGATGATCTCTAGGACACGGGCGGTCAGTGCGGTGAATGCGCTCTCGTCGATCATCGGAGGCAGCGTCGGCGCCGTGATAGACTTTCCCGCACTTGCGTGAAGGTGTCGTACACAGTGTTCCCGATGTTACGCCGTTCCGTCACCGCGATCATCGCCTGCGCCGCCGTGGTCACGATCTCCGGATGCGGAGTCAAGGGGCCGTTGCGGCTTCCTCCAGGCCAATCTGCGCCCGCGCCGACCGGCCAGCCACCCGGTGTGGTCCCGACGACGACGACGTCGGACAGACCTGACTATACGCCGCCGGCACCGGCGACCCCTGCCCCGGACGACAAGGACCGGACGGAGTGACTGCGCTCGCCCTTCGGGATGGCGGGCTTTGTGTCGAGAGTGTCCCGCTCACCGACGTCGCGGCGCGTTACGGAACACCCAGTTTCGTCTATTCGCGTGCGGCACTCACGGCCGCCTACGGTGAGTTCGACGCTGCCTTTGCGGCGCTGCATCATCTCACCTGCTACGCCATGAAGGCGAATTCGAACCTTGCCGTGCTCGATGTCTTTGCGCGGCTGGGAAGCGGCTTTGACGTCGTGTCGGGCGGCGAGCTCGCGCGCGTGATCGCTGCCGGAGGCAACCCCCGCAAGGTCGTCTTCTCCGGCGTGGGCAAGAGCGACGAGGAGCTGCAGCAGGCGCTCGCCTTGGATATTCTTAGCTTCAACGTCGAGTCGGCCAGCGAACTGGAGCACCTTGACCGGATTGCCGCAGGCGCAGGCAAGGTCGCGCCCGTTAGCATTCGGGTCAATCCCGATGTCGACCCCCAGACGCATCCCTACATTGCAACCGGACTGAAGGAAAGCAAGTTCGGAATCGCCTTTGGCGAGGCGCTGCCGCTGTATCGGCACGCCGCAAAGCTGCGAGGTATCGCCCTGCGCGGCATCGACATCCATATCGGCTCGCAGATCACCGCCCTCGAGCCCTATCGCCAGGCGGCGACGAAAGTGCTGGAGCTCGTCGACACGCTTGCCGGCGAAGGCATCCGCCTTGAGCATGTCGACCTGGGGGGTGGAATCGGCATTCGCTACCGCGATGAAACCCCGGTCGATCTGGCCGAATACGCGGCGATGATCAGCGCGCTTTTCCGTGGCCGATCCGAAATGCTTCTGCTTGAGCCAGGGCGACGGCTGACCGGCAACGCGGGCGTACTGCTGACGCGGGTCTGCTACCTCAAACCCGGGGTGGAGCGCAGTTTTGCCGTTGTCGACGCGGCAATGAACGACCTCCTGCGCCCGGCACTGTATGACGCATGGCACGAGGTGCGGGCGGTGCGTCCGCGCCACGAACGCCCCCGGGTCTGGCAGATCGTCGGCCCCATCTGTGAAAGCGCCGACTTTCTCGCCCGCGATCGCGAGCTCGCGCTCGCCGAGGGAGACCTGCTGGCGATCCTCTCCGCCGGCGCGTATGCGATGGCCATGAGCTCGAACTACAACTCGCGACCGCGCGCGGCGGAGGTGCTTGTCGACGGCGCCGCGATGCATCTGGTCGGGCGTCGCGAGACCGTCGGCGAGCTTTTCGCACGCGAATCGCGCCTGCCTTGATCGAGCGCAACGCCGCCGGTGCAATTGCAAACATGCCAAATTTGCGCCCTGCGCGAGTGTGCTAATTCGCAACACTGAGCTTCAGCATCGGCCAAAATTGCAATTAAATCTTGAATTTCAAAAAAAATTGGCTAGAATTCAGGCAGCAGGTGTCAATGGGTTTGTCAAGGGTCATCGAAATGCAGTGCGATCCGCGATGAAACTGGCGAGACCTGCGCTGAAGCAGTAGCACATAACAGTTTCAGCAACTCAGACAGGAGAACTGAAGATGATGGCTGACATGATGACCATGGCGTCTCCGGCGGCCCCGGCTGCGCCAAAGAAGAAAGCCAAGAAGCGCAAGGCGAAGAAGGCGGCGCCGAAGAAGGCCGCGAAGAAGAAGGCGGCGAAGAAGAAAGCGGCGCCAAAGAAGCGGAAGGCCGCGAAGAGGAAGCCGGCGAAGAAGAGGGCCGCGAAGAAGAAGGCGGCCAAGCGCAAACCGGCCAAGAAGAAGGCCAAGAAGGCGGCGAAGAAGAAGGCTACAAAGAAGAAAGCGGCCAAGCGCAAACCGGCCAAGAAGAAGGCCAAGAAGGCGAAGAAGCTATAGGCTTCCCGCCGCATGGCCGTCGCAGGACTGCGATGGCCCCCAAAACAGGCGACGCGAAAGTGTCGCCTGTTTTGTTTGGGCGATGCGTCAGGACGCCTTGGCGTGGTGGGTGCGGCGCCGGGGCTGGCCCAGGGTCTTGGAGGCAGGCCGGATTGGGCCGCCGCCGTTGCCCGCCACCGCACTTGCGGCAGCCGCCTGGATCTTCCGGCCCTGCTTGGACTTCTTCGCGCTTACCGGCCCCGCATCGCTCACCACGCGCAGGCGCTGGCCCGCGCTGAGCTTGGAGGCGACGCCGGCATTCCAGCCTCTCAGGTCCTGCGTCGAAACATCGTAGTGCGCGGCAATTGACTGCAGCGTCTCGCCTTTGCGCACCCGGTGGTAGAAGGTCCGGCCGCTAGGCACCGTTGTGAACACCGCGTTTTGCAGGCTCGCTACGGTGGCATCGGAGGGTGCCTGCGTCGGGACGAGCAGCGCATGGCCGACGGGGACCTTCGCACGCGGTCCGATGCCGTTCACGCTGCGCAGGGTTTCCAGCGACAAGCCGAACCGGGACGCCACCGCCTGCAGCGAATCGCCGCTCCTAAGCTTGTAAGCTTGCCAGGTCACCATCGGCTGGTCGGTCAGCTCGAGCTTGGCGGCGAACAGCTCCGCCTTGTCGTAGGGCAGCAAAATGGTCGCCTCGTCGGCCCCCGCGATGACTGGCCGGTTGTGCTGCGGATTGAGCGACAGGAACTCGTCCAACGGCATTTCCGCGAGGTCGGCGGCAACCTTGACGTCCATCTTCTTCGTCGTTCGCACGACCGTGAAATAGGGTGCGTCCGGCATATCGGCGAGCGCCAGATCGAACTTTTCCGGATCGTTGACGATATTCTTGACCGCCTGCAGCCGCGGGACGTAGCTGCGCGTCTCGGCCGGCATCTTGAGACTCAAATAATCGGTCGGAAGGCCGCGCTTTTCGTTGTACGCGATCGCTCGCCGAATGGCGCCTTCGCCCCAGTTGTAGGCGGCCAGCGCCAGATACCAATCACCGAACTCCGCGTAGAGCTTTTGCAGGTAATCGAGTGCACCCTCGGTGGCGGTGACCACATTGCGACGGTCGTCGAGCCACCAGTTCTGCTGCATGCCGTAGAGCTTGCCGGTCGACGGGATGAATTGCCAGATGCCCGATGCGCGGCTGCGCGATAGGGCCATGGGGTTGTACGCGCTCTCGATCATCGGCAGGAGCGCAATTTCCATCGGCATGTTGCGCCTCTCGACTTCGGCCACGATGTAGTAGAGGTAGCGCCGGCTACGCTCGATCATCCGGGCGACGTAATCCGGCCGGGCCTCGTACCACTCCTCCGCGGTCTTGACCAGCGGCGTATCGAGGTCGTTGAGCATGAAGCCCTGCCGGATCCGCGTCCAGAGATCGCCGTATTCCGAGCGCAACTGCAGCGTCGCGTTGGTCACCGCATCGGGGTCGCCGCCGGTGGCGAGCTCGATCGGTAGCTCGACCTCGAAGAACATCGGTTCCGCGCCGATTTCCGCGGCGGTGATGGGCTCCTCGGGCGAGGCGGCGGGTCCCTGCGGCTTCCTCGCAGCGGAGGGACCGGCTGCCTCGACGCGGGCGCCAGACGGCGCGGCGCTCGGCACCGCAACGCACGCGGCGAGCGTCAAAGCGCATGCCGTTGCGAATACGAGCGCCGCCGCACCGGTGAAGGGTGATCGGCCTTTATGCAAAGTGGGGCGATGGTAGGGGCCGTCGCCGCAACACGTCAAGTCGGCCCCGGGCCGGGTCAAAAGGCGTTCTTCCAGGCCCGCACCTCCGCGAACACGGCGACGCGGTCGGCGAGCACACGGCCGGCATGGCGCTGCGCTGCCGTGCGCACGGCCGGCTCGTCGACCCGCAGGAACGGATTGGTCGCTTGCTCCTCCGCAATCGTCGAAGGCACCGTCGGTTCGCCCCGGTCGCGTTTCGCCTGCTCGCGTACCTGGCGCAGCTGGAGCGGGACATTGGCCGGTTCTACCACTTGCGCGAAGCGCAGATTCGCAAGGGTGTATTCGTGACCACAGAAGACGCGGGTGTCACCGGGCAGCGCCGCCAGCTTGGCAAGCGAATCGAGCATTTGCGCCGGGGTACCCTCGAACAGCCTCCCGCAGCCGCCCGTAAACAGCGTATCGCCGCAGAAAACGACCGGGGCGCCGGCGAGCTGTCCGTAGCAGGCAATGTGGCCCGCGGTATGGCCGGGTACCTCGAGCACGGACAGGGTGAGTTCGATCGCCGGAACCGCGATCGTATCGCCTTCAAGCAGCGGCTGGGTAACACCCGGGATCGTTTCGTGCGCCGGCCCGAACACCGGCACCGGCCATCGCGCCAGTAGGGCGCGATTGCCCCCGACGTGGTCGCCGTGATGGTGGGTATTCAGAATGGCGGCGAGCTCGAGACGCTCGCGCTCAAGGTAGGCTATGACCGGTGCCGCATCGCCGGGGTCCACGACGGCGGCTTTACCGGCCTCCCGCATCAGCCAGATGTAGTTGTCGGCGAATGCCGGGATCGGGATAATCGACGTCATGGCCGAATCTTCGACAGCGCCGGCGACCCTGTCAACGGGCACGCTGGCGGCATGGTTCGCGACGCCGTTGGGCCGCTATCTGTTCGAACGCGAGTGCTCCTATTTCGATCGCACGCTGGCCGATATCTTCGGCTTTCACGCCCTGCAGATTGGCCTGCCGGAATACCCGTTCCTGCGCGGGTCGCGCATCACGACGCGGCTGACGGTCGATCTGGAGGAGCCCGCGCAGGTGCTCGCCGACCCGCACTGGCTGCCGTTTGCGGAGAACGGCGTCGATCTGATCGTTCTGCCGCACGTGCTGGAGTTCACCGACGAACCGCATCAGCTGTTACGCGAGGTGCATCGCGTGATCCGCCCCGAGGGCCATCTGATCATCGCCGGATTCAACCCCTTCAGCCTTTACGGCGTGAAGCGCTATTTCGGCCGCGAGCAGACGATGCCCTGGACGGGCAACTTCATCGCCCTGTATCGACTCAAGGACTGGCTCGCGCTGCTCGGTTTCGAAGTCGTTGGCGGCAGGCTCGACTGCTACGTGCCGCCGTTCCAGCAGGAAAAATGGCTGCATCGCTTCGCTTTCGTCGAGAAGGCCGGCGATCGCTGGTGGCCGATTGCCGGCGGCGTGTACTTCCTGCGCGCGACCAAGCGCATTCTGGGGATGCGCGTGATCACCCCGGCGTGGTCACGCCGCGTGCGCAAGAAAGCGCTGGCCTCGGCCGCGCGCCAGGTACGCGAGTGCGCCGACATCTCCGATTGAGCCGCGGCGCATGACGGCGCCGGTGGTGATCTATACCGACGGCGCGTGCAAAGGCAACCCGGGCCCGGGCGGCTGGGGCGCACTGCTGCAGTCCCGTGGCCGCGAACGCGAGCTCTACGGTGGCGAGTCACGGACCACCAACAACCGGATGGAGCTCCTCGCGGTCATCCGGGCGCTGGAGAGCCTGAAACGGCCCGCGACGGTCGAGGTCTACACCGATTCGCAATACGTCAAGAACGGTATTGAGACCTGGATCAAGGTCTGGAAACGCAATGGCTGGAAGACCAGCCAGCGCAAACCGGTCAAGAACGCCGATCTGTGGCTGGAGCTCGATCGTCTCGCCGCGGCCCATCGCGTCGCCTGGAACTGGGTGAGGGGCCACGCCGACAGCGCAGGGAATCAGCGTGCCGACGAGTTGGCCAACCGCGGCGCCGCGAGCGTGGCGCGCTAGCCGACGATCGGACCGGAGTCGGCCCGCCCCTTCGCTACAGCTGCATCGGCAGGATGAACATCTGCATGCCGTTCAGATGCAGCCTGCGCTGCAAGGCGAGCGCGGTCTGATTATGCAGCCGCCGCGTCACCCAGTTCTCGTTGCGGAACTGCAGTTTGCTGGTGAAGAAGACGCAGTTCGAGAATTCCTTCTGGATTCCTTCCGCCAGCTTCACCAGCTCGTCGATGCGGTCGGTACCGAGGGAGTATTGTGCCGTCGCGGCGAGCCCGTTGGCATGGCAATAGTTGACGTAAAACGCGAGCGCACGGTCGAGCGCCGTCCGCAGCCGGTCGCTTTGCTCGCCGCCGCCGTAGCTCTGGGCATCGACCGCCTTGGCACTGATGAAGATGAAGTTGCGGAAGTGATTCGGAAACAATCGCTGCACCCACAGCAGGGTGTGAATGCCGCCGCCGCGGCTGGATCCGACGATGAACACGGCGGTCGGCGCATCGGGTTGGAGCGGGGGGGGAGTCTCGCATTTCGGACATGACGCGGCGCTGAACACCTGGTCGACTTCCTTCAGCCGTTCGTGCACCCAGTCATAGTGACGATGGATCGCCAGGCACAGGGTGATCACCAGCGAGGTAATCAGCACCGTGACCCAGCCGCCCTCGCCGAATTTTTCGATCAAGGTCACCGCCAAAATGCCTGATGTGACCGCGAAGCCCAGCCCGGAAAACGCCAGCCGATGCAGCCACCGCCAATCCTTGCCACGGGCGCGCCACCAGTAGATACACAATCCGAGCAACGACAGCGTGAAGGTCAAAAACACATTGATCGAATACAGCACGACCAACAGGTCGACGCTGCCGCGGCTCCAGAGGACGATGACCAGCGCCGCGAGGCCCATGATCACGATGCCGTTCTGGGTGACCAGGCGCGTGGAGAGATGGCGGAACTGGTGCGGCAGCCAGGAATCGGCAGCCATGTTCGACAGCACCTGGGGGCCGCCCAGGAAGCCGGTATTCGCGGCCACGAACAGCAGCCCGGCCTCGAACACCAGGACGAGCAGCAGCGCACCCTGGCTCAACCGTGGGCTCAATCCGAGGCTGTCGATGATGCTGCCGAACACGACCGCGTTGAGCGTCTGACCCTCGACCGGCTGGGCCTTCCACAGCAGGTAGAGCAGGATGATGCCGCCGGCGGTGAACGCGAGCGAGCTCGCCATGTAGAACATCGTCAGCTTGCCGGTGTGTACGCGTGGCTCGCGCAGCGTCTGCACGTTGTTCGACACCGCCTCGATGCCCGTGTAGGTGCCTCCACCGAGCGAGTAGGCGCGAAGGAACAGCGACACGGCGGCGACCCAGCCGATGTCGTGGGTGAGCTTGCGTGTGTCCTCGAGCGCGTCGGGGACCACGACCATCAGTCCCTGCGAGTGGCCAAGGATACCGTAGGCGATGAGCAGGACGTGGGTGATGAAAAAGCCGAGAAAGATCGGCAGCAGGATGGTGATGGACTCCCTCATCCCGCGCAGATTCAACACCAGCAGCACCGCCACGAGCACCAGCTCCGTCCAGAGCTTGAACACCCCCGCGGCTGCGGGCAGCAGGCTGAAGAGCGCATCGACACCGCTGGCGATCGAAATTGCGATCGTGAGCACGTAATCGACGATAAGGCCGGCGCCCGAAACCAGGCCCGCGCGCGGGCCGATTAGGCTGGTCGCGACGCGATAGCCGCCGCCGCCAGTCGGAAACAGCTCGATGACCTGGTTGTACGCGAGCGAGATGATGAACACCGTCGCCGCCGTGGCGATGGCCATGAACAGGCCAAGGTGGGTATGTACACCCAGCGCGCGAAAGGCCTCTTCCGGGCCATAGGCCGACGATGACAGACCGTCCGCGCCGAGGCCGACCCAGGCGAGAAAGGCGATCAGGGCGATGTGCTGACGGGTTTGCTGGCTTAGCGGATCGAGAGGCGCGCCGATGACCAAATGGCGCAGTTTCTCGTAAGCCGTCATGGTTGCGATGCCCCTGCGGACTCAACCTTGTGGTTGCCGCGCGCGGCGCAGGTCAACGTTTTCGCGGGTACGAAAACGATCGGGTGAGGGGGAAGGTGATAAACACGGGCGGCACCGGTTGCTGCGCCGCAATACGGGGTTACTCTACTCTCGGCCAAGCTGCTTGGCAAGGCGACGGGCGAAGACCTGCATCTCCTTCATCGCCTGCTTGTCACCGTGGCGCTCGGCGGCCGCAATCCCGTCGCCCCAGGCGGCCAGCGCAGCCTCCTCAAGGTGCGCAGCGGCAAGGGCCTTCCCCAGCAGCTTCCACGCCGCGGAATAGTTCGGGTCGATGGCCACCGCACGTCGCAGATGGACCATCGCGCTGTCGGCGTCACCCCGTTTCAGGTACTCGTTGCCCAGACCGAAGCGAAGCAACGCCCCTTCCTTGCCGCCGGCAAGCAGGCGCTCCAGGTTATCCAGCGCCTGGCTTGCCGCGGGCGCCGCATCGCCCATGCTCACCCCCGCGGTGACTCGAAGGTCGCGCAGTCGACATGATGCATCGGGTAGACTACTTGCTTGTCCTTGCCGTCGAGCTTGCCCGCAACTTCGGCGAACAGCATCCCCCCTTCGGTGCGGCGGTAGACGATGCGCTGCGGAAACGCCTCGCCCGAGCCGGTGAAGGTGAAAGCCGTGATGCCCTTATCGTTCTCGACGCCGGTGAGTTTGAATGGCAGTTCGGTTTTGCCGGAGGGCACCGCGATGTAGTAGACGCCGTCAGCGCGCGCTTCCAGGCGCAGGTACGTATAGTCTTCGGTGCTCGCCTTGGTCGCATCTTTTCGATTCTGCACGATGGTGTGGCTGACGCCAACCATCATGTCGGCGCGCGGCGGCAGCCACTGCTCGACGAAGTCCCGCCGGTTGACGTTACCGGCCCAGCAACCGCGCAGCCACGCGAGCTGGTCGAGTTCCGGAGACGCCGGTGGTGCAACCACCGGCTTGGCGGCAGGGGTCACAGGAACGCCGTTGGTAGCCTGCGCAGGGATCGCGAAAGCGCTCGAGATCAAGATGGCACACGCCACGACAATGTGCACCAGATGGGTCGATCGGTTCATTGGGTTCCTCATTGTGGCCGCGCGAGCGGCAGGTTCAACAACAGATTCTGTGGTTTGAGCTTGAGTCGGTACTCGCGATCGATGGCCATCGCCAGGTAGACGGGCCGACCCGCGAGCGCGGGCCGCATTGCGCCCGCGTCGGCGAAGCGCAGTTCGAAAAGGCACAGCAACCGTTCCATGCGCTCGTCGCTGACCTCGACGCGATTGTACAGGTCATTGAGCAGTGTGCTCGCCTCGGCGTCGAGCCCGACGTGCCAAACCCAATGCCCATCGTCGATCTCGCGCCGCGGCTGGATCGACACCTCGACGGCGAGAAAGTGCGCGATCCAGTGCTCGAGCACGCGGCACAGCGCATCGAGCGCCCGGCCGCCCCGGTTCAGGCTCACGGCAAAGTCATGGCGCTCATCCCGCTCCCAGTACGCGGCGGCGTTGTCCTCCGACAGCACGTCCAGGTCAATGGTTCGAGTCGGCGTGCGGTTTTGCGCCAGCAACTCACCCAGGCTGCCGAAACCGCCGCTCATCGCGTACAACTCGACAGTCTGCAGGTCGGCGGCCATCGGCGCCCGGCCGGGCGCCACGCTGACCCGCTGCGGGCGAAAGAGCATCTCCGCCGCGCGCACCTCAAACGGGTCGGCGCCCTCGCCCAGGATGTGGCGCAGCACGATCTGCGTGAGCTGGTGCACGAACTGCGGCGGGGCGTCGACGCCTTGGCCGGCAAACAACGCCGTATAGGCGCCTTCCAATGTCGGCGCGGCAAGCAAGCGCTGGCGAAAGCGCAGCCAGATGCGGTAATTGTCGCGGACCTCCTCCTCATTGATCGCGGCAATCTCGGCCGCGTCCACCTCGCTTCGGGGCCGGGCGAGAAGCTGTGCGTGCACGGCCATTTCCGCCGCGCACGACTCGGGGACGGGAGCGAGCTCGGGTACCAGCAGGTAACTGCGCAAGAACTCGTCGCTGATCGCCAGCCGTCCTCCGGGCGCGGCCGCGAGCAGGCTATAGCCGCACGACGGCCAGAAATCGGGCATCGCTTCTCCTCGGGCGGTGTCGCCGCTTTGCAACTCACCGGGGCGGGGATAGCATCCTCTTCTGCAGCCCCGGAGTACCTCGGTAGGGCGTCGCCGCGACGACGCGCCGTAGCAATGCCGATCGACTGCGCCGGCCGCGACAACGCATGCTGCGATCATACTAGCAGGCGCGATGCGTTGCAGCTTGGCCACGTGGGTTGCGCGAAAGGATGGCGATGCCCGAACACATCATTACCGAGACTTGCGACCGCGTGCAGCGCATCGAGCTCCGCCGCCCGGACAAAAGGAACGCCATCACCGTGGCCATGTACGAGGCGATGGCCGCCGCCCTGGTGCGCGCCGGAGACGACCCCGACGTACGCGTGATCCTGATCCATGGACAGCCCGAGGTGTTCACCAGCGGCAACGACCTGATTGACTTCCTCAACCTGCCGCCGGGCGGCACCGATAGCCCGGTGGTGCGCTTCCTGACGCTGATCAGCCAGAGCAACAAGCCGGTGGTCGCTGCGGTGACCGGCGCTGCGGTGGGGATCGGAACGACCATGTTGCTGCATTGCGATTACGTTGTTGCCGGCGAAAGCGCGCGGCTGTCGGTCCCCTTCGTCAATCTCGGCCTGTGCCCTGAAGGCGGCTCAAGCCTCCTCTTGCCGCTCGGAGTCGGATACCTGCGGGCCGCGGAGCTGCTGCTGTTCGGCGAGGCGATCGATGCGGCGCAGGCACGCGAATGGGGACTCGTCAATCGCGTGGTCGAGGACAAATTGGCGATCCCCGAGGCGCAGGCGCGAGCCCTCGCCCTGGCTGCCAAACCGCCGACGGCACTAAAAACGGCGAAGTCGCTGCTCAAGCGCCGGCTCGCGCCGCTGATCCTCAATACCATCCATGAGGAGGTCGCGAGTTTCAGCCAGCTCCTGGGCAGCCCCGAAGCGAAGGAAGCGCTCTCCGCCTTTGTGGCCAAGCGACCTCCGGATTTCTCGCGCTTTTGAAGCCGTTGGCGAAGCGCAAAGCCACCCATGATCGTCAGCGATTATCTGGCCAAGGACCTGTTCCAGGGCAAGACCGTCTTCGTTACCGGCGGGGGCAGCGGCATCAATCTCGGCGTCGCGCGCAACTTCGCGGCGCTGGGCGCGCACGTTGCCATCTGCGGCCGAACCGAGGCGAAGCTCGACCTCGCCGCGGCCGAGCTTGCGACGCTCAATGCCGGCACCGGCGGCAAGGTGTTGGCGCTCGTCGCCGACGTGCGCGATCCTGTCGCACTCGCCGCGGCCTTTGCCCGGACGCAGGGTGAGCTCGGACCGATCGAGGTGCTCGTCGCCGGTGCCGCAGGCAACTTCCTTTGCCCGGCCGAGGCGCTTTCCCCGAACGGCTTCAAGACCGTCATCGATATCGATCTGCTGGGCGCCTTCCACGCGGCGCGCGAGGCGTTCGAGCAACTCAAGGCAACGCACGGTTGCATCATCTTCATTTCCGCTGGCCAGGCGTTCGTGCCGCACGCCTATCAGGTGCACGTCGGCGCTGCCAAGGCCGGGATCGACAACATGATGAGGAATCTCGCGCTCGAATGGGGCAGGCACGGCATCCGCGCCAACAGCATCGTTCCCGGCCCGATCGAGGGCACAGAGGGCATGCGCCGCCTGTCGACGCCGGATAACGATGCCCGCAACAAGCAGGTCATTCCGCTGCGCAGGTACGGTCAGACCGACGACATCGGGCAGGCGGCGGTCTTTCTGGCATCGCCGCTGGCGACCTATATCACGGGTGCCGTGCTCTGTGTCGACGGCGGGTCGAATCTGGTCGGCTCGGCTTTGTGGAACCAAGCCGTCGAGCAGATGGATGTGCGGCGCAAGTAGCACTTCGACGCGCCCACGCAACGTTGCCGCCGTCATGGGACAGATTCTCTTGGTTCGCCATGCGCAGGCATCCTTTGGCAGCGCCGACTACGATCGGCTGTCCGACCTTGGTCGCGAACAGGCGCAGCTCCTCGGGGCCTGGATTGCGTGCCGCGGCAGGCGCATCGACCTGGCGGTGAGCGGGAGGCTGAAACGCCATCGCGACACGGCGGAGGCGTGCTGCGCGGCCCTGCCCGCCGCGCTCAAGCCCCCTCTCGCCTCGCGCCCCGATGCAGGGTTTGACGAATACGACGCCGACGAAATCGTGGCCCGGGAACGGCCGGATTTGGCCCACCCGGCGACCCTGCAGCGCTACTTGGCCGAGGGCGACCATCCCGGTCGCGCCTTTTACGACCTTTTCGGCGCCGCCATGAGACGCTGGATGCAGGGCGGTCACGATGCCGAATACCGCGAGTCATGGAAGTCCTTTGGCGATCGCTGCATGGCGGCACTCAACCGGCTGGTCAGCGACGCCGGTCCGTCGCGCACCAGTATCGTGTTCACCTCCGGCGGCCCGATTGCGGCAATTTGCCAAAATCTGCTCGAGTTGCCGGACCACCGCGCCCTCGATCTCAATCTGTCGCTGGCCAACGGCGCGGTTACGGCACTGCTCTATCAACCCGGCAGAGTCAGCGTCAGCTACCTCAACAACTTTGCGTTTCTCGAGCAGACTGGCAACGCGCGGCTGATCACTTATCGCTAATGCGCGGGGTCCGGAAGGCAGAGGAGCCGTGGCATGAATGAGCAATTCGTCGGCACCATGCCGATGCAGGACAAGCATCGATTCGATCCGGCGCGGCTCGAACCCTATCTGCGCGAGCGCATCGAAGGCTTCGTCGGGCCAGTCGCAGTCGAGCAGTTCAAGGGCGGCCAGTCCAACCCCACGTTTCGCCTTGCCGCGGGCGGCAAAAGCTATGTGCTGCGGCGCAAGCCTCCAGGCAGGCTGCTGCCGTCGGCGCACGCCGTCGAGCGCGAGTACCGCGTGCTAACGGCGCTGCGCGACAGCGACGTGCCGGTGCCGCGAACCTACTGGCTGTGCGAAGACGAGACGGTCATCGGCACGGCGTTCTTCATCATGGATTGCGTCGCGGGAAGGGTCCTGTGGGACCCCTCGCTGCAAGACCTGGACCGAGCCGGGCGGCGGGCGATCTATGACGAAATGAACCGTGTGATCGCCGCACTGCACCGGGTCGATTACCAAGCGGTCGGCCTCGGCGATTTCGGCAAGCCCGGCAATTACCTCGGCCGCCAGATCGCCCGCTGGACCAAGCAATACCGCGCCTCGGAGACGGAGCGGATCGACGCGATGGAGCGGCTTATTGCGTGGCTGCCGGAGAACATTCCCGCGGCCGACGAAACGGCGATCGTCCACGGCGACTATCGCCTTGATAACCTGATTTTCCATCCGACCGAGCCACGCATCGTTGCGGTCCTGGACTGGGAGCTTTCCACTCTCGGTCATCCGCTCGCCGATTTTGCCTATCACTGCATGAGTTGGCACGTGCCGCCGGGGCCGTTTCGCGGCTTGGGCGGCCTCGATCTGGCCGCGCTCGGCATTCCGGACGAGAGCGACTACATCGCCGCCTACAGCCGACACGCCCGGCGCGAGTCGATCGATCCAGACCACTGGGACTTCTATATCGCGTACAACATGTTTCGTGCCGCCGGCATCGCCCAGGGCATCATGGGACGCGTCGTCGACGGAACCGCCGCGAGCCAGCACGCCGTCGAGGTGGGGCGATGGGCGCGTGTAATGTCCGAGCTTGGGTGGCGGCAGGTGGAGCGCATCATGGCGCGGCGCTGAGCGCTTGGGCGCCATCGCAGCAACCGGGAGAACCGCGTGGATTTCGAATACTCAGCCAAAACCAGGGACCTGCAGGCACGCCTGGGCGCGTTTATGGACGCGCACATCTACCCCAACGAGAAGCGGTTCCACGAGGAAGTCGCGAGCGGAGATCGCTGGCAGCCCGTCGCCCTGCTCGATACGCTAAAGAAGAAGGCCAGGGCAGAGGGCCTGTGGAACCTCTTTTTGCCCGACTCCGAATACGGCGCCGGCCTCAGCAACACGGAATACGCGCCGCTTTGCGAGATCATGGGCCGCGTGCCGTGGGCGGCGGAGGTGTTCAATTGCTCGGCGCCGGACACCGGCAACATGGAAACGTTGGTGCGCTACGGCACGGCCGAACAGAAAAAACGCTGGCTCGAACCCCTGCTCGACGGGCGCATCCGGTCCTGCTTTGCGATGACCGAGCCGGCGGTCGCATCCAGCGATGCGGCGAACATCGAAAGCTCGATCGCGCGCGACGGCGACGACTACGTTATCAACGGCCGCAAGTGGTGGTCTTCGGGAGCCGTCGATCCGCGATGCAAGCTTTTCATCTTCATGGGCCAGACCGACCCGGGCAATGCCAACCGGCACAAGCGGCAGTCGATGACCCTCATTGCGCGCGATACGCCGGGCGTGACGGTGCTGCGTCACTTGCCGGTGTTCGGGTACGATGACGCGCCGCATGGCCATGCCGAGGTCGCGTTCGAGAACGTGCGCGTACCGGCCTCCAACCTGCTGCTAGGCGAGGGCCGGGGCTTCGAGATCGCCCAGGGAAGGCTCGGCCCGGGGCGTATCCACCACTGCATGCGCACCATCGGTCTGGCCGAGCGCGCACTGGAAGACATGTGCAGGCGGGCGCGATCACGCGTCGCGTTCGGCAAGCCGATCGCCGAGCGGACGGTCACACTGGAGCGCATCGCCGAGTCGCGCATTCTCATCGACCAGGCCCGCCTGCTGGTGCTAAGCGCGGCGCACAAGATGGACACCGTGGGTAACAAGGCCGCCGCGAAACAGATCGCCATGATCAAGGTCGCGGCGCCGAACATGGCTTGCAGGGTTATCGATTGGGCGATCCAAGCCCATGGCGGCGCCGGACTGTGCGACGACTTCACGCTCGCCTATCACTATGCTCACGTGCGCACGTTGCGCCTGGCCGACGGGCCGGACGAGGTCCACCGCAACCAGATCGGCAAGATGGAACTGGCGCGCTACAAGTGACCGCCGCCGCGAGCGGAGACAACGCGCTATCCGCCGAGCAAGGCCTTTTTCAGATCGGCCTGCACCGGCTTGTCGCCGAGCCAGATTTTCGTCAACGCATGGCTGAATGCCGCGCCTGGAATCGTTCCCTTTAGCTCGCCGTTCCAGCTCACCTTCGTCGCGCCGTCGACGAAGTCGAGCGTGACCACGTCGTTTTCCTTGACCTGCTTGAAGGCCTTCATGATGGCCAGGAGTTGATCGGCCTGCGGTTTAACCGCCGCTAGATCGGCCGGGGCGTTGGCCTCGGCCAGGCCGTCGTTCAGGGCCTCGGCGAGCTGGTCGGCGGAGAGCGTGCGCAGCAGGTTCAACTGGATGCGACGCGGGCCCTCCGCCAGCACGCCCTGCAGATCGCCCGCCTTCTGCGGCAGATACAAGCTCGCGACATACACTTTGAAAATCACCCGGGTCCGGATGCCGGCGCCGTTGAGCACGAGCTCCTGCCCGCCCACCGTCGCCTTCTCCTCGAGCGCCACCCCGCCGACTTCGGTCGCCATCGCGGCGCCGGCCGTCAGTAGCGCCAGCCCGCCGACGACAGTGAACCCAAGCCACGCTTTCATCCCAGCCCTCCTGCGCGCCGATCAGACGGATTCAAATATGCCGGCCGCACCCATGCCCGTCCCTACGCACATCGTGACCATTCCGTATTTCCGCCCGCGCCGTTTCAGCCCATGCACGATGGTCGCCGTTCGCACCGCGCCGGTCGCACCCAGAGGATGGCCGAGGGCAATCGCCCCACCCAACGGATTCACCTTTGCCGGGTCGAGATCAAGCTCCTTGATAACGGCAAGGCTCTGCGCAGCGAAGGCCTCGTTCAATTCGATCCAGTCGATCTGGTCCTGGCGGATGCCCGTGCTGCGCAGAACCTTGGGAATCGCCGCCAGCGGGCCAACACCCATGACCTCGGGCGCGACACCGCCGACCGCGAAGCCGACCCAGCGCGCGAGCGGCGTGAGGCCCAATTCGCTCAGTACCCTTTCACTCACCACAACCGCCGCTCCGGCGCCGTCCGACGTCTGCGAGCTGTTACCCGCGGTCACCGACCCCTTCGCCGCGAACACGGGCTTGAGTTTGGCGAGGCCATCGCTGCTGGTGTCGCTGCGCGGGCCCTCGTCGCGATCGAAGCTGCGCGCGCGCGCGACGATTCTGCCCGAGGCGAGATCGGGAACGTTTTCGCGAATCGGATAGGGCGAGATCTCGGCGCTGAACTCGCCGCCCGCCTGCGCGGCAAGCGCCTTGCGGTGACTCGCCAGCGCGAAGGCGTCCTGCTCTTCGCGCGACACCTTCCAACCTGTGGCGACCCTTTCCGCGGTAAGCCCCATGCCGTAGGCAATGCCGATGTTCTCGTCCCTGGCGAACACCTCGGCATTGAGCGCGAGTCGGCCGAGCATCGGGATCATGCTCATGCTCTCGGTGCCGGCGGCGATGACGATGTCGGCCTCGCCGGTGCGAATGCGGTCGGCGGCGATCGATACCGCGTTGAGCCCTGAGGAACAGAAGCGATTGATCGTCATCCCCGCCACCGTGTTCGGCAACCCGGCGAGCAGCAAACCGATGCGCGCCACGTTCATACCCTGTTCGTATTCGGGCATGGCGCAGCCGACGATCACGTCCTCGATCCGCTTCGGGTCGATTTGCGGCGCCTGCATCAAAACGCTCGTCAGCACATGGGCGAGCAGCGAGTCGGGGCGGGTATGCCTGAGTGCGCCCCGCGGAGCCTTGCCCACCGGCGTCCGGGTCGCGGCGAGGATGTATGCTTCCTGCAACTGCTTGGCCATGCGCCCTCCGTACGGGATCAGTTCCTCAGTGGCTTGCCGGTCTTGAGCGTATGTACGACGCGCTCCTGGGTCTTCGGGTTCTTGAGCAACGTCATGAACTCGCGCCGCTCGAGGTCGAGCATCCACTTCTCGTCCACCACGCTGCCCGGCTCCAGCTCGCCCCCGCACAGCACGCGGGCGATGGCCAGGGCCACTTCAAAGTCGTATGCCGAAATGAAGCCGCCATCGCGCATGTTGACCAGCATCATCTCCAGCGTCGCGATACCCGTCTTGCCGGCTACCGGGATGGCGGCGAGAGGCAGCGGCGGACGGTAGGCGCTCTCCGACAAGGCGCGCACCTGCGCCTTGGCAACCCAAAGCAGTTCGTATGGATTGAAGATGACCACGTCGGCAGCGCGCAGGTAGCCGAGGTCCCTGGCCTCCAGTGCGCTTTTCGACACGGTGGCCAGCGCGACCTGCTGGAAGTAGGTGCGCAGGAAGGGGAACTGGTCGAGCTGGCTGCCGTTGGCCCCACGAACGGCCTCCTGCGCCGCCCGGGCGGCGAGCTCCTTACACCCGCCGCCAGCGGGAAGAATGCCGACGCCCGCTTCGACCAGGCCGATGTACGACTCCAGCGCGGTGACCGCGCGGTCGCAATGCATGATCAATTCGCAGGCGCCGCCCAGCGCCATCCCGCGCACGGCGGCGACGGTCGGTATCAGGCTGTAGCGCAGCCGCTGCGAGGTCTGCTGGAATTGCGCGACGACCGCTTCGACGCTATCCCATTGCGCAGCCTGCACCGTCGGGACCAGCGAGGCCAGGTCCGCCCCGAGAGAGAACGGTTCGCCGGCTTGCCAGATGACGAGGCCGCACCAGTTGCGTTCCGCTTCGGCAATGGCGCTCTGCAGTCCATCGAGCACCGCGGCGCTGATCGTGTGCTGCTTGCTCTTGAACGAAACGATGGCGATGTCGTCGCCCGTGTGCCACATGCGTACCGCATCGGTCTCGAGAATGGTCGTCGTCCGAGGAGGCTCCTCGCCCACGATCGGGTCCGGAAAGTATTGCCGCGCGTAGACCGGCAGGCTCGAGCGTGGCTGAAACGTGTTGGCCGCAGGCGAATAGGCGCCCTGGCGCGTATGCACTCCGGCAGCAGCCGGCCCGCTGCTCACCCAGGGGGGGAGCGCGACGGCAGCGAGGGCCTTGCCGGCGGCGATGTCTTCGCTGACCCACGCTCCCACCTGCTCCCAGCCAGCCGCCTGCCAGGTTTCGAATGGTCCCAGCTTCCATCCAAATCCCCAGCGCAGCGCGAGATCGACATCGCGCGCGTTGTCCGCGATCGTGGCCAGGTGATAGGCGCAGTAGTGAAACAGGTCCCGAAAGATCGCCCAGAGAAACTGCGCCTGTGGGTGCGAATGCGCGCGCAGCTTCGCGAACTGCTCGCCGGGCGCCTTCAGGGCCAGGATGGCCGCCACCTCCGGTTCGATCTCTCCCTGCAATGGTCGATACGCTTGCGAGGCCGGATCGAAGACCTGGATTTCCTTGCCTACCTTCTGATAGAAGCCAGCTTTCGATTTCTGCCCGAGCGCGCCCTTGTCGATGAGCGCTTGCAGCCACACGGGAGGCTGGTAATACCGATGCCATGGATCGTCCGGCAGCGCCTCATGCATGGTTCGGATCACGTGCGCCATCGTGTCCAGACCGACCACGTCGCTGGTGCGATAGCTAGCGCTCCGTGCGCGCCCGATCGCGGGGCCCGTCAGCGCGTCGACGACGTCGAAGCCAAGGCCGAAGCGTTGCGTGTGCACCATCGTCGCCAGAAGCGAGAAGACCCCCACGCGGTTGGCCACGAAATTCGGCGTGTCCTTGGCCCGCACGATGCCCTTGCCCAGGACCGTCACCAGGAAGGTCTCGAGCTGGTCGATGAGTTGCGTCGCGGTGGCCCGCTGCGCGATTAGTTCGACCAGCTGCATGTAGCGCGGCGGATTGAAAAAATGCACGCCGCAGAACCGGGGCCGCAACGTGGCCGGACAGGCTTCTGCCAGCGCGTCGATCGAAAGACCGGAGGTATTGGTGGCAAAGATCGCTTGCGCACCAAGGTGCGGCGCCACCTTCTCGTAGAGCGATTGCTTCCAATCCATGCGCTCCGAAATCGCCTCGATCACCAGGTCGCACTCGCCAAGCAGGGACAGATGCTGGTCGTAGTTGGCCGGCGTGATGGCGCTGGAACGGTCTTTCGCCGCCAGCGGAGAGGGCTCGAGCTTCCTCAGATTCTCAATTGCCTTCTGGGCGATGCCATTCGGGTCGCCTTCCTTGGCGGCAAGGTCGAAGAGCAGCGCCGGTACGCCGGCATTGGCAAGATGCGCGGCAATTTGCGCGCCCATAACACCGGCGCCAAGCACCGCGACCCTGCGGACGAGGAAGCGCGACTGCGACATGGCGAATCGAGAGCGGAGGGGATTCCGGGAGACCGCCGCACCGCAGGTCGTGCGGCGCGGCGGTAGGGAGATATCAGCGCGCGGCGATCACTGGAACGTGTACGTGGCCTGCAAGCCGACGACGTTGATATTGTTCTTGTATGACCCGCTGATTAGGCCGTTGGCAGCGGTGCTGCCCTGGTTTTGATCGATGCTGGGGTTGCTCACGAATATGTAGGTGTATCCCAAATCGAGGGCGAGCTGGGGCGAGGCACGGTACTGTGCGCCAATGGCGATCCAGGTTCGATTGTTATCCGGCAACGTCGGGGTGCGCGTCGCGTCGCGCACGGGGCTCTGGTCGTAGGCTAGCCCGCCACGAAACATCCACTGGTCGCTGTAATGATAGTTGGCGCCGACCGAGCCGCGCCAGGTATTGCGAAAGTCCTCGGGCGTGTTGGAAAGCGTTGCGCCCGTGCTGCGCACGATCTGCAGCTGCTGAATGCTGCTCCAGCCTGTGTACTGAAGGTCGGCCATCAGGTCCCACTTGTCGTTGACGGTGTGAAACCCCGAGATGTTCCACGTTTGGGGCACCTTGAGCTGCAGCGTCACGTCCCCGCTCGACAGCACCTGGTTGACGCCTATGGCGAGCAGCCCGGCGATCGGCACCAGCGGCGGCGGCAGCGTCGACGGCAACTGCGGGTTGTTGAAGTCGACCTGGCCGCTTATGGTGTACTTGATTGGCGCCCGGTATTGCGCACCGATGCGCGTGTCCTTGTCCGGCTCGAACAACACGCCGATGTTCCAGCCCCAGGCACTGTCACTGCCATTGACCGCTGCCGCCGATTCGAGCCCTGCGGTTCCGGCCACAATGGGCGGAATGACGCTTGGGGGAATCAACCCGGTCTCGGCAGCCTGCTGGGCCGCGGTGGCCAGCGCCCCGGAGTAGTTCACCGCGTTGGTGAGGGTGGCCTTGATTTGCTGCCAATTGACGCCTGCGCCCACGGTCACTGTGTCGACAACCTTCCATGACAGCGCCGGATTGATGTTGAGCGTTTTGACTTCCGACTTGATCGCCTGGAAGCGGCCGAGCCAGCTCGAGTCGTACTCGGTCTTCAACCCG
This sequence comes from Casimicrobiaceae bacterium, assembly GCA_035939595.1. GTDB lineage: Bacteria > Pseudomonadota > Gammaproteobacteria > Burkholderiales > Casimicrobiaceae > PALSA-1003. Next base: position 44,171 of record DASZFQ010000199.1, read on the forward strand.
AACGGCGCGCCTATGCCCAGGCCGAACGCGAATTGCTTGTTGATCGGCACGGCGAGATACAGACTGGGGACGACCGCGCAGGTGCCGGCATTGCCCCCGTTGTCGCCGAGCGGCTGGAATGCCGCGGGCAGAGAGCCATTGTTGCTGAGCTTCGCCGATATGCAGACCACGTCTCCGGCGACCACACCCTGGATGCCGGGAAGCCGCGACATCCCTGCCGGATTGGTATAGATCGTGCTCGCATCCTCTGCGATCGCAGCACCGCCGGCGAAGGCGTTACCCACGCCACTGCCGCTTTGCTCCTGCAAGGCGAAGTTGGAACCGAGCGCTTGGCCCGCCGCCAGCGATAGGAAGGCGGCGCCCAAGGCAACCGCCAGGCGCGTACGACGGAATGCAGCGAATTTCATGGTGATTCCTCCTGTCGCTTGACGGTTATCGCTTGGTCGAATTCTTTTGACTGACACTGCGCTTGCGACTGGGGGCAACTATACACCCGGCCCGTGCGCGCCGCATCCGGCGTGGCCCCTCGCGCGACTACTCTGCCGGCAACGGACGCGGTCGCCGGTCCGGCCCGACCGCGACGTACGTCAGGCTCGCTTCGGTGACCTTGACGCAGACCATTTCACCCGGGTTGCGCTCCGCATAAACCTGGACATCCACTGTCACCGACGTGCGCCCGACGTGGGTGACTTCTGCATAGAAGCTCACCAGATCGCCGATCAAGACCGGTTGCTTGAACAGAAAGGAGTTTACCGCCACCGTCGTGACGCGCCCGCGGGCCCGGCGTGCGGCGGGCACCGACCCGGCGATATCCACCTGCGACATAACCCAGCCGCCGAAGATGTCGCCATTCTGGTTTGCGTCGGCAGGCATGGGCACCACGCGCAGGGTGGGGTTCTTGTCCGGAAGGATGGCATCGTGACTCATGCTCATGCGGCCTTTCTCCGCGCCTCGTCGCGCAGTTCTCGGCGCAGGATTTTACCGACATTGGACTTGGGCAGCTCGGCGCGGAACTCCACGTCACTCGGGCACTTGTACCCGGTCAGCTGCTCCCGGCAATGCGCCAACAGCGCTTCCGCGGTGAGACTGTCATCGCGTCTGACGACGAACAGCTTCACCGCTTCGCCCGACTTCGGGTCGGGCACCCCGATCGCGGCACACTCGAGCACCCCCGGATGCATGACGACGACCGATTCGATCTCGTTCGGATAGACGTTGAACCCGGATACCAGAATCATGTCCTTCTTGCGATCAACGATGCGCACGAAGCCGCGGTCGTCCATGACCCCGATGTCGCCGGTCGCGAGCCAGCCATCGGCATCGAGCACCTTGGCCGTCTCGTCGGACTGCTGCCAATAGCCGGCCATCACCTGCGGCCCCTTGATGCAGATCTCCCCCGGGTCTCCGAGCGGCAAGTCGCGGCCCTCGTCGTCGCGCAACACGAGATCGGTCGACGGGAGCGGCAGCCCGATGGCGCCGTTGTACTCGGGTAGGTCAAGGGGGTTCATCGTCGCCCCGGGCGAGGTCTCGGTAAGCCCGTAGGCTTCGATCAGCGGCACGCCAGTCACCTGCTTCCAGCGCTCGGCGACCGCCTTCTGCACCGCCATACCACCACCGAGCGTGAGGCGCAGCGAGGAGAAATCCAACCGGGCGAAGACGGCATTGTTCAACAGCGCGTTAAACAGCGTGTTGACGCCCGTGATCGCCGTGAAGCGGTGTCGGCCCATTTCCTTGACGAAGCCCGGGATGTCCCGCGGATTGGTGATCAGAACGTTTTCGGCGCCGAGCGTCATGAACACCAGACAATTCGCCGTCAGCGAGAAAATGTGGTAGAGCGGCAATGGTGTAAGGATCACATGGCGCTCCACGCCCAGTGACGGCTTCACCCAGGACCCGGCCTGCAGCACATTGGCGATAATATTCCGGTGCAGCAGCATCGCACCCTTGGCGACGCCGGTCGTGCCTCCGGTGTATTGCAGAAACGCGATGTCGTCATGCGTGATCGGGAGGCGCTCGAGCTTGCGCAGGCGCCCCTCGTCGAGCGCCTCGGAGAGCGGCAACGATCCGGGGAGGCTCCACGCCGGGATCATTCGCTTGACGTGGCGCAGGACGAAATCGACCAGCGGCCCCTTCCAGCCGAGCATCTCCCCGATGCTCGTCACGACGACGTGTCGGACAGGAGTCCTGTGCACGACTTCCTGCACCGTATGGGCGAAGTTCTCGACCACGACCAGTACCTCGGCGCCGCTGTCGCTCAGCTGGTGCTCTAGCTCGCGCGCCGTATAGAGCGGGTTGGTGTTAACCACCGTGTAGCCGGCGCGCAGCACACCGAAGAGGCATACCGGGTACTGCAGGATGTTGGGCAGCATCAGCGCCACGCGCGCGCCCTTCTTGAGCCCTCGGCCCTGCAGGAAGGCACCGAACGCGGCGGACGCGGCGTCGAGATCGGCGAAGGTGATCGACTTGCCCATGCAGGTGTATGCCGGGCGCGGACCAAACTGGGCAATGACGCGATCGAATACGTCGCGCACCGACGCGTATTCGTTGACGTCGATCGTGGCCGGTACGCCTTTCGGGTACGACTTGAGCCAGATCCTGTCCACGCTCTTCCCCTGCGATCCAACGTTCTAATTTTGTCCCGTGCCAGCAGAGGGTGCCGCGGCGCTCAAACTCGCCGCGTAGTGCAGTGGCCCGCCACGGAAAGGCGCGAAGCCGGTGCCGAAGATCGCCCCGGCGTCGACCAGATCCGCGTCGGCGACGATGCCATCGGCGAGGGCAGCCTTTGCTTCGGTCACGTATGGGCGTAGCAGCCGGTCGGCGAGACCTGGGGGCACCGCGCCGGGCGCGCCCTTGGCCGCCTTGCCGGTCGACCAGTCGTAGAAGCCGCGTTTGGTCTTCCGTCCCAGGTTGCCCGCTGCGATGAGCGCGGAAAGTTTCTTCGGCGGCTCAGCCTGCGGGTCGAGCATCTTGCCGACCGCAAGACAGATATCGAGCCCAACGGTGTCGGCAAGCTCGATCGGTCCCACCGGCATGCCGAAAGCGAGCGCTGCTTCATCGACCGTTTCCGGCGCCATGCCTTCGTCGACGCAGCGCATCGCTTCCATGAGATACGGCGCCAAGATGCGGTTGACGAGGAACCCGGGCGCGCTCTTGACTGGAAGCGGCAGCTTGTCAAGCTGCCGGACGAATGCCGCCGCACGCGGCAAGAGCTCGGGGCGCGTGCCCGCGCCGGCAACGACCTCGACCAACATCATCCTGGGCACCGGATTGAAGAAATGCAACCCAATCAAGCGACCCGGATCCTCAAGCGGTACGCCAATCTGCTCCAGCGGAATGCTCGAGGTGTTGGTGGCGAGCAGCGCCGCGGGCTTCGCCTTCGCCCCCAGCGCCTTGAACAATGCCTGCTTGGCGTCAAGGTTCTCGAAGATCGCTTCGATGATCACGTCCGCGCGTGCCACGCCGTCACCGGCGACGTCGGGAACGAGCCTATCGAACGCGTCGCGCACGCGGCGAGCGTCCCTTAGGCGCTCGGTGAAGAGTTTGCCGGCACGCTCGATCGCGGGCTTGAGCCGCTCGGCGGACTGATCCTGCAGCGTCACGGTGAGACCGCGCAGAGCGCACCACGCCGCGATGTCGCCGCCCATCGTGCCCGCGCCGACGATGTGCACGTGCCGTGCCTCGAACGGGTCGTCGCGACCGAATGCCTTCAGACGCTCCTGCAGGCGGAACACCCGAATCAGGTTTATCGCCGTCGGCGTCTGGATCAGGTGTGCGATCGAGGCCGGATCCGAGGCGGGTGCTGCAAGCGCGTCGCCATCATATTTGGTCCAGATGTCGAGAATCGCGTATGGAGCCGGGTAATGCTCGCGCCGCGCGCGGGCGGCGACCTGCTTCCTCGCCTGCGCGGCGATCAACGGTCGCAGCAGTGGACTCAACGTCAGCGCCAGCGGGAATGGCAACTGCCGCGGTGGTGGCGCGGCGGCAAGCACCCCGCGCGCGGTGTTCATCATGATGCGCGGCGGCACGCATTCGTCGGCGACGCCAAGCTTCTTTGCCCGACGGGCGTCGATCGTGCGCCCGGTCAACAACAGGTCGAGCGCCGCGGGCGCGCCGGCGAGCCGCGGCAGACGGCGAATGCCGCCCCAGCCGGGCACGATGCCGAGCATGACCTCCGGCAGTCCGAGGCGGCTCGACGGATCGTCGACGACGACCCGGTAGCGGCACGCAAGGGCGAGCTCGAGGCCCCCGCCGAGACAGAATCCCCGGACCAAAGCCAGCGTCGGGTACGGCACCGCAGCAAGCTGGTTGAATAGGTCCCAGCCGCGCTTGACGATCGCGATGGCGTCGTCGACCGCCTTGACATGCTCGAAATCCTCGATGTCGGCGCCGGCGATAAAGCCGTTGTCCTTCCCGGAGCGGATCACCAGGCCCTTGGGCGGCGCGGTCGCCAGCTGCGCGAGGATCGCGGAGAGTTCCGTGAGCACCTCCGCCGAAAGCGTATTGGTCGAGGCCCCCGCCCGGTCGAAGATCAGCCAAGCGAGGCCATCGGCGTCGTGTTCGAGACGCCAGTTGCGCGCGGTCGTGCTTATCGTCGATGCCATGGTGGCGTCACGCTCTTTCAACCAGCATGGCACCGCCCAGGCCGCCGCCGATACAGATTGCCGCAAGGCCGCGTTTGCCGTTATCGCGCTTGAGCACGTTGAGCAGGTGCAGGACGATGCGTGCGCCGGAGGCACCGACCGGGTGCCCCAGCGCGATCGCTCCGCCGTCGACGTTGAGCTTCGCCTGGTCGACTTCGCCAAAGGCGCGCTCCAGACCCAGCTCGGAGACGCAATACGCGTCATCGGCCCAGGCATCGAGGCACGCGATCACCTGCGCGGCGAACGCCTCGTTGATCTCCCAGGCGTCGATGTCGCCGCGCTGCAGCCCCTGGCGCTTGAGCAGCGGCGTGGCCGCATGGATCGGCCCCAACCCCATCTGTGCGGGATCGAGCCCGGCCCATTCGCTGTCGACGATCGTGCCCAGAGCCGGCAGCTGGTATCTCGCCATGGCGGTTTCCGATGCGAGCACCAACCAGGCTGCGCCATCGGTAATCTGCGAGCTGTTGCCGGCGGTCACCGTACCGTATCGACGATCGAAAAACGGCTTGAGCTTGGCGAGATTTTCCGGCGTCGAATCCTCACGCACCCCGTCATCCTTGTCGTAGAGATTGCCGTCGTGATCGAACAGCGGCTCGATCTCGGTGGCAAAATGGCCCGCCTTCTGCGCCGCGAGGACGCGCTGATGGCTGCGCGCCGCGAACTCGTCCATTTCGCGGCGGGTGATGCCAAAGCGAAAGGCCAGGTTTTCGGCTGTCTGGCCCATGAGCAGTCCGACCATCGGGTCGGTGAGCCCTTTCATGATGCCGATGACCGGGGTGAGCGCCTCCGCCGGATTGAGCTGCAGCAATGCGAGCGCCTTCTGGCCAAAGCCCTTCGCGGTGCTGAACCCGGCGAACCAGAGGACCATCTTGTCGGAGTAAAGCAGTGGTGCCCGGGAGAGGGCGTCGACGCCACCCGCCAGCACCAGGTGCGAACGCCCACAGCGGATGTTGGCGATGGCAGAGTCCAGCGCCTGCATGCCCGATGCGCAGTTGCGCATCACCGTCCACCCCGGCACCTTCTGCCCGCACCCCATGCGCAGCGCGACTACGCGTCCAATGTTGACCTCGTCAGGGGAAGGGCTGGCACAGCCGAGAATGACTTCATCGAGTTCGTCGGCCGCGAAGCGCTGGCGCATGAGCAAGGCGCGCCCGGCCTGTGTGGCGAGGTCGGACGCGGCGAACGGGCCGGGGCGATTGCGCGCTTTGAGAAACGGCGTTCGAGCGCCATCGACAACGTAGATGGGTTGAGTCATGGCCACCTCTCGGTGCAAAGGAGGACGACGACCGCGCGACGCCCGTCTACCCTATGCGGCTGCCTTGCGCTCGATCGCGTCGGGCGCGGCCGGCGTCACGGCGGGAGGCCGCATTTCGGACAGGCCCAGGTCCGGCGCAAAGTCGTCGACCCGGATCACTTCCTCGGCCAAACGCTTCGCGCGGCGCACCACGGCCAGCTCGTCCGCGGTTATAACGCCCGCCGCCAAGGCCGCGGCGGGGCCATCCTCGCCACCCTTGATCCGCACGCTGCCGGCCTTATGCGCGTCGCGGATGCGCGCTTCAATCGGTTCCGCCGCCATGGTGGCCTCGAGCGCTGAATCGAGCGCGCGAACGACGTCTTGCTCTGCCTGCGGCAGGTACATGCCCGCAGTCAGCCGGTCGCGCGTTGCGGAAGGTTCGATCAGCAGCCTCGCGACATCGTGGCCCAGCTGGTCCGAGGGAATGACGTATGGCCGGCCAAGCGGAAACACCGTCCGCCGCATCACCGTCGCGATGAGCCGATTGGGGAAATTCGAAATCACTCCTTCGAGCGCCGTTTGCGCCTTGAACATCGAGTCCCAGATCGCCCAGTGCATGAGCGGCGCGTCGGCGGCCGGCCGGCCGTCATCCTCGAAGCGCTTGAGTGTCGTCGAACAGAGAAACAGATACGACAACACGTCACCCAGACGCGCCGAGAGTTTCTCCTTCCGCTTAAGCGCACCGCCGAGCACCCCCATCGACACGTCAGCGAGGAATGCCAGCGCGGCCGAGAAGCGGGTCAATTGCTGATAGTAATGACGTGTTTCCGGTGCCACATCGGGCACCGGCACCAGGCGTGAACCGATGATGCCCATGACGAAAGTTCGCGCGAAGTTCGACAGCAAGAACCCGATGTGACCAAACAGCGCCTGATCGAAGGCGATCGACGCGGTGTGGCGGTCGTGCTCGTGCGTCGCGGCCATCTCCTTGAGGACGTACGGGTGGCAGCGAATCGCACCCTGGCCGAAGATGATAAGGCTGCGGGTGAGGATGTTGGCGCCCTCCACGGTGATCGACACCGGGATCTGCATGTAGACTGCACCGAGGAAATTCGACGGTCCCATGCAGATGCCCTTGCCGCCGGCGATGTCCATCGCGTCGACCGCGATCTGCCGGCCCCGTTCCGTAAGATGGTATTTGCTTATTGCCGAGAGCACGGCGGGTTTCTCGCCCAGATCAACCACGCCGGCAGTGAGCACGCGCGTTGCGTCCATCGAGTAGAGATATCCCCCCATCCGCGCCAGCGGTTCCTCGACGCCCTCGAACTTGCCGATCGGCGTCTTGAACTGACTGCGCACGCGCGCATACGCGCCGGTGGCGCGAACGACCATCTTGGCCATGCCGGTGTTGAGGGACGGCAGCGAGATCGCGCGCCCTGCGGCGAGGCATTCCATCAGCATCCGCCAGCCCTTGCCGAGCATCGGCCTGCCGCCGATGACCCAGTCGAGCGGAATGAATACATCCTTGCCCCAGTTCGGCCCATTCTGGAATACCGCGGACAGCGGCATGTGGCGGCGGCCGATGTGGACGCCGGGATGGTTGGTCGGTATCAGCGCGCAGGTAATGCCCAGATCCTCCTGGTCTCCCAGCAGATGCTCGGGATCGAACGCGCGGAAGGCTAGCCCGAGAAGCGTTGCCACCGGCCCGAGGGTGATGTAGCGTTTCTCCCAGGTGAGCCTCAAGCCGAGCACCTGCTTGCCCTGGTACTCGCCCATGCAGACCATGCCGGCATCGGGGATCGCCGCCGCGTCGGAGCCCGCATGTGGATTGGTCAGCGCGAAGCAGGGAATCTCCAGACCCTTCGCGAGGCGCGGCAGGTAGTGCCGCTTCTGCTCGTCGGTGCCGTATTGCAGCAGCAACTCACCGGGTCCCAGCGAATTGGGCACCATCACGGTGACGACCAGCGCGCTGCAGCGGGTCGCGAGCTTGGCCACGACCTGCGAGTGCGCATAAGCCGAGAATCCGAGCCCCCCGTATTGCTTGGGGATGATCATGCCGAGGAAGCCCTTGTCCTTGATGTACTGCCAGACCGGTGGCGGCAGATCGCGGTAGACATGCGTGGTCTCCCAGTCGGTGACCATGGCGCACACTTCCTCGCATTCGTGATCGAGAAAGGACTGCTCCTCAGCGCTAAGTTGCGGCCGCGGCAGCGCGAGCAGCTTCTTCCAATCGGGCCGGCCGGAGAACAGCTCGCCATCCCAGCCCACGGTGCCGGCCTCGATTGCTTCGCGCTCGGTCGCCGTCATCGGCGGCAGGATCTTGCGGAACAACGCCAGCACGCCGTCGCTGATCAGGCTGCGCCGCAGCGGCGCCGTGTTGAGCGGGATTGCGAGCACCACGAGCGCAACCGCAAGCACGATCAGCAGCAGCGATGGAAGCAGGTGGGCAAGCCAGGCGATGGCCAGGGCGGCCGCAATCGCTCCTGTCCACAGCCAGCCCGCCGCATTGATGCAAGCGAGGACAAAGAAGCCGACGATGACCACCGCGATCCAAATGAGCGTCAACATAAGCACTCCTACCGGGTAAGGAACTCGCGGGCGGCCTCGCCATCGAGTTCGGAAAGATCGGGCAGCGGGGCCTTAAGACCCGCGATCAGGAACGGCGCCAGCCGCCGCAGCAGCATCTCATCGTTCCCCGCTTCGCCCCGCAGCGCTGCCATGAGCTTAAGCGCGTCGGTGCCCGCCAGCGTGAACGAAAGCGCTCCCATGACGAAATGCAGCCGCCAGGCAAGCTCCTTGCGCGGCAGATGCGGCAGGGCCCGCCCAAAGGCGGCCTTGAAGCGCGCGATCATCACCGCGTACTGCCCCGACAGGAAATGGCGGATGAACGGCGCCGGATCGGCATAGGCGCGCCCCAGCAGGCGCAAGAAATTCTTGCCCCCGCGCTCGCGATCGCGCGCGAGCTTCAAGGCCGGGATGAACATGGCGGCGAGGATCTTCTCGCAGGACAGCGGTTTGGGCGCCGATGCGTGCTCGAACAGCGTCAGGAGCGCTAGGCGCTCCTGATTCATCGGATCGAGACGCCGCGTGAGCACCGCCTCGAACAGATCCTCCTTGCTGCCGAAATGATAGTTGACCGCGGCGAGATTGACGCGCGCCGTTGCCGTGATCTGGCGCAGCGACGTCGCCTCGAAGCCGTGCTCCATGAACAACTCTTCAGCGGCGTCGAGGATTCTGGCCTTGGTCGCCGAATTTTTTGGCGCATCAAAAGGAATGACTCTTCCCCCCATCGCCGATCTCCCGATTTCACACGCTCCCGCGTCCAGCGCGGGAGTCATTTAAACGTTTGTTTGAATTTTTGCCATGTTACGGCGGCCGGTACGCGCTGTCAATTCGGGTGGTCTCGGCGTTGCCGCCGTGTCATGCCACGTGAAGTGCGCTGCCGGTTCCGCCCGCGACCTCCGCGCCATACACGGCGTCGATCGCGTCCTTGAACTTGGCCAGTACCAGCGGGCGCTTGAGCTTGAGCGTCGGGGTCAGTAGTCCATTGTCGACGCTCCACGCTTCCGGCGTTGCGATAACGTGGCGGATGCGCACCCAGCGTGGGAAGGCCTTCAACTGCTGGTTGGCGCGCGCGATCAACGTTTCCTCGTCGCGCGCCTTCGTCACCGCGAGCAGCGTAAGGAATGGCCGTCCTTCGCCAACGAGCATCACCTGCTCGAACGCCGGGTCATGCAACAGCGCAAATTCGGCGTCCTGCGGCGACAGCTTTTCGCCGTTCGACATCACCAGGATGTCCTTGATGCGGCCGCGGATGTAGATCTTGCCCCCGCGGATCTCGGCCACGTCGCCGGTGTGGAGCCAGCCGTCCGCATCGATCGCCGCGTGGGTCGCCGCGTCGTTGCGCCAGTAGCCCAGCATGACATTGCCTCCGCGTGCCAGCAGCTCTCCTCCCTCGCCGAGCTTGACCTCGATCCCGGGCAGCGGTGGCCCCACCGATTCCGGATCGTTGTCATTCTCGCGGTTGACCGAGATCACCGGCGCGGCCTCGGTCATGCCGTAGCCTTGCAGCATGGTCAGCCCCAGGCCGATAAACGTGTGTGCAATCTGCGGGTCGAGGGCGGCTCCGCCGACGATCGCGAGCCGCATCCGGCCGCCGAGACGGGCGAGCACCGGCTTGGCGACCAGGGCGCGCAAGAGTGGCGTTGCCTGCCGGTCGAGCCATCCCCCCTGGCCGCTCTCGACGCGCCAGCCACGCGTGACACATTGCTTGAACAGCCACCGCTTCAGCAGCGACGCGGCGAGCGCCTGATCGAGGCGGGCGTAGAACCGTTCGAAGATGCGCGGCACCCCGAATATGACGTCGGGGGCCTGCGCGGCCAGGTCTTCGGCGAGATCCGCCACGCTGCGCGCATAGACGACCCGGGCGCCGATCGAGAGCGGCAAATAGTAACCGCCGGTGCGCTCGAACATGTGCGACAGCGGCAGAATGGACAAAAACAGGTCGGTCGGCCGTGCCATGCCCGTCTGCTCGCACGCCGTCACATTGGCGATGATGTTGCCATGCGACAGCATCACGCCCTTCGGCCGGCCGGCCGTGCCCGAGGTATAGCAGATAGTCGCCAGTGTCGCCTCCGGCAGCGAGCGGAATTGCGGTTCGTCCGCCGCGGTCGGCAGGAGGGAGGCAACCGTTGCCGTCGCATCGCCCGCATCGGCGTGCAGCACGTAGATAGGCGGCAGGTGGCTGCCGGTGGCCCTGAGCGCGTTGGCCATCTTCGTGCCTTCGACGACCAGCAGGTGCGCCTCCGCATCCGTTACGCACCACGCGATGTTGTCGGGGTTGTCCTCAACATACAGCGGAACGACAACGAGCCCCAACCCGAGCGCGGCCAGATCGAGTGCGACCCATTCGACTCCGTTGCGCAGGCAAATCGCGACGCGGTCACCGGGGGACAGGCCAAGGGCTCTGAGCGCCGCCTGCCAACGCCCGATGCATGCCGCGACGGCGGCGGCGGTGACGTCGCGCCACTCTCCGCCGTCGAAATGGCGATAGAGCAGCTTGTCGCGCACGGTCAGCTGGCGCTGGAAATACTCACCAATGTTGCCCACGGTGCCCTCCTGGCGCGACACGCTACCGCCCGGATTCTGCCGCCTTTGGCGGGGCGGGTCCATGGCTTTGCCCCGAGCGCGTCCGAGCCGCCGCCGTGTTGGCTATACTGGCGGCCGATTCCGTGGGGCTACGATGCCGACGATTTCGATCAAGCGCCGTCACACGCTCGGCCACGCCCAGGCAAAAGCCGCCGCCGACACGATTGCGCGCGACTTGAACCAGCGCTTCGATCTTGCCTACGAATGGGACCGCGATGACGTGTCTTTCGAGCGGCCGGGCCTGTCCGGGAGCATGCACGTCGGCGAGAGCGACGTGCGCCTTGAGGTGAAACTCTCGTTGTTGCTCACGCCGCTCAAGGGCCCGATCGAGCGCGAGATCGAGAAGGAATTGGACGCGCTCTTTGGCAAGGCATAGCGCTTCGGGGGTTCCAGAAACGGCGCGCGCGCGAAAACCGCGCTCGCAAAGTGTTCGCCCAGGTTCAGGGAGCGCAGGGATTGCCCAGCCGTCCGTCGCCGGCGCCCAGCCCGGCGCTCGACTTAGGTCTCGCCGACCTTTTCCACCAGCTTGACGACCAGCTCCATTACCTGCCTGTCGCTGACCAAGGCATTGTGCCCAACGCCGATGAGTGCGATGTTCTCGCCGCAGCCGAGCGTCGCGTTCGCCTGCGGCGCAACCAGGCTGTCGTGCCGTGACCAGATAGATATGATCGGCGCCGGGGGCGGCGCTTCATCGCGGTTGAGGTCCACCAGCCACGGATTGCCGGGTTGCATCTGCGCCAGACACGTTCCGGGAAAGCTGTAGGCAAGCATGCTGCCGTGGTGGGGGGTTCCGATCGTGACCAGCAACGCGACCCGCTCACACCCGAAGCGCCGCAAATATGCGCGCGCCACCAGACCGCCCATGCTCTGTGCGACAAGCACCACGCGCCTGGCGCCGGTCGCGGTACGGATTTCCTCGATCCGGGCGGCGAGCTGCTCGGCGAAGCACCGGATATCGGCCAGGGGCGGTCCATAGTTCAGGGTGTACACCGGCGCGACGCCGTGCCGCCGAAGAAAGCGCCGCAGCCGGAGCCACACGCCGTCGTTTACCAGGACCCCGTGCACCAGGAGCACGGGTCGTGCGGCCGGTGCGGGCTCCGGATCGCGGATGAGCACCCGGTGCAACACCATCAACGGCCACGACGACGCGACCGCCCAGACCTCGGTCAGGAACAGACGCAGCATGGCAGCGAAATCCAGGCGGCTTTCCGCCGGCCGCGGCGTGCGCCAGATCCACGCCAGCGTGAACCAAATGGGAACCAGTGCCAGCGCCGGCGCGAAGTAGGCAAGCGGTGCGCCGGCGACGAGCCACCATACCGCCGCTCCGTGAGCGATGGCGTGCGATGCCCAAGAGACATACCCGGCAGTGCCGGCGACGAGTGCAATAAAAAGCAGCAGGGCGATCATGACACGGCGCGCGCGGGCGAAGTGTAGCGCGAGTTCGACGCGCGTCTCCGCCGACGCCCGCCTCCGCCGAGCACTCGTTCAGGCCGCCGCGAGCGTCTTGCGAAAGCGGTTGAGCTCCTGCACCGTCTCCAGCGGTTGGCCGAACAGCGACGACAGATTCTTGAGGATCATGCGCGAGACGCGCCGCTCCCACTCTCCGTCGAAACGGATCTGCTGATCGAGCCACCGCTCCAGCCACGCCGGATCGGGCAGGCGGCTCTGTATCGTGTCGTTGGGAAAGAGCTTCTTGTTCACGTGCAAGTTCGTCGGATGCAGCGGCTTGCCGGCGCGGTTGGGGCTGGCCATCAGCACGCCGATTTTCGCGAACGCCCGTCGCGCTTCCACGCCGGAGTGCTCGAGCGCACGACGCATGAAACGCAAGTACGCGCCGCCGTGTCGCGCCTCGTCCTGGGAGATCAGCCGGTAGATGTGCCGGATCACCGGCTCGGTATGCCACGTGGCGGCACGACGATACCAGTGGTTGAGCCGGATTTCGCCGCAGAAATGCAGCATCAGCGTTTCCAGCGCCGGCGCCGGATCGAACTCGAAGCGTATCGCGTGCAACTCATCTTCGGTCGGCGTCAAGTCGGGGCGGAATCGCTGCAGGTACTCCTGGAGCACCAGCGAATGTTTCTGCTCCTCGTAGAACCATATGGACATGAACGCCGAGAAGTCGCTGTCGCCGTGATTGTCACGCAGAAACATCTCGGTCGCGGGAAGTGCCGCCCACTCCGTGATCGCGTTCATCTTGATGGTACGCGCCTGCTCGTCGGACAGACGCGCCGCGTCGAAGCGATCCCAGGGTACGTCATCCTGGAGACTCCAGCGCATTTGCTCAAAAGCCTTGAACAACTCGTGGTAGAGCATGGTGGGTTCCTGCTGCGAAGCCGGGCTTGCCGCGCTTTCTTATACGTCGCAGCGGCGGCTGCGGACGCAGGGCAGGCGGGCGCGATGGTACCACCCCGGTCGAGAAGCGCAATCGATCCACCGAGCGCGGCACACCGGCTAACGAGAACTGCTTGGCCCGATCTCAGCACGCCAGTTCTTGACCGCGACAAGCGTATCGCCGATGTCGGCGAAAAGCTGCACCCCCGGCAGGCTCTTGCGCAGCCGGCGCGTGATTTCCCCTCCCGCCCAGAGCGCCACCGCAGGAGGCAGCTGCCGCCGCAGTGTCGCCAGGGCTTCGCCGATCTGCCGCAGGGGATAGGCCATCGAGAACGACAACGCAACAACATGCGCCTTGTGCGCCGCCGCGGCGCGACGAATATCCTCGAAAGGTGTCTGCGTACCGAGCGAAATGCACTGCGCCCCTTCGGGCGAAACGAGCGCGTCGACCATCAGCAGACCGATGCCGTGCTGCTCGCCGGGCACCGTCGTAAGCAGCACTCGCGGCAAGCCGCTTTGCCTGGGCAAGGCGTAGAGCGCGCCGCGTAGCGCAACCTGCAGCTGCTCGGTATACAGGTGTTCCTCAAAAACCTGCAGCTCGCCGCGCATCCACGCCTCGCCGACCGCGCGATTGAGCGGGGCGACGGTCTCGATAACGAAACGCTGGACACCGTGACGCAGCAGGACGCTCGCAAGCGTCGCGTGCAAGCCAGCGCCGTCGTGCGCCCGGAGCAGGGCCAGCACGTCGCGCTCGATCGCCGGAGCAAGCGCCTCGCGTCGCGGATGAACCCGTTTTTCCGCCAGCGCGTTGAGTTCATCCAGCGACTGCCGGATGAGCTTCCCCGGTCGCAAGCCGGTGTCCATCAGGCGCTTGATCGCACGCAGCTTCGCGACCTCGTCCGGGGCATATTGCCGTTCGGCGTTATTGTCGCGCTGAGGGTCGGGGAAACCGTAACGCCGCTCCCACATGCGCAGCACGTCTTTCGACAGCCCGGTCTCACGCTCGACCGCGCTGATGTTAAGCGAGGAGGTCAGGGTTTCCAATTCCACTTCGTCCTGGACAAGAAGACCATATCATGGCGCGACCGTCCGTGGAAGTACGCCTAAGCAAGGAATGTCCATGGACAAATATGTTTGATATACTGCCCGTTCCGTCGTCGAACCGAATGCCGCCGATGCGCCGCCACACCACGTCCTCCCTCGTCTTCGCCCTGCTGGTCGCGGCCTTGGTTTCTGCCGGGCCCGCCTTGGCGCAGCGCCCCGACACTGAAGCCGGCCCGTGCCCGGCGCTGCTCGATCACCAATTCAACCGCCTGCAGACGGGCAAGCCCGAGACGCTGTGTCAGTATCGCGGCAAGGTGCTGCTCATCGTCAATACCGCCAGTTACTGCGGCTACACGCACCAATACGAGGGGCTCGAGGCGCTATACCGCAAGTACAAGGATCGCGGCCTCGTGGTAGTGGGCTTCCCGTCGAACGATTTCGGTGGCCAGGAACCGGGGAGCAATCACGAGATCGCGGAGTTCTGCCGTCTGACTTACGGCGTGCAGTTTCCCATGTTTGAAAAATCCAGCGTCACCCGTTTGCAGACGAATCCTCTTTACGCCGAACTGCTGGCCCGCACCGGCGACCCGCCCAAATGGAATTTCCACAAGTACCTAATCGACCGCAACGGCAACCCGGCCGGGACCTTCGCCAGCAAGGTCGAGCCCGACGACCGCGAGTTTGTCGCGCAACTCGAAAAGCTGCTTGCCGATAAGCCTTCGCCAGCAAAGGGCTGACGGTGAACGCCCCCGAGTATCTGCCGCTGCCTGACACGCAATCGCTGCCCGATACGCGCGAGCTGCCGATCGAGCGCGTGGGGGTCAAAGGACTGCGCTATCCGGTCGCGATGCGTACGGCTGCAGGCGATGTGCAGAACACCATCGCCGAGTTCGCCATGTACGTCGGGCTTGCCCATGACGTCAAAGGCGCGCACATGTCGCGCTTCGTCGAGATCCTCGAAGAGCAACGCGCGCCGCTCGATCTGGACGGATTGCGCGCCATGCATCGTCGCATGTTGGACCGGCTGGGGGCCACCACCGGCCGCATCGAGATGCGCTTTCCCTACTTCATGCGCAAGGCTGCCCCGGTTTCGGGGGTCGAAAGCCTGCTCGACTACGACGCTGGTCTCGTGGCGGAGACGGGTAGCGACGGAGCAACCCGACTCTGCATGGAGCTGATGGCACCGGTCACCAGCCTGTGCCCCTGTTCGAAGAAGATCTCGGACTACGGCGCGCACAATCAGCGCTCGCATATTACCGTCCGGGTCGAGGTCACCGTGGGCGAGCTGGGCCTTGAAGAGATTGCGCGGATCGCAGAGGAGGCAGCGTCCTGCGAGCTCTTCGGCCTGCTCAAGCGCGCCGACGAAAAGTTCGTAACCGAACGCGCCTATGACAATCCCAAGTTCGTCGAAGACCTGGTGCGCGACATCGCCCTCAGGCTCAAGCGCGATCCGCGGATCGGACGCTTCCGGGTTGCATCCGAGAATTTTGAATCCATCCACAATCATTCTGCGTATGCAGAGATCGCGGGCGTAGGCGCGGGGCTCATCGACTGACCCGCCACCGGGTACTGTGCGCGGGGGACCGGCTCCCGCCGCCCGCGCCGATCCTTTCAGGGAGGGAGCTTGCGCGTCGCGATCATCGGTGCCGGCATCGCCGGTCTGGGCTGTGCCTGGCTGCTTACGCGCCAGGGCAGGCACGTCACACTGTTCGAGGCCAACGACTACCTCGGCGGTCACACCCATACGATCGACGTGACCCTTGACGGCACGACCGCGCCCGTCGACACCGGCTTCCTCGTCTACAACGACCGCACGTACCCAAAGCTCGTCGCGCTTTTCGACGAACTGGAAGTCGCGTCGACGCCGAGCGCGATGACCTTCTCGGTGCGCAACGATGCCGCCGGCATCGAGTGGTCCGGCACGGATTTCACTTCGCTCTTCGCACAGCCGTCGAATGCGCTGCGGCCCGCGTTCTGGCGCATGCTGATCGACATCCTGCGCTTCAACCGCGAGACGACGCAGATGCAGCGCGAACGGCGCGTCGACGCGGTGACGCTGGGAGAGTTCCTTGACGACAGGGGTTACTCCTTGCCCTTTCGCGAGTGGTACCTGCTGCCGATGGTCGCCGCGATCTGGTCCTCCTCCTCACGCGAAATCCTGGGCTTTCCGCTACCAGCGCTGGTGCACTTCTGCCACCTCCATGGCCTGCTGCGGATCCTCGACCGACCACAGTGGCGGTCGGTGGCCGGCGGTGGACGCAGCTATGTCGACCGGATCGCGGCCCGATTAAGTGACGTGCGGCGCGCGACGCCGATACGCCGGATCCGCCGCTGTGGCAACCACGTTGAGGTCGACACGCCCGTCTCGACGGCGGAGCGATTCGATGAGCTCGTCATGGCCTGCCACAGCGATCAAGCCCTCGCTCTGCTCACCGATGCCTCGCGCGAAGAAGCATCGCTGTTGAACAGCGTTCGCTTTCAGACCAACAGCGTTGCGCTGCATACCGATACCCGGCTGATGCCGAAGTGCCGACGCGCATGGTCGGCGTGGAATCATCTCGCCGTCGACGATGCGGCCGGAGAGCAGCCCGTGTCCGTGAGCTACTGGCTCAATGAGCTACAACGGCTACCGTTCAAGACGCCTTTGCTGTGTACTCTCAATCCACCGTTCCCACCGCGTGCCGAGACGCTTATCGCCGAATTCGAGTACTCGCACCCGCTCGTGAAATCTGCTGCCGTCACGGCGCAACAGAGATTTGCGCATCTACAGGGCCAGCGGCACACCTGGTACGCCGGAGCCTGGCTCGGCTACGGCTTCCACGAAGACGGCCTCGCCTCGGCGCACGTCGTCGCGCAGGGCATCGCCGCGTGCTCCAAGATCGTCGCCGCTGAGCTGGCTGCGGCGTGAAACCTGGTTAACTGGTCGTGCAAATCGCGACGCCCTCGTTGATTCACGGCGAAGTCATGCATCGCCGCCATCGCCCGGTCGGCAATGCTTTCACGTATCGCTCGCTTTGCCTGGCGTTGCCCCTGGCACAGATCTGCGACCTGCCAAGGCTCGGCCTTGCGCACAATCGGCGCGCACTGGTCAGCTTCTTCGATCGCGACCACGGAGAACGCGATGGTTCGGCGCTCGAACCGTGGTTGCGGCGGCTGCTCGCCGCCGAGAACATTATCGCCGATGGCGAGATCGTTCTCTACGCGTTCCCGCGCATGCTCGGCTACGTGTTCAATCCGGTCAGCTTCTGGCTCTGCCATGATCGCGATGGCCAGGTGCGGGCGGTGCTGTGCGAGGTATGCAACACATTTGGCGAGTGCCACAACTATCTGCTCGCCCATCGCGATAATCGCCCTCTGGTGTCGGGAGAGACGGTGGCCTGCCGCAAGGTGTTTCACGTCTCGCCGTTCTGCGAAACAAAGGGCGGTTACCGTTTTCGCTTCCACTTCGGCCCCGACCGCTGGCTCGCGCGCATCGACTATCACGATGCCGCCGGCGAAAGCGACTTTGCTGAGCTGGAGCCACTGCTCGAGACGTCGGTTTCGGGTATCGCCGAGCCATTGTCGCCGTCCGCTGTACGCGGCCTGCTGTGGCGCTATCGCTGGTTTACCGTGGGCGTAATCCTTCGCATCCACTGGCAGGCGGTTAGGCTGTGGGTGAAAAGGGTGCCTTATGTCGCCAAACCCGCGCCACCACTGCAACGCACGACGCGATGAGCTCGCTCGGGACCTCCCTCGCCTCAAACCCACGCCGCGCGACAACCCCCGCCGCTACCCGATTGGTCATGGCGCTGCTCGATCGCATCGAGTGGGGCGTGCTTGCCTTCACGACGCCGGATGGTGTCACGCGCCGTTTTGGCTCCGGC
Organism: Casimicrobiaceae bacterium; assembly: GCA_035939595.1. Classification (GTDB taxonomy): domain Bacteria; phylum Pseudomonadota; class Gammaproteobacteria; order Burkholderiales; family Casimicrobiaceae; genus PALSA-1003. Next base: position 62,431 of record DASZFQ010000199.1, read on the forward strand.
AATCCGGCTAGCGGGGTCGCACGCGCCGCCGAGCTTCATCTACGCGACTGGTCGGTGTGTCGCAGCGTACTCGTCGGCGGTGACGTCGCATTCGCGGAAAGCTACATGGACGCCCGTTGGGACACGACTGACCTGGCTGCACTTCTCACCCTGATGGCTTGCAACCAGCGCGCGCTGGAGCACGCGTTTTACGGCCGTCGCTGGCGGCAAGTTGTAATGCGCTTGAGGCATCTACTGCGCCCCAACAGCAAGCGTCGCGCACCGCGCAACGTCGCGGCACACTACGATCTGGGTAACGAATTCTACGATCTCTGGCTCGACCCAACGATGACCTATTCTGCCGCGCTATTTGACGGCGACATGACCTGTCAGCTTGCAGCGGCCCAGCAAGCCAAATACGCCCGCGTCCTGCGCCAGATCGCCCCGCCTCAAAATGCGCAACTGCTTGAGCTCGGCTGCGGCTGGGGTGGATTCGCGGAAACCGCGGCGCGAGCAGGCTGCCGCGTCAACGGCGTAAGCCTTTCCCGCGCCCAGACCGCCTACGCCCGTGATCGCGTGGCGGGAGCCGGCTACGCCGACCGTGTCAATTTGCGTCTGCAGGACTACCGTGACGCGACCGGTCGTTACGACGGCGTTGCCTCGATCGAAATGTTCGAGGCCGTCGGCGAGCGCTATTGGCCGGCATTTTTCCGCGCCGTGCGGCGCGCGCTCAAGCCGGGGGCGCGTGCCTGCATCCAGACGATTACCATCGCCGACGAGCGTTTCCCCAAATACCGCCAAAGCAGCGACTTCATTCAGCAATACATTTTCCCCGGTGGCATGCTTCCGTCACCATCGCGCTTCATCGAAGAAGCGAATCGCGCTGGTCTCCAGGTTGAAGACGTCCACCGCTTCGGCCAGGATTACGCGGAAACACTGAAACGCTGGCTCTCCGCGTTCGATGCCAACGTCGACGCCGTGCGTTCCCAGGGGTTCGATGATCGATTCATCCGCTGCTGGCGATTCTACCTGGCGTACTGCGTCGCAGGCTTCACGAGCAAGACGACCGATGTCGCGCAATACACGCTGTCTGCCAGGTAACCTCGCGTTGGTTCCCTGCGTCCTCGAGCTTCGCGCAGGCGTGGCCTTGCTCCGGTTTCGCAGATTGGCTTGATCCGATCATGGCCCTGAACCCACCGCTTCCTGCGTGGCCCGACTGCCGCGTTTGGGTGATCGGCGCGTCCACGGGCATCGGCGCCGCCACCGCGCGACGACTGCTCTCCGCGGGCGCCCGCGTCGCAATCTCGGCGCGGCAGGTGGATCGGCTCTCCGAAGTTGCCAACGGACATGCCAACGCGCGCGTCGAGCCGCTCGACTTCACTGACAGCGCGCAGATTGCCGCGGCATGGCAACGCATTCGCGCCGCATGGGGAGGCGCGGACCTGGTCCTCATTGTCGCCGGGACGCATGCGGAGATCCGGGCGTGGGAACTGACCGAGCAAAACGCCATGGCGCTCCTGGAGACGAACCTCCATGGCGTCATCAAATCGACGGCCGTCGTGCTGCCCGCGCTGCTTGCGCAGGGCAAGGGTGCCCTCGGCATTGTGTCCAGCATCGCCGGCTATCGCGGCTTGCCCAAGGCCTTGATCTATGGAGCATCGAAAGCGGCACTGATCAATTTCACCGAAACGCTCTACCTCGACCTGCGCCCGAAAGGCCTCGGGGTCTATCTCATCAATCCGGGTTTCGTCAAAACCCCGCTAACCGATCGGAACGAGTTCCGCATGCCGCACCTGATCACGGCGGAAGAGGCCGCGACCGCGATCGTCGCCGGCCTTCGCGCGGGCGAGTTCGAGATCGATTTTCCGAAAGCGTTCACGCGGCAGCTCAAGTGCTTGCGCATCCTGCCATATCGCTGGTACTTCGCGCTGATCCGCAGGGCGACCGGACTGTGACGGACGCTGGCGCGCTGGCGCGCATCGTCGCATTCTTCGAGCACATCAGGCCGAGCGACGTTGCGCGCATCGGCGAGATCTACACGGCCGACGCATATTTCCGCGATCCCTTCAACGAGGTGCGAGGCATCGGTGCAATCGCGCGCGTCTATGCGCATATGTTCGAGCAGCTCGACGATTGCCGGTTTGTAATTACCGAAACCGTCGCCGACGGCGAGTGCGCGTTCCTCGTTTGGGATTTTACTTTCCGCATCCGGCGCTGACGGCCGCGCCGAGTGTTGGCCATCCACGGTACTTCGCTTATCAAATTGACCGCCGACGGAAAGGTCGGCTATCACCGGGATTATTGGGACGCCGCCGAAGAGCTCTACGCCAAGCTGCCGCTGATCGGACCCGTGGTGCGCTTCCTGCGCCGAAGCCTGGCGTGAAGGACTTTGACAGCGCATTGGTCGATCTCAGATAATATTGCCCCTTTGGCGAGCTAGCTCAGCTGGTTAGAGCAGAGGAATCATAATCCTTTGGTCGGGGGTTCGAGTCCCTCGCTCGCTACCATACAAATCAATGTGAAGTCCCAAGACTAAGGTGACATACTGGCTCACTTCTCAACCCAAGGGAAGAGAGCCCATGACTAAGACCGAACAGAACCGAGTACTGGCTTGGCGGCTAAAGGTGCTGCGCGAGGCTAGCGCTGCGCTGATTC
>DASZFQ010000200.1:0-2728 GCA_035939595.1 Casimicrobiaceae bacterium
TGTTGCGTGCAATTGCCAACCTCGAAGGCATCGAGAAAGGCGCACCTGCGGTTCCCGTCGCGCCCGCTCCATCTGCAACGCCGCGAGCGGCGGAATCTGCCGAGCGCCGCCAAGTCACTGTGATGTTTCCAGACTTGGTCGGCTCAACGGCACTATCGGCGCGCAGGCAGCGTGAGAGCCGTCGCTGATGGTTAGGGTGCCGCCGGTGTTGGTGCTGTTCTCAGTGTAGCCCAGCGTCGTGGGTGCGCCGAAGGCAATGCTCGGCAGATCGATATGATTCTGCGCGCCAAAACCTGCCACGGTTCCGCTGAAGGTCGCGGTTTGATCGAGCACAAGCGTGCATTGGAGCCGGCGAAGGTTAGTTTGCTGGAATCCGGCGTGCTGATGTCAAGCACACTGCCGCCGGCAATGGTTGTCGAGCCGCACTGGGGGCTCGGTGATATGGTACCACTGCCACCGCTGCCGGCACTGAGGTAAAGTCAGAGGTAACATAGGAGCCAATCAGATCGATGCTCGCCTGCAAGTGAAAAGACCGAATGCGTTCGCGGTCTCGTATAGCCGATGTTCTTGCCCTCGCAGGGTGGGCACGCCCGATATCGCTGCCGGGCCCGTCGAGACCGCCTTCCTCCAGGAGAGGATGGGCTTCTCGGAAAAGGAGGCCCAAGCTATCAAGGATCACGAACGCCGCCTGATACCGCTGGGCCGCCGTGGCGTGCCCGACGACGTGGTACGGTGGATTGTCGCCGCCCGATGTTGAACGAAACCAGGCGGCCGTCATAAACCGCGAGCCCGAATGCGGTCGAGGAAGATCGCGGCGAGCGCCGCCCTCCGTTGCGAAAGCTCGTCGAGTGCCACGGCGAGGACGACGATGATGCCGAGGAGGATCGCCTGAATGCGCGGGTCGATGCGCAACAGGTCCATCGCATCGGTCAATGTGAGAAGAAGGATGGCGCCCAGCGCCACCATCTCGACCCGTCCGACCCCGCCTTTGATGCTGACGCCTGCAATCACCGCCGCCGCGATGCTTTCCAGCGTCAGTTGGGCGTTGATCACCGCCTGGCCCGATCCGATTTGCGCCGTCAACGCCAGCCCGGATACCGAGGCCAGCATTGAGCAAATCACATACGAGAGGATGAGGTAGGTCTTCGCCGGCACGCCTGAGACGATCGCGGCTTGGATGTTGCCGCCAATGGCCCGGATGTAACGGCCCATCCGCGTGTAATTCTGCATCACCCAAATGGCTGCGACGACGGCAGCCGCCAGATAGAAGGCCGTGGGCAAATCGAGCCACAGACCGCGGCCGAAACCTTCGACATAGCTCTTCGGCATGCCGTAAACCGGAATTCCGCTGGTCAGCAGCAGCGCAAATCCGGTGGCGATCGACATGGTGCCCAATGTAACCATGAACGGAGAAATCCGCAGGAACGCGACGCAGGCGCCGTTCACGAGCCCGACGATGGCGCCGCATCCCAGGCCGGCGAGAACGCCGACCAGGATGATGAGACCGGGGTCGCCGGCGAACGTGTCTTTGAAGGCGACCATGACCAGCGCGCTGGAAACGCTGGTGAGCGCGACCACCGCACCCTGCGACAGGTCGAAGCCGCCGACGATGAGGACCAGCATCTGACCGGCGGCGATGATGACGAGATAAGACGAGCTGCGCAGCACGTTGAGGAGGTTCTGCACGGCGACAAAGTTCGGAATGAACAGCGCGAACGCGACGAGCAGCACGGTCAGCAGGATCGGCAGGAAACCGGTCGCGTTATAGGACCGGAAAATGCGCTCGAAGACCGAAATCGGCAAGGCATCATCGCTGGTCGATTTGCCGCTCATTGCCATTCCAATCAAGGCTGCGCGTGCGTCGGGGGGTCGTTCGTTGCCAAGGCGTTCGTGGCAACACCGGCGGCTTGTTGCTCGCGGAAGAAATGCGACAGCACCGCCGGTTCGCTGATGTCGGCGCCGGTGAGCTCGGCCGCCATGCGGGATCGATGCATGACATAGAGCCGATGCGAGAGGTTGAGAACCTCCGGCAGGTCGGAAGAAACCAGAACGATTGCGACCCCCGTCGCCACCAGGGCCTTCATCAACTCGTAGATTTCGATCTTCGCTCCCACGTCAACCCCCACGGTGGGCTCGTCGAAAAGGTACACCGCAATGTAGCGCGTCAGCCCGCGCGCCAACAGGATTTTCTGCCGATTGCTGCCGGAAAACGACGCAACCGCGCGTTCGATGAGCGGCGGGCGCAGCGACAGTTTCTCGACGATCCCCTGCACGATGCGCCGCTCGCTGCGGCGCTGCAGGATCCGGTGGCGCGAGAAACCTGGCAAATCGAGCGCCGCCATTGAGACATTCTCGCGCACCGGACGCGCCAGCGCCAGACCTTCAGCGACGCGGTCGGAGGGAAAATAGCAGACTCCCTGCTTCGTCATCGCCGCCGGCGTCGGCGAGGTGATCTCCGCGCCGCGCACCCGGACCATCCCGGACTCGATTGGCTCCAGACCGACGACAGCGCGGATAATTTCCGACTTGCCGCAACCGACAGTCCGGCGATGCCGGTAATCTCGCCGGCGCGGGCATAGAAGCTGACATCGTTCACCGAGCGGTCGGCGAGCGTGACGTGTTCGGCTTCCAGGAGCTTTTTTATCGGTCGACCCGTTGCAACGATTGATTGGGGATATTTTTCAGGCTTAAGGTTGCTCCGCTGAAGAGAGCGGGCGTATTGCAAATG
>DASZFQ010000201.1:0-58848 GCA_035939595.1 Casimicrobiaceae bacterium
GGATTCCGCCGCAACGCACGACTACCAGCTCGGCCAGCCACCGGATCCGCGCGCGATCAGCGCGGCGCGGCGCCGCGGCTACACCTTCGGCAGTCACATCGCGCGCCAGGTCCAGGCGCGCGATTTCATCCGCTTCAATTGGATACTGGCCATGGATCGGCACAATCTGGCCGCGTTGCGATTACTGCAGCCAGAAACCTACGATGGACGTCTTGCCTTGTTTCTGGATTTCGCACCGCAGCTGACGGTGCGCGAGGTTCCCGATCCGTATCTCGGGACGCCGCAAGATTTCGAGCGTGTACTCGATATGGCCGAAAGCGGCGCGGCGGCGTTACTCGATGCCGTTCGCGCCGAACTCGCGCCGCGAGCCCTGTAGGCGCAGCACACCCCTCCGCTGAAAGCGAGGCGCTATTCCGCGCTCGGTGGCGTCGATTCCTTGTGCACCGTCTCGACCATCTGCAGCGGCTCGTCGGCGCTGGCGGCGCGCGGTGGTCGAACGCGGCGTGCCCGCGGCGGCTCCGCCTCCTCGGCTGACGCCGGGGCGGTGTGCGTGGTTTCGACCAGGACCAGACCCGAATCCGGTGGCAGTTCGAGGGGGATTCGCGGCAGCTCCGACGCGCGGTGAGGTTGCTCGACCGGCTCGATCGGCAGCGGCTTCGGTACGACTTCGACGACCTGCGTTTCGACGCGGACAACCTCTGAGACGCTTGCCGACTCGAATCCGGACGGCGGAGGGGTCATCGTGGCCGTCACCTGGGGGTGCTCGACTTGAGGCGGCGCCGCATTGGGGACAGCGTCGGCCTCGGTGTGCGGCGGCGGTGATGCCTCATCGCGCGCTGTCGGCGCCCGCGCCGACCCTTGGCGCTGGCCGCCCCGGTCGCCACGTTGCTCGCCATGTCCGTTGCGCTCGCCGCGGTCGCGCCCGCCACGACGGCGGTCACGACGACGTCGCCCGCCTTCGCCGTGCTCGGTCGTCGGCGTTGTGCCCGGGTGGCCTTGCGTTATGGCGGCTAGCGACGGATCGGCAGGGCGCGGCTCGCGTGGTGGCCGCGGCTCACGGGGTGGACGTTGTTTCTGCGCGTCACGCTGGCCGTCGCGGCCGGGTTCGCGTTCGCGCCGCGGCTGTTGCGGGCCGCCCTGTGGCGCGCGCTGCGGCTGCGCTTCGCGCTGCCCGTCGCGCTTGGCGTCGCGCCGTTCCTCGCCACGGCCATCCCGACGCTCGCGCCGCCCACGACCTCCGTCTTCGCGCGGCTCGCGTGGCGCTTGGCCGCGCGGCGGTGCAGGAACCGGCGCCACCTCTTCGCTCGGCGCCCGCTTGAACCAGCTCATGACGGTCGAAAGCCAGTTTTCATGCCGCGGCATTTCCGCGACCGGCAGGCGCTCGACGGGCATCGGTGCCGGTTGCGCCGGGGTAATGCCTTTGACGGCAGCCTCCTGCCGCGGCTCACGGGCTTCTTCCTTTTTCTGCCTGACGAAGTCTTCCTCTTCCGGCCGTTCGACCATGTCGAACGACGCCGGCAGCGGCTCGCCTTGATTGAGGTCGTCGTGGCGCAGCCGCTGTACCTTGTAATTCGGCGTCTCGAGGTAGGTGTTCGGAACCAGCAGAACGTTGACCTTGAAGCGCGTCTCGATGCCGTGGATCTCCGGCCGCTTTTCGTTGAGCAGGAAGGTGGCGACGTCGACCGGTACCTGCGCTACGACCTGGGCGGTGTTGTCCTTCATCGCTTCCTCCTGCAGGATGCGCAGGATGTGCAGCGCGGTCGACTCGGTGCCGCGGATGTGGCCGATCCCGTGGCAGCGCGGGCAGGGGATATAGGCCGATTCGGCGAGCGCCGGGCGCAGGCGCTGGCGTGACAGCTCCATCAGTCCGAAGCGCGAAATCTTGCCCAGCTGCACCCGGGCGCGGTCGTATTTCAGGGCTTCCTTGAGCCGGTTCTCGACGTCGCGCTGGTTTTTCGCGCTCTCCATGTCAATGAAATCGATGACGATCAGCCCGCCGAGGTCGCGCAGGCGCAGTTGCCGGGCGATCTCCTCGGCCGCTTCCAGGTTGGTTTGGAACGCGGTGGTTTCGATGTCACCGGCCTTGGTCGCCCGCGCCGAATTGACGTCAATGGAGACCAGCGCCTCGGTGTGATCGATCACGATCGCGCCGCCCGCCGGCAATGGCACCTGGCGTGCGTAGGCCGTCTCGATCTGGTGCTCGATCTGGAAGCGCGAGAACAGCGGCACGTCGTCCTTGTACAGCTTGACCCGATTGACCGTCGCCGGCATGACGTGGCTCATGAACTGCTGCGCCTGCTCGAAGATCGATTCGGTATCGATGAGCAGCTCGCCGATGTCGGGATGAAAATAATCGCGGATCGCGCGAATGACCAGGCTCGATTCCTGGTAGATCAGGAACGCGCCCGACTGCTGTTTGGCGGCCCCGTCGATCGCCTGCCACAGTTGCAGCAGGTAATTGAGGTCCCATTGCAGTTCTTCCAGCGAGCGGCCGATCCCGGCGGTGCGCGCGATCACGCTCATGCCTGCCGGAACATCGAGCTGGTTGATCGTGTCGCGCAGTTCGTTGCGGTCCTCACCTTCGATGCGCCGCGAGACCCCGCCGCCGCGCGGATTGTTCGGCATCAGCACCAGATAGCGGCCGGCGAGCGAAATGTAGGTCGTCAGCGCGGCGCCCTTGTTCCCGCGCTCGTCCTTGTCGACCTGGACAATGAGCTCCTGACCTTCCTTCAGATGGTCCTGCGGCCGGCCCCGCGCGTCGCCGTCGCCGCGCAGATATTCGCGCCCGATTTCCTTGATCGGCAGGAACCCGTGGCGGTCGGTCCCGTAGTCGACAAAACAGGCCTCGAGGCTGGGCTCGACGCGGGTGATGACCGCCTTGTAGATGTTGCTCTTGCGCTGCTCCTTGCTCGCGGATTCGATGTCGAGATCGACGAGCTTCTGCCCGTCGACGATCGCCACCCGTAACTCCTCCGCCTGGGTGGCATTGAATAGCATACGTTTCATGTGTTCTTTCCCGGCGCCAATCTCGGCCGGGCCAGGGGGTGCAGCGGAGGCGCCCGAGACCATCGGGCGCCTTGAATCTAACGGGCGGCGGGCGAGGGCGCGAAGGACCACGCCGGCAGCACAGGCTGCCGGGCTACGAGGGACCGGATGCGGGGGGTGGGCATCTCTGGCTGGCGGCTGCCACCGGCACCGTACGGGTGCCGGCGCGGGCCGGTCTCGGGAGCGTGGTCGATGTTCTTCGCGTTGTCGCTCAAACGGGTTGCGGCTGCCGCGCGGCGCTTTACGCACCGCGCTCGCCGGAGCCGCCTCGCAGGCGGCGCCAGTCGGTGCAGTCGATCCAGAATTCGTTGCGCTTAGGTCGGTTTTGCGCGCCGCGCGTCATCCCGCTTCACCCCGGCGACTGGCCGGTGCGGAGACTGCGCTCTTCCATTAACATCGCTACTTTTCCGGGTCGCAAGGCCCGGATGGTGAGCCGAATTAACCGCATCGCCCCTTCGGGGCAACGGGCGGATGCCGAAAGCCGTCGTTCTAGGCCGCGCAGGCTGCGAGCCGGACGCTTGAAGTTGCCTGTCGCGTCGCTGCCCCCGCCCGCCAAATGGGCTTGCCGCTCGTTGTTGCCGAAGACAATTATAAGGAAATGAACGATTTAAGCAAGGATGCTGCGAACCACCTTGCCGTGGACGAGGCAGGCGTGGGGCAGCGCGTCGACAACTTCCTCCTGCGCCTGCTCAAGGGGGTGCCCAAGAGCCATATCTACCGCATCCTGCGCAGCGGGGAGGTCCGGGTCAATCGCAAACGCGTCCGGCCCGACGCCCGCTTGGCGCTTGGCGACGACCTGCGCATCCCGCCGGTACGCACCGCGGCGCGCCCCCAGGCGTCGGCGCATCCGCCGCGGCCAGTCGCCCTGCCGATCCTCTACGAGGACGAGGCGCTCATCGCCATCGACAAGCCGCCCGGGCTCGCGGTACACGGCGGCAGCGGCATTCGCTTCGGCCTGATCGAGCAGCTGCGCGCGCAGCGGCCGCAGGCCCGGTTCCTCGAACTGGTGCACCGGCTCGACCGCGACACCTCGGGCGTGCTGCTCGTGGCCAAGAAGCGCGCGGCGCTGTTGGCGCTGCACGCGACCCTGCGCGAGGGCGGTGCCGACAAGCGCTACCTGGTGCTCGTCAAGGGTCGCTGGCGCGATGCCATGCGCAGGGTTGAGCTGCCATTGACCAAGTTCGTGACCGGGCAGAGCGAGCGTCGGGTCCGGGTCGAGCACCAGGGCGGCCAGGCCGCGCGCACGGTGTTCCGCCGCCGCGCCGTCTGGGCCGACGCCGAGCCGCCGCTGTCGCTGCTCGAGGCCGAACTGCATACCGGGCGCACGCATCAGATCCGCGTCCACCTCACCCATCTCGGGTTTCCTTTGGCCGGCGACGACAAGTACGGTGATTTCGTCTGGAACCGAGAGCTCGCCAAGCAGGGGTTGAAGCGGATGTTTCTGCACGCCTGGCGTCTGTCCCTCCCGCACCCGACTTCGGCGCACGAGCTCACCCTCGAATCACCGCTCCCCGCCGATCTCGCGGCTTTCGTCGCCCGCCAGGAGCGCGCCCGTGCGGCCGCCGGCGATCGCTGAGGCCGCCGGCGGCGCCGGACCGCGCACCTTCCGGCTTCTGGTTTTCGACTGGGATGGCACCCTTGCCGATTCGACGGCGATCATCACCCATGCCATCCAGCAGGCATGCCGCGATCTGGACCTGCCCGCCCCGGACGACGGCCGCGCGCGCTTCGTCATCGGCCTCGGGCTGATCGACGCCTTGCGCCACGTCGCGCCCGGCCTGCCGGCCACGGACTATCCGCGGCTCTCCGAGCGCTACCGCCACCACTATCTGGCCCGTGATCCGGAGATTCCGCTCTTCGCCGGCGCGCGCGAAATGCTCGACGAGCTCGACGCGCGCGGGTTCCTGCTCGCCGTCGCCACCGGCAAGACGCGCGCCGGCCTGACGCGCGCGTTGCAGCAGCAGGGCCTCGCCCATCGCTTCGTAGCGACCCGCTGTGCCGACGAGGGATTGCCGAAGCCGCACCCGGACATGTTGCTCGCGCTGATGGAGCGCTGCGGCGTTGCGGCGGAACACACGTTGATGATCGGCGACACGACGCACGATCTCGAGCTGGCGCGTAATGCCGGCGCGGCCGCGGTGGCCGTGACCTACGGCGCCCATTCGTCGGCCGGATTGGCCGGCCTGTCGCCGCTGGCGACGCTGTCGTCGATCGGCGAACTGGCGGCGTGGCTCCGGGCAAATGCCCGCGTGGCCGGCAATACGACGCAGCCGGGCGATTATACTTAGCGCTCGCGCTTCGAAGGCGAGCGAGCGGCGGGGATCGCAGCATGGCGGAAGAAAACTGGGCACGCGGCATCATCGAACGCCTCGCCAGCGAAGGACTGCGCGAAATGCAGCGCGCGCGACGGTGGGGCATCTTCTTCAAGCTTCTGACCCTGCTCCTGCTGTTTTCGGCCCTGATCCTGATCGCCGGTACGCTCTCCGAAAGCGCACGTGGCTGCCTCGACAAGTGCACGGCGCTGGTCGAAATGCGCGGTGAGCTCGACGCCGACGGACCGGTGAGCGCCGACAACGTGATGGCCGGGCTGCAGGCGGCGTTTAAGAGCAAGGGCACGCAGGGCGTGGTGCTGCGCATCAACAGCCCGGGCGGCAGCCCCGTCCAGGCGGGCATGATCAATGACGAGATCCGGCGCCTGCGCGCGATCTATCCCGGAACGCCGCTCTACGCCGTGGTCGAGGAAGTGTGCGCGTCAGGGGCCTACTATGTCGCCGTCGCGGCCGACAAGATCTACGTCGACAAGGCGAGCCTCATCGGCTCCATCGGGGTGATCATCGACGGCTTCGGCTTCGTCGGCGCCATGGATAAGCTCGGCATCGAGCGCCGCGCGATCACCGCCGGTGCGAACAAGACGTTTCTCGATCCGTTCTCGCCGCTGACCACGCCGCAGCGCGACTACGCGCAGGAAATGATCGAAGAGATCCACCAGCAGTTCATCGCCGCGGTGAAGGCCGGGCGCGGCACGCGCCTGAAGGAATCGCCGGACCTGTTCTCCGGGCTGGTCTGGAATGGCGCGCGCGGCGTCGACATGGGCCTGGCCGACGGGCTGGGGAGCATCGACTACGTCGCGCGCGAAGTGATCAAGGCCGAAGACGTCGTCGACTTCACGGTGAAGGAAAACCTGACCGAGCGACTGACCCGCCGCTTTGGCGCTGCGCTGGCGAACGGCGTCTTGTCGACGGCACAGCACGGCTTCCACTGGCGCTAGGCGGTCGGCACGCTCGCCGCGTTCGGGCCGCGCGCCGTTACTCGGTCGCCTTCGGCGCCCGATCCAGGCCGAGGACCGGTTCGCCCGCGCCGATATCATGCTGCGCGAACCAGCCCTTCTTCATCTCCAGGGCGTACAACGCGGGGCCGCGCGATGGGTGCGCGGTCTCGGTCAGCGGTGCCATGTCGTCGATATTGGCGATGCGCCCATCGGTGCCGATGAAGGCGATCGACAGCGGCACGTAGGTATTCTTCATCCAGAACGCCAGCGCCTGCGGCGCCTGGAATACGAACAGCATGCCGTGATCCGGCTGCAGGCTGAACCGGTTCATGAGCCCGGTCGTTCGCGTCGCTTCGGTCGCCGCGATTTCGGCCACCACGCGCTGACCCTTGATTCGCAGCTCGACCGTCGGCAGCTCCGCCGCCGCCGTGGCCGCGCAAAGCGATACCCATACCGCCGCCGTGATTGCAGTGCGCATGACTACTCCGGTTGCCCCATGAGCGGGCGGCGAAGCGCTAGAGCTCATATTGCTCTGCCTCGCCCTTGAGCGCAGCCTCGATCGCCGCGCGGTCGTATTGCGGAGCGAACAGGGTGATGAATTCGTACACGAAGCCGCGCGTATACACGCCGCGACGCAGCGCCAGGCGGGTCGTGCTCGGCGCGAAGAGATGGCTCGCGTCAAGTTTTTCGAACTGCGTCTCGCGCACCGGGTCGTAAGCCATCTGCGCCACGATGCCGACCCCGAGACCGAGTTCCACGTAGGTCTTGATGATGTCGGCGTCGAGCGCAGTGAGAACCACGTTCGGCTCGAGCCCCTTGGCGCTGAAAGCGGCGTTGATCTGCGACCGACCGGTGAAGCTGAAATCGTAGGTGACGATCGGATAGCGCGCCAATGCCTCGAGCGTCAACGGTTTTTCCTGCGCCAAGGGGTGGCCCTTGGGCACCAGCACGCAGCGATTCCACGTGTAGCAGGGCAGCGTGACGAGCTCGTTGAAATCGGCCAGCGCCTCGGTGGCGATGCCGACGTCGACTTCGGCGCGCACGGTCTGCTCCGCCACCTGGATCGGATTGCCCTGATGCAACAGCAGCCGGACCCTGGGATATCTTTCGGCGAAGCGCTTGAGGATGGGGGGCAGGACATAGCGCGCCTGCGTGTGCGTCGTCGCAACGGCCAGCGTGCCGACGTCCTCGGCCTTGAATTCGGCGCCGACCTGCTTGAGATTGTTGAGTTCCTGCAGCGCGCGGCGCGCGGTGGCGACGATGACCTCGCCGCCTTCGGTCAGCGCCGCAAGGCGCTTGCCGGCGCGAATGAAGATCGGCACGCCGAGCTCGTCCTCGAGTTGCCGGATCTGCTTGCTGATACCGGGCTGCGAGGTAAACAATGCCTCGGCGGCCATGGAAACATTGAGCCCGTGGTCAACCACGGCGCAAAGGTAGCGGATCTGCTGCAGGTTCACCGGTGTACCTAACGTATCTCCGGGCCAAGGATCGGGGGCCGCTGGCTCGGTCTCGGCCCGAGCGGTTGGAATGGTCGCAGGATAACCGTAGTAACGACGGCTTGGCCTAAGCACGGGAGTAGCGCGCATATTACCAGCGCTGCGGGTGTTCGCGGTGGGTTGTGTGCCCGCGCTTCGCGCGCCCAACGGAAAGAGCGGCGCGGTTGCGCCATCGCGACGATGTGCGCGCGCATCCTTTGCGCGCCGATGGCGCAGCAGCAATCGGAATGACGGCGGGAACGATGCCCCGCGCAACGCCCATCGCGCTCCTTCCCACGCCGCGGCGTTAGAATGGTGGCGGCCGCGGAAGCGAAACAGCGGCCGGCCAGGGAATGTTCGGTACGCATGGCGCAATACTTTTCGATCCATCCGGTAAATCCGCAGCATCGCCTGATCCGCGAGGCGGCGGCGATCGTGCGCGGCGGTGGGGTGATCGCCTATCCGACCGATTCCAGCTACGCGCTCGGCTGCCGGATCGGTGACGCGGGCGCGGCCACACGCATCCGCGCCCTGCGCCAGGTCGACGACAAGCATCACCTGACGCTCGTGTGTCGCGATCTGGCCGAAGTCGGGCGCTACGCCCAGCTCGACAACTGGCAGTTTCGCATCGTCAAGGAAGGCGTGCCGGGCAGCTTCACGTTCCTGCTTCCTGCGACGCGCGAGGTGCCGCGTCGTCTGAAGCATCCGCGGCGGAGCACGATCGGGGTGCGTGTACCCGATCACGCCGTCGTCCGTGCCTTGCTCGCCGAGCTCGATGAGCCCTTGCTTTCGTCGACCTTCATCGCGCCGGGTTCGCGCGAACCGTTAAACGACCCGGCCGCGATTCGCGCGCAATACGAGCATGCGCTCGATCTCATCATCGACAGCGGCGCCTGTTATCTTGAGCCGACGACCATCGTCGACCTGGCGGTCTCGCCGCCGCTGGTGACGCGCCTTGGCCGGGGCGATCCGGGGCGGCTGGGACTCGTCGACGCGACGGCGTAAGCGCCGCACCCGCGTCGCGTCGCGTTCAGCCTTCAGCAAGCGCCGGGGAGGGTCATGGCAAGGGTGGCCCGGTAGCTGGTAGAATAGAGGGCAATGGAGTTGTCGCTTGCGACCATCGTGCTCTGGGCGGTGCCGGTGGTCTTCGCGATCACTCTGCACGAGGCGGCCCACGGCTTTGTCGCCAGGCAATTCGGCGACCAGACGGCTTTTATGCTCGGCCGTGTGACCCTCAACCCGCTAAAGCATATCGATCCGATCGGAACGATCGCGGTGCCAGGGTTTCTGCTCGCGGTGTCGGCCCCGTTCATTTTCGGGTGGGCCAAACCGGTGCCGGTGAATTTCGGCAACTTGCGCCACCCGAAGCGCGACATGTTCTGGGTTGCGGGCGCCGGGCCGGGCGCGAATTTCGTGATGGCGGTGGCGTGGGCCTTCCTGCTCCGGTCCGCGGCGCCGGGCGGGATGATCGACAGCAGGGCACTTCTGGAGATGGCGAATGCAGGCGTACAGGTCAATCTGATGCTCATGGCACTCAATCTGCTCCCCATTCCGCCTCTCGATGGCGGCCGGATCGCCTTAAGCCTACTGCCGGGTCCGATCGCCTACCGCTACTCCCGCCTCGAGCCGTACGGCTTCATGATCGTGATCGTTCTCCTGGCGACCCGCGTGCTCAACTATTTGATGCTCCCCATCCTGCGTGGTGGCGAGTACGCGATCCGGTTCCTGCTCGGACTGGGCTGATGCGGGCGATGCCGAGACTGAAAACGGATGTTTGCTGACCGCGTGCTGTCGGGCATGCGACCGACCGGGCGCATGCATCTGGGGCATTATCACGGTGCGCTCAAGAACTGGGTGCGGCTGCAGGAGGAGTACGAATGCTTCTACTTCGCCGCGGATTGGCACGCCCTGACCACGCATTACGATACGCCGGAGACGATCGCCGAAAGCGTATGGGAGATGTTCGTCGACTGGCTCGCCGTCGGGATCAATCCGAACCGGGCGACGATCTTCATCCAGTCGCGCGTGCCCGAGCACGCCGAACTGGCACTGTTGCTGGGCATGATCGCGCCGGTCGGCTGGTTGGAGCGCGTGCCGACCTACAAGGACCAGCAGGAGAAGCTCGCCGACCGTGACCTGTCGACCTACGGCTTTCTGGGGTACCCGGTGATGCAGGGCGCCGATATCCTGGTCTATCGCGCCAACATGGTTCCCGTGGGCGAGGATCAGGTGTCGCACCTCGAGGTGGTGCGCGAGCTGGCGCGCCGCTTCAATCATCTTTACGGCCGCGAGACCGGATTCGAGGACAAGGCTAAAGCGGCGATCAGGAAACTGGGATCGAAGCGGGCCAAGCGCTACGAGCAGCTGCGCGCCGCGTTCCAGGAGCAGGGCGACCAGGCGGCGCTGCAAGCGGCGCAGGAGATGGTCGACGCCGCCCAGAATCTCGCCCTGGGCGACCGCGAGCGCCTGTTCGGTTATCTCGAGGGCTCGCGCCGCGTCATCCTGCCCGAACCGCAGCCGCTGCTCACCGACACGCCCAAGGTGCCCGGACTCGACGGGCAGAAGATGTCCAAGTCCTACGGCAATGCGATCCTGTTGCGCGAGGAGCCCGCCGAAATCACGCGCAAGATCCGCACCATGCAGACCGACCCGGCGCGCGTGCACCGCACCGATCCCGGAACCCCGGAAAAATGTCCCGTGTGGCCGCTGCATCGAATCTATACCGATCAGTCGGTCCAGGCCTGGGTGCAGCAAGGCTGCACCACCGCCGGCATCGGCTGTCTGGAGTGCAAGCAGCCGGTGATCGATGCCATCATCGCCGAGCAGGAGCCGATCAAGGAACGGGCGCAGAAATACTTGGACGACCCGTCCCTGGTACGCGCGGTGGTTGCCGACGGCTGCGAACGGGCACGCAGATTTGCCGAGGAGACGATGCGCGACGTGCGCGAGGCAATGGGATTGGCCTATTCATGAGCACCACGCCTCCCGCGCGCATCATCGACCTCGCCGAAGCCGCCGGGGCGCCGGTGGCGCGCGTCTACGGCGAGCCGCTGCTCGAGCTGCCGCAGGACCTCTACATTCCGCCCGAGGCACTCGAGGTCTTCCTCGAAACGTTCGAAGGCCCGCTCGATCTGTTGCTCTATCTGATTCGCAAACAGAACATCAATGTGCTCGATATTCCGATGGCCGAGCTCACGCGCCAGTACCTCGGCTATGTCGAGATGATGCGGCGCAGGCAGCTCGAGCTAGCTGCCGAGTATCTGCTCATGGCCGCAGTGCTTATCGAGATCAAGTCCCGGCTGCTTCTGCCCAAGCCGCCTGCGGCATCGGGTGCCGAGCCGGAGGATCCGCGCGCCGAGCTGGTGCGCCGCCTGCTCGAATACGAGCGCATGAAGGCAGGCGCCAAGGCCTTGGACGCGCTGCCGCTCGCGGAACGTGATTTCTCGCTCGTGCGCGTGTGGTTCGATCGCGTCGCGACCGCCCGCCTGCCCGAGGTGCGGCCGGACGATCTCAAGGCGGCCTGGGCCGGGCTCCTGGACCGCGCCCGCGCCAACCGCCACCACCTTGTCACCCGTGAGCAGCTTTCGGTGCGCAGCCAGATGAGCCGGCTGCTGAAGCTCCTCCTGCCGGGCCGCTTCTTCGAGTTCACTTCACTGTTCGAGGAGCGCGTCGATCGACCGCGGCTGGTCGTGACCTTCCTCGCCATCCTCGAGCTCGCCCGCGAGCAATTGCTGGAGCTCTCGCAAGCCGAGGCTTACGCGCCGATCTACGTGCGGCGCAAAGGAACCCCCGCGTTCGCCCTTGAAGCCGAGGAGCGCGCCTGATCATGGACGATCTGGGCGAAGTAAAGGACATCCTGGAGGCTGCCTTGCTGGTTGCGGGCGAACCGCTCTCGGCCGCGCAGCTGGCGAAGCTGTTCGATCCGCCGCTCGAGCAGGACCTCATTCGCAGGCTCTTAGATGAGATCCGGATCGCCTGGTCCGCACGCAGCGTCGAGCTGAACCAGGTGGCAAGCGGGTGGCGCTTTCGCGCCAAGCCGGCGCTGCAGCCCTATCTTGACCGGCTGACCCCGGAGAAGCCGCCGCGCTATTCGCGCGCGGCGATGGAAACATTGGCCATCATTGCCTACCAGCAGCCGGTGACGCGGGGCGATATCGAATCGATCCGCGGCGTGGCGGTGTCGACCCACGTCATCAAGACGCTCGAAGACCGGCAATGGATCGAGGTCGTCGGGCAGCGTGAAACGCCCGGCCGCCCCGCGCTCTACGCCACCACGAAGCAGTTTCTCGACGACCTCAACCTGCGTTCCCTCTCCGAGCTTCCGCCCTTGGCCGAGCTCGACACCTCCCACCTCATGGAGCTACCCGATGCCCCAGCAAAGGCCGCCGAGGCCGAACTCGCGCTCGCGAGCCCGATTCTCGGCACACCGGCATCCGCATCCGCTGACCTCCCCGCATCCGCTGCGGGAGACGCCGGGCGCGATGCACCGGAAACCAACCCGACGTTCCACTGAAACCGTCTTCACCGAGCCCCAGCGCCTGCACAAGGTGCTGGCGCAATGCGGCTACGGGTCGCTGCGCGGCCTGGAAGAGCTGATCATCGCCGGCCGGATCACGGTCAATCGCCAGCCGGCGGAGGTCGGGCAGAAGGTCGGTCCCAATGACCAGATCCGCATCAACGGCGAACTGGTACGGCTGCGTTTCGCGCCGCCGCGCACCCGGGTCCTGCTGTATCACAAACCTGCCGGGGAAATCGTCACTCGCGCCGACCCGGAAGGCCGGCCAACGGTGTTCGACAAGCTGCCGCGCCTGGGCAGCGCCAAGTGGATCGCAGTGGGCCGACTCGACTTCAACAGCGAAGGGCTGCTGCTGTTCACCACCTCCGGAGAGCTGGCCAACCGCCTGATGCATCCGCGCTACGAGGTCGAGCGCGAGTACTCGGTGCGTGTCATGGGCACGCTGACGCCGGAACAGGAGCGCACGCTGCTTGAAGGCGTGCCACTCGACGACGGCGTGGCGCGCGTGACGTCGCTGTCCGATGCCGGGGGCGAGGGCGCGAACCACTGGTACAAGCTGACCGTGCCCGAGGGACGTAACCGCGAAGTGCGCCGCCTGTTCGAGGCCCTGGGCCTGATGGTGAGCCGGCTCATCCGCATCCGCTACGGGGTGATCGCGATGCCGCCGCAGCTCAAACGCGGACAGAGCGTCGAACTCGAGCACGACGCGCTCAATGGCTTGCTGCAGGCGACCGGCCTTTCGCCCGGGGGTGGCGAACGCGACAGTGACCCGGCGCGAGGCCAGGCGGAGGGCGCTGATGCAATGGGTGAGGGCGGAGAGGAAAGCGACGACGCCAATGGCAACGGCGTCGACGCCGACGCGCGCGACGAGGAAAGCGACGAGGCCATCGATGAGGTGGACGGCAATCGTGCCCCGCCACCGCCGCAGCAGCAGCCGCGCGGGCCCCGACCGCAGGCGCAGGCGGGCCATCACGGCGCACGCGGCCACCGCGGCCGCAACCGCGGCGGTAACGGAGGCGGCAACCGTGGCGGTAACGGAGGCGGCAACCGCGGCGGCAACCGGGGCGGCAGTGGCGGTGGCAACCGGGGCAATCCGGGCGGGCACCAAGGTGGCAACCATTCCGGGGGCCGCTAGCCAGCCCAAGTCTCGGCGCCGGCGCGCCCGCTAGAGCGAGCGGTGCATGATGAGCACGTCGACCGGGCCTAGCGTGCGGTGCCTGAAAGCGCCCGGAACACGGCCGACGATGGCGAAGCCGTGTTGCTGCCACAGCCTTACCGCCCCTTCGTTACTGGCAACGACGAAGTTGAATTGCATGGCCGCATAGCCGCGTTGGCGCGCGACTTGCAGCGAGTGCGCGCACATCGCCGCACCGATACCTTGTCCGCGCGCGTCCGGGTGCGTCATGTAGCCGCAATTGGCGACGTGATCACCCAGTCCGGGCTGGTTGGGTCGCAGCGTGTAGGTGCCGACGATATGCCCGGACCGCTCGGCCACATAAGGCGCCGCCGGTGGCTCCATCCAGATGCGGCGGGCTTCGGACCTCGTGGTCTGCGCGGCGTACGCATACGTGTCGCCGCCGGCAACGACGGCATGAAAGATCGCCCAGATGGGCGCGAAGTCGCCCCCCTGGGCAGGGCGGATTACGAGCGCTGCCGGATCGGCCGCCGCCATCAGTCGCAATCGAACTGCGCGGGGTTTGCCCCGACGTCGTCGCGCGCGCCCGTGTCCCCGATGGCCGCGGATTGGGCCTTGAACGGACTCGCCGCCTCGAGCTCCTCGACCGCCTGCGCCACCTCGGCCCGCTCGTCGGCGGCAAAGCGCGCGATGGCGCGGGCGAAATCCGGGTCGGCGATCGCGTGGGCCGAGCGCGTGGTCACCGGCATAAGGCCGCGCGCGAGCTTGTGCACACCCTGCGCACCTCCCTCGAATTGCGCGATGCGGCGCTCGATGCAGAACTCGATGGCCTGGTAGTAGCAGGCCTCGAAATGCATTCCGGAGATGAATTCCAGCGCACCCCAGTAGCGTCCCCACAGGGTGTCACGGCTGAACACGTCGAGTGCGGCGCAGACAGGCCGGCCATCGCGCTCTCCGAGCACCAGCAACACGTTGTCCGGCAGGGTTGCGCCGATGCGCTGGAAAAACGCGAGCGACAGGTACGGCGTGGAGTGGTGGCGGCGGTAGGTAGTCGTGTAGCAGCGGAAGAAGAACGCCCAGTCGCCGCTTTCGATCTCGCGTCCGAGCAGGCGCCGAAAGCGGACCCCCGAGGCCGCGAGCTTGCGCCGTTCCTGGCTGATGCGCTTGCGCTTGGCGTGATTCATCGTCGACAGAAAGTCCGCGAACTCGCCATAGCCCGGGTTGGTCCAGTGGAACTGCACGCTATCGCGGAGCAGCATGCCGGCCGTCGCGCAGATGGCGGCTTCCTCCGGCAGCGGAAACAGGATGTGCAGCGATGAAAGCTGGTCGTCGACGAGGCTTGCGAGGGCGCTCGCGAGGAGCTCACGCCGAATCGTCGCATCAGCGGCAATGAGCCGCGGTCCGGTGGCCGGCGTGAACGGAATCGCGCCCACGAGCTTCGGGTAGTAGCGCCGGCCGTGCCGCCGGTAAGCGTCAGCCCACGCCCAATCGAAGACGTACTCGCCGTACGAATGCTGCTTGATATAGAGCGGCATCGCGCCGACCAGGACATTGTCCCGCCATGCCGTCTGATAGCGCGGTATCCAGCCCGTTGCCGGCGCCGCGCAGCCGGATTCGTGCAGCGCGTGCAGAAACGCATGCGACAGCAACGGCCGATCACCGACGAGCGCGTCCCACATCGGAGCGGGAATCGCGGCAAGTGAATCGACGGTACGCAGTGATAGGCGCGGCATGCGGTGGAAGAATTGCGCCATCATTGTCGCGTCTAAAGCGTCGCGGCGGCAAGGGTGCGCAACCGTGCTAACATTCGCGCATGCGCGTCGGCATCGCCCAGCTCAACTGCGTGGTCGGCGATCTGCGCGGAAATGCGGCCCACATCCTGGCCGCCGTTGCCGAGGCGCGGCGCGGCGGCGCCGATCTGGTCGTCACACCCGAGCTTTCGCTTTGCGGTTACCCGCCTGAGGATCTGCTGCTGCGCCCTGCCTTCCTCACCGCGTGCGCCGAGGAGCTCACACGCCTCGCGGCGCAGATTGCAGGACCGGTGGTCCTTATCGGCTTTCCCGAATTCGCGGCCGGCAAGCGCCATAACGCGCTTGCGGTCGTGCGCGACGGGCGGGTCGACGCGGTCTATCGCAAGCACGAGTTGCCCAACTACACGGTGTTCGACGAGCAGCGTTACTTCGAGCCCGGCAGCGATGCCTGCGTGGTCGACATCGCGGGGGTACGCGTCGGAGTGGTGATTTGCGAGGACATCTGGTTTCCACGCTGCGCGCGCCATGCGGCCGCCGCCGGGGCAGAGCTTATCGTGGTTCCCAACGGCTCGCCCTACCACACGCGGCAACAGGCGCTGCGGCGCGAGGTCGTCACCGCACGGGCGCGCGAAACGGGTCTGGCGGTCGTCTATGTCAATCGCGTCGGCGGCCAAGACGAGCTCGTCTTCGACGGCGCGTCCTTCGTCGTCGATGGCGCGGGCGAGCTCGCGCAGCAGGTCCCGGCATGGCGCGAGGTGGTTGCGCTTTCCGAGTTCGTCGGCGCCACGCCGAAAGCGGTGCGTGGCGGGCTCGACCCCGAGCTGGAATCGCACGTCTACGCCGCCCTCTGCATCGGGGTTCGCGATTACGTGGAGAAGAATCATTTTGCCAGTGTGCTGCTCGGTTTGTCCGGCGGCATCGACTCCGCGCTCACGCTCGCGATTGCGGTCGACGCCCTCGGGCGTGAGCGCGTGCGCGCGGTGATGCTTCCCTCGCCGTACAACGCCGGCATCAGCCTCGAGGACGCGCGCACGATGGCCCAAACGCTGGGTGTGCGCTACGACGAAATCCCGATCGACGGTGTCTTCCAGGCCTTCCACGCCGCGCTTGCCGGCGACTTCAAGGGGCTGCCTGAGGACGCGAGCGAGGAGAACATCCAGGCGCGCATCCGTGGCACCCTGCTCATGGCGTTGTCCAACAAGCACGGCGCCATCGTGTTGACCACCGGCAACAAATCGGAAATGGCGGTTGGTTACGCCACGCTCTACGGCGACATGGCCGGCGGGTTCGCCGTGCTCAAGGACATCAGCAAGACGCTGGTGTATCGGCTCGCCCGCTATCGCAACCGCTTCGGCCGCGTCATTCCGGAGCGGGTGATCACGCGTGCACCGTCGGCAGAGTTGCGGCCGAACCAGACCGACCAGGACAGCCTGCCGCCTTACGAGGTGCTCGATGCAATCCTCGAAGCCTACGTGGAGCATGACTTGAGCCCGGAACAGATCGTCGCCCGCGGCCAGGCTCCGGAGCACGTCGCCCGTGTCGTGCACCTGATCAAGGCCAACGAGTACAAGCGGCGACAGGCGGCAGTCGGCATCCGCATTACGCCGCGCGGCTTCGGTAAGGATTGGCGCTATCCGATCACTTCCGCCTGGGCCGAGTGGAAGAGTGTTTCGGCGTAGTGTAATGTAGCCGGCGCTGACGGATCCGTGCGCACCGGGGAGAACCGCGATGAAAAAAGTCGAAGCCATCATCAAGCCATTCAAGCTCGACGAAGTGCGCGAGGCGCTGTCTGAACTCGGCGTCACAGGCCTCACCGTCACCGAGGTCAAGGGCTTCGGTCGGCAGAAGGGACATACGGAGCTCTACCGCGGGGCAGAATATGTGGTCGATTTCGTGCCCAAGGCAAAGGTCGAGGTTGTGGTGCCCGAGAGCCTGGTCGAGCGCGCCATCGAGGCGGTCTTGAAAGCCGCCCGCACGGGCAAGATCGGGGACGGGAAGATTTTTATTACCAACGTCGAGCAGGTCGTGCGCATCCGCACCGGCGAGTCGGGCGAAGCGGGGATCTAGCGCGGACGCGCAAACAGCGAGGAGGGAGGCGACATGTCGGTCATGAGCGAGTTCCGCGACTTCGCGGTCAAAGGCAGCGTGGTTGATCTGGCGGTCGGCGTGATCATCGGCGGCGCATTCGGCAAGATCGTCGATTCAATAGTCAAGGACCTGATCATGCCCGTCGTCAGCCGCGTCGTTGGCGGGCTGGACTTCAGCAACTGGTTCATCCCTCTCGGTGCGCCGCCAGCGGGCTACAGCGGAGCGATGACCTACGAGGCACTGACCAAGGCTGGCGTGCCGCTGTTCGCCTACGGCAACTTCCTTACCGTGGCGCTCAATTTCATCATTCTTGCCTTCATCATTTTTCTGATGGTGAAACAGATCAACCGCCTGCGCCACGCGGCGCCGCCGCCGCCGCCCTCGCCGCCGGAGGAGGTGCTGCTGCTGCGTGAGATTCGCGACGCGCTGAAAAAATGAACTCGCCGCCGCGACCTGCGGCGGCAGGGAACCAAAGAAGGGGGAAACGATGACTCGCACGCGACTGCTGTTAGCGGCACTCTCGCTCGCACTCGCCGCCAGCGCCTATGGCGCCGTCAACGTCGGCGTGACGCTGTCGGCGACCGGCCCGGCGGCCTCGCTCGGCATCCCGGAGAAGAACACCTTCGAGTTGATCGGCGAACCGGTCATCGCCGGGCAGAAAGTGCATTTCATCATCCTCGACGACAAGTCGGACACGACCGAGGCGGTGAAGAACACGCGCAAGCTGATCAGCGAGGACAAGGTCGATGTCATCATCGGCTCGACCGTGACCCCCAATTCGCTGGCGATGCGCGACGTCGTGGCCGAGGCCGAGGTGCCGATGATCTCGATGGCCGCATCGGCGCAGATCATCGCCCCCAACGATGCGAAGACGCACTGGGTTTTCAAGACTCCGCAGAACGATTCGCTGATGGCTGATGCGATCGCCGTGCACATGCGCGCCGGCGGCGTACGCACCATGGGCTTCATCGGCTTCGCCGACGCCTATGGCGACAGCTGGTTGAACGAGATGCGCCGGTCGGCGCAGACGGCGGGCATCCAGATCGTCGCCGAGGAAAAATACAATCGCAACGACACCAGCGTGACCGGGCAGGTGCTGAAGCTCCTCGCGGCAAACCCGGATGCGATTCTGATCGCCGGGTCGGGCACGCCGGCGGCAACGCCGCACAAGGATCTTGTCGCCCGCGGCTACAAGGGGCGCATCTATCAGACACACGGTGTCGCCAACGCGGATTTCCTGCGCGTGGTCGGCGCCGATGGCAATGGCGCGTTCCTGCCCGCCGGGCCGCTCTTGGTAGTCGAACAGCTGCCTGAATCCAATGCGGTGAAGAAATCGGCCGCCGAGTACGTCACCCGGTATGAAAGCAAGTACGGTCCGGGAAGCCGGACGACCTTCGGCGGTCACGCCTGGGATGCCTACGTCCTGCTGCAGCGGGCGATTCCGGAAGCGCTCAAGCGCGGGCAGCCGGGAACCCAGGCGTTCCGCAGCGCGCTGCGCGACGCCCTGGAAAACGCGCACGAGGTTGCCGCCAGCAATGGCGTGTTCAACATTACTCCCGGCGATCACAACGGGATGGACAACCGCGCCCGGGTGATGGTGAGAATCGACAACGGCAAGTGGTTGCTCGTCAAGTGACCGCGGGCTGACCTGCGCCGGCTGCGTGCGCTCAAGCGCAGCCGCCCCCTTTTTTTGCCCTACCCGGGGCCTCGACCCCCCGCCTGGCCGCCATGGATCTTTCGATCGCCGCACTGCTGGCGCAGGACGGCATCACCAACGGCGCAATCTATGCGCTGCTCGCGCTCGCGCTGGTGCTGGTGTTCGCGGTGACGCGGGTCATCTTCGTGCCGGCGGGCGAATTCGTCGCCTACGGCACGCTGACGCTGGCGGCGCTACAGCTGGGCAAATCACCGGGCACGGTGGGGCTGTTGATCGGGCTTGCCTTGTGCGCCGGCGCCATGGAATGCGCCACCGCGGCCAAACGCCGTGCCTGGCGCCTGCTGCCGCGCCGTCTGACGCTCTATGTCGCGGCGCCGCTGGCTATCGCCGCTGCGGTGCATGCCGCCGCGCCGCTTGCGCTGCCCCTGCCGGCGCAGATTGTGCTCGCGGTGGCGAGCGTCAGCGCCTTGGGACCGCTCCTCTACCGCGTCGCCTACCAGCCACTCGCCGAGGCCTCGGTCCTGGTCCTGCTTATCGTCTCGGTCGCGGTGCATTTCGTGCTGCTGGGGCTGGGCCTGTGGTTCTTCGGCGCCGAGGGCTCGCGCACGCCGGCGTTCACGCGCGCCTCGTTTCGTGTGGGTGCCGTCAATATCAGCGGCCAGAGCCTGCTCGTGCTGCTGTTCTCCTTGCTGCTGATCGGCGCGCTGTACCTGTTCTTCGAGCGCACGCTCTACGGCAAGGCGCTGCGGGCGACGGCGTTGAACCGCGTCGGCGCGCGGCTGGTCGGCATAAGCCCCAACTTGGCCGGCAGCCTGACCTTCCTGCTGGCCGGCTTGCTCGGCGCTTTCTCGGGCGTGCTCATCGGACCGATCACGACCGTCTATTACGATTCGGGTTTCCTGGTGAGCCTCAAGGGTTTCGTCGGCGCAATCATCGGCGGGCTGGCAAGCTACCCGCTCGCCGCCGCCGGATCGCTGCTGGTCGGATTGCTCGAATCGTTATCGTCGTTCTGGGCAAGCGCCTACAAGGAGGTGATCGTTTTCACACTGATCATCCCGGTCCTGCTGTGGCGCTCGCTGACCACGCATCACCACGACGATGAGCTTGAATAACACCCTGGCGCAAGGATCGTCTGCCGCCGCGACACGCCGCATCGCGCTCGTGGTCCTGCTCGCCGCGCTCGCCGCCGCTCCTCTCATCGCGCCGCCGTTCTGGGTGACGCTACTGAACTATATCGGCCTCTATAGCATCGTCGCCCTCGGCCTGGTGCTGCTCACCGGTGTCGCGGGCCAGACGTCATTCGGCCAGGCCGCGTTCGTGGGTATCGGCGCGTATGTCACGGCCTATCTCTCGACCCGCTACGCGACGCTGCCCTGGATGCCGTGGCTCAACCTCCTGCTCGGGCTCGCGCTGACGGCGGCGATCGCGCTTTGCCTGGGCTTCATCACGCTGCGCATGCGCGGCCACTACCTGCCGCTGGCGACCATTGCCTGGGGCATCAGCTTCTATTTCCTCTTCGGCAATCTCGAGTTCGTCGGCGGCCACACCGGCCTGAGCGGCATTCCCGCACTCTCGTTCGCCGGCCTGGAGTTGAAGAACGAGCGCTACTTCTATTATCTGATCTGGATGATCGCTCTCGCGGCACTGTGGATGACCCATAACCTGCTCGACTCGCGTCCGGGGCGCGCGGTGCGCGCGCTCAAGGGCGGCATCGACCTGGCGGAAGCGTTCGGCGTCAACGCCGGCCGACTCAAGATCGTGGTGTTCGTCTACGCCGCGCTGCTCGCCTGCGTCTCCGGCTGGCTCTACGCCCACCTGCAGCGCTTCGTCAACCCGACCCCGTTCGGGCTCAACCAGGGCATCGAGTACCTGTTCATGGCCGTCATTGGCGGCGCCGGCAGCGTCTGGGGTGCGGTCGTGGGCGCGACGCTGGTGACGCTGCTCAAGACGCAGCTGCAGGACTGGCTGCCGCGGCTGCTCGGCCGCAGCGGCAACTTCGAAATCGTCGTCTTCGGCATGCTCATGGTGCTGCTGCTGCAAAAGAGCCGCGACGGGGTGTGGCCCTGGCTCGAGGGTCTGCTGCCGGGACGTCCGCCGCCACGCGTCGAGCGGGGCGCGGGCAAGCTCCGCGCGCGCGCCCGCGCCCCGCACCCATCGCTGCTCGTCGTCGCCGGCGCACGCAAGCAATTCGGCGGCCTGGTCGCCATCAGCGACCTGTCCTTCGAGATCCGCGACGGCGAGATCCTCGGGCTGATCGGCCCCAACGGCGCGGGCAAGAGCACGATGTTCAACCTGATCAGCGGCGCCCTGCCATTGACCCGCGGCAGGATCGCATTCTGCGGCCAAGAGATCGCCGGACGGGATGCTTCGGCCATCGCTCGCCTGGGCATCGCGCGCACCTTTCAGCACGTGCGCCTGCTGCCGACGATGTCGGTGCTCGACAACGTCGCGCTCGGCGCTTATCTGCGCGGCGACGCCGGCGTCTTGCGTGCGGCGCTTAGGCTCGATCGCGACGAGGAGGCGCAGACGAGGGCCGAAGCAGCGTCCCAGATCGAACGGGTCGGACTCTCGGCGTACCTGCACGCCCCGGCCGTTTCGCTTCCGCTCGGCGCGCAGCGCCTGGTCGAGATCGCGCGCGCGCTCGCGGCCGGCCCGCGCCTGCTCCTGCTCGATGAGCCCGCCGCCGGTCTGCGCTACCGCGAAAAGCAGGAACTCGCGACCTTGCTGCGCGGCCTGCGTGAGGAGGGGATTACGATCCTGCTCGTCGAGCACGACATGGAATTCGTGATGGGGCTTACCGACCGGCTGGTGGTGATGGATTTCGGCGTCAAGCTCGCCGAAGGACTCCCGGCGGCCATCCAGAACGATCCAGCCGTGCGCGAAGCGTACCTGGGCGGAGTCCAATGAGCGCGCTCTTGGAGTTGCGCCAGGTCAGCGTCGCCTACGGCAAGGTCGAGGCGGTGCACGGCGTGTCGCTGAGCATCGCCCAAGCCGGCATCGTCACCGTGATCGGACCCAACGGCGCGGGCAAGACGACGCTGCTGGGGGCAATCATGGGCTTGCTGCCATCCTCTGGCGCGATCTTCTACGCCGGTGCGTCGCTGGCAGGTATCGCGGTCGAGGAGCGCGTGGCGATGGGGTTGTGCCTGGTACCGGAGCGGCGCGAATTGTTCGCCGCCATGAGCGTCGCCGACAACCTCGAGTTGGGCGCGTTCTCCCGCTACCGCGCCGGCGATCGAACGATCCTGCGCACGCGCGAGGAAATCTATGCGCGCTTTCCGCGGCTCGCCGAGCGGCGCGGGCAGCTCGCGGGAACCCTGTCCGGCGGCGAGCGGCAGATGCTCGCACTCGGCCGCGCGCTAATGGCCAAACCCACGCTGCTCCTGCTCGACGAGCCCTCGCTCGGCCTGGCGCCCTTGATCGTCAAGGAGATCTTCAGCATCATCGCCGCCCTGCGCCGAAGCGGGGTGGCGGTACTGCTCGTCGAGCAGAACGCGCGCGCGGCACTGCACGTCGCCGACTACGGCTACGTTCTGGAAACCGGCGAGGTCGCCATCGAAGGCGACAGCGGCGCGCTCGCCAACGATGCGCGTGTCGCGGCGACGTACCTGGGCCGGGCCGCAAGCACGGCGAGCGAAGCTTGAGCACTGGCCCGACGCGCCGCCGTTTGCGCATGCGCATGCCGGGCCGTTGCCGGGTGGCGGGGAAATACCGGATTCTCGCCCTCGCCGCCGCCCTGGTCGGCAGCGTTGTTTTCATCCTCACCTGGGTGCCGTATTTCGGTGCGCATCGCGCGGCGACCGAGTCGGAAACCGTCTTCGCCTACTTTGCCGAGAGTCTCGGTGAGGCGGGGCTGTGCCAGAAGATCTCCTGGGCAGCCTTCCAGCGCTACAGCGTCTTGTTCGGCGGCGGCGGGGCCTCCTACGCGCGCTCCGATTGCTATGAGGCGGTCGCGGTCCGAAACCGCGATCGCGCCGGGTGCTGGAAGGTGAGACCATTGGTTGATATCGATCCCCTCTCGGCGGGATACTCGGCCCTGTCCTGCCGACGGCGCGTAACGCAGGGCGGTGGCGGTCAGATTTCGCTTGCACCGGAAAAGCTCAACCGCGCGTTCGACGTACTCGGCTACGATGTGGACACGCTGTATCTCGAGGGCGTGATCGAGCCCGCCATCCGGCCCGCGGACGTGTATCGGGGGCTGGAGCGCAAGCCCGGGATGGTCGAACGGGTGGCCCAGACCCTGGCCGGTCCGGATGCAGCGCTCAGCGCGCAAGACCAGGACTTCCTTGCCGACCTGGCCGCGGTGACGGCGGCTGACCCAGGCTGGTGCGAGCGTATTCCGCCCGCGGCGACGGTGGCCTCGGAAGCGATCCCGTTTCGCGACTGGTGCTACCTGACGTTGGCATTCGACACCCAGGACGCACGCGTCTGCGAGCGCATGACACCGGCTGCGGCCGAAGCGAAGGTCATGCAGGCCAAAGCCCACGGCGTGCGTCCCGACATCGCCGAGCAATTCTCGGCGCGAGCCCAGTGTGGAAGCATCAAGCACTGGGTAGGACCTCGCCCGCATTACGGCCCGGAAGTGCCGTCGGATCCCAAACAGATCCAACGCCTGATCGCCGCGTTGGGCCTCGATATGCCGCGCGCGCGCGATTGGCCGGCGTACGAGATCGCGGGGTACTACGAGCGCTTCCTCGACGCATTGCGGGCCGATCGGCCGGGCGATTTGCAACACCAGGCGGCGCGTGCGAAGCTCATCTCCCGCATCGACGCGCGGTCGGAGTTTCCCTAGGCTTGTTGCAAGCAAAAGCAGCCAGCGAGCGCGAAAGCGGGGCGATGAGGGTTTCTCGCCCTGGCCGTGCGGATTCAAGTGCTTGGCCACGATCGTCTTCGACGTTCGAACCGGGGGCCTTGTGTGGCGCGCCGCGCACCCCGACAATATGCCATTGAACACTGCCGTTTCTGTCCTCAAGGACCTCCGTGACCGATCTTTCCGTTCCCGCAGTCAACCCGGCCCTGCTCGAGCAGGCGACGCAACTGCTGCTCGCGCCGGCGGCGCTCGAAATCCGCCACCTGGCGCAGGTCCTCGCCGACATTCATGTGCACCACGTCGACTACGCCGACCTCTACTTCCAGTATTCGCGCCTGGAGAGCTGGAGTCTCGAGGAGGGCATCGTCAAGTCGGGGTCTTATTCGATCGATCGCGGCGTGGGCGTGCGCGCCGTGGCCGGCGAAAAGACGGCCTTCGCCTATTCCGACGACATCAGCCTGGAGGCGCTGTCGCAGGCCGCGAGTGCGACACGCGCCATCGGCCGCCAGGGGCAGTCCGCCGTCGCCGCCCTGGAGCACGTGGGCAGCGCGCACGCGCTCTACGCCGCGCGCGACCCGGTGGTCGCGCTCACCGATGCCAATAAGGTGGCGCTGCTCGAACGGCTGGAACGCATCGCCAGGGCACGCGACCCGCGCGTGGCGCAGGTCATGGCATCGCTCGCCGGCGAATACGAGGCGGTCCTCGTGGTGCGCAGCGACGGGCTGATCGCGGCCGACGTGCGCCCGCTGGTGCGCCTGTCGCTCAGCGTGATCGCGGAGGAGAACGGCCGCCGCGAGCAGGGCATGGCCGGCGGCGGTGGCCGGCTCGACTACGGCTATTTCAGCGACGCGCTGCTGCAGGACTACGCGGCCAAGGCGGTCGACCAGGCGCTGCTCAACTTGCGCGCGCGCGCGGCGCCTGCCGGCACGATGACCGTTGTGCTCGGGCCGGGCTGGCCGGGCATCCTGCTGCACGAGGCGATCGGGCACGGGCTGGAAGGGGACTTCAACCGCAAGGGCACGTCGGCGTTTTCCGGTCGCATCGGCGAACGCGTCGCCGCAGCCGGGGTGACGGTCATCGACGACGGCACGCTTGCCGATCGCCGCGGATCACTCAACATCGACGACGAGGGCAATCCAACGCAACGCACCGTCCTGATCGAAGACGGCATCCTCAAGGGCTACATGCAGGACACGCTTAACGCGCGCCTGATGGGCGTGGCACCGACGGGCAACGGCCGGCGCGAATCGTTCGCGCATGTGCCGATGCCGCGCATGACCAACACGGTGATGCAGAACGGCGACCGCGATGCGCAGGAGATCATCGCCTCGGTTCGCGATGGCCTGTACGCGGTCAACTTCGGCGGCGGTCAGGTCGACATCACCAACGGCAAGTTCGTATTCTCGGCGGCGGAGGCGTGGAAGATCGAGAACGGGGTGCTGGCTTATCCGGTCAAGGGCGCGACCCTGATCGGCAACGGTCCGGATGCGCTGACGCGGGTGACGCTGATCGGCAACGACTTTGCCCTCGACGCCGGCATCGGTACCTGCGGCAAGGACGGGCAGAGCGTGCCCGTCGGCGTCGGGCAGCCGACGCTGCGCATCGACGGCCTGACCGTCGGCGGCACGTCCGGCGGCTAGTGCAGCGGCCCGGCGGGCGCGACCACGGCGATCGCCGGCGCCGGGGACGAGTGGTGTACCACGATGCGCCAGCCCGAGGGCGTGCGCAGAAAAATGTTGGTCGCGATGGCCGCGCCGCGCGGCTTGGGATCGTTGCCCACGGTCACGTGCTCGATCGCGCTCTGCATTGCCAGGCCAACGGTCTCGATCACGACGATTTCGTCGAGCCGAAACGACAGCTTCGTCTCGCCGCTGAACAGCTGTTCCCATCCGGCGCGTACCGCTTCGTAGCCGACCAGCCGCGGCCCGCCCGGGTGCACGCAGACGATGTCCTCGTCCTCAGCCCACGCCGCCATCATCGCCTCAAGGTCCTTCGCCTCGAACGCCTGGTAGAAGGCCAGCGCCGCGTCCTGGGGCGAGGTGAATATGGTCGGGGTGCGCGCCTTGGCCATCGCTAGGAGGGCGCTTGCGCCGAGGCGGCGTGCGCGAGGTCATAGATCGTATCGACGCGGAGCTCGCGCATGCACTTGAAATGACCGAGCGGGCATTCACGCTGGAAGCACGGGCTGCAGTCGATATCGATCTTGGCGATTTGCGCGTGCGGCGATAAGGGTGGGGTGTAGGCGGGCGATGACGAGCCGAAGAGCGCGACCAAAGGCCGGCCGACCGCCGCTGCCGCGTGCATCAGTCCGGAATCGTTGCTGACCACGATGGAGGCAAGCGACAACAGATCAATCGCCGTGCCCAGATCGGTGCGCCCGGTCAAATCGCGCACCCCGGCTAAGGCGGCCGCGATCGGCATCGCCGCCGCCTGATCGTTGGGCGAGCCCAGCAGCCACACCGCGTAGCCGGTGTCGAGCAGCCGCCGTGCAAGGGCGATGAAGTGCTCCGCCGGCCAGCGTTTCGCCGGCCCGTACTCGGCGCCCGGGCAGAGGATGGCGATCGGCCGGTGCGTCGACAGGGTCAGGGCGCGCATTGCGGCGGCGGCGTTGGCGGCATTGGGAACCAGTACCGGTGCCGTCGGGGTGGGAAAGAGGTGGCCGCGGGGCACGGCCAGCGCCACATAGCGGTCCACCAGGCGCAGCAATGGCTTGCCTTCGCGGCGGCGCACTTCGGTGAGCAGTGGCCGTCGCGCCTCGCCCCCATAACCGATACGGCGTGGAATGCCGGCGAGCCAGGGGATGAGCGCCGACTTGAACGAATTGGGCAGCACGAAACAACACGTGTAGCCGCGCGACCGGATCGTGCGCGCCAGTGCGCGTCGCTGCCCGATGCCGAGTTCGCCATGGCGGAAAGGGCTCGCGATGATCTCGGCGATGCCGCGCACGCGCGCGTACACCGGCGCACACCAGGGTGGCGCGAGCACGTCGACCAGCGGGTCCTCGAGCGGCTCGTCGCGCAGCACCGCGACCAGCGATTCGGACAGGATCGCGTCGCCTACCCACGACGGGGCGACGATCAGGATGCGTTCGGCCATGACGGCTGGCGCGCGGCATCGGTCGCGGCCGGCACCTTCGCGCCGGAGGGCGACGCTAATGCGCGCCCTGGCGGGGGCTCCCCTTCAGCCGATAACGCGTGCCGCAATACGGGCACATCGCTTCGCCGTTCGCGCCGAGTTCGAGGAACACCCGCGGGTGACTCGACCACAACGGCATCGCCGGGTTCGGGCAATACAGCGGCAGGTCCCGTTCGGTTATCTCAACGACGGGCGGCGCGCTGGCGTCGGGGGGCGACATAGTGAAGGGAGCCAGCAGTGGAGTCGACGGGAGTAAGCCACGACTGGTACTTGGCATTGCGCCCGTTGACGACATCGAAGAACATCGCCTGCAAGAGCTGCGTGATCGGACCGCGATGCCCGGAACCGATCGGACGGTTGTCCAGCTCGCGGATCGGCGTCACCTCAGCCGCCGTACCGGTGAAGAACGCCTCATCGGCGATGTAGAACTCGTCGCGCGTGATGCGTCGCTCGATGACCGGAATGCCCTTTTCCGCGGCGAAGGTCATGATCGTGCTGCGCGTGATGCCGTTGAGCGCACCGCCGGCGAGGTCGGGGGTGTGGAGCTTGCCGTCACGCACCAGGAACACGTTCTCGCCCGAGCCCTGGCAGACAAAGCCCTGCGGGTCGAGCAACATCGCCTCCTCGTAGCCGTCGTGGGTCACTTCCTGGTTGGCCAGGATCGACACCGCGTAGTTGCAAACGGCCTTCGCCTGGCACATGGTGATGTTGGGGTGATGGTGCGTGAACGAGGAGGTCTTGACGCGGATGCCCTTCTCCAGCCCTTCGGCACCCAGGTACGCTCCCCAGGGCCAGGCAGCGATCGCGACCCGCACCGGGTTCGACCGCGCGGCGACACCCATTGCCTCCGAGCCATAGAATACGAGCGGGCGCAGGTAGCAGGAATCCAGGCCGTTGCTGCGCACGCACTCCTTCTGCGCCGCATCGAGTTCATCTTTGCTGTATGGGATCTTCATGGCGAAGATCTGCGCCGAACGGAACAGGCGCTCGGTGTGATCGCGCAAGCGGAAGATGGCGGGGCCGGCGGCGGTCGCGTAGCAGCGCACGCCTTCGAACACGCCCATGCCGTAGTGCAGCGTATGCGTCAGGACGTGGGTGTTTGCCTCGCGCCAGGGCACGAGCTTCCCGTCGTACCAGATGAACCCGTCGCGGTCTGCCATCGACATGGCCGGTACCCCTCGCATCGCAAAACAGTTATTTTAGCCGAAATCGGACGCCCGGCCGGGGCCGGGCGTCGCCTGCCACGGGCCGCCGAACACGGTGCGCCAGAGTTCGCCGATGGTGGCGCGTCGCGCCGCCTGGGGAGCCGGGTCGACGCGCGCCAGCGCCGCGCCCTGGAGGCGAATATGGTGCTGCGCGCGGCGATAGGCGCGATAGGCGTCGGCGACCGTTGCGGCCAAAGTCGCTGGAATGAGGCCGAGCTCGGCGGCGAGCGCGAGCAGGGTGATGTTGCCGACGTTGCGCGTCAGCGCGGGATGGCCGGCGCTGTGCAGCAGCACCAGGTATTGCACGCTGAACTCGACATCGACCATTCCCCCCGGATCGTGCTTGAGATCGAACAACGCGCTGCGGTTGGGGTGGCCGGCGTACATGCGGCGCCGCATGTCGATGACGTCGGCGGCGAGCCGCTGCGCATCACGTGACAGGCGCAGGATCGCTTCGCGCTCTCGCTCGAACGCGGCGCCGATCGCGGCATCGCCGGCGACGAAGCGCGCCCGCGACAGCGCCTGGTGCTCCCACGTCCATGCCTTCTCGCGCTGATAGCGGCAGAACGCGGTCAGGCTGGAGACGACGAGCCCGCTCGCGCCATCGGGCCGCAGACGCAGATCCGTGTCGTACAGACGGCCGGCGGCCGTGGTGCTGGTGAGCCAGGTGTTGAGGCGCTGGGCGAGACGCGCGTAGCGTTCGGGTGCGCGCTCGTCCGGGTCATCGTACAGGAACACCAGGTCCAAGTCCGACGCGTAACCGAGTTCCTTGCCACCGAGCTTGCCGTAGCCGACGATCGTGAATTTCGGCGCGGGCGGGTGCGCCTGCCCCTGCCCCTGCATCTGCGCCCAGCAATGCTCCAGCGTCGCGGCAAGCACGATGTCGGCCAGCGCCGACAGATGGTCGGCAAGCCGCTCGACACCGAGCAGGCCGTTGAGATCCTGCGCCAGCAGGCGAAACACCTGCGCCTGGTGAAAGTGGCGCAAGGCGTCCATCTGCCGTTCGGCGTCGCCGGCATGAGCGCGCAGCGAGAGTTCGAGTTCGCCCGACCATGCGCCCCAGTCGGGCTCGGCCAGCAGTGCGGCGCTGTCGAGCAATTCGTCGAGCAGCAGCGGATGCCGGGTCAGGTAGTCCGCCGCCCAGGCGCTGGCCGCCATCAATTGCGCCAGTCGCGGCAGCACCGGCGGGTGCTCGACGAGCAACGCCAGGTAGACGCTGCGCCCGCTTACCGTTTCGAGCAGCGAGAGCAGGCGGGCGAACACGACCTCGGCTTCAGCGCTTGTCGCCGCGGCTGCTGCGGCCGCGGCGCGCAATAACTGCGGCAGCAGCGTGTCGAAGCGCGCGCGCGAGCGCGTCGGCAGCTGCAGGTAGCGTGGGCTCCGGCGCACGCGGGCGAGCGTTGCCACGATTGCGAGCGGCGCGCCGTAGCCCGAAGCGATGAGCGCGGCGCACTGCGCATCCTCCGGCGCGGGGTCGAGCCACACCGCCGCCAGGGGATCGCCCTCGTGGCTCAAGTCCTCGCCGAAGAGCGCCTCGAAGTGCTGCTCGACCACGCCGCGTTGGCGGTCGATCGCGGCGACCAGGGCCGGGGCACCGGCGGTCCCGCAGGCTCGCGCAAGCAGCGCAAGCTCGGTCGGATCGGTCGGCACGTCGTGCGTCTGCTGGTCGTCGCGGTACTGCAGGCGGTGCTCGAGACGGCGCAGGAAGACATAGGCGGCGGAGAGCTCGGCGATTGCGGGGCCGGGCAGCAATCCGCGCGTGTCGAGCGCGGCCAGCGCCGGCAGCGTGCCGCGCACGCGCAGCGCCGGTTCCTTGCCGCCGCGCACGAGCTGCAGCGCCTGGACGATGAATTCGATCTCGCGAATGCCGCCCGGGCCGAGCTTGATATTGCGCGCGTGGTCCTTGCGCCGACCCTGCTCGCGGATCTGGTGGTGCACGTCACGCAATCCGGCGTAGGCGTCGTAATCGAGATACTTGCGGAATACGAACGGAACGATGAGTTCCTCGAGCTCCCGGCCGCGGTCGCCGGTTAGGGCCCGGGCCTTCAGCCACGCGTAGCGCTCCCAGGTACGTCCCTGGGCGACCAGATAGGCCTCAAGGGCTGCAAAGGACGACGCCAGTGGCCCGCTGTCGCCGTAAGGGCGCAGGCGCATGTCGACCCGAAACACGAATCCGTCCGCGGTGACCTCGGCGAGCGCGGCAATGACGCGTCGCCCGAGACGATCGAAGAATTCCTGATTGGCCAGCACCTTCGGCCCGCTGCTGGCCCCTTCTTCGGGATAGACGAACACCAGATCGACATCCGAGGACACGTTGAGCTCGGCGCCTCCGAGCTTGCCCATGCCGACGACAATAAGCCGCTGCGGCAGGCCGGATTCCGCGCCGATCGGCTCACCGTAGGTCAGGGCCAGTTGCCGGTGATGCACAGCGACGGCGGCGGCAATTGCCAACTCGGCGAGTCGGGTGATGCCGGTGCAGACTTCAACCAGGTCGGCGCGAGCGGTGAGATCGCGCAGCAGCGTGCCCAGCACGACACGCGCGCGCAACTGGCGCAGCGCCCGAGCCAGCGTCGCAGCGTCGCCGGCATGAGCCAGGTCTGCCGCGCACTGCGCTGGCACGACGGGCTCATCGACGCGGGCGATTAGCTGCGCCACCAGCTCGGGCTGCGCGGCGCGAAGGCGTGCGGCGTAGCGGCTGAACTCGAGCGCCTCGGCAAGGTCCATCGGGGCAGACAACGGGCGGGCGCAGGTCCAAGAGTAAAATCAGCGCCCAAGCCTATCACGCCCATGCAACCCGTACGTCCCAATCCTTTCTGGCTAACCGTCGCTGCACTGCCCACGGCGGCGGTGCGCCTCACCGCGCGTGTGCTCATCGCGTTCATCGCACTGTTCTGCGTTCTGCTGCTGCTCGTCCGATTCGTCGTCTTTCCCCAACTGGAGAATTACCGGGGGCGCGTCACGGCGATGCTCGAAGATCAGATTGGCGAGCCGGTCGAGCTCGGTGCGCTTGCCGGCGGCTGGGACGGGTGGAACCCGCGCCTGGACATCGACAATCTGCGCGTCGTCGATGGCAAGAACGGCACGCCGCTTCTGGTGTTGCCGGCCGTTCACCTCACCGTCGCCTGGACGTCCTTGTTGTTTGTCGACCTGCGCTTCAAGGAAGCGGTGCTCGATCGGCCGCAACTCGACGTGCGCCGCGATGCGCAAGGCGTACTGCACGTGGCCGGATTGACGGTCGATCCACGGCAGGGAAGCGGCAACGCGGCGCCCGCAGACTGGCTGTTGCGCCAGCGCCGGATCCTGATTCACAACGGCACGATCACCTGGCGCGACGAGCAGCGTGAGGCGCCGCCACTGGAGCTCGCCCGGGTCGAATTCCGGATGGAGAATCGCTTCGGCCGCCATCGCTTCGGTTTGACCGGATCGCCCCCGGGCGCGATTGCCGCCCCGATCGATCTGCGCGGCGACGTGACCGGCCACATGCTCTCCGAATGGCGCGCGTCATCGGGGCGACTGTATGTCCGGCTCGATTATGCCGATGTCGCGGCTTGGCAGGCCTGGCTGCCCTTGCCCATCGCGATCAAGAGCGGCAAGGGCGCCGTGCGCATGTGGCTTGAATACGGCGACGGGGAGGCGCGTGCCGGCGTCGCCGACCTGGTCTTGGTCGACGTGCAGGCAACGCTTGCTCCGGAACTGCAGCCGTTGACGCTGGCACGGCTCGATGGACGCCTCGGCTGGCGCAACGACGGCAGCGAGCGGGAAGTCTTCAGCGAAAACTTGGCCTTCAGCGGCACGGGCGGAGCCCACTTCGATCCGACCGACTTCAAACTGGTGCTGCGCGCAGCCAACGGCGCGCGGCCGGCTACCGGACAGATGCAGCTTAGCAACCTGCAACTCGCTCCGCTCACGCAGGTGGCCGCGAGTCTCCCCTTGCCCGAGCGCTGGCGCCACGAGCTCGCGCGCTACAACCCCCGCGGCACGCTTGCCGAGGGTCACCTGCAATGGCAGGGCGAGGCTACCGCGCCGCAGAGCTTTGTCGCCAGCACGCGCTTTACCGACTTGGGCATCGATGCCCAGGACGGGCTCCCGGGCTTCAGTGGCCTGTCCGGCAGCTTTGAGGCAACCGACCACGACGGCGCGCTGGTCCTGCAGAGCCGATCGATGCAGATCGACCTGCCGGGCGTGTTCGCGGAGCGGCTCGCGCTCGACAGCGTGCGCGGCCACGTTGGCTGGGAGCGCAACGGTCCGGCGGTCGCGGTCACCCTGGCCGGATTCAGCTTTGCCAACGCCCAGATTGCCGGCACGGCCAGCGGCACCTATCAGACCGCGCCCTCCGGTCCGGGCAGCATCGATCTCACCGTGCAGCTGCCTCACGCCGACGTGCGCGACGTGTATCGCTACGTACCGGTGAGTGTGCCCGAGTCGGTGCACGAGTGGCTGCAGCGGGGACTGGCGAGCGGAACCGCGAGCGACGTGCGGCTGCGCCTGGCGGGCAATCTGGCAGATTTTCCGTTTGCGGACGGCAAGCAAGGCCAGTTCCTGGTGACGGCCAAGGCACAGGGCGTGACCCTCGATTACGCCGCGCATTGGCCGCCGCTGACCGACATCGACGCCGATGTGCGCTTCGAAGGCGCGCACATGAGTATCGACGTGCAAAAGGGCAAGTTCTTCGAAGCCGCGCTCTCGCCTTCCAGGGCCGAGATCGCCAACCTGCGCGCCCCTTTTCCCATGCTCAGCGTCCGGGCCGCAGCCTCGGGTCCGACCCAGACCTTCCTGCGCTACGTCGGCGACAGTCCCATCGCCGGGTGGATCGAGCATTTCACCGACGGTGCCGAGGCCAGCGGCCCCGGCACCCTCGCGCTGAGGCTCGACCTGCCGCTGGGCAAGCCTGACGAGGACCACATCGGCGGCGAATACACCTTTGCCGGCAACCGCATCAATCTCGCCGGCGGCGTGCCCACGCTCAACCATCTCAACGGCACGCTCGCCTTCAACGGCCGTCGGGTGCAGGTATCGCAACTCAGCGCCGAGCTCCTCGGCGGTCCGGCGCGCTTCACCATCGACAGCGACGAAGAGCATTTGCGCGTCGCCGGAAAGGGAAGCGCCGATACCTCCCAGCTGCGGGTCGAATACCCGCAGCACGCCCTGGCGCGACGCATCAGCGGCACCACCGACTGGGAACTCGCGATCGTGGCCGCCAGCGACGCGACGACCTGGACCCTCGAC
The DNA here is from genome assembly GCA_035939595.1 of Casimicrobiaceae bacterium. Lineage (GTDB taxonomy): Bacteria > Pseudomonadota > Gammaproteobacteria > Burkholderiales > Casimicrobiaceae > PALSA-1003. Next base: position 33,312 of record DASZFQ010000201.1, read on the forward strand.
ACTGACCTCAGCGGCGCCAAGCTCGACTTGCCCGCGCCGATGACCAAGGCCGCGGCCGACACGGTCGCGCTCAAGTTGGAGCGCCGCTCGGGCGCGGAGGATCGCGAAACCATCGTCGCCCGTTATGGACGCATCGGGCAACTGACGCTCGAGCGGCGTCGCGGCGCCAATGGCGCGATCACCCGGGCCGGCTTGCTCGCGCTCGGTGGCGAGTCCGGCGACGCGGACCGGCCGGGACTTTGGGTGCGCGGGAAAGTCGACACCTTGAACGCGGATGGCTGGCTGGTCGTCAAGCGTGAGATCGAGGCGCCCGAGTCGAGCGAGGAAATATCGCTCGCCGGCGTCGATGTGACCGTGCGCGAACTCGATCTGTTCGGGCGGCGGTTGAACGACTTGCGCATCGATGCGAGCCACGCGGCGGATGCCTGGCAGATCGTGCTCGACGGCTCCGAACTCGCCGGCACCGCCCGCTGGCAGGGCGCAGGGCCAGGACGACCGAACGGGCGCATCGTCGCGCACCTGCAGCGCCTCAGCATCCCGGCGGCGGCCTCCGAAGCGATACCCAGCAGCCCGGAACCGATGGGCGCATCCAACCCGTGGCCGGAAATCGACATCGCGTCCGACAGCTTCATTTTGCACAACCGCGATCTGGGCAAACTGGAACTCACCGCGCAGCCTCTGGGCGCCGACTGGCAGATCCAGCACGTCGATCTGTCCAACGACGACGGCAAGCTCACCGCGCAGGGGTGGTGGCGGGTCGCCGGAGGAGGCCAGCAAACCACACTCGACGCCAAGCTCGACATCGTCGACGCCGGCCGCTACCTGACGCGTTTCGGCCTGCCCGGAGCGGTCGCCGGGGCCGCCTCGAAGATCGAAGGCCAGGTCAGCTGGGCCGGCGGCCCGCAGGCGTTCGATTACCCGACGTTGTCCGGCGGGTTCAGTATCAAGTCCGGGTCCGGCCAGTTCATCCAGGTCGATCCGGGCGCGGGCAAGCTCCTGGGCGTGTTGTCGATGCAGTCGCTCACGCGCCGGCTCGCGCTCGACTTCCGCGATCTGTTCGGCGAAGGCTTCGCCTTCGACGACATCAGCGGCGACGTGCGCATCCAGAACGGGGTGATGAAAAGCGACAACCTGAAGATCGTCGGCCCGGCGGCGCGCGTGGCGATCAGCGGCGAGGCCGACATCGCGCACGAGACACAGCAGCTCAAGGTGCGCGTACAGCCGACGCTGTCGGCGAGCCTCTCGACCGGGGCGGCGCTGCTCATGTTCGCCAATCCGATCGTCGGTGTCGCCGTGGGCGCGGGCACTTGGCTGGCGCAGAAGGTGCTGCAGGACCCGTTCGAGCAGATGTTCTCCTTCGAGTACGCGGTGACCGGCAGCTGGTCGAGCCCGCACGTCGAGCGCATCGGGCACCAACCGAGCACGGTCGTCGGTCCGACCGGGGCTGCCGCGGACGGCAATCCGCGATGACAGGCGAAGCGTTTCGCGTCGCCGCGGTGCAAACGCTCTCCGGCGGAGACGTTGCCGAGAACCTCGCCGCGGTCGAACCGCACATCGTCGAGGCCGCGCGCCGCGGTGCGCGGCTGGTCCTCCTGCCTGAGTATTTCGGCATTTTCGGCAAGCGCTCCACGGACAAGGTTGCGCTGCGCGAAGCCGACGGCGACGGCGTGCAGCAGTCATTTCTCGCCCGCGTCGCGCAGCAGTGCGGCATCTGGCTCATCGGCGGCACGGTGCCTATCGCCATCGCCGATCCGGCACGGGTGCGTGCCGCCTCGCTCGTCTTCGCGCCGGACGGCCGGCGCATCGCACGCTACGACAAGATGCACCTGTTCACGTTCAGCCAGGGCGATGAACGCTACGACGAGAGCAAGACCATCGAGCCCGGAACGCAGCCGGTCGCCTTCGACCTGCCCTGCGGCCGCGTGGGTCTTTCGGTGTGCTACGACCTGCGCTTTCCGGAACTCTACCGCCAGCTGGGCGAACTCGCCCTCATTGTCGTGCCCGCCGCGTTCACGGCGGTGACCGGCGCGGCGCACTGGCACGTGCTGCTCAAGGCGCGGGCAATCGAAAATCAGTGTTATGTGCTCGCCGCCGCACAGGGCGGGGTCCACCCCGGCGGCCGCCGCACCTACGGCCACAGTCTGTTCATCGACCCCTGGGGTGTGGTGCTCGCGGAGCGGGAAGAGGAGGGGCCCGGCATCGTCATCGGCGCGGTCGAACCGGAACGTCTGGCGCAGGTCCGCGAGGACTTGCCGGCATTGCAGCATCGGCGCCTTTGAGACTGAACACGACCTTAGCCAGCGGCAAGGGCGCGGTGGATTACGGATGCGCTGCTCGGCACCTCGACGCTGCGTCTTGAGCGCGGGCTCTAGGCGCCGGAAGCCTTGAGCAGGACCAGCACCGCCCCCGAGCCGCCGGCATGCTGCGGCGCTTCGCAATAAGCCAGAACCTCGTCGCGCTGCGCGAGCATGCGCCGCACCTTGCTCTTCAGCACCGGCTCGCGGTTCGGCGACGAAAGCCCCTTGCCGTGAATGACCCGCACGCAGCGCCAGCCGCTGTTGCGCGCATCGCTGATGAACTCGGCAAGCGCGGTGCGCGCTTCGTCACGAGTCAGGCGATGCAGGTCGAGTTCCCCCTGCACCGACCAATGTCCGCGCCGCAGCCGGGTGAGCACGTCTGCGCCGAGGCCCTTGCGCAGGAAAGTCTGCTCGGCTTCGAGTTCCTGCCCGACGTCCCAGTGCGCCGGTGAAGGCGCGACGCCGTGCCGGCTTGCCGAGAGCGCCTCGGCTTCGTCGGCGAGCCTCTGCGCGGGCTGGCTCGGCGGATGTTGGCGCGGCCGCGCGGCGCGATTACCGGCGCGCAACGGCGCGACGTCGGCAAACACTTTGCGCAGATCGACATCCGCCGCCTCCGGGCTCGCCGGGGCGCGCACCGCCGCGGGAGGCCGCGCCTTCGGCTGCTGCTTGGGCGCTTCCCTGTTCGCCTTCGCGAAGAGCTCCTTGAGCTCGGAGAGCTTGGCCATGATCGCGCGCCAAGCTTCAGGCCTGCGTTTCCAGATACGCTTCGGCGTCGAGCGCGGCCATGCAGCCGGTACCGGCACTGGTCACCGCCTGGCGATAGACGTGGTCGGCCACATCGCCGGCGGCAAATACCCCCGCCACGTTGGTGGCGGTCGCCTCGCCCTCGCTGCCACCCTTGACCACGATATAGCCGTTCTTCATCTCCAGCTGGCCGACGAACAGTTCGGTGTTGGGCGTGTGGCCAATGGCGATGAATACGCCGTGAACGGGAAATTCGCGCGTCGCTCCGTTGCCTGCGTGTTTCACGCGCACGGCCTTGACCCCCTTGGCGTCGCCCAGGACCTCATCGAGCACGTGGTCGAAGAGCACCTGCACGTTGCCGCCTGCGCGCGTTTTCGCGAGCAGGCGGTCGATCAAAATCGCCTCGGCACGAAAGCGGTTGCGGCGATGCACGAGCGTCACCGTGCGCGCGATGTTGGACAGAAACAGTGCCTCTTCGACCGCGGTGTTGCCGCCACCGATGACCACCACGTCCTGACCCTTGTAGAAGAAGCCATCGCAGGTCGCGCACGCGGACACGCCTTTGCCCATGAACGCGTGCTCGGAGGGCAGGCCGAGATAGCGCGCCGAAGCGCCGGTGGCAATGACGAGCGCATCGGCGCTGTACTGCCCGCTCTCGCCGACCAGGTGGAACGGGCGCGCATCGACCCGGGCCGTGTGAATCTGGTCGAACACGATTTCGGTCTCGAAACGCGCAGCATGCCTCTCAAAGCGCGCCATCAACTCCGGTCCCTGCACGCCTTCGGCGTCGGCCGGCCAGTTGTCGACGTCGGTGGTCGTCATCAACTGCCCGCCCTGGGCCAGACCGGTGATGAGCATCGGTTTCAGGTTCGCGCGCGCGGCGTATACTGCGGCGGTGAACCCCGCCGGACCGGAACCGAGGATGAGCAGGCGCGCGTGTCGGGTCGACATGGAAGTGGCTCGAAGAGCGTTGCGGCAGCAAAAATCCGAGCGATTCTAACTGATGTGGGGGGGATTCCCCCGCGACCAAGACGGGGTCTGTCCGAGCATCCGGCCGGTGTATAATGTGCCGCGTGAAATACGCTTCACAATCCAATGATTTTCAAGCGAAATAAGTCGGTAATCCAGCGCGGAGCCGGTCGCGCGGAAGGGCGTCTGTCGCCCCGTCACGTGGCCCTGGTGCACGAAGCCTGGTGGCTGTTCGTCGTGGCGCTGCTCGCCTTTCTGGCACTGATCCTCGCGACCTATCACAAGACCGACGCGGCATGGTCTTTCTCCGGCAATGGCGGGCCGATCCAGAACAAGGGCGGCCTGGTGGGCGCCTGGGTAGCCGATATTCTGCTCTACCTCTTTGGCCTGTCCGCGTGGTGGTGGGTGGTGACCGGGATCGTGCTGGTCGTCATCGGCTACCACCGCATGATGGCAGCGCAGCATCCCGATGGCGATATCGAACGGAGCCACCCCGCTTGGGTGGTGCTGCCCGGGTTCGTGCTGTTGCTGCTGGCGAGTTGCGCCCTCGAGGCGCTGCGGCTCTATCGCCTGCCGGCGACCCTGCCCCAGGCGCCCGGCGGCGCGATTGGCCAGTTGGTCGGCAACAGCCTGGCCAAGGCGCTTGGCTTTAACGGCGCGACCCTGCTCCTGATCGCGCTCTGCGCCGCCGGCTGGTCGTTGTTGACCGGAATGTCCTGGCTCAAGCTCATGGAGCGCATCGGCGGCGGCATTGAAGCGGTCATCGCCCGCGTGCGCAAGCGGCGCGAAGACCGCCGCGATCGGGAAATCGGCGAGCTCGCATTCGAACAACGCGAGCATGCGGTCGGCGTCGCGCGCGAGATCAGCGGCGAGGAGCGGGAGCCGGTGGTCGTCGTGCCGTCGATGATCGAGGTTCCCAAGTCCGAGCGTGTCGTCAGGGAACGGCAGAAACCGCTGTTCAAGGATCTGCCCGACTCGCCCTTGCCACCGCTGGCGCTGCTCGAGGATGCGCCCTCCGCGCAGGAGCATATGAGCGCGGAGACGCTCGAGTTCACCTCGCGCCTGATCGAGCGCAAGCTCGCCGATTTTGGCGTCGCGGTAAGGGTGCTTGCGGCCTATCCGGGGCCGGTGATCACCCGCTTCGAAATCGAGCCAGCGATCGGCGTCAAGGGCAGCCAGATCGTGAGCTTGATGAAAGACCTGGCGCGCGCGCTGTCGGTGGTCAGCATTCGCGTCGTGGAGACGATCCCGGGCAAGTCGTGCATGGGTCTCGAGCTGCCGAACCCCCGCCGGCAGCTGGTGCGACTGGTCGAGCTGCTTTCGTCGGCGGCGTACAACGACATGCCGAGCCCGCTGTCGCTGGCGCTGGGCAAGGACATCGCCGGTAAGGCGGTCATCGCCGACCTCGCGCGCATGCCGCACCTTCTCGTTGCGGGCACGACCGGCTCGGGCAAATCCGTCGCGGTCAACGCCATGATCCTGTCCCTGATCTACAAGGCCGAGCCGCGGCAGGTGCGCCTGGTCCTGATCGATCCGAAAATGCTCGAGCTATCGGTGTACGAAGGCATCCCGCACCTGCTTGCACCGGTCGTGACCGACATGAAGCTTGCCGCCAACGCGCTCAACTGGTGCGTGGGCGAAATGGAGCGCCGCTACCGCCTGATCTCCACCCTGGGCGTGCGCAACCTCGCGAGCTACAACACCCGCGTCGCCGAGGCGCGCAAAGTGGGCCGGCCGTTGCTCAATCCGTTCTCGCTCACCCCGGAGACTCCCGAGCCGATCGAGGAGATGCCGTTGATCGTCGTGGTGATCGACGAGCTGGCCGATCTGATGATGGTCACCGGCAAGAAGATCGAGGAGCTGATCGCGCGCATCGCGCAGAAGGCGCGGGCCGCCGGCATTCACTTGATCCTCGCCACCCAGCGTCCCTCGGTCGACGTCATCACCGGGCTGATCAAAGCCAACATCCCGTCGCGCATCGCGTTTCAGGTCGCAAGCAAGGTCGACTCGCGCACGATCTTGGACCAGATGGGTGCCGAAACCCTGCTCGGTCAGGGCGACATGCTGTATCTGCCGCCGGGTACCGGGCATCCGCTGCGGGTGCACGGCGCCTTCGTCTCCGACGGCGAAGTGCACCGGGTGGTCGAGCACCTCAAGGCGCAGGGCGGTCCGCAATACCTCGAGGGGATACTCGCTGCGGGCGCGAACGGCGAAGACGAGGAGGGGCTGCGCATCGACACCGCCGGCGGCGAAGCCGACCCGATGTACGACCAGGCGGTGGCGGTGGTGCTCAAGACGCGCCGGCCATCGATCTCGCTGGTGCAGCGCCATTTGCGCATCGGCTACAACCGCGCTGCACGGCTCATCGAGCAGATGGAACGCGCGGGACTGGTCTCGGCGATGCAGACCAATGGCAACCGCGAAGTCCTGGTGCCGGCAGGCAAGGATTAGCGCTTGCGCCGAACGCTGCTTCTGCTCGTACTGGTCGCGGTTGCGGTAAGCGCGCACGGCGCCACCTTGGAGCGTTTGCGCGCGTTCGTGCGCGACACCCAGACCGCGCGCGCGAGTTTCCTGCAGACGGTCACGGACAAGAACGGCCGCGTGGTGCAGCAGGCGAGCGGCGAGTTTGCCATTTCGCGCCCCGGCAAATTTCGCTGGAGCGTCGACAAGCCCTATCAGCAGCTGCTGGTCGGCGACGGCGAGCGGGTGTGGATCTACGACCCGGACTTGAACCAGGTGGTCAAGCGCCGCAACGATCAGGCGCTGGGTTCCACTCCGGCCGCGCTGCTTGCCGGTCGCGATAACGTCGAGCAGGCCTTCGAGTGGCGCGATCTTCCGGCCGCGGACGGCCTCGACTGGCTCGGTGCCACGCCCAAGGACAAGGAGTCGACGTTCAGCGACATCCGCCTTGGCTTCAACGCGTCCGGACTCGCCGCATTGGAGATCTCGGACAACTTCGGCCAGCACACGCACATCACCTTCGCCGGGCTGGAGCGCAATCCCAAGCTCGCGCCGGAGCTGTTCACGTTCACCCCGCCGAAGGGCGCCGATGTCGTCGGCGACTGATCTTTTTGTCGTCGCCAACCCGGCCACGCCGCTGGCCGAACGGTTGCGCCCGACGACGATCGAAGCGGTGGTTGGGCAGCGCCATCTGCTCGCCACGGGCAAGCCGCTGGCGGTCGCGTTCGCGTCGGGCAAGCTGCACTCCATGATCCTCTGGGGCCCGCCGGGTTCGGGCAAGACCACCCTGGCGCGGCTGATGGCGGCGGCGTTCAGCGCCGATTTCATCGCCCTCTCCGCGGTGCTTGCCGGCGTCAAGGACATTCGCGATGCCGTCGCTCGTGCCGAGGCGACGCTGGCGCAATCGGGGCGCCATACGATCCTGTTCGTCGACGAGGTGCACCGCTTCAACAAGGCGCAGCAGGACGCGTTCCTGCCCTTCGTCGAACGCGGACTGCTGACCTTCATCGGCGCGACGACCGAAAATCCGTCGTTCGAGGTCAACAGCGCCTTGCTGTCGCGCGCCCAAGTGTACGTGCTCGAAGCATTGCAGCCCGAAGACCTGCAACAGCTGCTCGATCGGGCGCTCACCGCGGCGATGCCGGACGCCACACTCGAGCAGCCGGCCCGCGACGCCATCGTCGGCTACGCCGACGGCGACGGAAGGCGGCTCATCAATCTGGTCGAACAGCTCGCCGTCGCCGCGACGCAGGCGCAGCGGCGGGCGATCGACCTGGCATTCGTCGAAGCGACGATCGCCCGCAGCCTGCGCCGCTTCGACAAGGGGGGTGAGGCGTTCTACGACCAGATCTCGGCGCTGCACAAGTCCGTTCGCGGCAGCGACCCCGATGCCGCGCTGTACTGGTTGTGCCGCATGCTTGACGGCGGCGCCGACCCGCTTTACGTTGGCCGACGCATGATCCGCATGGCCAGTGAGGATATCGGACTGGCCGATCCGAGGGCTCTGCGCCTTGCGCTGGATGCGGTGGAAACCTACGAGCGGCTCGGCACGCCGGAGGGCGAGCTCGCGCTGGCCGAAGCGGTGATCTATCTGGCCTGTGCGGCCAAGAGCAACGCTGTCTACGTCGCCTATGGCAAGGCGCGCGCGTTCATCGCCGAGGACGGCTCGCGGCCGGTGCCGCTCTCCATCCGCAACGCGCCAACGCGGCTGATGAAGGAGCTCGGCTACGGCAAGGGCTATCGCTACGCCCACGACGAGGACGACGCCTATGCGGCGGGCGCGCGCTATCTGCCCGACGGCATGCCCGATATTTCCTTCTACGCGCCGACCGAGCGCGGCCTGGAAGCGAAGATCGCTGCGAAGCTCGAGACGTTGCGCGAGCGCGATGCCAAGACCCGCGCCGAAGACGAAAAGCCCTGACCGGCGCGAGTCGAGGCGCGGCGGCGGCTGCGCCAGGGCCGTTTGCTAGAATTCGCGCATGCTCGACATCCAATTGCTGCGCAACGATCTCTCCGGCGTCGCCGCGCGGCTGCAGCAGCGCGGTTACGTGCTCGACCGGGATAAATTCGAGCGGGTCGAGGCCGAGCGCAAGGCGATCCAGACGCGAACCGAGGCGCTGCAAGCGAAGCGCAATACCCTTTCCAAGCAGATCGGCGCGGCGAAGAGCAGGGGAGAGGACGCTGCCGAAGCGATGGCGGAAGTGCGCCGGATCGGCGACGAATTGACCGCGCTGGAGCGCGAACTCGCCGACATCCAGGCCGGCTTGCGCGAGTGGATGCTGGGCATGCCCAATCTGCCGCACGTGAGCGTTCCGGTCGGGCACTCGGAAGCGGACAACGTCGAAGTGCGACGCTGGGGCATCCCGCGCGCGTTCGAGTTCGCGCCGCGCGATCACGTCGCTGTGGGCGCCGCGGTCGGCGGGCTGGAGTTCGAATCGTCAGCCAAACTCGCCGGTGCGCGCTTCTATACGCTGCGCGGCGCCGTGGCGCGCCTGCACCGCGCGCTGTCGCAGTTCATGCTCGACCTGCACACGACCGAACATGGATATACCGAGTGCTACGTGCCCTACATCGTCAATGCGGAGACCATGACAGGGACCGGGCAACTGCCGAAGTTCGAAGACGACCTGTTCCGGGTTATCAAGGGCGGCGCCGACGACGACGCGCGCCTGTATCTCATCCCCACGGCCGAGGTCTCGCTGACCAATCTGCAGCGCAACGAGATCATCCCCGGGGACCGGCTGCCGCTCAAGCTCACCGCCCACACGCCGTGCTTCCGCTCCGAGGCCGGAAGCTACGGCAAGGACGCGCACGGCATCATGCGCGTGCACCAGTTCGACAAGGTCGAGCTGGTGCAGATCGTCCACCCGGACGGCTCCTACGCGGCGCTCGAGGAGATCACCGGCCACGCCGAGCGGGTCCTGGAACGGCTCGAGTTGCCCTACCGGGTCATGACGCTGTGCACCGGCGATCTGGGCTTTGCGGCCGCGAAGACCTACGACGTGGAGGTGTGGCTGCCGAGTCAGCAGACCTTTCGTGAGATTTCGTCGTGCTCCAACTGCGAGGCGTTCCAGGCGCGGCGGATGCAGACGCGCTTTCGCGATGGCCAGGGCAAGCCACAGCTCGTGCACACGCTCAACGGGTCAGCGCTCGCGGTGGGCCGCACCCTGCTCGCAGTGCTGGAGAACTTTCAGCGCGCCGACGGTGGCGTCGATATCCCGCCGCTATTGCAACCCTATATGGGTGGCATGAGCCTCATCGCAGCGCTGCGCTGAGGCGCGTTACTGACCTTCGCGCAGTGTCAGTGATTGAACGTCACGAACACCGGCCCGCCGTTGCCGCGGTCGAGTAGCCGCATTCGACGTTCGAGGTCGGCGAGGTCGGTAGCGGCAGCGAGGTATTCCTCGTCTGGATCCTTGCCTGTCCACCAGCCACGAAGTTTCTCAACGATGCCGCCCGGTTCCTGTGCTGCGTCAGCAAGGAATTCACGATCTCTCATCGGCTTTTGTCGCATCCAAACGTATTGACAACAGCATACAAACTACCGGACCGCAGCTGCTGCGTCCAATTGTTTCTACCTATGTTGCCGATAGGTGCGCTCGACCGTCAGTAACGGGTCGATCTGCACCGTCTCGGCCAACGGCCGCCATTCGGCGGGCCGAGGTACACTTGACGGCTTTCATAAGGTGGATTCACCATGAGTCGAAACGCTGTCAACAAGGCGCGCCGGCGTTCCCAAAGACTTACTTCTGAGTGGAGAATCACATGTCTATATATTCGCTGCGCACCGCGTTGAGCCTTGCCTTGCTGTCGCTAGTTGTCGCCTGCGCGTCGGTGCCCAGTCCGCTCGTGACCACGACTTGGCGCGATCCGAATTACAACGGCCCCCCGTTCAAGAAAATATTCGTCGTCGGCCTGAGTGCGCGGAGTCTCAAGGACCAACGCGGGTTTGAGAACCTGATGGTGTACGCACTACAGGGTGCAGGTGTCACTGCCGTGCCGGGTTGGCAATACGTGCCAACCGACCGCACACCGGACCAGGCCTCCATGCGTGCCGCGATAGTGCAGTCGGGCGCGGATGCCGCTCTGCTCGTGCGACTTTCGGGATTCACCACCGAGACAACGGTCGGGGTTGCCCCGGATGTCGTAGTGCCCGCCGCTTCCAACATGTTCGTGGGTTGGTACGAACCTGGAATTGTCACAGAGAGTTATCAGGCTGCGACCATTTACACGACGTTGTTCGATGTCAAGACTGCGCGACCGGTGTGGACGTTCAATCCGCCGACCTACAATCCTGCGACCTTGGAGCAGGACGCGCCGCAATATGCGAACGAGGTTGCGCGCCTGCTTCGGAGCGACGGGCTTCTCGGCGGCTCGTAATGCCGCCGCTTTTGTCGACGAGGCATCAGCCTTCGCGCCTGTCGTCCACTTCGATCGGCAATCGGACGAACGCAAGGCGCGCCGCCCAAGAAGCACGCGAGGGCAATCCCAGCAGGGAGCGCGCCTACAGCGTAAGCCAGTGACTTACCGTGCCAAAGGCTAGCCAATCAGCAATTGAACGTGACGGCATAGACCGCGGCCATTGCGCGGACGCGCCGATATAGGGACGAGCGTTACGTCCGCATCGGGCCGAACGCCATCGTTGTGGGGCTCTTAGTGAGGTTGGCGCTACTGTGTGGCTTGTAGCTGCGCACCATAGTACGGCTTCTCCAGCCGCAACAGCACGTCGTAATACGCGCGCACGGTCTCGACGAAAACAACGGCCTGGCCGCCGCGCGCCGCTCCGTACTTGGTTTGATCGGCAAGATCGGTCTGGGCGAGCAGTGGCAGCGTTTTCTTGAGGTCGCTCCACGAGTCTGGGTTGAACTTCTGTCGTGCCGCCAGCACGCGCGCGTCCTCGAGGTGTCCAATGCCGATATTGAACGCAGCCAGCGCGATCCAGGTTCGGTCGGGCTCGCTGATCCGCTGTGGCAGGGTCCGTTTCAGGTCGGCGAGGTAGCGCGCTCCGGCAACGATGCTCTGCCGCGGCTCGAGGCGATCGACGATGCGCAACCGCTTGGCGGTGTCCTCGGTGAGCATCATCATGCCGCGGACGTTGGTCGCACTGGTCGCCTGCGGGTCCCAGTGCGATTCCTGGTAGGCGATCGCAGCAAGCAGTCGCCAATCGATTCCGGTTAGTTGCTGCGCCTGATGGAACATCGTGATGTAGGTGGGAAGCACGGCATGGATGCGCTCCTGGAATGCGCTGGCGTCGATGTGCTCGACCCGGTTCGCGTAACCGAAATAACGGTCGATCAGCCGTTGCAGCGTGCCATTCTTGCGGATGCGGTCAAAAAACGCGTCCGCCCGGTCGCGCAGCGATGCCTGCGTGGAGGGCAGGATCCACACCAGGTCCTGCTTAGGTCCCACCGCAAAGGCCGTCTCGACATTGAGGAACACGTTGCGTGCGGCCGCCGCCTCGTGCGAGGCCACCACGGCATAGCCGAGCGAGCCCTCCGACACCTGCTCGATCAAGCCTTCCGCGGCGGACGGCTCGACCGCGCGCCAGCTCACCTCGGGATGCTCGGCGCGCACTCTGGCCAGCAAGCCTGTGCCTTCGACGACACCGACCACCTCGCCACTTAAGTCGTCCCACGATTCGGGGCGGAAGCCCTCGATGTTGTAGACGAGCACCGGCTCGATGGCGTAGTAGCCGCGGGTATAGAGCAAGGAAGGACCCGGTCCGCTGGCCGCGCCGCCGGACGGATCATAAAAGCCGCCGGCGCCGATGCGCGCTTCACCGCTGCTGATGGCGGCAACCAGCTGCGCCGGGCTGGCGACGGCGATGACCTTGAGCGCGATGCCGAGCTCCGCCGCAAACAACTCGGCGAGATCGCGATCGAGACCTGCGGCATCGCCATCGGCACCGGAGAACCAGGTCGTCGGGCCGGGGCGCATCGCCATCACCAGCATCGGCGCCTGCTTCGGGGCAGGCGGCGTGGGCGCAGGCCCGCAGGCGGTCAGAGCGGCGAGGCAACTCCACAGGATGAATTTGGGTCGCAATTCGAGCCCGATGGATCGTGCGCTTGGGCGATTATACCGGCGAGGCTTGTCGCGGCACGGCTTGCCGCCCGGGCGGCGTTCGCCGATAATGCACCTGCACCTGCGCTCGCATTGCAACGATCAACGGCGGGCCGCCCCGCATTGCATGATGGTGAACCTGGTCAGGTCCGGAAGGAAGCAGCCATAACTGTTCTCTGCAAGTGCCGGGGATACGGCTCGCCTCCCCCCTTGCTCGTGCTTCGCTCGAAGGGCGCCCTGACTCGATGACCTATCAAGCCCTCGCCCGCAAGTGGCGGCCCAAGACGTTTGCCGAACTCTCCGGCCAGGAGCATGTCGTGCGCGCCCTGTCCAACGCCCTCGAGCAAGGCAGGCTGCATCATGCCTATCTGTTGACCGGAACGCGCGGGGTGGGCAAGACGACCATCGCGCGCATCCTCGCCAAGAGCCTGAACTGCGTTCGGGGCGTCACGGCCACGCCTTGCGGCGTTTGCGCGGCCTGCGTCGACATCGACGCCGGCCGCTTCGTCGACTTGCTCGAGCTCGACGCGGCGTCGAACACCGGCATCGACAACATGCGCGAGATCCTGGACAACGCGCGCTACGCGCCGACCGTCGGACGCTACAAGGTGTACCTCATCGACGAGGCGCACATGCTGTCGAAGCCGGCGTTCAACTCGATGTTGAAGACGCTGGAGGAGCCTCCCGAGCACGTGAAATTCGTGCTGGCGACCACCGACGCGCCGAAGATCCCCGTCACCGTTCTGTCGCGCTGCCTGCAATTTAACCTGAAGCTGCTGCCGCCTGCCACGATTGCGGCGCGGCTCTCCGAGATCCTGCGCGCGGAAGGCGTCGCCTTCGACGACAGCGCCGTTGCGCTGATCGCGCGCGCCGCCCGCGGCTCGATGCGCGATGCGCTGTCGGTGCTCGATCAGGCGCTCGCCTACGGTGCGGGCGAAGTGCGCGATGGCGGCGTGCGCTCCATGCTTGGCACGGTCGATGCCGATTACGCCTACCGCATCGTTGACGCGTTGATTGCCCGCGACGGGCCGGCGCTCTTAGCACAGGCGCGAACGCTGACCGAGCGCGGCGTGTCGCTTGCAGGGGCCCTGGAAGAACTCGCACTGTTGCTGCATCGCATCGCGCTCGTGCAGACGGTTCCCGATGCGAGCGACGCGGTCCCCGATGCCGAACGGGTGAAGGCGCTGGCAGAGGCGTTTGCCCCGGATGCGGTGCAACTCGCCTATCAAATCTGCCTGCAGGGACGCACCGATCTCTCGCTTGCACCCGACGAGCAGACGGGCTTTTCGATGACCCTGCTGCGCCTGCTTGCGTTCGACCCGGCGACCGAGTCGCCGGGAGCGGTGCCGCCGCGTGCTGCGCCCAAAACGGAACGCACCGGCGACGCCGCGGGCGCGCTGGAACCGGCTGCTGCCGGTCCAAGCGCGAGCGCAGCGCACGTCGCCACCGCGCCGGTCGTCACCGCGAGCGAAGCTGCCTTTCCTGCGGCGCCCGACCCCGCGACCTGGTCCACCTTCGTCGCCGCGATGAAACTGTCCGGCATGGCACTGCAACTCGCCGCGCAAACCGAACTCAAAGCGGTCTCCGGCAGCGAATTCGTCTTGATGGTGCCGGAAGCGGCCCGTCATTTGACCGATCCACCCTACGCCGACACGCTGCGCCATGCCATCGGGCAGGCGCTGGGGCGCCGCGTGCGCTTGCGCTTCGAGATCGGCGGCGTCGCGGCCACCAGTCTGGCGGCAAAGGAAAGGCGCGAGCGCGAGGCGGCGCAGGCGAAGACCGAAGCGGCGTTTCGCGACGATCCGTTCGTCCAGGACCTGCTGTCGCGTTTCGACGCGCGCGTCAAGCCGAACTCGATCAAACCGATTTAGGCACCAGCGGAGAATTGCACGCATGATGAAGAACCAGCTCAGCGGGCTGATGAAGCAGGCGCAAGCGATGCAGGAGGGAATGAAGAAGGCGCAGGAAGCCATCGCCGCCATGGAAGTCGAAGGCCAGTCGGGGGCCGGGATGGTCAAAGTGGTGATGACCGGCCGCCACGACGTCAAGCGGGTGACCATCGATCCGACGCTGCTTGGCGAAGACAAGGACATGCTCGAAGATCTCATCGCTGCCGCCGTCAACGACGCGGTGCGCAAGGCCGAAGCGGGAGCGCAGGAAAAGATGGCCGGCCTTACCGCGGGGATGCCCTTGCCACCCGGATTCAAGCTGCCGTTCTAAAGCACGGTGATGGAGCCGTTGGGCAGTCTTGAGGAATTGACGCAGGCGCTGCGTTGCCTGCCCGGCGTCGGCCCGAAAGCGGCGCAGCGTATCGCGTTGCACCTGCTGCAGCATGATCGCGACGGGGCGCAGCGCCTCGCCCGCGCGCTCGAAGCGGCGACGCAGACCATCCGCCATTGCGAGCGCTGCAACACCTTTACCGAGGGCGAGCTGTGCGCGCTGTGCCGCTCGTCGAAGCGCGATCCGACCCTGCTTTGCGTGGTCGAGACACCGGCTGACCTGATGATGATCGAGCATACGCTGGCCTATTCGGGACTGTTCTTCGTGCTGATGGGGCGCCTGTCGCCCCTGGATGGCGTCGGCCCGAAGGAGATCCGCCTTGACCGGCTGCTCAAGCGCGCGCAGGACGGGGTCGTGCGCGAAGTCGTGCTGGCAACCAATTTCACCAACGAAGGCGAAGCGACCGCGCACTACATCGGCGAACTGCTCGCGACAAAAGGTCTCGTCGTAACGCGGCTGGCTCGAGGCGTGCCGGTCGGCGGGGAGCTCGAGTACGTCGACAGCGGCACATTGGCGCAGGCGCTGCGGGAACGGCGCGCGCTGGCCGGTTAGCAGCTAGCTGCACGTCAGGGCAATTTTCGCCGTGGTTGTCACCACCCGGTTGCGCCGGCCTACCGTCCGGGAGTAACCTCGTTGCCTAAGCGGGCGAGGAGAAACCGATGCTGGTCAGCGAAATCCTCCGGATCAAGGGCAACGCCCTGTTCACGGCACCGCCCAACGGGACGGTGCTCGACGCGGTCAAAGTGATGGCGCAGCACGACATCGGCTCGCTGGTCGTCATGGATCACGGGCAGATGGTCGGTTTGGTGACCTTTGCCGAGGTGCTGGAGGCGTTGGCCAAGGGCCAGGGGCAGCTGGGCAACCTCAAAGTCAGCGAAATCTACGTCCGCGACCCGTTGATCGCCGCGCCGGGCCTCGACGTGATGGAACTGCGCCGGGTCATGCTCGAGCGCCACGCCCGCTATGTTCCGGTACAGGATGGCGCGATGCTGCTCGGCGTGGTGTCATTTCACGACGTCGCCAAGGCGGTGTACGAAGAGCAGAGCTTCGAAAATCGCATGCTGCGCAGTTATATCAAGAGCTCGCCGGACGAATAAGCGCGCTGCCGCGCCCGCCGCGGCTTTGCAATCAGTCCCTTCCGAGCAGAAAAATCGCCGGCCGTCGGGCCAGGTCCGGCCGCTTGCGCTCGCGCCACGCGGCGATTGGCCAACTCACGATCTGTTCGCTCGGCAGGCTCAGATCGATCGCCACGCAGAGGCGCAATTCAGGACGGCAAGTCGAAACCACCGCGGTGAGGAGTGCCTCGTTGCGGTACGGCGTCTCGATGAATAGTTGCGTCACGGCGCTGCGCCGCAGCGTCTCGTCGAGCGCGCTTAGCGCGCGCTCGCGCAAACCCGGCTTGGCCGGCAGGTAACCGTGGAAGGTGAACGCCTGCCCGTTCATCCCCGCTGCCATAAGCGCCAGCAGCACCGCGGAGGGCCCGACCAGCGGCACCACGCGCACACCCGCACGATGTGCCGCCGCCACAAGGTCTGCGCCGGGGTCGGCAACGCCAGGGCAGCCGGCATCGGAAAGTAGCCCCAGATCGTGGCCGGCGAGCGCCGGCCCCAGCAGCGCATCGACCCGCTCTGCCGGCGTGTGTTCGTTTAATTCCGCGAGCGAGAGCGACTGCAGCGATCGCTCCGGGGCGATCGCCTTGAGGAAGCTCCGCGCGGCCTTGGGTGTCTCGACCACGAAGTGCGTCAAGCGCCGGGCGACCTCGAGGGTGCGGTCGGGGAGCACTGCTCGGGGCTCCGTCAACCCCAAAAGATTGGGAATGAGGTAGAGCCGCCCCGGAGGGGCGGATGCAGGCTGTCTAACCGCACTCACGCCACGACCGCCAGGGGGCGCACGCCTTCGGCCTCGAGCAAGTCGGTCAGGCGGATCAGCGGCAGGCCGATCAGCGCCGTCGGGTCGTCGCTGGCAAGGCGCGTAAAGAGCGCGATGCCGAGGCCTTCGGCCTTGACCGACCCGGCGCAGTCGAACGGCTGCTCGCGGTCGAGATAGGCCTGCAGCGTGGCATCATCGAGATGGCGGAAGGTGCTGGTGACATCGACCAGCGCCGTGCGACAGGTACCGGTTTGCGCATTGAGCAATGCCACCGCAGTGTGAAAGGTCACCGTTCTGCCTTGCATGGTCCGCAACTGCTCGAGGGCATCGGCGCGGTCGCGCGGCTTGCCGACTGCCAGGCCGTGGAAGTCCGCAATCTGATCGCAGCCTATCAGCAGCGCCATCGGATACCGGGGTGCCACCGCGCGCGCCTTTGCCTCGGCGAGTCGGACGGCGGTCTGGGCAGGCAACTCGCCTGCGCGCGGTGTCTCATCGATCTCTGCCGCGACAACCAGAAACGGCAGCCCGAGGCGCTGGAGGAGCGCTTGCCGGTAGGGCGAGGCGGAGGCCAGAATGAGCGGCCGATCTGAGGGCAAAGTCCTTGTTTCCACGCTTTTCTTTGACACTGTCTGGCTGGCGGGCTATTATCCTATGTTTGCTTTGGCTTGCGGTAATTCGGGTCGACGGCGTCGCTTGTAAGCAAGCGATCCGGGCGCTCAGCCGCAACCTGCAGGCGGCACGGAGACGAGGTTGAACCGGAGTGCGGGGGCGACGTGGGCAGGGCGCTTCGATGCGTTCGGCTTGGCGGCCCGCGATGAGCGGCTCGCCGGAGAACTCGACGTGATGCGGCAGGCGCGTATCGCCGATCGCCTGGCGCCGAGCAACGCGGCGACGCGAGTCGCCTGGACTATCGCCGGCGGCCACGATGCCGGCGGGCGCCCCACGCTTTCGGTGGCAGTCGAAGGCAGCCTGCCGGTGATCTGCCAGCGCTGCTTGCAGCCATTCGCGCTTCCCGTTGCGCAGCAGACCGAACTGTTGCTGGCGCGCACGGAAGCCGAGCTCGAGGCCTTGGACGCAGGCGAGGCGGAGGTGGTGCTTGCGGCGGCGCCGCTCGATGCGCTGACGCTCATCGAAGACGAGATTCTGCTTTCGTTGCCGTTCGCACCGACGCACGCCGAAGGGCAGTGTCCGGAGAGCCTCGGTCCGGGCGCGAACACGGCGACGGCTGGGCAGGCGCCCGGCGCCACCTCCCCGTTCGCGCGGCTCGCCGCCTTGAAGAAGGGGACCGATAGATCGTTTGAGGAGTGATACGAAATGGCTGTTCAGCAGAACAAAAAATCGGCATCGAAGCGCGGCATGCGGCGTGCGCATGATTTTCTGACCAACCCGCCGCTCGCGGTCGAGCCCATCAGCGGGGAAGTGCACCGGCGCCATCACATCAGCCCCAGCGGCTATTATCGCGGCAAGAAAGTCGTCAAGACCAAGGGCGACGCTTAGAGCCGGGTTGCTCTCGCCGGGGCGCGGGCCCCGACGCATCCGGGCCAAACCCTCTCCCGCGTGGGGCGCGCAAGCGGCGCCGGCGCAAAGGAACGTTGCACTCTGATGCAGGTCACCATTGCCGTCGACGCGATGGGTGGCGATCACGGCCCTCCCGTGACCGTCGCGGCTTCGCTGCAGTTTCTCGAGCAGGCGCCGGACGCCCGGATCGTGCTCGTCGGCAACGAAGCCGCGCTGCGCAAAAGCCTTGCATCGATGCGCTCGACGGCGCTCGATCGCGTCAGCGTTCAGCCAGCCAGCGAGGCGATCGAGATGCACGAACCTCCGGCCGACGCGCTGCGGCACAAGAAGGATTCGTCGATGCGCGTGGCCATCAACCTGGTCAAGGATGGCACTGCGCAGGCCTGTGTGTCGGCGGGGAACACCGGTGCGCTCATGGCGATATCGCGCTTTGTGCTCAAGACCCTGCCTGGCATCGACCGCCCGGCGATCGCCTCGCAGCTGCCCACCCGCCAGGGCATCACCACCGCGCTCGATCTGGGCGCCAACGTCGACTGCACCGCGGAGCAGCTGTTGCAATTCGCAGTGATGGGTAGCGCGCTGGTCGCCGCGGTCGAAGGCATCGAGCGGCCGAGCATCGGCCTGCTCAACATCGGCGAGGAAGATATCAAGGGCAACGACGTGGTCAAGCGGGCCGCGGAGCTACTCAAGGCTTCCGGCCTCAACTTCCACGGCAATGTCGAAGGGACCGACATCTACCAGGGCACGACCAACGTGATCGTCTGCGACGGCTTCGTCGGCAATGTCGCCCTGAAGACCTCGGAGGGGCTCGCGCAGATGCTCGCCGATTTCCTGCGCGAAGAGTTAACACGCAGCGTGTTCCGGCGCTTGCTCTCGCTGTTCGCGCTACCGATGCTCAATGCCTTCAAACGCCGCGTCGACCCCCGGCGCTACAACGGGGCGACGCTGATCGGCCTCAAGGGCGTGGTGATCAAGAGCCACGGCGCCGCCGATACGCTGGCCTTCCGCTATGCGCTCAAGAAGGCGCACGCGGAGGTCGCCCACGACGTGCTGGAGCGAATCGCGCAGCGACTGGCGCTCACGCCCGCGCCGGCACAGGGCACGCTCACTGTCGCCGCCGCAGCGGTGGGAACGGGCGATGCATAGCCGCATCGTCGGGACGGGCAGCTACCTTCCCGCAAAGGTTCTGTCCAACGCAGAGCTGGCCCAGCGCGTCGATACGAGCGATGAGTGGATTCGCACCCGCACCGGCATTCTCCAGCGGCATATCGCGGCGAACGATGAGAAAACCAGCGACCTTGCGCTCGAAGCGGCGCGCGAGGCGCTGTCCGCCGCCGGCCTCGCGCCCTCGGCAGTCGACCTGATCGTGCTGGCCACGACCACGCCGGACATGGTGTTTCCGTCGACGGCATGCATCCTGCAGGACAGGCTCGGCACGCGCAACGGCCCCGCCTTCGATGTGCAGGCGGTTTGCAGCGGCTTCGTCTATGCCCTCGCCTTGGCCGACCTGATGGTGAAGTGCGGCCGGGTCCGCAACGCGCTGGTTGTCGGCGCCGAAATCTACTCGCGCATTCTCAATTGGGAGGATCGCGGCACCTGCGTGCTGTTCGGGGACGGGGCGGGGGCCGTCGTGCTCACGCCGGCGGCCGAACCGGGCATCCTGTCGGCACACCTGCATGCGGACGGCCACTACCGCGACATCCTGGCGGTGCCGGGAACGGTTGCGCACGGCGCGGTAAGCGGCACACCGCTGCTGACCATGGAAGGCAACACGGTGTTCAAATTCGCCGTCAAGGTGCTCGCCGAGGTGGCGCACGAGGCCCTGGCGGCCAACGGGCTTACGACCGCCGCGATCGACTGGCTCATTCCACACCAGGCGAACATCCGCATCATGGACGCGACCGCGAAGAAGTTGCACCTGGCGCCGGAAAAGATGGTGACGACGGTCGACCGGCACGCCAATACCTCGGCCGCGTCGATACCGCTGGCCCTCGACGTTGCAGTGCGCGACGGGCGCATCCGCGGCGGCCAGCATGTTCTGCTGCTCGGTGTCGGCGGCGGATTCACCTGGGGATCGATCCTGCTACGATGGTGACGATGAAACTTGCTATGGTATTTCCAGGGCAAGGATCGCAATCCGTGGGCATGATGAGTCGCTACGGTAGCTATCCGGTGGTGCGCGAAACCTTCGCCGAAGCCTCGGCGGTGCTGGGGCAGGACCTTTGGGCGCTGGTCGAGGACGGCGACGGCGAAGCGCTCAATCAGACGGTTAACACGCAGCCGCTCATGCTGGCTGCCGACGTCGCGGTGTATCGTGCCTGGCGTGGCGGCGGTGGCAGGGCGCCTGGCGTGCTGGCTGGCCACAGCCTGGGCGAATACGCCGCGCTTGTCGCCGCCGGTTCGCTCGCCTTCGCCGACGCGCTGCCGCTGGTGCGTTTTCGGGCGCAGGCGATGCAGGAGGCCGTTCCGGCCGGGGTCGGCGCCATGGCGGCGATCATGGGGCTGGAGTCCGCGGCGGTCGAGGACGCCTGTCGGCAAGCGGCGCAGGGTCAGGTGGTCGAGCCGGTAAACCTCAACGCGCCGGATCAAACCGTCATCGCCGGTCATCGCGAAGCGGTCGAGCGCGCCAGCGCCACTGCCAAGGCAGCCGGCGCGAAACGCGTGCTCATGTTGCCCGTGAGCGCACCCTTTCACTGCCTGCTCATGAAGCCAGCTGCCGAGCGGCTCGCAGCCTACCTCGCCAAGCTCGTCATCGATCCGGCCGTCGTGCCGGTGCTGCACAACGCCGATGCGCGGGAAGCGCGGACGCCGGACGCGATCCGGGTGGCGCTGGCGGCACAGGCGGCCAGCCCCGTGCGCTGGGTCGAGACCATACGTCTGTTCGCGGCGCGCGGCGTCACCCACGTGGTCGAATGCGGTCCTGGCAAAGTTCTCACCGGGTTGATCAAGCGCATCGCCCCCGAGCTCGCGGCATTGCCGTTGAGCGACGGCGATGCCCTTGCGGCAGCCATTGCCGAGACGACGTAGAGGGGAGGCCCATGCTCGAGGGACAGATCGCGCTTGTTACCGGCGCCACCCGCGGCATTGGCCGGGCGATTGCCCTGGCCCTTGCGCGCGCCGGCGCCCGCGTGGTCGGCACCGCTACCCGTGACGAGGGTGCCGAGGCGATCACGGCGTACTTCAAGGCTGAAGGCTGCAGTGGCGAAGGAATCCGCCTCGACGTGGCGCAGGGCGCAGCCGTCGAAATGGCCGTGGCGGGCATCGCAGAGCGTCTGGGCAGCATCGCGATCCTGGTCAACAATGCGGGCATCACGAAGGACAACCTTCTGCTGCGCATGAAAGAGGAGGAATGGGACGCGATCATGGATGTCAATCTCAAGGCGGCCTACCGGTTGTCGAAGGCGGTCCTGCGCGGCATGATCAAGGCCCGCCATGGCCGCATCATCAACATCGGCTCGGTTGTCGGCGCCAGCGGCAATGCCGGCCAGGCGAATTATGCCGCCGCCAAGGCGGCGCTGATCGGGTTCACCAAGTCCCTGGCGCAGGAGGTCGGCGGTCGCAGCATCACGGTCAACTGCGTGGCCCCGGGCTTCATCGACACCGACATGACACGCGCGCTTTCCACCGCACAGCGCGAGCAGCTGATCGCGCGCATTCCCCTGGGCCGATTGGGGTTGCCGGAGGATATCGCCCATGCGGTCGCGTTTCTCGCCTCGCGCGAGGCGGGGTACATAACCGGTGCCACGCTGCATGTGAACGGTGGCATGTACATGGCGTAGCTTGCGTGATCTGGTAAAATCGCCAATTGGCAACGCCAGGATCCCTTTGCGGAGGAGACGCATGGAAAACGTGGAGCAACGAGTCAAGAAAATCGTCGCCGAGCAACTCGGCGTGAACGAAGCCGAGATCAAGAACGAATCGTCGTTTGTCGACGACCTCGGCGCTGACTCGCTGGATACGGTGGAACTCGTCATGGCCCTCGAGGAGGAATTCGAGACCGAGATCCCGGACGAGGAAGCCGAGAAAATCACGACGGTGCAGCAGGCCGTCGACTACATCAACTCGCACCACAAGAAGTAACCGATACCTGCCGGGCGGCCTGCCGCCCCACTCGGTGGCGTCGCCGCGCGGCCAAGCCGCGGCACTGCGTCCGCCACTTTCGTTCAGCCGCCATGCCGAAGCGCCGCGTCGTCGTCACCGGAATGGGGATCATCTCGCCGGTCGGCGTGGGCGTGCCGGCGGCGTGGGAGAACATTCTCGCCGGCCGATCGGGCATCGGGCGCATCACGCGTTTCGATGCGTCCGCCTTTGCCTCCCAGATCGCCGGCGAGGTCAAGGGCTTCGACGTGACCCAGTATCTTTCCGGCAAGGAGGCGCGGCGCTACGACACGTTCATCCATTATGGACTGGTGGCGACGATGGAAGCGATCCGTGATGCGGGGCTCCAGGGCTTCAGCGGCGATCTCGACCGCGTCGGCGTGTGTATCGGTTCGGGCATTGGAGGCCTGCCGATGATCGAGGAGACCGCCAAGGCCTTTTCCGAAGGCGGTCCGCGCAAGATCTCGCCGTTCTTCGTGCCGGGATCGATCATCAACATGATCTCGGGGCTGGTATCGATTCACTACGGCTACCGCGGCCCGAACCTGGCGACCGTGACGGCCTGCTCGACGGCGAACCACAGCTTCGGCGAGGCGGGTCGGCTGATCGAATACGGCGACGCGGACATCATGGTGGCCGGCGGCGCCGAAGCGACCATCAGCCCGCTCGGCGTTGGAGGGTTCTGTGCGGCGCGGGCACTCTCGACGCGCAACGACGATCCGGCAACGGCCAGCCGCCCATGGGACATCGATCGCGACGGTTTCGTGCTCGGAGAGGGCGCCGGCATACTGGTGCTCGAGGAGCTCGAGCATGCGCGGGCACGCGGCGCACGGATCGAATGCGAGCTTGCCGGATACGGCATGTCGGCCGATGCGCACCACATCACCGCGCCGCCGGAGGACGGGGCCGGCGCGGCGCGCAGCATGGCCAACGCGCTCAAGAACAGCGGGCTCAACACGACGGACATCGATTACATCAACGCCCATGGCACGTCCACGCCGCTCGGCGACCTGGCCGAGTGCGTCGCCGTCAAGCGCTGTTTCGGCGAACACGCCTCCAAACTCGCACTCTCCTCGACCAAGTCGATGACCGGCCACCTCCTCGGCGCCGCGGCGGCGATCGAAGCGGTTTTTACCGTGCTCGCGATGCGCGACCAGGTCGCACCGCCGACGGCGAACCTGTTTCACCAGGATCCGCGCTGCGACCTTGATTTCGTTCCCAATAAGGCGCGCTCGATGCCGATCCGTGCCGCGTTATCCAATTCATTCGGCTTCGGCGGCACCAACGCGACGATCGCGTTCCGCAAGCTGTGACCCACGATCCGGGCACGGGCACATGGCTCTGATCGTGCAGAAATACGGCGGCACGTCGGTCGGGAGCACCGAACGGATAAAGAACGTCGCCCGGCGCATCGCCCGGTTCCATGGCGAGGGGCACCAGCTTGTGGTCGTGGTGTCGGCGATGAGCGGCGAAACCAACCGCCTCCTCGCGCTCGCGAGCGAGCTCTCCCCGAGTCCCGATCCGCGCGAGCTCGACGTCATCGCCGCGACCGGCGAGCAGGTGACGATCGGCTTGCTCGCCATCGCCCTGCATGAACTGGGCCTGAAGGCAAAGAGCTACACCGGCGGGCAGGTCCGCGTACTGACCGACAGCGCGTTCACCAAGGCGCGAATTCTTGACGTCGACGTTGCGCCGTTGCGCAAGGACCTTGCCGAGAGCACGGTCGTGATCGTTGCCGGCTTCCAGGGCGTCGACGCCGAGGGCAATATCACGACGCTGGGCCGTGGTGGCTCGGATACCTCCGGTGTCGCACTCGCCGCCGCACTGAATGCCGACGAGTGTCAGATCTACACCGATGTCGACGGTGTCTATACCACGGATCCGCGCATCGTTCCCGAGGCGCGGAGACTCGAGCGCGTGACCTTCGAGGAAATGCTCGAGATGGCGAGCTTGGGCTCCAAGGTTCTGCAATTGCGCTCGGTCGAGTTCGCCGGCAAATACAAGGTCAAACTTCGCGTGCTGTCGTCGTTCGACGATCCGGCGAGCACCTCGCCCGGTACGCTCATTACTTTCGAGGAGGACGAGACCATGGAACAGGCCATCATCTCCGGCATCGCCTTCAACCGCGACGAGGCGAAAATTTCGCTCATGGGGGTCGAAGACCGTCCCGGCATCGCCTATGCGATCCTCGGGCCCGTTGCCGCTGCCAACATCGACGTGGACATGATCGTACAGAACATCGGTGCATCGGGTCACACCGACTTTTCTTTCACTGTCAATCGGGCCGAGTACAAGAAAGCGCTCGACGTGCTCAAGGGCGAGACCGGAAAGGGGTTTACCGCGCGCGAGATCATAGGCGACAACCGCATCTGCAAGGTTTCCCTAGTGGGCATCGGCATGCGCTCGCATGTCGGCATTGCCGCAAAAATGTTCAAGGCGCTCGCTGACGAGGGCATCAACATCCAGATGATCTCGACCTCTGAGATTAAAACGTCGGTGGTCATCGATGAGAAGTACTTAGAGCTCGCGGTACGCCAATTGCACCGCGTGTTCGAGCTCGATCAGGCGCCGCAGGCGGCGTGAAGCATCTATGACATGGATTTTGCTGCGAACCGCTTTGACTGCGCAGAGCGGCGACAGGTAGAATCGAAGCGGACCGGAGAGATGGCCGAGTGGTCGAAGGCACTCCCCTGCTAAGGGAGCATACGCCCAAAAAGGTGTATCGAGGGTTCGAATCCCTCTCTCTCCGCCAGATAAGTATGGTACGGCCCGGACACATGGGTGTCAGGCCGTACCTAAGACATGGGTGACAACCGCGTGCCGAACGGGTTGTCCAGAGGTTGCAGGGTTTGCTGCTCCAAGTCGATGTAGCCGAGATCGTACTGCATAAAGCTGACGATCCAAATGCCCTCATCGACTTCCTTAATGCCGACACGCTGCCCAGCCAAGACGTGTGAGATGTTGATGCGTTTGCGGTACATGCAGATGCGGCCGCAAGCTGTGACGACGACGTCGCGATCGTGCCACGGGTAAGTGAGCTCGGGTAGCCCGCGATAGATTCTTGGCGAGGCCGAATAGATTTCGGCCGGGGTCTGCATGGCCAAGGCCTCGTGAGGCCGCTCGGAGTTGAATTCGCGCACGAAGGCGTCGAAGCGAGCCTGTTGTTGCAGGCTGTTCATGCCTGGCGGGCGGGTAGCTTCCTTCTTCAAGGTGAGGTGCATGCGCTCGTGACGGCCGTTCTG